>DATCBP010000067.1:0-30947 GCA_036511815.1 Gaiellaceae bacterium
CCGCCGGCGGTCGCCGATGCCGTGCGCGCGCGCGAGCGCGCCGACGCGCTGCCGGACGGGCTTCGTCTGCTCGGCGGGGAGGTACGCGCGCTCCGCGTAGAGGCGCTCGTACGCCGGCAGCTGCTCGGGCCAGTCGCGCGCGAGCGCGCCGAGGAAGTGCTCGCGGGTGCCCGGCTTGAGATGGAGGAGGCTCGCCCAGATGCTCGTCGCGCCGGCCGCCCGCGCCGCGCGCACGACCTCCGCGAGCAGCTCGGGCCGGTCGCTGAGCCCGGGCAGGATCGGCGCCATCGCGACGCCGGCGTCGACCCCGGCCTCGACGAGCTCGCGGAGCGCGCGCAGCCGCTGTCGCGGCGGCGCGGTTCCCGGCTCGGTGCGTCGCCAGACCTCCAGGTCGAGCGTCGGCACGGAGAAGACGACGGAGACGTTCGCGCGCCGCGCGGCCGCCGCGAGCACGTCGACGTCGCGGACGATCAGCGGTCCGCGCGTGATGATCGAGAACGGGGTGGCCGCCGCGGCGAGCACCTCGATGCAGGCGCGCGTGAGCCGATAGCGCCCCTCTGCCGGCTGGTACGGGTCGGTTGCCGCGCCGATCGAGACGGGCTCGCGCTGCCAGGACGGGCGCGCGAGCTCGCGCCGCAGGACCTCGGCGACGTTCGTCTTCACGCGGATGCTCGTGCCGTACCGTTCGCCCGACGGCCGTTCGGCGCGCAGCTCGAATGCGCGCACGTAACAGAATGTGCAGCGGTGCGCGCAGCCCATGTACGGGTTCAGGCTCCACGGAAACGGCATCCCCTGCACGCGGTTCAGCGCGGAGCGGCAGGGCTCTTCGCGATACTCGACGCGCATCCCTATGCCTGATCATATCGAACATACGTTCGGGAGGCCGGTCGAGCTGGAGCCGGGGATCCTGCGGCTGACGCTGCCGTTGCCGTCCGGGCCGCGGCACGTGCACAGCTACCTGCTGCGCGCCGACGACGGGTGGACGCTCGTCGACACGGGCCTCGGGCTGATGGAGACGCCGTGGGCCGAGATCCTCACGCAGCTCGACGGCCCGGTCGCCCGCATCTTCATCACGCACATGCACCCCGACCACGTCGGCGGCGCCGAGGCGGCGGCGGAGGCGACCGGCGCTCCCGTGCTCCAGGGCCGCATCGACTACGCGCAGTGCGAGCGCGTGTGGGGGTCGACCGACTGGCCCGAGCGGATCGCCGAGTGGTTCGTGCTCAACGGCGTCCCGCCGACGGTGGCCGACGAGCTGATCGAGTCGGGGCACGTCTTCGCCGACTTCGTCCGCTTCGCGTGGAACCCGGCGCTCGTCGAGCCGGGGGACGAGGTGGACGGCTGGCGCGTGCTCGCGACGCCCGGACACGCCGACGGTCACCTCTGCCTCTATCGCGACGACGTCCTGATCGGCGGCGACCACATCCTCGCGCCGATCACGCCGGCGATCGGCCTCTACCCCGAGAGCCGGCCCGACCCGCTCGGCGACTACGTCGACTCGCTTCACCGCGTCGCCGAGCTCGCCCCGCGGATCTCGTACGGCGGCCACGGCGCCACGGTCGCCGACCCGGCGGGCCGCGCCCGCGAGATCGTCGCCCACCACGAACGGCGGCTCGACAAGACGGAGGCCGCGCTCGCCGAGGGGCCGCGCAGCGGCTACGAGGTCTCGCATGCCCTCTTCGGCAGCGAGCTGGAGCCGATCCAGCGCCGCTTCGCCGTCGCCGAGGCGCTCTCGCACCTCGAGCGGCTCGTCGTGCTCGGACGCGCCCTGCGCGACGAGGACGACCGGGGCGTTACCTATACTGGCGCCTAGCTGGTGGACGATATCCCGCCTAGTACCTGCGCCCCGACTGGGGTAGGGGCGTGACCCTCTTTCTGGAACTGGCCGGCGTTGCGGTCCTGATCCTCCTCAACGCGTTCTTCGTCGCGGCCGAGTACGGGCTCGTGACGGCGCGGCGGACGCGGATCATCGAGCTCCACCACCAGGGCAACCGGCGCGCCCGCGACGTGCTGCGCATCACCGGCGACCCGCCGCGGTTCATCGCGGCGATGCAGCTCGGCGTCACGCTCACCTCGCTCGGCATCGGCGCGCTCGGTGAGCACGCGCTCTCGAAGGCGTTCAAGCCGCTCGTGGCCACGATCGGCGCGATCGTCCTCGCCTATCTGATCCTCACCTTCTTCCACGTCGTGATCGGCGAGCTCGTGCCGAAGGGGATCGCGCTCAGCCACGCCGAGGGCACGGCACTGTGGCTTTCGGCGCCCGTGCGCGCGTTCTTTGCGCTCTCCGGACCGCTGATCTGGGTCCTGCGGCACTCGACCGACGTCGTGCTGCGAGTGCTCGGGGTCAAGCCGCCCGGCGTGGAGCGCGGCGTCCACTCCGAAGCGGAGCTGCGCATGCTCCTCACCCGCTCGACCGAGCAGGGCGAGATCGAGCAGGACGAGCGCCAGATGATCGACAAGGTCTTCGACTTCGCCGACAAGGACGCCGCCGACGTGATGGTCGCGAGACCCGACGTCGTCTCCCTCTCCGTCGACCTCCCGCCGGAGAAGGCGCTCGAGACGGTGCTCGACTCGCCGTACACGCGCTACCCGGTCTACCGGGAGACGCTCGACGACATCGTCGGCGTGCTGCACGTGCGCGACCTGTTCTCGGCCATCCACGAGCGCGGCCTCGAGACCGTGCGCCTGGACGAGCTGCTGCGCACCGCCTATGTCGTCCCGGAGACGAAGGATCTCGCCTCGCTGCTCCAGGACTTCCGGCGCACGAGCAACCACTTTGCGGTCGTCGTCGACGAGTACGGCGCGATGGTCGGCGTCTGCACGCTCGAGGACCTGCTCGAGGAGATCGTCGGCGAGATCGAGGACGAGTTCGACGTGTCGGAGGAGCAGCTCGTCCAGGTGGACGAGGACACGTGGCGGATCAACGGCATGTTCCCGATCGACGAGTTCAACGAGCGCTTCAACACGGAGCTGCCGGAGGAGGACTTTCACACCGTGGCCGGCTTCGTCTTCGGCCAGCTCGGGCGCGCGCCCGAGCCCGGCGACGACGTGTCGTTCAACGGCATGCGCTTCGACGTGCTCGAGGTGGACGGCAACCGCATCGAGTGGATGGCGGTCACGTTCCAGGAGCGGACGCGGCAGCCCGCCGTCGATCTGCTCGCGGCGCCCGAGGACGACGTGGAGTAGCGGGCGCGATGGCGTTGGATCCCACCACTCCGCCCGGCGGCCGAGACGAGCGTGCAGCGGGCCGCGGCCTCCTCGCGGGGCTCGTCGGCTTCGAGGTGCTGCTCTACGCGGCGGTGGGCGTCCTGCTGGCCGCGGCCGCCGTGCTCGTGCTGGTCGGCACCGTCAACGAGCTCTACCACGCGGTCTCGGCCGGACAGGGCGCCGTCGACATCGGCGTGAACGTGCTCGACCGCATCCTCTTGACGCTGATCATCGCGGAGCTCGTCTACACGCTGCGGTTCGTGCTGCGCACGCATGAGATCGTCGTCGAGCCGTTCCTGTTCATCGGCCTGATCGCCGTCGTGCGGCGGATCCTCATCGTCACCGCCCAGTTCGAGCGGCCGCCCCCCGGCGGGCGCGCGCTCACCAATCTCCTGCTCGAGCTGGGACTGCTCGGCTTCCTCGCGGTCAGCCTTTCCGTCTCCGTCTATCTCGTGCGGCGTGGCCGCACCGGGGACGTGACCTAGCGGTCTGACCACCGGCGAAAACCGGCGGTGCTGTGCGGGCGTACCCGAGGAAGGCCACAGCATCGACCGAAAGGACGCTCATGCCTCAACGCCTCCTGCTTGCGCTCGCTCTCTCGACCGCCGTTCTCGCCACCGCGGCGACCGCGACGGCGGCCACCCCGAAGCTCGTCGGCGTGACCGGCCCCGGCTTCACGATCACGCTCAAGAGCGGCGGCAAGCTCGTGAAGACGCTCAAGGCCGGCACGTACACGATCACCGTCCAGGACAAGTCCTCGATTCACAACTTCCACCTGATCGGCCCGGGCGTGAAGAAGACGACGACCGTGCCGTTCACCGGGTCGCAGACCTGGACCGTGAAGCTCAAGGCGGGTACGTACACGTATCAGTGCGACGTCCACGCCAGGGCGGGCATGAAGGGCACCTTCAAGGTCACTGGGTGAGCGCAAGCGGCTCGATCGCGCCGCCGCTGATCCGCCACGCGCCGAGCGCGTCCTCGCGCAGCGAGTAGATCAGGTACGGCTTCCCCTCCCAGAGGCCGATGTTCTCGACGTCGGTGCGCGACGGCCGCGGCGGCGACGAGAGATGGGAGTGGAAGACGGCGAGGTCGTAGCCGTCGTCCTCGAGGAACCAGAGCTCCGGGTCGACGTCGAGCTCGAAGCGATACGGCGAGGCGGCGGCGTTGCGGCCGCGGTGGTACCGCTCCGCGACGCCGTCCTTGAGGACGACGAGCCCGCATGCTTCATTCGGCTGTTCCTCGTGCGCATGCGCCGCGAGCTCTGCGCGGACGGCCGCCGGAACGGTCACCACCACAGCGTGCGGTCCATCGATTCCGCGACGTCGTCCGCGCGCCAGAACGGCGCGCTCAGGTACTTCCAGCCGCCGTCGGCGAGCACGCACACGACGACGCCCGCGTCGAGCTCGGCGGCGAGCCGCTGCGCGACGTGTACGACTGCGCCGGAGGAGATGCCGGCGAAGATCCCCTCCTTGTCGAGCAGTGCGCGAACCGCCGTCACGGACTCCTCGTTCGACACGAGCACCTTCCGGTCGAGCTTCGAGACGTCGAGGATCGGCGGCACGTAGCCGTCCTCGAGCGAGCGCAGTCCCATCACCGAGTCGCCCGGCAGCGGCTCCGCCGCCGCGACGACGATGTCGGGAAAGGTCTCGCGCAACCGTTCGCCCGTCCCCATCAGCGTGCCGCCGGTGCCGAGCCCGGCGACGAGCACGTCGACGCGGTCGAGCGCTTCGGCGATCTCGGCGCCGGTGCCCTCGTAGTGGGCGCGCGGGTTGGCCGGGTTCGCGTACTGGAACGGCATGAAGTAGCGCGGTTCGCGCTCCGCCAGCTCGAGCGCGAGGCGAACGGCGCCGTTCGAGCCTTCCGCGCCGGGCGAGTCGACGATCGTCGCGCCGTAGAGGCGCAGCAGCAGCCGCCGCTCCTCCGTCGCGTTCTCGGGAAGCACGCACGTCAGCGGGTAGCCCTTCAGCTTCGCGACGAGCGCGAGCGAGATGCCGGTGTTCCCGCTCGTCGGCTCGAGCAGCTCGCGGCCGGGCTGGAGCTCGCCCGCCGCCTCGGCCGCCTCGATCATCGCCTTCGCGATGCGATCCTTGATCGAGCCGGTCGGGTTCTGGCCTTCGAGCTTCGCGTAGAGCCGCACGGACGTCTTGGGCGAGAGGCGCGGAAGCTCGACGAGTGGAGTGTTGCCGACGAGGTCGAGCAGGCTCGGGACGACGACGCTGTTAGGCACCCCGCGCCTCTGGCGGCCCGATGAGCCTGCGAGGACGGAGGGGACGGTATGAAAATACGACCCCGGAAGTCATCGTGGCCTCAGCGGGCCGAGCGGGCGGCGGAGGCCGGCTCCGCCGGCCGAGAGCCGGCCGCGACCAGTGGTGCGGGGGCACCGCCGGCCATCGCGGGCAAGAGGATGACGGTGTTGCCGTCCTCGACGGGCGTGTCGAGCCCTTCGAGCGTGCGCACGTCCTCGCCCTCGACGTAGACGTTCACGAACGGCGCGATCTCATCGTCTTCCACGAGCTGGCTGCGCAGCCCCGGAAACTTCGTCATCAGGTCGTCGAGCAGCTCGCGGACGGTGCCGCCGGCGGCGTGCACCTGCCGCTCGCCACCGGTCTCGCTGCGAAGCGTGGGCGGAATGCGAACGGTCTTCATGCGTGCGTCGGCCTCCCTTGGCAGAACTCGACGTAGTCGATGTACTCGGTGATCGTCGGCTGGTCGCCGCAGACCGGGCAGTTGGGATCGCGGCGGAGCGAAACCTCGGTGAACTCGGTCGAGAGCGCGTCGAAGAGCAGCAGCCGGCCGGCGAGCGTCTCGCCGATGCCGAGCGCGAGCTTCAGCGCCTCGTTCGCCTGGAGCGAGCCGATGATGCCGGGCAGCACGCCGAGCACGCCGCCCTCGGAGCAGCTCGGTGCGAGCTCGGGCGGCGGCGGCTGCGGGAAGAGGCAGCGGTAGCAGGGGCCCTCGTGCGGCTTGAACACGGTCGCCTGCCCCTCGAAGCGGTAGATCGAGCCGTGCACGACGGGGATGTCGTGGAAGACGGACGCGTCGTTGACGAGGTAGCGCGTCGGGAAGTTGTCGGCGCCGTCCACGATCACGTCCCAGCCGTCGGCGAGGATCCGGTCGACGTTCTCGGAGGTGAGGCGCTCCTTGTACGTGAGCACGTTCACGTCCGGGTTCAGCGCCTCGATCGTCGCCTTGGCGGAGTCGGCCTTCCAGTCGCCGAGCGTCTCGGTCGAGTGCGCGATCTGGCGCTGGAGGTTCGACGCGTCGACGCGGTCGTCGTCGACGATGCCGAGCGTGCCGACGCCGGCCGCCGCGAGATAGAGCGAGGCGGGGGAGCCGAGTCCGCCGGCGCCGATCAGCAGGATCCGCGACTCGAGCAGCTTCAGCTGCCCTTCGACGCCGACCTCCGGGATGAGAATGTGGCGGCTGTAGCGCGAGCGCTTCTCCGCGTCGAGCGTGCGGGGCAGCTGCGTGGGAAAGCCGTTGCGCTTCCAGTCGGTGTAGCCCCCCGCGAGCGAGACGACGTTCTCGTAGCCGAGCTCCTGGAGCGACTTCGCCGCGAACGCGGAGCGCGATCCGCCGGCGCAGTAGACGACGATCGGCCGGGCCTGGTCGGGCGCTGCGCCTTCGATGCGCGACTCGAGGTGCCCGCGGGCGACGTGGACGGCGCCGGGGATGTGCCCGTCGTTCCACTCGTCGGGCTCGCGGACGTCGACGAAGAGCGGCGACTCGGAACCGTCGAGGAGCTCGCGCGCGCGCGCGGAGTCCACCTCGTCGATCTCGGCCTTCACCTGCTGGAGGAGCTCGCGATACGTAGGCATTACTTCCCTCAATATAGCGGCCGCAAGCAGGGCCGCGCCGCTCCGCTAGTGTCGCGGCCGATGAACGCTCGTACCCGGGTCTTCCTCGTCGTCGCGCTCGCCGGAGCGGTGGCGGCCGTGGCGGCCGTGGGCGTGACGCTCCTCCAGACGCGCGGGGAGCAGACGACCGTCCCCGGCGCCGTGACCGCGCCGCGCAAGGGAGTGCCTCCGCTCCAGCTCGACTTCGGCGTGCGCGACGACGCCGAGACCCGGGCGCTCGCGCAGGCGGCGAAGCTCTACGCCGCAGGCCACCGCCCGCAGGCGGCGACGATCTTCGCGCGCTACCACTCCCTCGACGCGCAGATCGGCGCCGCGTTTGCGAGCTGGCCCGGGCACGCGCTCGACGATCTGAAGCGGATCGTGAGCGCGCATCCGCAGAGCGCGCTCGCCGAGCTCCATCTCGGGCTCGCGTATCTCTGGTCGGGCCGGGACGCGGACGCCGTCGCGTCCTGGCGCCGCGCCAACACCGTGCAGCCGGACTCTCCGTCCGCCGTCGACGCCGAGACGTTGCTCCATCCGCTCTATCAGCCCGGGCTCCCGTTCATCCTCACGCCGCTGACCCCGCCGGTGGCGGTCGCGAAGCTGCCCGCCGCGCAGCAGCTCGCCGTGCTGGCGCGGAACGCGGCGCGGCCCGACGCGAACGCGAAGCTCCTCTACGGCGTCGCGCTCTGGAACCTGCGCCGGCCGATCTCCGCCGAACGGCAGTTCACCGCCGCTGCCGCGCTCGCGCCGCACGATCCGGTCGCCCTGACGGCGGCTGCCGTCGGCTCCTTCTCGAAGGACAAGCCGGTGACGGCGTTCTCACGCCTCGGCCCGCTCACCGGCGTGTTCCCGAAGGCCGCCGTCGTCCGCTTCCACCTCGGCTTGCTCCTGATCGCGACGCGCCAGCTGAAGAAGGGCGAAACGCAACTCAAACTGGCGATTGCGGACAACCCGAAGTCGATCTACGCTACTCAGGCGGAGGCGTTTCTGGCTCAGATTGCCAAGGCTGGGACCAGGTAGGTTGAAGATGAGCCGATCGGCCTATGGCGCGGTGTCCGATCGGCATGGCACAGTGCGGCATCGTCAAGTCGTCGTCCTTGGCACACGGGGTTTCAAGGCAGGGGGAGGCACGTGAGCGCAGCGGTTGAAGGTCGGGCAGTCCGCGAGGTCGCGGACATCTTCGAGACGGACGAAGCGCGTCTGCTGCTCGAGACGGGACAGGCGGCCGGATCGCTGAGCGCCGACGAGATTGCGCTCGCACTCGACGAGCTCGATCTCGACACCGGCCAGATCGACGACTTCTATCGCACGCTCGAGGAGATGCAGATCGACGTCGTCGCCGTCGTCGAGGTCGAGGAGAAGGAAGTCGTGGCGGAGGCGCGCGAGATCTCGACCGACTCGCTTCAGCTCTTCCTCAAGGACATCGGCAAGGTCGACCTGCTCACCGCGGCGCAGGAGGTCGAGCTCGCAAAGCGCATCGAGCGCGGCGACCACACTGCGAAGCAGGAGATGGTGGAGGCGAACCTCCGCCTCGTCGTGTCGATCGCGAAGCGCTACCGCAACCAGGGCCTCCCGTTCCTCGATCTGATCCAGGAGGGGACGATCGGGCTCGTGCGCGCGGCGGAGAAGTTTGACTATCGCAAGGGCTTCAAGTTCTCGACGTACGCGACATGGTGGATCCGGCAGGCGGTCGCGCGCGCGCTCGCGGACAAGGCGCGCACGATCCGGATGCCGGTGCACGTCGTCGAGAAGCTGAACAAGATCGTGCGCAGCGAGCGCAAGTTGCGTGCCGAGCTGTGCCGCGAGCCGACCCCGTTCGAGATCTCGATCGATCTCGACCTGCCGCTCGACGAGGTCGAGCAGATCATGCGCAGCGCGCAGACGCCGGTGTCGCTCGAGAAGCCGGTCGGCGACGAGGAGGAGTCCGAGTTCGGGCATTTCCTCACCGACGAGAACGCGCCGCTCCCGGACGAGGCAGCGGACGTGGCGATGCGCAGGGAGACGCTGCGCAAGATCCTCTCGACGCTCTCCCACCGCGAGCGCCGCGTGCTCGAGCTCCGCTACGGCCTCGACGGCGAGCATCCGCGCACGCTCGACGAGGTGGGGCGGACGTTCAACGTCACGCGCGAGCGAATACGGCAAATAGAAAACCAGTCGCTGAAGAAGCTGCGCGCGCTCGCGGACGCGCACTCGCTGAAAGACGTGGCGTAACAAAAAGACTGCTACCTGGTTCAAACCAGGTAGCAGTTGTTAGCTCCGTTGCGGATGGACAGGATCCGTTAGCCTGCGCCCATGAACGAGTCCTGGCAGCGCGAGCTGAGCGAGTTCATCGCGATCCCCTCCGTGAGCGCCGACCCTGCGTTCCGCGAGGACGTGAAGCGCGCGGGCGAATGGGTCTGCGAGCGCATCCGCGAGGCCGGCGGCACCGCCGAGCTGACGCCGTTCGGCGAGAAGGAGCTCGCGCTGGGGGAGATCCCCGCCTCGACCGACCCGGCGAACGCGCCGACTGTCCTCTGCTACGGCCACTTCGACGTCCAGCCGCCGGCGCCGCTCGACCTCTGGGACACCGACCCCTTCGAGCTGACCGTCCGCGACGACTGGGCGTACGCCCGCGGCGTCACCGACGACAAGGGCCAGGTCTTCATCCTGCTCAAGGCGGCGCAGCAGCTCGCCGCGGCGAACGCGCTGCCGGTCAATCTCCGCTTCGCGTGCGACGGCGAGGAGGAGATCGGCGGGCACACGATCGTCGACTATCTCGCCGTCGACGAGCGCGGCGCCGACGCGGCGATCATCTTCGACGGCGGCATGCTCCGGCTCGACGTGCCGGTATTCGATCTCGCCACGCGCGGCCTGATCGCGTTCGACGTGAAGGTGAAGACGGGCGAGCGCGATCTCCACTCGGGCATGTACGGCGGCGCCGCCCTCAACGCGATCCACGTGCTCATGCGCTGCTTCGACGCGGTGCTGGCGGGACCGGACGGGCGCCTGCCGGAACCATTGCGTGCAGGGATCGCCCCGCCCACCGCCGCGGAGCTCGCCGCGTGGGCCACCCTTCCCGCCGGCGGCGAAGAGATCCGCGGCCAGGGTGCGCAGCCGCTCGACGCGCGCGCCGAGGCGGAGTTCTACACGCGCACGTGGGCCGAGCCGTCCGCGGACGTGAACGGCATCCTCGGCGGCAAGCCCGGGCTGCGGAACACGACGCTGTCGGTGCACGCGGCGGGCGAGTGCACGATCCGCCTCGCGCCCGGCCAGGACGTCGACACGATCGGGGCCGCCGCCGAGCGGCTGCTGCGCGCGGCCGCGCCCGCGGGCGCCGAGCTCGACGTGCGCTGGTCCGGCTCCGCGCCCGGCCTCGTCGATCCGGACGCGCCCGCGATCCAGCTCGGCCTCGAGGCATTCGAGCAGGTGCTCGGCGTGAAGCCGCTGCTCGTCCGGACGGGCGGGACGCTGCCGATCATGCCGGCGCTCACCGACAAGGGCATCCCCACCATCCTCACCGGTTTCGGGCTGCCCGAGTCGAACGTCCACTCGCCGAACGAGAAGTTCCTCGTGCGCTACTTCGAGCAGGGCGTGGCCACGGCCGCCGCGCTCTACACGGCGCTCGCGGCTCTCTAGTCGGACTGCGCGAGCACGAGGTGCGCGTGCCCGTGGTCGTGGCCGCACGGCAGCCACGAGTGCCCGAACTCGCGCATCGCGTCGATGATCGGGAGCAGCGACGCGCCCTTCGCGGTCAGCTCGTACTCGACGCGCGGCGGCGACTCCGGATAGCTGCGCCGCACGAGGATGCCCTCGTGCTCGAGCACGCGAAGCCGCTCGGCAAGCGTCCGCGGGCTGATGCCGCTGCACGAGCGCTCGAGCTGGGAGAAGCGCCGCGGCCCCTCGGAGAGGTCGTGGACGAGCAGTGCCGTCCACTTGGCGCCGATGATCTCGGCGCAGGCCGCGACCGCACAGGTGCCCGACTCGTGGACGGCGTTCATCGTCCGTTGCTGCATGGGGCAGATTGTAGCCGTCGGCTCTAGACGTGAAATGGCGCCGGGCAGGCGTCGATCTTCGGGATCGAGAAGCGGGCGATCGTCCCGAATCCCTCCGCCGGCTTGCAGGCCTGGGCCACCCCGGCGTCGCAGGCGACGGAGAGGAAGATGAACGCGTCCTCGATCGAGAAGCCGTGCTCGTCCACGAGCAGCTGCGCCGCCTCCTCGGAGACGAGCTGGAGCGCGTCCGCGAAGTCGTAGGCCGTCGCGTGCGGCAGCCAGCGGTCGGCCAGCTCCGTCACGGGCCAGCGGGCCTGCTTCCCCTTCAGGAGCCCGAAGCGAACGTCGACCTCGCCGGCGATCTCGACGCCGGTGAAGCAGATCTCGCCGTCGCCCATCGACGCGTGCATGTCGCCGACCGCGAACATGCCGCCCGGCTGGCGCACGGGGAAGAAGATCTTCGCGCCCTTGCCGTGCAGATGGTCGTCGAGGTTGCCGCCGTGCTGTCCTGCGAGTCCGTTCGAGAGCTCCTCGCCGCCGGTGGCGACGCCGACGACGCCGACCATCGGCCGCGCCGGGAACGCGATCCGGTCGTTCTGCCGGATCATCCCGTCCTTCACCTCGAACAGACGGGTGAGCGGCTTCTGCACCTGCTCGATCAGCTGTCCGAAGCCGGGAATGAGCGTCGCCACGCCCCATTCGACCGGGCGCACATCGAGGATCTCCACGATCAGCGAGTCGCCCGGCTCGGCGCCCTTCACCGCAACGGGGCCGGTGGCGCTGTTGATCCGGCCGAGGTCGATGTCCGTGACGAGGTCGTCCTCGCTGCGGATCTGGCCCGTGAAGCAGTCGTTCGTCTCGAAGGTGACAGTCGCGCCGGGCTCGACCTCCAGCACAGGCTGGAGGTCGGGCCCGAACGACCAGATCACCTGGTCACGCGACAGGAAACTGTGCTGCGGCATCCGCTGGTGAGAGTGTCTCATCCTCGACGTAGACGCGCTCCATGTCACGCAGCCGCTCCGGCCGCGCCGTCGAGAGCCAGATCGTGAGCACGATCCCGGCCGCGATCCACCCGATCGCGATCCAGTTCGCGTACTTGATCGGGTACGTCGGGACGAACTTGTAGTACTGGTAATAGAGCGGGAAGAAGAAGAGCACGATCCCGCCGACCGGCAGCACGAGGTGCAGCAGCGGATTGAACTCGGCGCGCCGCTTCACCCAGTACTCCCAGATCGCACCTGCGCAGATCAGCATGTACACGACCACGACGATGATCACTGCGAGCGTCGCGATCAGCGAGAACCCGATCAGCGGGCCCCACTTCCAGCCGAGCAGCAGCGACAGGATGAAGGCGAAGCCGCTCATCCAGATGATCGCCGTGGACGGCGTCTTGTACCTCGGGTGCACGTGCCCGAGGCGGCGCGGCGCGAGTCCGTTGCGCGCGAGTGCATAGAACACTCGCGTCGCCGCGTTCACGGCCGCATTCGAGTTCGCCGCGATCGAGTTGCAGATCGCGAGGAAGACGATGATCCATCCCGTGCTCCAGAACACCTTGCCGAGGTTGCGCCACGGGTCGGCGCCCGTCGCCTGCGTCACGAAGTTGTTGAAGCCGGCTCCGAACACCCACGCGTACGCGCAGAGGATGTAGAACACGCCGATCGCCAGGGCGGAGCCAACGACCGCGAACGGCACGGTGCGCCGCGGATGCTTCGCCTCTTCCCCGAGTGGGGCCGCCGCCTCGAAGCCGATGAACGCGAGGATCGCGAACACCATGCCCCGGAAGACGCCGCTCCACCCGCCGAGCGCGTTGTGCGGCTCGAACGGCTGGATGTTGAGCTTGCTCGTGTTGGAGAACAGCATCCAGAGTGCGAGCGCGCCGAACACGGCGATCTCGAACGCGCCGAGGATCACGCCGGCGGTGGTCGAGAGGCGGATGTCGCGGTAGGTGAGCAGGAACACGATCACCGTCATCAGGGCCGCCCAGATCCACCACTGGCCGGAGTAGTGCCAGCCGACCTCGCTGCCCATCACCTCGTGCATCGCCCAGCCGAACTCGAGGTAGAGGAACGGCGCCACGAGCGGCTCGAAGAGGATGAACAGCCACGCGACGAAGAAGCCCGCCCAGGGACCGAGCGAGCGCGCCGCATAGGTGTACAACCCGCCGGCGGACGGATACTGCTTCGCCAGCTGGCCGATCGCCGTCGCCGCGCAGAGGCACGCGAGCAGCGCGAGCAGGACCGAGAGCGCGAGCGCCTGCCGTGAGAACGGCACGGAGATGTAGATCGAGTACGCCACGGCCGCTCCTGGCGCCATGTGCGTGATCGACTGGAAGAGGACCTGCGGCAGTCCGATCGAGTGCTCGCGCAGATGCTCGAACTTCCCGCCGCTACCTGCTGTTGCAGCTTCCATTCGCCCTCCTGTGAGAAAGGGACTTCCGCGTGCGAGTGTCCCGCACGGGGCGGACGCCGAGCAAGTCCTGCGGCGCAGCGGTGTTGACTAATGCCAGGGCGGCGGGTTGTGCACCCAGCGACCGGCGACCATCGTCGCCACCACGTGCACGTCCGGCAGCTCGTGCGGCTCGCAGGCGAGCGGGTCGCGGTCGAGCACGACGAGATCGGCCGCGTGGCCCGGGAGCAGCGTCCCGCGTCGGCGCTCGTCGTGGGAGAGCCAGCCGGGAGCGACGCACGTCGCGTGGAGCGCCTGCTCGAGTGTGAGCGCCTCCTCGGGCCGCCAGGCCGGCCGCTCGTCGCGCGTGCGCAGGACGCCGGCGACGACGCCGGCCCACGGGTCGAGCTCCTCGATCGGCGCGTCCGAGCCGTTGGCGACGAGCGCGCCCGAGTCGAGCAGCGTGCGGAAGGCGTACGTGCCCTCGAGCCGGTCGCCCCAGAACCGCTCGGCGAGGTCGCGGTCCGAGGGCGCGTGCGTGAACTGCGCGGAGACGGCGACGCCGATCTGCGCGAAGCGCGGCAGGTCGGCCGGGTCGACGCACTGCGCGTGCTCGATCCGTTGCCGCAGCCCGAGCGGCTGCCACACGTCGCGCGTCTGCTCGAACGCGTCGAGTGCCTCCCGGTTCGCGCGGTCGCCGATCGCGTGCACGCCGACCGGCCAGCCGGCCTCGGCTCCGGCGAGCACGATCTCGGCGAGCTCCTCGCCGCTCGTGATGCGAACGCCGCTCCCGTCGAGCATCCACGCCGTCTGCGAGCCGAGCGCCCCGTCCATGAACACCTTCAGGTAGCCGATCCGCAGCATCGCCGAGCCGATGCCGCTGCGCAGCCCGAGCGAGCGCAGCTCGGTCACCTTCTCGTGCGGAACCGACTGCCAGACGCGGAGCGTGAGGCCGCCGTGCTCGTCGAGGCGCTGCCAGAGGCCGGCGGCGCCGAGCCAGCCGTCCTTGTCGTGGACGCACGTGACGCCGCGCGTGTGCGCGAGCTTGACGCCGGCGCGCATCGCGTCGAGGTACTCCGCGTCGGGGACGATGAGGTAGCGCTCCTTGAACCGCCATGCGGACTCCTCGCGCAGCACGCCGGTCGGCTCGCCGGCCGCGTCGCGCTCGACGACGCCGCCCTTGACGTCGAGGTCGCCGCCGGCGAGGGCGAGCGCGGCCGAGTTGAGCCAGAGCGAGTGGTAGTCCTTCGCGATCAGCGCTGCGGGACGCGAGCCGGTGAACGCGTCGAGATCCTCCTTCGTCGGGTCGCCGCCGCCGGGCCAGTCGCCGCTGCGCCAGCCGTACCCGCGCAGACCGCGGCCCTCGGGCAGCGCTGCGGCCGCGGCACGCGCGCGGGCGAGCGCCTCGTCGAGCGACGCGCAGCCGTCGAGCCGCACCTCGTTCTGCGCGATCGCCCACGTGGGGAAGTGGACGTGCGAATCGGTGAAACCGGGGAGGACGCAGCGGCCGCCGAGGTCGACCGTCTCCGGGCTCGCGAGCGCCGTCTCGTGGACGCCGACGCCGCCGGCGACGAGCCCGCCGGCGATCGCGAGCGCCCGCGCGAGCGGGAGCGACGGATCGAGGGTGCGCACGACGCCGTTCTCGAGGATCACCTCACGAGCGTAACTAGGATCCGATCCGGTGCGTGGCCCGGTCGAAGCATGAACTGGCTCGACAAGCACAAGCAGCGACTGCTGTATGGGCTCGCAGCCGCTTCGCTCGCCGTCGCGATCGGGGCGGCGGCGATCGGTGGGTTCCTGCTCCACCGCGCGGCCGACGTCGAGCGGCAGGCGCTGCGGACGCAGGAGCTCGCGGGGGCAGCCACACAGCTCCACGCGTTCTGGCTGCGCCTCGAGGCCGAGGGAGCGACGACGCAACTGGCGGCGAGCCGGGACCGAGTACTCGACGTGACCTCGGCGGCGTTTGCGGCCGTCCGTGCGTACGATCGCGCCGAGAGCGATCGGATCCGTCCTGCCTATCTCACCTATGTCGATCAATCGACGAGCGGCTTCAACCGGGCGATCGGAAGCAACGGCCTGCCGTCGCCGGCCGAGGAAGGTCGGGTCGATCGCGACTTCACCCGTCTCGAGTCGGCGGTCGCGGCCGAGAGTCGCCGCCTGGCGCGAGCGACGCGGGTCGCGAATCCGCAGGCCAAGCGTGCGCTCATCGGCGCCGCCGCAGCGGCCGCGCTGCTGGTGGCGCTGCTCATCTGGCAGTTCGAGCTCCAGCGAAGAGCGGGCCGCATCGATCGTGACAACGCGGCGCGCTCCGACGAGCTGAGCCGTCTCAGGCAGGAGTTCGTCGCGGCCGTCTCGCACGAGCTGCGCACGCCGCTCACCTCGATCATCGGCTATCTCGACCTTGTCAGCGAGAACGTGACGGGGAACCTGACCTCGGAACAGGAGACGTTCCTCGCAATCGTGGAGCGAAACGCGGACCGGCTGCAGGAGCTCGTCGGGGACCTGCTGCTGATCGCCGAGACGGACGGAGGCGCGCTCGCCCTCGATCTCCGCGAGACGGATCTCGACGCGCTCACGACAGACCGCGTCGAGTCTGCGCGTCCGAGCGCGGATGCGAGGGAGATCCAGTTGACGCTGAGCCTGGGAGCGACGCGGCACATCCAGGGCGACCCGTTTCGACTCGGGCAGATGATGGACAATCTCGTCTCGAATGCGATCAAGTTCACGCCCATGGGTGGACGCGTCGTCGTGCGTACCGCGTTCGAGGACGGCCACGCGCTCTTCGAGGTGACGGACAGCGGGCCGGGGATCTCTCCCGCCGATCAGGTGCGGCTGTTCGACCGGTTCTTCCGGGCCCGCGCCGCGGTCGACCAGGCAGTCAGGGGCACCGGTCTCGGACTGGCGATCGCGAAGGCGATCGTGGACGCGCACCACGGCTCGATCACCGTCGAGAGCACTGTCGGAACGTACGCGACGTTCCGCGTCGAGCTCCCGGAAACGCAAGCAGGACGAGAGAGAGGAAGCTGACGATGTTCGACCACGTCGGACTGAACGTGAAGGACTACCAGGCGAGCCGCGCCTTCTACGAGCAGGCGCTCGCGCCGCTCGGCTACCGCGTCGTGATCGCCTTCGACGAGTGGAAGGCCGTCGGCTTCGGCACGGACGACAAGCCGAAGTTCTGGGTCTCGGAGCGCGAGCCGTACGGCACCGGCACGCACGTCGCGTTCCACTGCGACGACCACGCCCCCGTCGACGCCTTCCACAAGGCCGCGGTCGCTGCCGGCGGCCGCGACAACGGGCCGCCCGGCATCCGCGAGCAGTACAACCCGAGCTATTACGGCGCCTTCGTGCTCGACGCCGACGGCAACAACATCGAGGCCGTCTGTCACAGACCGGTCGAAGAGGCCAACTAGAATCCGGCGCGTGGCCTGGGACCGGCTGACCGACGAGCAGCGAGAGATCCGCGAGCTCGTGCGCACGCTCGCGCGGGAGCGGATCGCGCCGCGCGCCTCGGAGATCGACGAATCGCATGCGTT
This sequence comes from Gaiellaceae bacterium, assembly GCA_036511815.1. Lineage (GTDB taxonomy): Bacteria > Actinomycetota > Thermoleophilia > Gaiellales > Gaiellaceae > Palsa-739. The sequence goes on from DATCBP010000067.1 coordinate 16,939, forward strand.
TCCGTGGGACGTCGTCGAGCTCTACCGCGAGAACGACATCTTCGGCCTCTTCTTCGACGAGCGCGACGGCGGGCTCGGCACCGGCACGTTGCTTGCGCTGATCGCGATCGAGGAGGTCTCGAAAGTGTGCGCGACGAGCGGGCTCATCCTCGCGGTACAGGAGCTCGGCTCGCTCGGGCTCAAGCTCGCGGGCACGGAGGAGCAGAAGCAGCGCTACCTGCCGAAGCTCGCCTCCGGCGAATGGCTGTGCGCGTACGCGCTCACCGAGGCGGGTTCCGGCTCGGACTCCGCGGCGATGCGTACGACGGCGCGCCGCGAGGGCGACGAGTACGTGCTCAACGGGTCGAAGCGGTTCATCACGAACGCGAGCGTGGCGACGCTCTACACGGTGTTCGCGAAGACCGATCCGGCGAAGGGGCACTCCGGCATCTCCGCCTTCCTCGTCGAGTCGGACACGCCCGGGTTCGCGGTGACGCGGCTCGAGCCGAAGATGGGGATCAGCGGCTCGACCACGGGCGAGCTCGCCTTCGACGACTGCCGCATCCCCGCCGGCAACCTGCTCGGCGCGGAAGGCGAGGGCTTCACGATCGCGATGCGCATCCTCGACCGCTCGCGCCCCGGCGTCGCCGCGCAGGCGCTCGGGATCGCGCAGGGCGCGACCGACTACGCGCTCGAGTACGCGAAGACGCGCGAGACGATGGGCAAGCCGATCGCGGCGCACCAGCTGATCCAGGCGAAGCTCGCCGACATGGAGACGGAGACGGAGGCCGCGCGCGGGCTGCTCTACCGCTTCGGGCAGATGGTCGACGACGGCGCCGACGACGCGGAGCTGACGAAGGCGTCCGCGATGGCGAAGCTCAAGTGCGGCGACGTCGCGATGGCCGTCGCCACCGACGCGGTGCAGATCCTGGGCGGCTACGGGTACATCAAGGAGTACCCGGTCGAGCGTTTCATGCGCGACGCGAAGATCACGCAGATCTACGAAGGCACGCAGGAGATCCAGCGCCTCGTGATCGCGCGCGAGATGCTCAAGGAAAGCCGGGCCTTCCTGCTCGCCGGTGTTGGCTGACCCGATCACCGTCGTCGTCACGCGCCGCGTCCGGGCCGGCCGCGACGCGAACTTCGCGCAATGGGCGCAGGAGCTGACGGCCGCTGCCGGCGCGATTCCCGGCTATCTCGGCACCACCGTCCTCGCGCCGGACGGAGCCGCCGACCGGCATCTGGTCGAGCGGTTCGCCGACGGCGCGAGCCCTACCGCCTGGGAGGAGTCGCCGACGCGCGCCGAGCTGATCGGACGCGTTCTCGAGGGCCGATCACGGTGGCGATCCTCGTGCCGACCCTGACCTGGCTGCTGATGCCGCGGCTGACACGTCTGCTCCGGCGTTGGCTCTACCCGGCTGGTTAGTGTTGGTAGGGCGATGAGACTCGACGGCATCCACCACGTCACCTGCATCACCGGCAACGCGCCGCAGAACGTCGACTTCTACACCGGCGTGCTCGGACTGCGGCTCGTGAAGAAGTCGGTGAACCAGGACGACCCGACCGTCTACCACCTCTTCTACGCCGACGAGAACGGCGACGCCGGCTCCGACATCACCTTCTTCGAGTACCCGGGCGCCGCGCGGGGCAGTGCCGGCGCCGGCATGGTGCACACGGTCGTCTGGCGCGTCGGCTCGAGCGACGCGCTCGACTTCTGGGCGGCGCGGCTCGGGGTCGAGCGGAGTGGGGAGGTCGTGCGCTTCACCGACCCGGAAGGGCTCGCGCACGAGCTCGTCGTCGCGGACGTTCCCGACGAGCCGCTGATCGCCGACCATCCGGAGGTCCCCCGCGAGTTCGCGCTCCAGGGCTTCCACGGCGTGCGTGCGTACGCGCGCAACGCGGAGCTGCGCACCGGCCCGTTCCTCGTGGCGATCGGCTTCGAGCGCGAGGGGCAGCGATGGGACACGCGCGGAGAGCTGCGCGGCGGCTGGATCGAGTACGACGACGCGCCCGAAGGGCACGGCACGCCGGGCGCGGGCACCGTGCATCACGTCGCCTGGGCCTCGACGATGGACGACCACGAGGCGTGGCGGCAGCGCGTCGCCGAGGCGGGCGGGCGGCCGACACCGATCGTCGACCGCTTCTGGTTCCGCTCGATCTACTTCCGCGAGCCGAGCGGCGTCCTGTTCGAGATCGCGACGCTCGGGCCGGGCTTCACGACCGACGAAGACCTCGTCCATCTCGGCGAGAAGCTGATCCTGCCGCCGGACTTCGAGCACCTGCGCGCGCAGGTCGAGCCGCTGCTCACGCCGCTGCCGGACCCGCGCGAGGGCTGGACACGGGCATAGCTCCGCTCCGCGCCCTCGAGCGCCCCGCGGCGGGCGAGGCCGAGGGCGCGCTCGTGCTCCTGCACGGCCGCGGCGCCGACGAGCACGACCTCTTCCCGCTGCTGGACGTGTTCGACCCGCAGCGGCGCTTCCACGGGTACACGCCGCGCGGGCCGCTGGCGCTGTCGCCGGGGGGAGCCCACTGGTACGTCGTGCCGCGCGTCGGCTATCCGGATCCGCCCACGTTCCACGAGAGCTACGCGCTCCTCTCGGAGTGGCTCGACGCGCTCCCGTACGAGCGGATCGTGCTCGGAGGCTTCTCGCAGGGAGCGGTCATGAGCTACGCGCTCGCGCTCGGCAAGGGCCGGCCGCGCCCCGCGGCGCTGATCGCGCTCAGTGGGTTCATCCCCGAGGTCGAAGGCTGGGAGCCCGACCTCGAGCCGCCGTTCCCGCCGATCGTGATCGCGCACGGGACGTACGACCCTGTGATCCCGGTCGAGTTCGCGCACCGCGCGGTCGCGCTGCTCGAGCAGGCAGGTGCCGCGCCGCGCTATTTCGAGTCGCCGCTCCAGCACACGATCGATCCGGCGCTCCTGCCCGAGTTGCAAGCCTTGCTCGTATCGCTCTAGGCTCTCCTGACCACGGGGTCAAACCGAGGAGGAGCGATGCGCAAGACCGTCACCATGCTCTCCCTGCTGGCCCTGGTCGCGGTCTTACTCACCGCGGTCGGGACAGCCGGAGCACGTACGCACGTTGCCCAGGGCACGTCGTTCAAGTACTGCGACAACCCGACCTTCCCGCCGATGGAGAACACGACGACGGGCGGCAAGCCCGTCGGGTTCGACATCGACTTCGCGAACGCGCTCGCGAAGCAGATGGGCGGCAAGGCGACTTACGTCTTCTCGTCCTTCTCCGGCCTGCTGCCCGCGCTCGGCGCGCAGCGCTGTGACGTCGTGATCAGCGGCATCTTCATCACCCCGGACCGCACGAAGCAGTTCCCCGCGGTCGCGTACATGCACTCGCACCGGGCGCTGATCGTTGCCGGCGGCAACCCGAAGCACATCACGTCGCCGAACTCTCTCAAGGGCCTGAGCGTCGCGGTGCAGGCGGGCACGAAGTACGCGCAGTATCTCCAGGCGCTCCAGAAGAAGATCGGCTTCACGCTGCACATGTATCCGGGCGACAGCGACGCGATCGGGCAGATCCTGATCGGCCGCGCCGACGCGGTGCTGAGCCAGGACACGGAGGCCGCCTATTCGGAGGCGCAGCATCCGGGGAAGATCTCGATCGGCTTCCTCTTCGCGGCGCCCGACGCGTTCGGCGTCTACTACCGCAAGGGGGACGCGATCGGGGCGCAGATCTCCGCGGCGATCAAGGGGCTGAAGAAGAACGGCACGCTCGACAAGCTCGCGGCGAAGTACAAGATCCCTCCGGGTGACGTGAAGTAGGTTCGGCGAGCGCGTGCTCGCGAGCTTCAACACCCACATCTTCTGGGTCGCGCTCTCCTCCAGACCGTTCTGGAGGGGAGCGCTGCTCGCGCTCGAGCTGACGTTCGTCTCGTTCGCGATCTCGATCGTGCTCGGCTTCTTCCTCGCGCTCGGGCGGGGGAGCCGCTCGCGCACGGTACGCGGCGGCGTGTTCTTCTACACGTGGATCTTCCGCGCGACGCCGACGCTGCTCCAGCTCCTGTTCGTCTGGGACGCGCTGCCGGAGATCTGGCCCGTCTTCCGCAGCGGCTGGTTCACGCCGTTCCTCGCCGCGGCGATCACGCTCTCGCTGAACGAGGCCGCGTACATGGCGGAGATCGTGCGCTCCGGCCTGCTCTCCGTCGACCCGGGCCAGGAGCTTGCCGGACGCGCGCTCGGGATGAGCCGCCGCCGCATCCTGCGCCGGATCGTCGTGCCGCAGGCGGTGCGAATCGTGATCCCGCCGATGGGCAACGAGTTCATCACGCTGCTCAAGCTGACGAGCCTCGCGTCGGTGATCTCCGTGACGGAGCTGCTGACCGCAGCGCAGAACTTCTACTCCACAACCTTCAGCTACCAGGAGGCGTTCGCGGCGGCCGCGCTGTACTACCTCGTGATCGTGTCGGTGCTGATGGTGCTGCAGAGCCGGCTCGAGAAGCGGTTCACGTTCACGTCGCGCGGCCGCAAGCGTCGCGTCGTCGCGCCGGCCGTGCCCGCGATCTCCCACGACGCGCGATGAGCGTGCTTCGCGCGTACGACGTGACGAAGTGGTACGACGAGCTCGAGGTCCTGCGCGGCGTCACGTTCGAGGTCGCGCCGGGCCAGGTGAAGGTGATCATCGGGCCCTCCGGCTCCGGCAAGTCGACGCTGTTGCGCTGCCTCGCGCTGCTCGAGGAGCCGGACCGCGGCGAGGTGCTGCTCGAGGACCGGCGCCCGGAGCCGGGCGAGGTCGGCATGGTCTTCCAGCGCTTCAACCTCTTCCAGAACATGACCGCGCTCGAGAACGTGATGTGCGGGCTCGTCGAGGTACGCAAGCTGCCGAAACGCGAGGCGCGCGAGCACGCGCTCGAGTTCCTCGGGCGCGTCGGGCTCGCCGACAAGGCCGCGCAATATCCGGACGAGCTCTCCGGCGGCCAGCAGCAGCGCGTCGCGATCGCGCGCGCGCTGGTGATGCGGCCGAAGGCGATGCTCTTCGACGAGCCGACCTCGGCGCTCGACGTCGAGCTCGTGCGCGAAGTGCTCGACGTGATGGAGTCGCTCGCGGGCGAGGGAATGACGATGGTGGTCGTGTCGCACGAGCTGCGGTTCGCGCATCACGTCGCGAGCTCGGTGCTGATGATGGACGAGGGCCGGATCGTCGAAGAGGCGCCTCCCGACGAGTTCTTCTCGTCGCCGCGCGAAGAGCGGACGAAGCGGTTCCTCTCGCTCGTCGAGTCGTGAAGGTTCTCGTCCTCGGCGAGCGGTTCCCGCCCCAGGCGCTCGACGGCCTCGACGTCGTCGACGAGCCGGCGGACGACGTCGCCGCGATCCTGACAACGCCACGCGCACCGGTGGGCGCCGAGCTGATCGGACGGCTGCCGGCCTTGCGGATCGTCGCAACCGCGAGCGTCGGCTTCGACCATGTCGACGTCGAGGCGGCACAGGCGCGCGGGATCGTCGTGCGCAGCGTCCCCGACTACTGCACCGAGGAGGTGGCCGACCATACGCTCGCGCTCCTGTTCGCGCTGCTGCGCGGCATCGTCGCGCTCGACCGCTCGGTCGCCGCGGGCGGCTGGGACGCGAAGGCGGCCGGCCCGCTGCGGACGCTCGGCGGCCTGCGCGTCGGGATCGTCGGCCACGGCCGGATCGGCGGCGCGGTGTCGTCGCGTGTGCGTACGCTCGGGGCGGAGGTGTGGGCGAACGACGTCGTCGAGAGCCGCTGCGACGGCGTGCGCGCCGCACCGCTCGCCGAGCTGCTGCGCGCGTGCGACGCGGTGACGTTGCACGTGCCGCTGACGGCGCAGACGCGCGGGTTGGTCGGCGCACGCGCGCTCGCGCTGATGCGGCCCGATGCGCTGCTCGTCAACACGTCGCGCGGAGCGGTCGTCGACCTCGACGCCGTCGTCGCCGCGCTCCGAGAGGGCCGCCTCGGCGGCGCCGCCCTCGACGTGCTGCCGGCCGAGCCGCCCACCGTGCCGCCGTCGGCGCCGAACCTGATCGTGACGCCGCACGCCGCGTACTACAGCGAGGCCGCGCAGCAGCGCGCCGTCGCCGCAGCCGTCGCCGCCGTGCGCGAGGCCCTCACGGTGCCAGGCACCGCCACGGAGACGTGACGCCTTGCCGGCGGCCTAGTGCGGCGGCGGCACGTCGACGACCTCGAAGTCGGCGCCGGTGATGCGTCCGAGCGAATGCAGGTCGTCGTTGTTCCATTGCGGGTTCGGCGCGCCGCTGATGTACCAGTTCGACCCGTTGTCGGCGACGATCATCCCGTACGTCTTCAGCGCCTGGAGGACGATGCGCGCCTGGCGCGGGAAGCCGGAGATGTCGATGCTCGCCTTCAGCCGCACACGCGTGCCCATCGGCGGCAGCGACGGATCGTTCGAGCTCGACGCGTAGTGCCGCGCCGGGTACACGTAGGCCATGCGCGTGTGCTCCACCGTGAAGCGGAGCGCGTGGTCGATCACGCCGCGCGCGACCTCGTCGTAGCGCGCGAGCCCGGGGAAGATCGGCAGCCCGGCTGCATCGGCCGACGTCCAGCCGGCGGGGCGTAGCTTGTTCGAGGTGAGGCTCCAGATCGCGCCCGACCCGGCCTTCCAGCCGCCGGACTTCGGGTAGAGCGCGTACAGCTCGTAGAGCTTGCACGCGTCCTTGTCGATCAACAACGCGTGCCGGTCGCCGCTCGACTTGTTCCCGCCTTCGATGTGCACCGGCGTCGGAATCGGATACGGCCCCCTGTCCGACTCGTCCGCGTAGTCGAACGAGACGCGCGACCGCGGCGTCGACTTCGAGACGATGTCGAACGGAATCCCGATCGGCTGCCCGTCGTAGAGGCCGGAGCCGAAGTCGGGATGGAGGCCCGTGGACAATCCGATCGACGCGATCAGCTGTGCCGAGTTCGGCGCCACCGGGAGCGTGTCGACGCGTGTGTTCCACGCGTTGTTCGCGGGGAAGATCGTGCAGTGCGCCGCGCCGGGCAGCGGCGTCGCGTGCGCCGCCGCGCCGCCGAGGAGGAGTGCGGTCGCGCAGGCGAGTGGGAGCAAGGGGCGTCTCATCAGCGGCGGTGCGGCAGCGTCACAGTAACGCGGGTTCCCTCCCCTTCATCGCTCTCGAGCGAGATCGTGCCCCCGTGCTGCTCGACGAGCGCCCGGGAGATCGCGAGTCCGAGCCCCGTGCCGGGAATCGCGCGCTCCGTCGCGCTGCTCGACCGGAAGAAACGCGAGAAGAGTTGCCCTTGCTCGCCGGCCGGGATGCCGATCCCGTCGTCGGCGACGGTGACACTGGCCGCATCGCCGTCCCTCCGAACGGAGACGGTGACGGTACCGCCGCCGTCCGTGAACTTGAGCGCGTTCGAGACGAGGTTGTCGAGCACCTGGGTGATGCGCAACCGGTCGGCGACGATCGCCGGCAGCCGGTCGCCGACGATCTCGACCGCGACGCGCTTCGCCGCCGCCGCGGGCCGCATCGCCTCGACCGACTGCTCGACGAGCTCGCGCAGGTCGAACGATTCGAGCTCGAGCTCGATGCGCCGCGCCTCGATCTGCGCGATCAGCAGCAGGTCCTCGACGAGGTGGTGCAGTCGCTCGGTGCTCCGGCGGATCACCTCGAGGTAGCTGCGTCCCTCGTCGCCGAGACCGGTCTCCTCGTCTTGCATCATCTCGAGAAAGCCCGAGATCGACGTGAGCGGCGTGCGGAGCTCGTGCGAGACGGTGGCGACGAACGCGTCCCGCATGCGGTTCAGCTCGCGGTCGGCGGTGACCTCGCGCAGCGTCCAGATGCGGCCGGCGAAGCCTCCGCCCGGGTCGGACACCGGCGCCGTGAAGCCCACGAACGCGCGTCCGGTGCTCGCTAGCTCGAACTCGTCGCTCGTCTCTTCGCCGGGAGATTGCGCGATCTCGAGCATCCGCGCGCGGTAGCGCCCGGGATCCACCAGGCGCGGAGCGATCGCGAGCAGCCGCTCCGGAACCGTGCCGTACGGCGGCATGCCGAGCTCGAAGCCGAGCCGTCGCAGCGGCGCGTTCGAGATGAGGATGTTGCCGTCGGCATCCGTGAGGCAGATGCCGTCGAGCGTCGAGTCGATCAACGCGGACTGGAGCGCCGCGATCGAGCCGTGGGCGCGCTCGCTCGCCCGCAGGCGACGGCCGAACAGGCCGGCTCCCGCACCGAGTAGCGCGAGATACCCGAACCGGACGGCGATCTGCATCGCCGACACGTGTACGTTGTCGCGCGAGGCGGCGAGCAGCCACAGACCGGTCGACGCGCCCGCGGCTGCGACTCCGGCAGCGAAGCCGGCGTCGAAGCCGATCAGTCCGATCCACGGGGCCAACCCGACGGCGCCCAGGTTGGCGGTCTGGTGCAAGCCGAACATCACGCCGAACGTGACGGCAAGCCCGAGGAGAGCCAGCCCCGTGGCGCGGTATTGCGGGTAATAGGAACGCAGCGGCACGGCGGACCGGACCGGATCGTAGTTGCGGGCTTAGGTCAGGTCGAGCGCCGGATACCGCGCCCGCACTGCGTCGATGAACGCGGCCAGCCGGTCGGCGAGCCCGGCGTCGGCGATCTCGAGCACGTTCTCTGCGTTCAGCTCGCCGGAGTGGGAGAGGTTGAAGCTGCCCACGAAGACGAGATCGTCCGCCACGGTGACCTTCGCGTGCATGTAGTCGTGCACCGAGCCGGGCGCATACGGGGTCGAGCGCTTGCCGGTGAACGGCGCCCGCGTCAGCACCGTGCGCAGCAGCGGCTCCTTCCAGCCGGAGTTGCCGTTCGCCTCCCACTGGCGGAGCACCTCGAGCACCTGCGTGCGGTCGATCACGCCGGCGACGTCGACGCGGCCGTCCGTGGCCACCTGGGCGAGCGTGCCGAGGATCGGGCCCGACGAGATCACCGGCGACGCGATGCGGATTCGGCGCGTGGCCGTGCCGATCGCCTTCGCGATCCGGTGGGCGAGCCGGTCGCCGCGCCCGGGGCAGAACCAGGGGCGCACCGTGACGTCGCCGACCTGGAGCGGCGCCGTGTCGACCTTGCCGCTGTGCATGACGTTGCGCCGCGTCCACAGTTGCTCGAAGTCGACGCCGTAGCGCGCCGCGAGCTCTGTCGAGTCGGCGGTGACGATCACGTTTTCCTCGCGCGTCCACGAGTCGTGCGTCCAGTTCGTCGAGCCGGTCCACACCGAGGCCTGGTCGCGGATCACGTACTTGTGGTGCATCAGGTCGGGGATGCCGGGAATCGCCGCGGTGGGAAACGGGAGTGCCTCGACGCGTTCCGGATCCGTGCTGGGCGGCGCCGACACGGGCGCATGCTTGGCGCAGTCGACGTTGTACGCGAGCCGCACGGCGACGCCGCGCTTGGCAGCCGCGGCGAGCGCGCCCTCGACGATCGGGGCGAGCGTGTCGGGGAGGTGGAAGTCGTAGATCGCGATCTCGAGCGTGTGCTGCGCGGCCGCGACGAACGCGGCGAGCGCCTCGGCCGTCTCCTCGGGCGGCTGGCCGCCGTCGGTGAGCGTGCGGAGCTCGATCAGGACGCCTGCCTGCGCTGCTTCGTCTTGTACGCGCGCTTCGCGGCCTGGTAGTCGGCGAGCGCCTGCGGCGAGTCGACGTCTCCGAGCGTCGGATGCTTCGGCACGAGCGCCCGCGCGGCCTCGACGCCGTAGCGGTTCGCGAGCACCGCGCCGAGGCTCTTGATCTTCATCTCGCCGAAGCCGGGAAGCGCGGCGATCCGTTTCTTCAGCTCGGCGCCGTCCGTCGCCTCGCCCCACACGCGGCCGGCGTCGCCCCCGTACTCGTCCGCGATTGTCGCCGCGAGCTCGTGGACGCGCGCGGCCATCGCGCCCGGGAACCGGTGGACGGCCGGCTTCTCGCGGAACGCGGCCTCGACGCGGGCCGGGTCGGTGGCGGCGATCTTCTTCGGGTCGAGCGTGCCGAGCCGCTGCTTGATCTTCAGCGGCCCGGCGAACGCCGTCGGCACCGTCACCTGCTGGTCGAGCGCGAAGCCGACGAGCAGCGCGAACGGGTCGCGGGCGATCAGCTCGCAGGCCTCGTCGTCGTCCGTGAAATAGAGGCGGTCGGGCGTGGCCACGACCCGATCCTAAACCGCCGCGGTACGCTGACCGCGTGGATCCGCTCACCGTCTTTTCGGCTCCGACGCGGGCCTGGTTCGAGCGGACGTTCGACGCGCCGACGCCCGCCCAGGCGCAGGGCTGGCCGGTGATCGCGGCCGGCGGGAACACGCTGATCCAGGCTCCGACCGGCTCCGGAAAGACGCTCGCGGCCTTCCTCTACGCGATCGACCGGCTCACGCCGGCGCCCGAGGCCGGACTACGCGTGCTCTACGTCTCGCCGCTGAAGGCGCTGAACTACGACGTCGAGCGGAACCTGCGCGGCCCGCTGGCCGGGCTCCAGTCGCAGCTGCGCGTCGCCGTGCGCACCGGCGACACGCCGCAGAAGGAGCGCGCGGCGATGCTGCGCGAGCCGCCGGACATCCTGATCACGACGCCCGAGTCGCTCTTCCTGTTGCTGACGTCGCGCGCGCGCGAGCTTCTGCGCTCCGTCGACACGGTGATCCTCGACGAGGTGCACGCCGTTGCGGGAACGAAGCGCGGCGCGCATCTCGCGCTCTCGCTCGAGCGGTTGCAGCGGCTCGTCGAGCATCCGGTGCAGCGCATTGCGCTCTCGGCGACGCAGCGCCCGCTCGAGGAGATCGGCCGCTTCGTCTCGGGCGGCCGTCCGATCGAGCTCGTCGACGCGGGCGTCGCGAAGCAGCTCGACGTGCAGGTTGTCGTGCCGGTGGAGGACATGCGCGAGCCCGGCACGAGCCGCGAGGAGGGCTACGACGCGCATTCGATCTGGCCGTCGATCTATCCGGCGCTGCTCGAGCTCGTGCGCGCGCACCGCTCGACGATCGTGTTCGTCAACAACCGCCGTCTCGCCGAGCGGCTCGCGCTGCGTCTCAACGAGGCCGCGGAGGAGGAGATCGCGCGCGCGCACCACGGCTCGCTCGCGCGCGAACAGCGCGTGCTGATCGAGGAGGAGCTGAAGGCGGGGCGGATCCCGTGCCTCGTCGCGACCTCGTCGCTCGAGCTCGGCATCGACATGGGCGCTGTCGACCTCGTGATCCAGGTCGAGTCGCCGAAGTCGGTCGCGCGCGGGCTGCAGCGGATCGGCCGGGCCGGGCACACGCTCGACGCGGTCTCGAAGGGACGGATCTTTCCGAAGTTCCGCGCCGACCTGCTCGAGTCTGCCGTCGTGGTCGCGCGCATGCGCGAGGGAGCGATCGAGGAGACGCAGATTCCGCGCAACCCGCTCGACGTGCTCGCGCAGCAGATCGTCGCAATCTGCGCAGAGGAGGAGATCGAGGTCGCGGAGCTGCACGAGCTCGTGCGCGGCGCATATCCGTTCGCCGATCTTTCGCGCCTGCAGCTCGAGAACGTGCTCGACATGCTCGCCGGCCGCTACCCGTCGGACGAGTTCGCGGAGCTGCGCCCGCGCATCATCTGGGACCGCACCGCGGGTGTCGTGCGCGGCCGGCAGGGTGCGCGGCGGCTCGCGGTCACGAACGCAGGCACGATCCCCGACCGCGGACTGTTCGGCGTCTTCCTCGTCGACGGAGGCGGGCGTGTCGGCGAGCTCGACGAGGAGATGGTGTACGAGACGCGCGCGGGGCAGGTGATCCTGCTCGGTGCCTCGGCGTGGCGGATCGAGGAGATCACGCGCGACCGCGTGCTCGTCTCGCCCGCGCCGGGCGTGCCCGGATCGGTGCCGTTCTGGAAGGGCGAGGGCGTCGGCCGGCCCTACGAGCTCGGCGAGGCGATCGGCCGCTTCTCCCGCGAGATCCTCGCGCTCGACGACGCGCGCGCGCTCGAGCGCTTGACGCCCGACCTCGACGAGCGTGCCGCGCGGAATCTCCTCGTATTCCTGCGCGAGCAGGAGAAGGTGACCGGCGTCGTCCCGTCCGACCGCACCGTCGTGGTCGAACGCTTCCGTGACGAGATCGGCGACTGGCGGATCTGCATCCTGTCGCCGTTCGGCGCGCGCGTGCACGCGCCGTGGGCGATGGCGGTCGGCGCGCGCCTGCGCGACTCGCTCGGGATCGAGGTGCAGTCGATCTGGTCGGACGACGGCATCGCCTTCCACCTTCCCGACGCCGACTCGCCGCCATCGACCGATCTCTTGCTGCTCGACGCGGCGGAGCTCGACGAGCTGCTGCTCGCCGAGGTGGGGCAGACGGCACTGTTCGGCGCGCGCTTCCGCGAGAACGCCGCCCGCGCGCTGCTGATCCCGCGCCGGCGGCCGGGCGAGCGCACCCCGCTCTGGCAGCAGCGCTTGAAGGCGCAGGGCCTCCTGCAGGTCGCGCGCAAGTACGCGAGCTTCCCGATCGTGCTCGAGACGTACCGCGAGTGCTTCCAGGACGTGTTCGACCTGCCGGCGCTGAAGACGCTGCTGCACGGCCTGCGCACGCGCACGATCGACCTCGTCGACGTCGAGACGGGCTCGGCGTCGCCGTTCGCGGCGTCGCTGCTCTTCGACTACATCGCCACGTACATGTACGAGGACGACACGCCGCCGGCGGAGCGCCGCGCGCAGGCGCTGTCGCTCGACCGCGACCTGCTGCGCGAGCTGCTCGGCCAGGAGGAGCTGCGCGAGCTGATCGACCGCACCGCGCTCGCAGAGGTCGAGGTGTCGCTGCGACCCGATGCGAAGAACCCCGACCACCTGCACGACCTCCTGCGCCTGCGCGGCGACCTGCGTGTGGGCGAGTTCGACGAGGCGCACGCGGCGATCCTCGAGGCGGAGCGGCGCGCGATCCGCGTCCGCGTCGCCGGGGAGGAGCGGCTGATCGCGGTCGAGGATGCGGGCCGCTACCGCGACGCGCTCGGCGTGATGCCGCCGTCCGGGCTGCCGGAGGCCTACCTCGAAGGCGGCCCCGAGTCGCTGCGCCAGCTCGTGCAGCGGTACGCGCGCGGGCGCGGGCCGTTCACGTCTGCGCAAGCGCAAGCCTGGCTCGGCGTCGACGTCGAGCCGCACCTGCGCGCGCTCGAGCGCGAGGAGAAGCTCGTGCGCGGCGAGCTCCGCCCCGACGGCGTCGAGCGCGAATGGTGCGACCCGGACGTGCTGCGGCGATTGCGGCGCGCGTCGCTCGCCGCGCTGCGGCGCGAGGTCGAGCCGGCGGAGCAGGCGGCGCTCGGCCGGTTCCTGCCGCACTGGCACGGGATCGACCGGCGGGCGTCGCTGCGCGAGGCGCTGATTCCGCTTCAGGGGCTTGCGCTGCCGGTGTCGCTCTGGGAGTCGGAGGTGCTGCCGCGCCGCGTGCCGAACTACCGCCCGGAGCAGCTCGATCAGCTGTGCGCGTCCGGCGAGCTCGTCTGGGCCGGAGCCGGCCTCGACCGCGTCGCCGTCTTCTTCCGCGAGGACGCGCCCGTCCTGGGAAAGCCGGGAGCTGCGCCGGAGCCGGCCGAGGAGCAACACGAGCGGATCCGTGCCGCGCTCGCCGGCGGCGCGCTGTTCTGGCACGACCTGCTCGCGGCCACGGAGCTCGACGATGCGATCGCGCTGCCGGCGCTCTGGGATCTCGTCTGGGCCGGCGAGGTGACGAACGACGCGTGGTCTCCGCTGCGCGCCGAGCGCCGCTACCAGGCGCCCCGGCCCGACCGGCGCGCCCGGCGATTTTCCCGCGCGCGCGTGGGCGCCGTGACCGCGACGCAGGGCCGCTGGTCGCCGGCGGCCGCGCTCTTCGTCGGCGGCGAGCCGGAGCGGCGCGCGCTCGCCGAGCTACTGCTCGAGCGGCAGGGGATCGTCACGCGCGACAGCGTCCGCGGCGAGGGCATCGCCGGCGGCTACGGCGCCGTCTACGCGGAGCTGCGCGCGCTCGAGACGCTCGGCCTCTGCCGGCGCGGCTACTTCGTCGAAGGGCTCGGCGGCGCGCAGTTCGCACTCGGTGGCGCGGTCGAGCGGCTGCGCGAGCTGCGTGAGCGCGACGAGGACGGCGACACCCTCGTGCTCGCAACCGCGGACCCGGGGCAGCCGTACGGCGCCGCGCTGCCGTGGCC
>DATCBP010000068.1:0-22731 GCA_036511815.1 Gaiellaceae bacterium
CACACGAGCCGCTCGTTCACGCCGGTCGGCTTGAAGTCGCCCATCTCGTCCCAGAGGCAGCGGTCGACGAGCGCCTCGGAGGTGTCGAGCCGGACGCCCCAGAGCCGGTCGCCGAGTGCGTCGGCCACCTCGAGCGCGGAGCGCACGGAGTCGTTCTCGAAGTCGACGAGCACGGTGACATTCATGTCGGGCGACGCCCACTCCGCGAACTTCTTCGCTGCGAGCACCGTGTCGCCTCCATACGACGCGATCAGCGAGTGCGGCACGGTGCCGATGCCGCGCCCGCCCCACCACGAAGCCTGCTCGTCCGTGGTGACGCCGACCTCCGTCCCGGTCACCTGGCCGCCGACGTAGGCCGCGTAGCCGTCGCCCGTCTGCACACGATGGTGATCGTGACGCGCCGGCATGAAGATCACCGGCTTGCCGTTCGCCGCGTCGAGCACGTGCACGACGTTCGTCGTGATCAGCGTGCGCCGCGCGAGCGTGCCGAGGTAGACCGTCTCGAGATGGGCGAACGTCGTGTAGTCGCCCTCGATCGTCATCACCGTCTCCCACGGCTCGATCCGGTCGCCGTCGTAGAGCGCGCGAATCTCGAGGCCTTCGCGCTCGTGCGCGCACAGCTTGAGGATCGCGATCGCCTCGTCCATGCCGCCGAGCCACGCGTCCTTCCTCTGGAAGACCTGCATGACCACGTGCGGATGCCGTCCGTCGCCCAGCAGCGTCTCACGCGCGTAGTTGAAGTATGCGTCGGTGTACCAGCCGGCCCGCATCTTCTCGACCGGCAGATCGAAGATCTCCGGCGGAAGCCGCGTCCGCGTCGCTTTAGCCTGCGCCATGCTCGAGCTGGAGGCACGCTGCGAGCGCCGCCTCGGCGACATCGATCTGCGCCGGCGTTGGCTCCACGGTCGAGAGCCGATGCTGGAGCTCGTGCCCCGGCTTCGCGAGCGCGCGCGCAACAACGTTGCCGGGATTCCGTGTCATCCAGCCGAAGATCTCGGTCGCGGCTGCGAGCGCACCGAACTGCGCGGCCGCGCGCGCGCGGTTGCGCAGACGCTCCGGTGCCATGCCGGCGAGCACGTTGCCCACCGCGGTCGTAGCGACGAGCGGGCCGAGTAGATGGCCGCCGCAGCGCTCGTGCTCCCGCGTCGCACCGGCGCCGTGCTCGTACGTGCCGATCGAGATGTGCTCGGCGCCGTGATACGCCGCCAGCTCAGAGCCTCGCAGCGCGAACGCCGCAGGCGCGAGCGCGAGCAGGCCCGAGAGCAGCTCCTGCGCCGCGGGACGCAGGCGACTCGACTCGCGGATCCCGCGCGCGGCGACCGCGACGCCGACCATCGACGCGAGCACGCGCCGATTCTGCATCGGCAGTTGCGCGTCCGGCAGCTTCCGCTTCACCTGTGGCAGAAGCGACATCGCCTCCAGCATCCGGGCCGGCCCGCGCATCAGCGGGTTCGTCACGTTGGCCGCGCGCAACCGCTTGCGCGCCGACGCGACCTCGATGCGGCCGTCCGGATGGCGGATCGCGCACGCCCACGAATTGGGGCCGTGCACGAGCACGCCGTTTCCGAGCGCCATGCCGCCGAGCCGGATCTTTTCGTCGCTCACTGAGGAAGAGGGTAGCCAGCCGCCTCGCGCAGCGCGCGCTGGAGCGAGGTTGCGGCCGGCCCCGGGGCCCCCGTGGCGACCTGCTCGCCGTCGATCGCGACCACCGCCATCACCTCGCGCACCGAGGAGCAGAGGAAGACCTCGTCGGCGCGGGCCAGGCGCCCGAGCGGAAACGACCCCTCCTCGACGCGGTAGCCGGCGGCCGGCGCGAGCTCGAGCACGGTCGCCCGGGTCACGCCTGCGAGGATCGGCAGGTCGAGGGTCGGCGTCAGCAGCAGTTCGCCCTCGCGCCAGCACACGTTCGCGGTCGGCGCCTCGAGCACCGTGCCGTCCGCCGCGACGAGCAGCGCGTCGTCCGCGCCGCGCCGGGCGGCGTCGTCCCGCGCAGCAAGGTTCTCCGCGTAGCTCGTCGACTTCGCGCCCGCGAGCGCTCCGGGAGCCCACGGCACGGTTGCGACGCGCAGCCCGCGTGCCCGCAGTACCTCGAGGTCAGGCGGCAGCGACGAGACGAGCACGAGCCCGAGCGGGCGGTTCGCCCCCTCGCGCCCCGCCGTCCAGAGCAGGCGCAGCACGGCGTCCGGTGCAGCAGCCGCGGCCAAGGCCTGCGCAGACGCCTCGGCGAACGCGGCGCGATCGGGCGCACGCAGCCCGACCCGTGCAGCCGAGACGGCGAAGCGGTCGAGGTGATCGTCGAGCCGGAACGGCTTGCCGCCGTACACGCGCAACGTCTCGAACACCGCGCGGGCGCGCAGCACGCCCTCGTCGTCGGCATAGAGGACGGGCTCGTCGGCGGACACGAGCCCGCGGCCGAGCTCGACGACGGCGAGCAGCGTCACGGCACCGGCACCGGCAGCGGCGCGCCGATCGCTGCGAGCAGCGGCCTCGCCTTCACCCACGACTCCTCGACCTCGCCGAGCGGATCGGAGTCCCACACGATGCCGCCCCCGACCCAGAGGTGGAGCAGCCCCTCCGCGACCGCGAACGTGCGGATCGTGAGCGCGAGATCGAGGTCGCCGTTCGGATGGATGCGGCCGAGCGCGCCCATCGACGCGCCGCGGCCGACCGGCTCGAGGGCGGCGATCACGTCGAGGGCCGCGATCTTCGGACAGCCGGTGACCGAGCCGCCGGGCAGCACGGCGTCGAGCAGCTCCGTCAACGTGACCTCCGGTCGCATCTCGCCCTCGACGGTCGCGACGAGATGCGTCACTCCGGCCAGCTGCTGCTCGGCGAGCAGCTCCGGCCAGTGCACCGTGCCCGCGCCGCAGACACGCGAGAGGTCGTTGCGCTCGAGGTCGACGATCATCACGTGCTCGGCGGCGTCCTTCGCCGATTCGATGGCAACGCCTGCGGGACGCGTGCCCTTGATCGGCGACGTCCAGACACGGCAGCCGCGCCGCGAGAGCAGCAATTCCGGCGACGCGGACACGATCGCCCACCCGGCGCCCACCAGCGGCTCCGGCTCGAGCGGCCGCAGCGGCGCGAGCGCGAGCGTAAGGCCGGCCGGGTCTCCGTCGAACTCGGCGCACAAGTGCTGCACGAGGTTGACCTGGTAGACGTCCCCCTCCGCGATCGCGGCCCGGACTGCATCGACCGCGGCCGCATATGCAGGCTCGCTCCAACTCGTTCGCCAGTCGCCGACCGCATAGCGGCCCGCTGTGCGCGGCCGCTTGTCGAGCGGCTCGATCGAGTAGGCGACCGCCGGCAGCGGACACGGCTCGGGTGGGGCAGGCATGGCAACGCGGCGCAGCCGGTCGGAGCAGCCGTAGCCGATGTAGACGCGCGCGACGACGTCGTCGCGGCCGAAGAAGCCCTCCGCGGCGAGCGCCGGCTCGAGCTGCGCCGGGGACTCGAGCTCGACGATCACCCGCAGACGGTGCGGGCGGCGTGGCGCAGCCAGTCCAGCCCGAGCTCGAGGTCGTCCACCGGAACGCGCTCGTCGTTGGAGTGGATCAGCTGGGCCGCCACCTCGGGCGGCATCGTGCGCGCGGGGAAGAACCCGTACGCGACGGTGCCGAACGCGTCGCGCAGCCAGTGGCTGTCGGTGAAGCCCGCGCAGCAGATCGGAACCGCCACCGCGTCGGGCTCGCACCGCTCGACGAACGACTCGACAGCGGCCCACAACGGCGTGTCGAGCGCGGAGCGCGTGCCGCCCCACCCTTCGAGCCACTCGAGCTCGTACGCCACGTCGTCACCGAGCACGGCACGCACGAGCGGCTCGACGAGCTGCGGCTGCTGACCGGGAAGGAGCCGGCAGTCCACGTCGATCTCGCAGAGCGCCGGGATCACGTTCCGTTTGCGCGACGCGGAGACCATCGTCGGAGAGAATGTCGGCGCGAGCAGCGGCTCGATGATCTCCGCGGCGGCCGGATGCACCGCGCGTGCGCGCTCGACCGCAGTCTCCGGTGACGGCACCTCGCCGAGCACGGCGCGCAGGAACGCCTCGGCCTCGGGCTGGAGCTGCGGCTCCGGCCGGTAGTCGGCGAGCCGGGTGATCAGGCGTGCCGCCTTCACGAGCGCGTTGTCGGCAATCGCGGGCATCGACGCGTGGCCTGCGCGCCCGTGCACGGAGAGCTTGAAGGGCGAGGTCATCTTCTCGGCGGTCGAGCACAGGTAGACGGCCTTGCCGAGCTCGAGGCGGTCGCCGCCGCCCTCGTTGACCGCGTAGTCGCAGCGCACCGCGTCGGGGTGCTCGTGGCAGAGCCAGGAAAGACCGAAGTCGTCGCCCACCTCCTCGTCGGCGGTGGCGGCGAAGATCAGGTCGCCTGCGGGCTCGAACCCCTCGCGGGCGAGCGACGCCATCGCGACCGCGTTGGCCGCGACCTGGCCCTTCATGTCGAGCGCACCGCGACCCCAGATCTCGCCGTCCCGCACCTCGCCTGAGAACGGGGGCACCGACCATTCGCCGGGATCGGCGAGGACGACGTCGGTGTGCGAGAGCAGGAGCAGCGTCGGCCCGTCGCCGCGGCCCGGGATCCGAGCGACGAGATTCGCTCGCTCGGGCACGCGCGCGATCAGCTCGCACTGCACGCCGTTCGCCACCAGGTAGTCGCGCAGGAGCTCGGCAGCCGCCGTCTCGTTGCCCGGCGGATTCGTGGTGTCGACACGGATGAGCCGGCTGAGGAGGTCGGTCACCTCGCCGCGAAGGCTGGTCACGGCCACGCGCCGGAGCATACTTGCGCCATGCCCGACCTCTTCTCGGATGCGGCGGCGCAGCGCGCCGGCGAGCTCGCGCCCCTGGCGCAGCGGCTCCGGCCCCGCACGCTGGACGACTTCGTCGGCCAGACGCAGATGCTCGGCGAGGGGTCGGCGCTGCGGCTCGCGATCGCGGAGGACCGCGTCCGCTCGTCGATCTTCTACGGGCCGCCGGGCTCCGGGAAGACGACGCTGGCCCGCATCGTCGCGACATCCACCGGCGCGGCGTTCGAGGAGCTCTCGGCGGTGTCGGCGACCGTGAAGGACGTACGCGAAGTGCTCGCGCTCGCCCGCGAGCGTCTCGGCACCGGCGGCCGGCGCACGATCCTGTTCCTCGACGAGATCCACCGCTTCAACAAGGCGCAGCAGGACGCGCTGCTGCCGGCGGTCGAGGAAGGGCTCGTGACGCTGCTCGGCGCGACGACCGAGAACCCGTATTTCGAGGTGAACTCCGCGCTCCTCTCTCGCTGCCAGATCTACGAGCTCGAGCCGCTGACGCCGGACGAGGTGGAGGAGATCGTGCGGCGCGGAGCGGCCGAGGTCGGAGCCGAGATGTCCGCCGAGCTCGTTGCGCTGACCGCGCGACGAAGCGGCGGCGACGCGCGCAACGCCCTGAACATCGTCGAGCTCGCATTCGAGACCGCGCGCGCGGAAGGCGTGCCGCTCGCGGAGGCGCACATCGAGGACGCCGCGCGCAAACGTCCTGTTGTCTACGACAAGGCCGCCGATGCGCACTACAACTTCACGTCGGCGTTCATCAAGTCGATGCGGGGATCCGATCCCGACGCAGCCGTCTATTACCTCGCCGCGATGCTCGAAGGCGGTGAGGACGCGCGCTTCATCGCGAGGCGAATGATCGTGCTCGCATCCGAGGACATCGGCAATGCCGATCCGCGCGCGCTGCTCGTCGCCGTCGCCGCTGCGCAGGCGGTCGAGCACGTCGGGCTTCCAGAGGCGCGGCTGAACCTGTCGCAGGCGGCGATCTATCTCGCGCGCGCGCCGAAGTCGAATGCGAGCTACGTCGCGATCAACGAGGCGCTCGCCGACGTGCGCGAGCACGGGAACGTCAAGCCGCCGAAGTCGCTGCGCGACGGCAGCTATTACGGCCGCAAGCTGGGTCACGGCGACGGCTACATCTACCCGCACGACGACCCGCGCGGATTCGACGTCGATCACCTCCCCGACGAGCTGAAGGGCCGGACGTACTACCGTCCCTCCGGCAACGGCGAGGAGGGGTAGCGAAGGATGGAGTTGCATGTTCACGAGTGGGGTGACCCGGCGGCGCCGCCCGTCGTCTGCCTGCACGGCGTCACCGGCCACGGCGAGCGCTACCGCCGGCTGGCGGAGGAGCGGTGGACCGAGTTCCGCGTGATCGCGCCCGACCTGCGTGGGCACGGCCGCTCGGACTACGAGCCGCCGTGGACGTTCCCGACGCACGTCGGCGACCTCATCGACACGGTGGATGCGCTCGGGCTCGCGCAGGCCGACTGGGTCGGCCACTCCTTCGGCGGACGGCTCGTGCTGGAGCTGGCCGCTCTGCACCCCGAGCGGATGCGCCGGGCGGTTCTGCTCGACCCGGCGATCCAGGTTCTTCCCGGGGTCGCGCAGGACGCGGCGGAGAAGGAGCGCCAGGACGCCGTCTACGACTCGCCCGACGATTACGCCGACCGCCGCGGGGACGGGGGGTCGACGCCGCGCGCCCTCGTGCTCGAGGACGCCGAGCTGCACTGCGTGCGGATGCGCGACGGCCGGCTGCGACGGCGCACCTGCCAGGCCGCGACCGTCTCGATCTACGGCGAGCTCGCGTCGGAGCCACCGCCGCCGGAGACGCTGCGCGTGCCGACGCTGCTGCTCTACGCGCCGGCGTACGGCCTCGTCCGCGACGAACAGCTCGCCGCCTACGAGGGCCGCGTCGAAGCCGTCGCGGTGCCGGGGATGCACATGGTGATGTGGGACGCGTACGAAGAGGTCGCGTCGACCGTCGCGCGCTTCCTCTCCGCGTGACGAAGTCGGCACACATCTGCGTGGAAGGACATCTATCGCCGGCGCCCGGCCGGAGTTAGGCTCGACCTGAGTAGGGGGCGGGTCGGGCCCGAAGGCACACGCGCGCGCGCGTGATCCTTTTATGACGCTGCGGGCGCGGCAGAGCTAGAGGATGCGGGCGCCGAGCGCGGAGGCGACGAGCTCGACTGCAAGCTTCGCCGTCGCATTCTCGCGGTCGAGCACCGGGTTCACCTCGACGACGTCGAACGAATCGGCGAGGCCCGATTCCGCGACGATCTCCATCGCGAGGTGCGCCTCGCGGTACGAGAAGCCGCCGCGCACCGGCGTGCCCACACCCGGGGCATGGTCGGGGTCGACGACGTCCATGTCGAGGCTGACATGCAGAAACGAGGCGCCGGCGGCGTGCGCGAGCGCGTCGCGCATACACGCCTCGATCCCGAGCTTGTCCACGTCGCTCATCGTGAACACCTTCGCGTCCAGCCGCTTCAACAGCTCCCGCTCGCCCTTGTCGAGCGAGCGTACGCCGACGAGGGCCAGCCGGCCCGACTCGATCGCCGGCAGCGTCCAGTCGTCATAGGCGAACGCCGGCCCGCCCAGGCCGAGAGCGGCCGCGAGCGCCATGCCGTGTACGTTCCCGCTCGGCGACGACTCGGGCGTGTTCAGATCGCCGTGCGCGTCGATCCAGAGCACACCGCCGGGGCCGCTCACGGCGGCCATGCCGACAAGCGTGCCGAGCGCGACCGAATGGTCGCCGCCGAGCACGATCGGCGTCTGCCCTCCCCGCCTCGCACCTTCGACGAGCAGCGCGACGCGATCGCACAGCTCGAGGATCGGACGCAGGAAGCGCGCACGCGTGTCGCCCTCGTCCGTCGACTCGGCGACGGGCGCGTCGACGTTGCCGAGATCGACCGTCTCGACGCCGAGCTGCACCGCGAGATGCTGCTCGAGGCCCGCGTAGCGGATCGCCGACGGGCCCATGTCGACGCCACGACGGCCCGCGCCGAGATCGAGGGGCGCGCCGATCAGGGCCACGCGGCGTTCGGGTGCTTGCACGGTCACGGCCACAAGGCTAACGTCCCCGCCTTGATGGAACAGAGCGCCGGGTCGAATCCTTCAGCGGTCCGTGTCCTACTCGCGGACGACGACGAGACCTTCCTCGCGTCGCTCGAGCCGCTGATCGAGCACCAGCCAGAGCTGACCGTGGTCGGCGCGGCATCGAACGGCCTCGACGCGATCGAGCTCACGGAGACGCTCGGCCCCGACGCGGTCGTGATCGATATCCACATGCCGCTGGTGGACGGCGTGACCGCGGTGGCGCGCATGCGCAAGGACCATCCGCAGCTCTGCCTGATCGCGTTCACCGGCGACACCGACCCGGATCTGCACCAGGCCGTGGCGGAGGCGGGTGCCGACGCAGTCCTGCTCAAGAGCGACCTCGTCGACAGCCTCGTCGAGCGCCTGGCTGCCGTGGCCCGCCGGTAGACTCCACGCGCACCTGGCGAGGTAGCTCAGCTGGTAGAGCACTCGGCTGAAAACCGGGGTGTCGCCGGTTCGAGTCCGGCCCTCGCCATCGTTCGTGCGCCGCGGCGGCCACGAACTCCTCGCAAAGAGCGCATGTGCCGGGCCGGTAGGGCCTGGCACTCCGTCTGCCGAACCCCGTAGGTTCGACCTTCACGCCGAACACGGAACCACGCTCGCCGCGATTCGGCCCCCGGGAGCGCACGCGCGCTTCCGGGGTCAGCTCCTGCGCGCAAGCAGCGCGGTCGACGTGCCCGCCGCAAAGGCGGCGACGTCGGTGAAGCCGCGGCGTCCGAGCTCACGCGTCAGCCGCTCGGGCTCGACGTAGATCGGCGTCTCGGCACCGAGCGAGAACGAGATGACGATCGCGCCACCGGGCGCAACCACGCGCACGAGCTCGTCGAAGAACGGGATCATGTTCGCGAGCGTCACCAGCTCGAAGGCGCGGTCGTCGAAGCGGAGCGCGGAGGCGTCACCTGCCTCGAAGCGCACTCGCTCGGCCAGCTCGGGCGGGCGAGTCCGCGTTGCCTCCGCGACCATCATCGGCGAGAGATCGACGCCGATCACGTCGGCGCCCGGGAAACGGCGCGCGACCGTCTGCGCGGCGATGCCGGTGCCGGTGCCGAGGTCGAGCGCTCGCCGTGGCGGCTCGAGCGCGGCGAGCGCGAGCCCGAGTGCCGCGACGTGGTCGGGCCCGATCCGCTTCTCCCAGGTCGGCGCGATCACGTCGAACATCGCGCGCACCCGTCCGCGCAGCAGGCGCCACAGCACCGGCCGGCGCACGACGACGTTCGTGGTGAACCGGGCGAATCGCTGGCTCCTGTTCACGGCGCGTCGACCTGAATGAGCAGCTCGCTGCCTTCTTCGATCCCGAGCAGGCCGGCCGCGCTGCCGCTCGACACCGCCACGGCGACGTTCCGGTAGCTGTCCTCGTACAGGATCAGGTCACCGGCCCGTGCGTCCGCGAACGTGCGCGCCGTCACCGCGAAGTAGCGCTCGCCGCGGGCCGAGAGCTCCACGCGCGTGCCGGGCACGATCGACGCGTACTCGAGCTGCTCGCGCGTCAGATTCAGCGCCGTGTTGCCGAAGCGGTCGACGGCGAGCACGGTCGCGCGAATGCGCGACACGCCGACGTCGGGTTCGGGCAGGTCGAGACGGACGAGCGCGTCCGGGTCGATCTCCGGGCCGAGCTCGGACAGCGGCACCCCGACGGCGAGATGCGCCGCGGCCGGCGAGAAGAGGTCGCGCCCGTGGAACGTGCGCGAGACAGGCCCGAGCGCATACGCGGGGTTCGCGAGCTCACGCACCTCGGCGACGCCGCCCGAGCGGTCGGCCGCCGGCAGCAGCAGGCCGTTGTCAGGCCCGACGTAGGCGCGCCCGGCCGCGTCGCGCAGCGCCAGCGCGCGCCGTACGCCGCCGACGCCCGGATCGACGACCGCAAGATGCACGCCGACGGGCATGTACTGGAGCGTGTTCGCGAGCACGAGCGCGCCCTGGAGGATCCGGCCCGGACGGATGCCGTGCGTGATGTCGATGATCTCCACTTCGGGCGCGATGCGCTTGATCACGCCGTGGCACGTGCCGACGAAGTCGTCCTCGAGCCCGAAGTCGGTGAGGAAGGTGATGAAGGCGGGCATCTCTGCGCGACTCTAAGTCAGCGCCACGACCGCGGCGAGCAATCCCTCGAGATCATGCGTCTCTGCCTCGGCGACGACGTCGAGCCCGGCCTCGCGCGCCGCCTGTCCCGTCTGCGGGCCGATGGCGACGACCGGCAGGCGTGAGCCGGTGCGGGCGAGCGCACGCGCCGCCGACGGCGAGGCGAGCAGCACGACGTCGCCGACAGGTGCCGCGTCGAGCGTCAGCTCGACGGTGCGGTACAGCGGCAGGAAGTCGGCGCCCAGCTCGTCCACGAGCACGCGGCGCGCACCCTCGGCCGCGGCGACGAGGACGCGGCCCGCGGGCCGCGGCAGTGCGGCCGCGAGACCTTCCTGCGTCGACTCCGCCGGCACGAGATCGACGTCGAGCCCGCGCGCGCGCAGCTCGGCACCGGTGCCCGGGCCGATGGCTGCGAGCCGGCGCGGCGGCGCGACGAGCCGTCGTGCGAGCTCGGCCGCGCCGTTCGGGCTGGTGACCACGACCCAGTCGTACGGCGCCGTGTCGATCGGCCCGTCGCCGAGCGGCTCGATCCGGATCAACGGGCAACGGACGACCTCGTGCCCGAGCGCGACAAGCCGATCCGCGAGCGGATCGGCCTGACCCTGCGCGCGCGTGACGACAACCCTCATCGGGCGTCGGCGAGCCGGGCGAGCTCGCGGCCGAGCTCGGCGGGGTCTCCGCCGCTGCGGCGCTCGAGCCACGAGCCGTCCTCGGCCGCGACGAGCGCGGTCAGCGTCGTGCCGTCGTGATACGCCGCGACCGGCGCGAGGCAGCCGCCGCCGACCGCTGCGATCACGGCGCGTTCGGCCTCGACGCGGCGCCGCGTCTCTCCGTGGTCGGCGGCCGCGACGAGGTGCTCGTCCCCGGCACGCACCTGAAGCGCGAGCGCACCCTGCGCGGCTTCCGGCAACACGTCTTCCGGCTCGAACCGCAATCCGATCTCGGCTGCGAGCCCGAGCCGGTCGAGCCCGCATGCCGCGAGCACGATCGCGTCGAGTCCGCGCTCGCCGCGCTTGCGCAGCCGCGTTTCGACGTTCCCGCGCAACGGCTCGATCGACAGCGTCGGCTCGAGCGCGAGCAGCTGAGCCGTCCGCCGCGCCGACGCCGTGCCGACGCGCATGCCCGGCCTGATCGCGTCGGCGCCGCAGAGTGCGTCGCGCGGATCGTCCCGCGCGAGATACGCGCCGACCGTCAACCCGTCCGGATCGGCCGCGGTCATGTCCTTCGCCGAGTGCACGGCGACGTCGATCCGGTGCTCGAGCAGCGCCTCCTCGAGCTCCTTCACGAACACTCCACGCGAGCCGATCTCACCGAACGGCTTCGTCCGGTCGCGGTCGCCCGCAGTCGTGATCGGAACGAGCGCGATCTCGATCCCGGGGCCCCGCAGGCGTGACGCGGCGAGCTCGGCCTGCGTGAGCGCGAGCCTACTGCCGCGGCTGCCGACGCGGATCAGCACACCGCTCGCGTCGTCGAACCGACTGCCCGCAGGGGCCGGCGCCGCGCGGCCGGACGCGGACGAATGCCGTCGGGACTTGCAGCGGCAGCGGCCGTCCGGTGAGCTTTCCTACCTTCAGCGCTCGTCCTCGCCGAGACCGAACAGGTGCCGCACGGCCTCAGCATAGAGCACCCCGTCGGCTGCTGCAGCCGCCTGCTTCAGACGCACGGTGGGCAGGTGCAGGAGCTTGTTCACGATCTGCGCCGTGATCGCCTCGACCGCCTTGCGCTGGCCCTCGTCGAGCCTCCCGAGGAGCGCGTCGGCCTTGCGCAGCTCCGCCTCGCGGATCTCCTCCGCGCGGGCGCGAAGGGAGGCGATCTCCGGGACGACGTCGAGGGACGCGTGCCATTCGTGGAACTTCGCCGCCTCCACCGCGACGATCGCCTCGGCCCGCTCGGCCTCGCCGCGACGCCCCGCCAGCGTCTCGGCGACGATCGCCTCGAGGTCGTCGATGTCGTAGAGGTAGCAGCCGTCGAGGTGGTGGATCGCCGGATCGAGATCGCGCGGCACGGCGAGATCGATGAGCAGGAGCTGCCTCCCGCGCCGCTGCCGCACGGCGCGCGCGACCGTCTCCACGTCGAGGACGTAGCCCGGCGCGCTCGTCGACGCGACGACGATGTCGGCCGTGACGAGCTCCTCCTCGATCCGCTCGAGCGGCAGCGGCTCGGCGCCGAGACGGCCTGCGAGCTCCTCGGCCCGGTCGAGTGAGCGGTTCGCGACGAACGCGATCCGCGCGCGGCGGCTGAGCAGATTGCGCGCAGCCTGCTCGCTGATCTTCCCGGCGCCGATGAGCAGGATGGCGCGGCCGTCGAGCTCGCCGAAGACCTGTTCCGCGAGCGCCGCCGCGGCCGACGACACGGACGCCGGGCTCTCGCCGATCGCCGTCTGCACCCGCGCCTTGCGGCCGGCGTGCAGCGCCTGATGGAAGACGCGGTCGAGCAGCGTGCCGGTCGTCCCCGACTCGTACGCGGCGCGTACCTGGCCGAGGATCTCGCCTTCTCCCGGCACGAGCGAGTCGAGCCCGGCCGCGACGCGGAACAGGTGGAGCGCGGCCGCGTGATCGCTCAGCCGGTAGAGGGCCTGCTCGACCTCCGGCTCGACCTCTGCGAGCGCCGCCACCGCCGCGCGCTCCGCCTCGTCGCCGTCCGGCCCGACGAGGTACAGCTCGGTCCGGTTGCACGTCGAGAGGCAAACCGCCTCGCCCCCGCCGTCCGCGAGCCGCGCGGCAAGGGCCCGAGCATGCTCGGCGTCGAGCGCGACGCGCTCGCGTAGCTCGATCGGCGCATGGTGATGCGACGTACCGACGAGGACGAGGCGCCTCATGCGAAGTGGGTCGCGGGAAGCGCCAGCCGGACGAGGATCACGAGCGCGAAACCGGCAAGCGCGAGATAGGCGGCCCGGCGGCCCGTCCAGCGGCGCGTCACGCGCAGGACGAGATACGCGGCCCACACGACCCAGGTCACGAGCGTCACGGCGATCAGCGCGTCGACGCGGCCTCCGTCGCTCGCGAGCCGCACGACGCCGACCGCGATCCCCAGCGTCAGTGCTGGAAGCGAGAAGGCGACCGTCCGCCCCGCGAGCCGGTCGAGCGTCGCAAGCGACGGCGCGGGGCGCCGCAGAATCGTCGTCGCACGCTGCTTCAACCGCCGTTCCTGCCAGAGGTAGAGCCCCGAGAGCGCTGCGGCGAGCGTGAATCCGGCGAACGCGGCGAGCACGAGCCCGACATGCAGCACGAGGAACAGGTTCGAGTAGTGGCTGCGGGCGCCGATGCCCGTGCCGCCGCCGGCGCGCGCGACGACGAGCAGCGCGACCGCGAGCGGCATCACGGCGAGGCCGAGCAGCCGGTACGGCTTGCGGCAGCCCCAGATCAGATACGCGCCGACGACGAACCAGACGAACAGGTTGAGCGAGCCCGCCCACGTCGCCCACGGAAAGCCGTCCTCGCGTGCCGCCTGCACGCCGAGCAGCGCCGTCTGCGTGAGCCAGCCCAGCCGCACGCCCCACGTTGCGGCCCGTCCCGCCGCGCCCGGACGGCGCGCGTCGCCGAGATAGCCGAAAGCCGCCTCGCCGTAGCAGAGGAGTGCCGGCCAGAACAGGAGCTCAGCCAACGACGGCCTTCTCCCGCTCGCCGGCGGGCTCGCCCTCCACGCGGCGCGCGAGCTCGTCGACCTCGCGCGCGAGCCGCGTCAGCTTCAACGCGATGATCACGACGTAGACGAGGACGATTGCGAACACCGCGCAGTACGCAGCGGTCACGTACGTCTCGGCGGTGGTCATGCGAGCACCTCTCTCAGCCTACGCAGACGCTCGTCGAGACGCTTGCCGGCGAGCTCGACGCGGTAGAGCGTGTAGGCGAGCACGAGCAGCGCGACCTGGGAGACGCAGTAGGCGACGAGGATCCAGCCGCCGAAGTTCGGCCCGTGCCGCGTGAACACGACCGGGTGGATGAAGCCTTTCGCGATCCGGATCGCGAGGAAGCTGACGGGGATCAGCACGACGCCGAAGAGCGCATACACCGCGCTGAGGTTCGCGCGCTGCGGGCCGGGATCGACCGAGAAGCGCAGCATGAAGTACGCGGCGTAGAAGAGGAACAGGACGAGGAAGAGCACGAGCTGGTCCTCGCTCCAGAGCCACCAGTGGCCCCAGGAGATCTTCGCCCAGATCGAACCGGTGATCAGCACGAGCGAGCCGAAGATCAGCCCCTGGTGGATCGCGACGTAGCTCTCGAGGTCGGCGAGCGGGTCGCGCTTCCAGAGATGGACGAACGCCTTCCACGCACCGACGATGAAGCACGCGTACGCGGTGAACGCGATCGAGACGTGGAAGTAGAAGATCCGCTGCGAGAATCCCTGGTCGGCATCGTTCGGCGCGACGAAGAAGACGAGCGCGAGCGCGAGCGTCACGAGCCCCAGTGCAGCCGCCGACAGCGCCGGCAGCGGGATCCGGTATGAGCGACCCACCGCCCGCAATTGTGCCCCTTGCGGGGTCACTCGGTCACGACGTACTCGAACGAGGCCCAGCAGACGAGCCCGAACAGGGCGTCGTAGAGGGCGAGAAAGCCCAGGTAACGGGCCGGAGAGGCGACGACGCTCGCGCCGACGCCGCCGATCACGATCGGGATGGCGAGCGGCAGGAACAGCAGCGGCAGGAGCAGCTCGCGGGCACGGGTGGCAACCGCCATCGCGCCGAGGAACGTGCCGACCGCGCAGATGCCGAGGTCGGCGAGCACGACGCCGCCGACCGTGGCGCCGCTCAGGCCGTGGAAGAAGAGCGCGAACGCCGGCAGCGCGACAACCTCCGCGGCGGCGAGAAACGCGAGCGTCGCCAGGCCCTTCGCGACCCAGATCGCGCTGCGGTCGCACGGTGCGAGCACGAGCCCGTCGAACACGTGCTGCTCGCGCTCGGGGACGAAGGCACGTCCCAGGCCGAGGAGCGCCGTGAACACGATCGCCACCCAGAGCAGTCCGCTCGCTGCGAACTGCGACGAGCCGGCCGGCAGCGCGAAATGGAACACGACAAACGTCGCGACGACGAAGAGCAGCATCGCCGGCAGCGTGTCGCGCGCGCGCAACTCGAGCAGCAGATCCTTGCGCGCAAGCGCACCGACGTCGCCGAGATAGCTCATACGAGGGCGAGTCGCGTCGTCGCGAGCGCGGCAACGCGCTCCGGATCGTGCGTCGACACGACGAAGGTGCGTTCGCCGCGCAGCTCGGCGAGTTGAGTGTCGAGCAGCTCGGCGCCGGCCGCGTCGAGCGCCGTGTACGGCTCGTCGAGCACGAGCAGCGCGGGATCATGCAGGAGCACGCGGCAGATCGCGAGCCGCTGCGTCATTCCGCGCGAGTAGGACGACACTCGCTCGTGCCGCACATCCCAGAGACCGAAGCGCTCGAGCAGCATCCCGATCCGCTCACGCCGCTCCGGCACGTGGTACAGACGGCCGTAGAGCTCGAGGTTCTCGAACGCGCTCAGCTCGCGGTAGACGAGCGGCTCGTGCGCGAGGTAGCCGATCGCTGCGCGTCCGACGCCGATCTCGAGCTCGCCTTCGCTCGGAAGCGCGAGACCCGTGCAGATACGGAGCAGCGTCGTCTTGCCGGAGCCGTTCGGCCCGGTGACGAGAGCGAAGCCGCCGCGCGCGACCTCGAGGTCGACGCCGCGCAGCACCCGCTTCTCGCCGAAACGCTTGCCGAGGTTCCGCGCGCGAAGCACGGGGAGAGTCTAGGCGCTGAGCCGTTTTACACACGCTTTACGGCGCTCGTACCGGCAGCAGGAACGCACGGAGTCAGATGAGAGCTGACAGGTCGTATCACCGACCAGGGGATGAAAACCATGCACAAGCCACAGCTCGCCGCTGCCGGCGTATTGGCCGCCGCGGCACTCCTGGGGGCAGGCGTCGCCGCCGCGAGCCATCGCTCCCAGACCACGCAGCAGGCCGTTTTCACGTTCGACGCGGGCTCGGTGGCGCAGAGCCACTCGAGCAGCTGCACGTCGACCGACGGCGTCTACCAGACGACGTCGGCGACCTACGGCGGCACGTCTACGAGCACCGATCCGCGTCTCGCCGGCTCGATCACGATCCAGGCGCGCAGCATCCTGAACACGACCACTCAGCTCGGCTGGCTGTCCGGCTCGTTGCACGTACGCAACGCGTCCGGCACGAGCACGAGCGCCGACATCGACGCAGCGCTGACGTCCGGCAAGGCCGTCGGCTTCCTGCGCGGGTCGACGCACCACTCCGACGGCCGGCTGATGGCGAGCTTCGCCGCCTCGTTCACGCCGGGCGGCGGCTTCTCGGCCGGCCAGGTCGGCACGGGCGGCGCAACCAACGCCGGCGTGATCTTCAGCTCCGGCTCCTGCTCGCAGTCGAAGCGCGTCACCACGACCGCGGTGTTCGCTCTCCGCCTCAGCGCGGGCGAGATCGTCCCGCCGGCCGGCGGCTTGCACGCAAGCGCAAGCGGCAACGTCACGTTCGATCTCACACACGACACGTCGGGTGCGATCACCGGCGGGAACGTCGTCTTCTATCTCAACTACCGCTTCCCGAGCTCGGTGACGATCACCCAGCTCGCGCTGTACCAGGGGTCACGCGGCTCGAACGGCCCCCTCGTGCTCGACGCGGGCGTCGGCAGCATCACCGACGCCGACGGTGGCGGCAACCTGACGAAGGTGGTCACGGGCGCATCGGCATCGCTGCTCCAGGCAGTGCTCGCGAACCCGCACGGCTACTACGTCACTCTCACCACGGCCGCCAACCCGAACGGGGCTTTGCGCGACCAGCTCGAGAACCCGCAGAAGCACTAACGCGGCTCGATCGCGGACGCGGCTGCGCTACAGAGCCGCGTCCGCGATCACGAAC
The DNA here is from genome assembly GCA_036511815.1 of Gaiellaceae bacterium. Lineage (GTDB taxonomy): Bacteria > Actinomycetota > Thermoleophilia > Gaiellales > Gaiellaceae > Palsa-739. The sequence goes on from DATCBP010000068.1 coordinate 16,824, forward strand.
GCGGCGAACGCGACGCTGATCACGCCGTTCATCGTGAAGAACGCGGCGTCGAGGCGGCGCAGGTCGCCGGGACGCACGAGCGCATGCTCGTACACGAGCAGCGCAGCGACGACGGCGACGCCGACCCAGTAGAGCGCGCCGACCGAGAGCCCGACTCCCGCCGCGACGAGAAAGGCGATCGTCGCACCATGCGCGAGCCGCGCACCGACAAACGAGCCGCGCACGCCGAACCGGGTCGCGACCGAATGCAATCCCTGCTCGAGGTCGACATCGAGGTCGAAGAGCGCGTAGAAGAGGTCGAAGCCGGCCACCCAGAACGTGACGGCGGCGCCGAGCGCCCACGACTCCCACGGGAGCCGGTTCGTGATCGCCACCCACGCGCCGACCGGCGCGAGCCCGTCGACGGCGCCGAGCCAGAAATGGCAGAGCCACGTCCAGCGCTTGAGGTACGGGTAGACGACGAAGCCGATGACGGGGATCGGCCACAGCACGTGCGTGCGCGGCGCGAGCTCCCAGACGGAGGCGAGGAAGAGCGCGAGCGAGCCGGTACAGAAGAACGCCACCTGGAGCACCGAGAGCTGGCCGCTCGGAAGCTCGCGGCCCGCGGTGCGTGGATTGCGGGCATCGAGGCCGGCGTCGATCAGGCGGTTGAGCGCCATCGCAAGCGATCGGGCGCCGACCATGGCCAGCGTGATCCAGAGCAGGTCGTGCACCGTCGGGGTTCCGTGCACCGCGAGGAATGCGCCGACGTACGCGAACGGAAGCGCGAACACCGTGTGCTCGATCTTCACGAGTCGCGCGAAGCGCGCCGGCAGCGGTGCGAGGGCGAGCTCGCTCACGTTTGCTCGTGCACCGTCGACTCGTCGGCGAGCAGCTGAAGCGCGTGCGCGAGCGCCGGCTGGAGCACGGCAAAGCCGTCGCGACAGCCGCCGGGCGAACCCGGCAGGTTGACGACGAGCGTCGTACCGACTACACCGGCAAGGCCGCGCGAGAGCAGGCCGTGCGGCGTCTTCGCGATCGCGTCGGCACGCACAGCCTGGGCGATCCCGGGAGCGTCGCGGTCGAGAACGTCGCGCGTCGCCTCAGGCGTCACGTCGCGCGGCGCGAGGCCCGTGCCGCCGGTCGTGAGCACGACGCGCGCACCCGAGGCGAGCGCCCGCAACGCAGCGGCAATCTCGTCGCGCTCGTCCGGAACGACGCGGCGCTCCAACTCGAAGCCCTCGCCGAGCAGCAGCTCCGCGAGCAGGTCGCCGCTGCGATCGGGCGCGTCTCCTCGCGATACCCGGTCGGAGACAGTGAGCACCGCGGCCTTCAGACGATGACCTCCTTCGTCTTCTCGAGCAGGCGCACCTCGGCCACGACCATCTCCTTGTCGATCGCCTTCGCCATGTCATAGACGGTGAGCGCGGCGACCGACGCCGCGGTTAGAGCCTCCATCTCGACCCCGGTCTGCGCCGTCGTCTCGACCACAGCGACGATCTCGACCGCGCCGTCCATGACCGTGAGCGTCACCTCGATGTGCGTGAGCGGGAGCGGATGGCAGAGCGGGATCAGCTCGCTCGTCCGCTTCGCGGCCATGATCCCGGCGACCTGCGCCGTGGCGAGCGCGTCGCCCTTCGGCAGCTCGCGCAGCTGGCGCGCCGTCTCCGCAGCCATGCGCACCTCGGCACGGGCGGTCGCGCGGCGGCGCGAGAGCGGCTTGCCGCCGACGTCGACCATGCGGACATCGCCGTCCTTCCCTACATGCGACAACTCGCTCACCACCGCGGAATCGTACTCGGCGCTACGAGCGGCCGAGCCGCCCGAGATCCTCGAGCTGCGCGTCGATCCATTCCGTGAGGTCGTGTGTGCGCACGTGCGCCCGCGTGGCCTCGAGCCGCCTGCGCCGCTCGTCGGGCGCCATCGTCAACGCCGCGTGAATCGCCTGTGCCTGGCCGTAGACGTCGAGCGGATTGACGGTCAGCGCCCAGCGGCCGAGCTCATCGTGCGAGCCCGCGTTCTCCGAGAGGATGAGGACGCCGTCGCGGCCGTTGACGACCGGCGCCTCCTTCGAGACGAGGTTCAGCCCGTCGAAGATCGGGTTCACCAGCACTGCGTCGTACTGCTTGTACGCCGCGACCGCCTGGAGGAAGTGGTCGCCGATCTGGAGATCGACGGGTAGCCAACCCTCGTACTGAAAGCGATCGTTCACCGCCCGCGCCTCGCGCTGGATCGCAGCGAGGTACTCCGAGTACTCGGGAATATCCTGGCGCGACGGGTCGAGCAGCGCAAGCATCGTCACCCGTCCATGCAGCTCGGGATGCATGTCGAGGAAGAGCGCGAAGGCGCGAAAGCCGCGCACGACGTTCTTCGACGGATCGGTGCGGTCGACGCGCAGCACGAGAAACTCCGGACGCCGCTCGACGATCGCGCGCTCGTGCTCGAGCACTTCCGGGTCACTCTTCAGCTCGTCGAACTCGACCGAGTCGATTCCGAGCGGGTGGTGCGTGACGATGGTGCGCCGTCCGTTGTACGTCACGGTCGCGTTCTCGTAGTCGACCTTGGCGTCGAGGACGTCCTCGCACGAGCGTAGGAAGTTGCGTCGCCAGCGCCGCGTGTGGAAGCCGACGATGTCGTTCATCAGCAGTCCCTCGTGGATCTCGCGGCGCATGTTCTCCGGCAACACGTACCAGTAGTCGGGCTGCGGCCACGGAATATGGACGAAGTGCGTGGTCAGCGCGTCGGGACGGACCGCACGAACGAGCTTCGGCGCGAGGTACAGGTGATAGTCGTGAAAGAACACCGCCGCGTCGGGCTGACGATCGAGCTCGGCCACCGTTGCTGCGGCGAATCCCTCGTTGACCGGCACGTAGCCGTTGAACCATGCGTTGTGCAGGCCGAGATCGAGATCCGGCGCGTACGGCAGCCCCCACAGGTAGTGCTGGAGGAACCACAGCGTCGGGTTCGCGATCACGTTGTAGTACCAGTCGTACGCGGACGGATCATGCGCGACGAGACGCACGCGGTACGGCGAGCCGTCGCGCGCGATCTCATCGAACGCCTCGCCGTCGTGCTCCGCCGCGACCGCGCGATCTTCGTCGCTCATCGCGCTCGCGATCCACGTCACGTCGTGATGCGACACGAGACTTCGAAGCGCCGTGACAAGACCGCCGCCGCCGCGTCGCGCGATGCGCTCGCCCTCCGGCGAGCGCGCGTACGCAACGGGGCCGCGGTTGGAGACGACCACGAGCTTGCGGCGCCCTCCCACCGGAAACCAACCTACTCGCTAGGCGGCTGTGGCGGGAACGACCTCCAGCGCGGCGTCGCCGACGTCGTTGCCCAGCAGGACGTTGAAGAGCACGAGCCAGTCGCGCAGGAGCCGCGGCGTCAGATAGTGACGCCGGACGTGCTCCTTCCCGAGCAGCGCCCGCGCGCGGGCCGCACCGGGATCGGCGAGGATCTCGATGCAGGCGGCAGCGCACGTCTCGGGCGAGTCGACGAGCCAGCCGGTCACCCCGTCCTGGATCTGCATGACGATGCCGCCGACGTTGCCGCCCACCATCGGCCGGCCCTTCCACAACGCCTCCGAGACCGTCAGTCCGAAGCCCTCGCGCGTCGACTTCTGGATCACCGCCGCAGAGTGCACCTGGAACGCATTGACCTCGACCGCGCCGACGTTGTTGAAGTTCGAGAGGATGAAGATGTCCGGGTCGCCGTCCGCGTGCGCGACCGTCTGCTCCTGCAGCGCCCAGCCCTCGGGGTCGTCCTGCGCCATCGAGCCGACGAGCGCGAGCTGCACCTGCGGGTGCTTCTTCTTGACGATCCGATACGCGTCGATCACGCCCTGCGGGTCCTTCCACGGGTCGAAGCGCGACACCTGCGTCAGCAGCGGCCGTTCCGGGTCGATACCGAACTGGTCGACGATGTACGCGGCGTCCTCGACCGACAACGCCATGTTCTTCGGCGCGAGCGGGTCGATCGCCGGAGGCCAGATCACGCATTGCGGCAGCCCGGGCCGGCGGGGGGCATACGCAGCGAGGTGGAAGATCGCAGCGTCGTACCGCGCGAGCGACGGGAGCAGAAACGCGAGAACGTCCTCGTTCGGCGTCGAGAAGTCGATGTGGCCGCGCCAGATCCACTTCGCCGGGCTGCCGCCGAGATGGTCGATCAGGCCGACCGGCTGCGGGTCGTGAACGACGACGAAGTCGTACTCGCTCGCGTCGACCTCCTGCGCGTTCAGCTCCTGGTAGCGGGCGAAGCACGCGCGCTGCTCCCTGTCGAGCCCGACCGGATTGCCCTGAAGTCCGTTGTGGATCGCCTTCGTGACCTCGAAGAACTCCTCCGCGCCGTGGATGATCCTCCACTCGACCTCGAGGCCGGCGTCCTGCATCAGCGGCACGAGCGTGTACTGGATCTCGGCGACGCCCCCGCCGAACGCCGTGGCCGACAGCTGGAGCACCCGCTTGCCCTCGAGCGGGGCGGCGAGGCGCCGGATCTCGTCCAGCAGGCCGCGGGTGGTCAACGACGCGTAATCCGCGAGCGACTTGTGGCCGACGTTGACTAGAGGCAGCATAGGAGGGAAGGGCCGGGCGTTGAGCCCCGGACGATAGTCAGGGCGCCGGTCGGCTAAGAGGCCAGGTCGACCTCTTAAGAGGCTGCGCGGGTGGTGAGATGGAGGACGAGCGAGCGTTGCCGGCCCGCGCGGAGCACGGTGAAGACCGCCGCCTGTCCGGGGCGGAGATCATTCGTGACAATCCGCACGACATCGTCCGCACTCCGCACCGGTGCGCCGTTGACGGCGAGGATCACGTCGCCGCCGAGACGAACGGCCTCGCCGTCGAACTCCACCTCGCGGGAGCCGCCGCGCACACCCGCGCGCGCCGCCGGGCCGCCCGGGCTCACGGCGTCGACGAGCGCGCCGTGCGAGGCGTTCAGCCGCAGATGCTGCGCGAGCGCAGGAGTCAGGTCCTCGGTCTGAAGGCCGGCGTAGGCGTAGTCGACGTGGCCCGTAGCGACGAGATCGTGGAGCGAGCGCCGGGCGGAGTCGATCGGGACGGCGAAGCCGATCCCGGCCGGCCCGCCGTTGTCGTCGCGGATCTGTGCGGTGATGCCGATCACACGCCCGGCCGCGTCGAGCAGCGGGCCGCCCGAGCTGCCGTGGGCAATCGGCGCATCGGTCTGGATCGCGTCCACGAGCTGGTAGCGGGCAGCGGTCAGCGCCGCGATCGAGCGGCCGACGGCCGAGACGACGCCGATTGCGAGCGAATCCTCGTTCCCGAGCGGGCTGCCGATCGAGGCGACCGGCTCACCGACGACCACAGCGGCCGAGCGGCCCAGAGGGAGGGGCACGAGCCGATGCGCGGCAGGCGCGACGCGGAGCACACCGACGTCGTCGAACACGTCCCAGCCGACGATCTGAGCCGAAACGCGGTCGTGGTCCGAGAACTCGACGTAAACCCGAGCTGCAGGCTTGACGCTCGCGCCGACGCCGACCTCGCCGGCATCGGTGATCACGTGCGCATTCGTGAGGATCAAGCCGTCCGGCGCGACGACGAAGCCCGAGCCCTGCGCCCCCGAAACACCCGAGTAGGCGAACACGGTGACGACGCCCGGCGCGCGCGCCGCGTAGATGCGCGCCGGCGCAAAGGCCGAGCCGATTGCCGGCAGGACGGCGGCGCGAGCGGCTGCCAGCGCGCCGGCAGCGCCGGCCGCAGGGCCGCGGACGACCACGGTCTCGCGCGTCGAGCTGCCGAGCAGCCCCGTCGCACGGCCGATCCCGAGCGCGGCGCCCGCGCCGAGCGCGGCACAAATCACGGCGAGAAGGACGGCGCGCACCACGTCGCACTGTAGTCGCGTTTTCCCGTGAAAACGGACCCGGCGAGTTATACGGCCGCAACGAGCGGCTCGGCGGCCGTCGCCGCCGCCGGCC
>DATCBP010000069.1:0-7515 GCA_036511815.1 Gaiellaceae bacterium
GAGCCGCCGATCCCCTTGCAGAGACCGTCCTTGCGGCCGTAGATCTCGGCCATCATCCGCCTCGGGTCGGTGCCGCGCGCGAGCGGATAGCCGTGGCAGCGGTACGTCGCGAAGAACTGGTCGTCGGGGCCGAGCGTCGCGATCGAGCCGACGATCGACGCCTCCGCGCCGTCGGCGAGATGCGTGTGGCCGCGGATCACGCCCGGGTGCTCGACGAACGTGCGCTTGACGCGCTCCTCGAACTCGCGGATCCGGAGCATCTGCGTGAACATCCAGACAAGCCGGTCGCGGTCGAGCTCCTTGACTCCCTCCGGTGCGCTCACGCGGCGCTCCTCTCGTGTCCGAATTGGCCGGCGGTCGTCTCGTAGGCCCGCCGGAAGATCACGTCGATCGGATTGTTGCGCAACTCCTCCGAGAGCACCTCGACGCCCCACGGCCCCGGGTAGCCGTGCTCCGCGCACGCCTCGATGTAGTGGCGCAACTCGAACTCGCCCTCGCCGGGCAGCTCGCGATGGTTGACCGTCTCGTCGATCAGGTCCTCCATGTCCTCGAGCCTGCCGTCGCTCAACTCGACCCAGGACAAGTACTCGGGCGGAATGCGGCGTAGATGGTCGGGCTCGATCCCGAGCTTCGACATGTGCCACGTGTCGATGGCGATGCCGCCGTTGTCGGCGGCCGCGCCGGCAACGACCTCGAGCGCGGCGTCGATCGTGTTCACATTCGTGTCGAAGGGCATGACCTCGTACACGACCTTCGCGTCGGTGTAGTTCGCCGCGTCGGCGCAGAGCTCGCCGAAGCGCTCGGTGAGCTTCGAGAGCTCGACGGTCGTGCCCGGAATGTTGCCGACCTTGATGTGGTGCGCGTTCAGCGCGCCGGCAGCGTCGAAGAGCAGCTCGCGGATCTCGTCGGACGCCGTGCGGCGCTCGTCGTCCTCGTCGAGGAACCAGTCCATGAGGAACTCCAGCTCGAGGTGGCGCAGCCCGTTGTCGTCGAAGGCTTGCTTCATCTCGCGCAGGTTCGACTTCTCGAGCACGTGCGCGAGGTCGGTGTGCCAGATCCCGAGCCCGCTGAAGCCGACCTTGCGCGCCTCCGCGCAGCGGTCGGCCCAGTCGAAGAGGCTCCACTCGCGGCCGACGTGAACCTCGACAGGCCCGGAGATCGTCCAGTAGAGGCCGACCAGCTCGACGCCGTCGCCCATCTGCCGCCTACCGCGGCCGATACGAGGCGCGGACGACTTCGGCGTACGGGACGGGCGAGACGATCGCCCGGATCTCGGTCTGCACGTGGCGCTCGACCACCGGCTTCGCCGATCCACCGCCTTCCTCGCCCCAGACGAGGGTGACCTCGGTGCCCGGCTCGGACTGCTCCTCATCGACCATCGCGAGCGACAGCATCGAGCTCTCGTTCGAGCTGTAGCCGGAGAACGTCGACACCCCGACCATCGTGCCGTCCTTCAGCACCTTGTCGTTCGGCCACGTCGAGTAGTTGGACAGCGGCAGGTCGATGTACTTGGCCCGGTCCTTGGGCTGGAACATCGTTCGCATCGCGGCGGCGACGTCGTCGCCGTTCCAGGCGAGCGTCACCTTCTTCCGGCTCGGCTCGCCGGCCATCCGCTCGAGCGCGTCGCGCCCGATGAAGTCGTGGTCGAACTTGACGAACGGCCCGTAGCCGATCTCGTACGGCGTCAGGTAGTAGTCGCTGATGTCGTTCGAGTAGTAACTGCCGCCGAGCGAGCCGGTCCCCTCGTAGCCGGCCGCCGGCAGCCACTCGCGGTATGCCTTCATCGCGTCGCCGGTGAAGACGGCGGGCAGCGGGCACGGGATCCAGCCCGACTCGAGCGTGTTCGTCGCATAGACGCGCGAGCCGACCTGCCGCAGTCCGAACTCCTCGCCGGCCGCGACGATCGCGGCCCTCACGTCGTCGCCCTGCTCCGCCGGGCCGAACAGCTCGAGGCCGGGGACGCCGGACATGCCGTGGTGCAGCGCACGCACGGGATGGCCCGCGATCGTGATCTCGCCCATGTTGAAGAACTTGATCTCCGGCAACGGGCCGCCGGTGACCTTCTCGAGCACCTCGAGCGCGTTCGGGCCCTGCACCTGGAACCGGTAGAGCCTGCGGCCCGTCGGGTTGACGGCGGAGCGCTCGTCGCGCTCGAACGAGACGTCGTAGTCGCCGGTCTCGCCGTGATACTGGAGCCAGTTGTGCGCCGAGGGGCGTCCGACGAGGCTGAACAGGTTCTCGTCGAGGTAGAAGAGGATCGCGTCGCCGATCAGGTAGCCGTCCTCGTTGCACGCGACGAACTGCTTCGCCTTGTTGACGGCGAAGGTCGCGAAGCTGTTGACGCCGACTGCGGAGAGGAGCTTGAGCGCGTCCGGCCCCTTGATGTAGAGGTCGGTCATGTGGTGCGACTGGTCGAAGAGGCACGAGGTCTCGCGCCACGCATGCTGCTCGTCCCGCCAGTTCGAGAATTCGGCGGGCACCTTCGGGTACACGTACGGCCCGATCTGCGAGTTGCGCACGAGGTCGACGGGATTCCCGACGCTCTCCAGCAGTGCTTCCAAGCTCTGGGAACTCATGGCTACGAGCTACGCCTCCTGGGTGGTCGAGCCGCCGCTTCCTGTGCGAGGATCAGTCTCGATCGCGGTCACGCCGGCGGCGCCGGCGACGTCGGCGATCGGGCCGGAGACTCTCAAGGCCCTGCCCGTTTGTCAAGACGGTGTTCCGATTGATGGGACGAGGCGCTAAGATGCCCCCATGGCCACGCGACCGTCGGCGGGAAGCACCGGCACGTCGCAGTCGTTGGAACGCGGCCTCGCGATCCTCTCCTCGTTCCACTCCGATCGTCCGCTGATCGGCGTGAGCGAGCTCTCGCGCGGGCTCGACCTGAGCAGGAGCACGGCGCACCGCTACGTCGCCACGCTCGCGAAGCTCGGCTATCTCCAGCAGGACCCGGAGTCGAAGCGTTACCGGCTCGGCCCGAAGGTGCTCGACCTCGGCTTCGCGGCACTGAACTCGATGGATCTGCTCGAGATCTCCGCGCCGCACCTGCGCCGGCTCTGCGACGAGACGCAGCGCACGGTCAACCTCGCCATCCTCGACGGCACCGACGTTGTGTACATCGAGCGCTACCGGACCTCACAGCAGGGCCAGCGGGAGATCGACCTCAACCTCCACGTGGGGGCGCGGCTGCCGGCCTATTGCACCGCGATGGGGAAGGCGATCCTCGCGTTCGTCCCCGAGGAGCGCCTCGCGGAGATCATCGAGCAGATCGACTTCGTGCCGCGCGGGCCGAACACGCTCACCGACGCCGCGGCGTTCCGGGCCGAGCTGGAGAAGATCCGTCAGTCGGGCATCTCCGTGAACGACGAGGAGCTCGCGTACGGGCTGCGGTCGATCGCCGCGCCGATCCATTCGCACTCCGGCGAGGTGCTCGCCGCGCTCAACCTCGCCGTGCACCGCACGGTGGTGTCGATGGACGAGCTGATCGCGCGCTTCGCCCCTGCGGTGATCAAGACGGCGCACGAGATCTCGGTCAGCATGGGGCACAGGCCGCAGCCCTCTTGATGGACGCCCTCTGGACGCCGCCGCCCGACGTTCGCGCGACGACGGAGATCGGCCGCTACCTCGCCTGGCTCGAGCGCGAGCGGGGCCTCGCCTTCGCGGACTACGAGCAGCTGTGGCGCTGGTCGGTCGACGACCTGGCCGGGTTCTGGTCGTCGATCTGGGAGTTCTTCGAGGTGAAGGCGCACGCGCCGTACGACGCGGTCGTGACGTCGAAGGGGATGACGGGCGCAGGCTGGTTCCCCGGGGCGCGGCTGAACTTCGCCGAGCATCTCGTCGGCCGGGACGAGGACGCGGAGCAGGCCGCGATCGTCTCCCACTCGCAGACGCGCGACCCGGTCGAGCTGACGTTCGCGGAGTTCCGCGAGCAGGTCGCGCGAGCGCGCGTCGGGCTCGCGCGGCTCGGTGTCGGCCCGGGCGACCGCGTCGTCGCGTATCTGCCGAACATTCCGGAGACGCTCGTGGCGTTCGCGGCGGCTGCGAGCCTCGGCGCGATCTGGGCGAGCTGCGCACCGGAGCTCGGGCCGCGCAGCGTCGTCGACCGTCTCGTTCAGCTCGAGCCGTCGGTGCTGCTGACGGTGGCCGGCTACGGCTTCCGCGACCGCTCCGTCGACCGCCGCGACGAGGTGGCGACGATCCGCGCCGCCCTCCCCACGCTGCGCCACGTCGTGCACGTTCCGTACGGCGAGCACACGATTCCGGACGCGCTCCCCTGGGACGACCTGCTCGCCGAGCCGGGCCTGCTCGAGTTCCTGCCCGTCGCGTTCGACCACCCGCTGTTCGTGCTCTTCTCGTCGGGGACGACCGGCCGCCCGAAGGCGATCGTGCACGGGCACGGCGGCATCCTGCTCGAGAACCTCAAGGCGCACTCGTTCAGCTGGGACCTGAAGCCGGGCGGACGGCTGCTCTGGTTCTCGACGACCTCGTGGATGATGTGGAACGCGCTCGTCGCCGCGCTGCTCGTGCGCTCGTCGATCGTGATGCTCGACGGCGACCCCGCCTGGCCGGACGCCGGCTGGCAGTGGCGCGTCGCGGAGGAGACGCGCCCGAGCTTCATGGGCGTCAGCCCGGCCTTCCTGATGGGCTGCCGCAAAGCCGGCCTCGACCCGGGCCGGGAGTTCGACCTCGGCTCGATCCGCGTCTTCGGCACGGCAGGCTCTCCGCTCGGCGCCGAGGGCTACCGCTACGTCTACGAGCAGCTAGGCCCCGACGTGCTGCTCGTCAACGGCAGCGGCGGCACGGACGTCTGCAGCGGGATCGTGGGCGGCTCGCCGCTGCTTCCGGTCTGGGAGGGCGAGATCTCGGGACGCCTGCTCGGCGTGGCCGCGGACGCGTTCGACCTCGACGGCAAGCCGGTCGTCGGCGAGCTGGGAGAGCTCGTGATCACGAAGCCGATGCCGTCGATGCCCGTCGGGCTGTGGGGAGACACGGACGGGTCGCTCTACGAGCGCTCGTACTTCGACATGTTCCCGGGGGTGTGGCGGCAGGGCGACTGGATCCGGTTCTCGGAGCGCGGCAGCTGTGTCGTCACCGGCCGTTCGGACGCGACGCTGAACCGCGGCGGCGTCCGCCTCGGCACGAGCGAGTTCTACAGCGTCGTCGAGGAGCTGCCCGAGATCACGGACAGCCTCGTCGTGCACCTCGAGGACGACGAGGGTGGCGCGGGCGAGCTGATCCTGTTCGTCGTGCTCGCCGATGGCATCGTGCTCGACGACGAGCTCTCCTCGAGCATCGGCCGCAGCCTGCGCTCGCAGTTGTCACCGCGCCACGTGCCCGACATGATCCGCGCCGTGCCCGCGATTCCCCGCACGCTCACCGGCAAGAAGCTCGAGGCACCCGTCAAGCGCATCCTCCGCGGCGTTGCGGTCGAGACGGTCGCGAGCCGCGACGCGCTGCTCGATCCCGCAGCGCTCGACGCGTTCGCCGCGATCGCGGCGGAGGAGCCGGCATGACGAAGCTCGCGCTCGACGACATCGTCGCGATCGACGTGCACACCCACGTCGAGATGTCCGAAACCGGAGGCGACGCGCTTCCCGACGAGCTGCGCGACGCGGCCGTGAAGTACTTCCGCGGCGAGTCGGCGCGACCGACGGCCGCCGAGCTCGCGACGTACTACCGCGAGCGGAAGATGATGGCGGTCGTCTTCACCGTCGACTCGGAGTCGTTCACGGGGCAGAAGCGCGTGCCGAACGAGGAGATCGCCGAGGTCGCGCGGGCGAACGCCGACGTGCTGATCCCGTTCGCGAGCATCGACCCGCACAAGGGCAAGCGCGGCGTCGAGGAGGCGAAGCGCCTGATCGCCGAGCACGGCGTGCGCGGCTTCAAGTTCCATCCGAACGCGCAAGGCTTCTTCCCGAACGACCGCATGGCGTACCCGCTCTACGAGGTGATCGAGGAGGCGGGGCTGCCGGCGCTCTTCCACACGGGCCAGTCCGGCGTCGGGTCCGGCCTCCCGGGTGGCGGCGGCATCCGCCTCAAGTACTCGAACCCGATGCACGTCGACGACGTCGCCGTCGACTTCCCGCAGTTGAAGATCGTGCTCGCGCACCCGTCGTTCCCGTGGCAGGACGAGGCGCTCGCGATCGCGGTGCACAAGCCGCAGGTGTACATCGACCTGTCGGGGTGGTCGCCGAAGTACTTCCCGCCTTCGCTGGTTCACCACGCGAACACGCTGCTTCGCGACCGGATGCTGTTCGGCACCGATTACCCGTTCATCACCCCGGAGCGATGGCTCGCGGACTTCGACAAGCTCGACATCAAGCCTGAGGTTCGGCCGTTGATTCTCAAGCAAAACGCCATCCGTCTACTCGGTCTGGAGGGAATGTGAGCGACAAGCGTCCCGTCGTCGTCTACGGCGCCAGCGGCTTTTCCGCGCGGCTGATCATCGAGTTCCTGCGCGAGTACGAGGTGCCGTTCATCGCCGCCGGACGCAGCCGCGAACGGATCGAGGAAGTGCTCGCGCACGTTCCGGGCATCGGCACCGCCGACTACGAGGTCGTCGAGGTCGCGCACGAGGTCGACGCGCTCGCGTCGTTGTTCGAGGGCGCGAAGGTCGTCTCCAACAGCGTCGGTCCCTGCATCTACCACGGCTCGACGGTGGTCGAAGCCGCGTTGCAGGCGGGCTGCCACTACATCGATACGGGCGGCGAGACGCCGTGGGTGCGGCTCGCGCACGAGGAGTGGGGCGCGAAGTTCGAGGAGGCGGGGCTGCTGCTCGCGCCGGCGACGGCGTATATGTCGGCGGTCGCGGAGGCGTGCGCGCGGATCGCGATCGAGCGCGCGCCCGGCATCGACTCGCTCGAGATCCTCTCGATGTTCATGGGCTTCCCGACCTACGGGTCGACGCAGACGATCTTCGGCCAGCTCCAGTGGGAGTCGATCTACCTCGAGCAGAACGAGTACAAGGAGTGGCCGCCGGTGACGACGCTCGAGGTGACGATCCCAAGCGCGATCACGACGCAGCTCGCGCTGCCGTGGGGCGGCTTCCCGCACCCGGTCTGGTTCAAGGACCACCCGCAGATCGCGAACGTGCGCGCGTTCGGCGGCCTGCTCGACCGCACGCTGATGGAGGGCATCGTCGCCGGCCAGCGCGACTACCAGGAGAAGATCAGGCCGCTGCCGCCGGACGAGCAGAAGAAGATCCTCGCCGGGATCGCCGACTCGATGCAGCCGGGCTCGCCGCCGCGGGAGAACCGGCGCATCCAGCGCACCGTCGACGTCGTCGTCGGCCGCGGCAACGTCGACACGATCCGCGTCTTCGCGCACGGCCAGGGCGCGTACCTGATGACGGGGCTGATCCAGGCGTTCGCCGCGCACCACCTCGTCCACCAGCCGCCGCGCAAGGTCGGCTTCGCCTCACCGGGCGAGGCGTTCGGCCACCGGGAGATCATCGCGGCGCTCGAGTCCTACGGCTTCGTGAAGATCGAGGTCGGCTGACGGAACCCCGCCGGCGAA
>DATCBP010000070.1:0-18651 GCA_036511815.1 Gaiellaceae bacterium
CAGCCGCTTGATCACGGCGATCGGCTCGGACGGGGACACCTGGAGAAAGCGGCCCAGGCGGGCGCCGGCGAGGATCGTGGCCATCGAGACGGTGCGGCTGTCCGGGATCATCCCGCGGCGCCGCATGTCCTCGCTGAACGAGGTCATCGTCAACTCCTGGGAGATCTTCGGCTGCTGGACGTACGTGCCGCTGCCGCGGCGGCGCACGAGGTAGCCCTCGCGCGAGAGGTCGTCGAGCGCAGCCCGCACCGTGAGCCTCGAGACGCCGAGGTCGGCGCTCAGCTGGCGCTCCGATGGGATGGCCGCGCCGATGCCGAGGGGCTGGATCAGGTCCAGCACCTGCTGGCGCGTGTGACTCTGCTTCGTGACCTTTGGGGTGGTGCTCATCCGGCCGCCGTTACCTCCGCCGCGACTATAGCCAGTGCTCGAAAAGTGGTCAATGCCATTGAAGTCGATCCGTCGATGCGGTATAGACTACGACACGCGTGACCGGGATCGTGCTGGACAACGTCGGCAAGGTCTTCAGCGGCGAAGTCGTCGCGGTGGACGACATCTCGCTCGAGATCGACGACGGCGAGTTCCTTGTGCTGGTCGGTCCGTCCGGCTGCGGCAAGTCCACGCTGCTGCGGATGATCGCAGGGCTCGAGGACGTGACCTCGGGCTCGATCACGATCGACGGCCGCGACGTCACCGACCTTCCCCCGCGCGCCCGGGACATCGCAATGGTGTTTCAGACGTACGCCCTCTACCCGCACATGACCGTGCGCGAGAACCTCGGCTACGGCCTGAAGGTGCGCAAGACCGCGAAGGTCGAGGTCGCACGCCGCGTCGAGGAGGTCGCACACATGCTTGGGCTCGAGCAGCTGCTCGACCGGCGCCCCGCCGCGCTGTCGGGCGGCCAGCGGCAGCGCGTGGCGATGGGCCGTGCGATCGTGCGCGAGCCGAAAGCGTTTCTCATGGACGAGCCGCTCTCGAACCTCGACGCGAAGCTCCGCGTGAGCATGCGCGCCCAGCTCGCGAGCCTCCACGCGCGCCTGGGCACGACGACGATCTACGTGACGCACGACCAGGTCGAGGCGATGACCCTCGGCCGGCGCGTCGCGGTGATGCGCGACGGCCGCCTTCTCCAGGTGGACACGCCCCAGCAGCTCTACGCGAGCCCACGCGACCTCTTCGTCGCCGCCTTCATCGGCTCGCCGGCCATGAACCTCGTCGAGGCGACGGTCTCCGACGGCGTGGTCGAGTTCGGGGGCTTCCAGATCCCGCTCACGCCGGAGAACCGGCCGTCCGCGACCCGCGTCGTCGTCGGGATCCGCCCCGAGGCGTTCGAGGACGCCGCCTTCGCAGACGGAACGCTGCCGCAGGTCGAAGTGACGGTCGACGTCGTCGAGGATCTCGGCCCGGACACGCACGTGATCTTCCCGATCGACGCCCCGCCGGTCGACGTCGGGGACGTCCGCGCCGCCGCCGGCGACGAGGACGCGCTGCTTCCCGCCGACCGCGCGCTCTTCACGGCCCGCGTCGACCCTCAGACCTCGGCGCGCGCCGGCCGGCCGCTCCGGCTCGCGGTCGACCCGGCCCGGTTCCACTTCTTCGACCCCGAGAGCGGCCTCCGGCTTCAGCCGGCGACCGCGCAGCACGCCGCAGCAGCTCCTGTCGGCTAGGCCGTGGTGAACCGGCGCGCAGGAGCCGTGCTTCTGCTCGCCCTCGCCGTCGCGTTCGCCTCCGCGGCCGCGACGGCGCAGACGGCGGTCTCGGTCGACCGGCTCGCGGGCGCGACGATCATGAGCCCGCTCACCGGGCCGCCGAGCGCCGCATTTCTCGCGCGCGTACGCGCGGGCGAGCTCGGCGGCGTGATCCTCGTCGGGCACTGGTCGTCGAACGCCGAGATGGCGTCGACGACGTTCCAGCTCCAGGCCGCCGCGTGCGCCGCCGGTGCGCCGCTGCTGATCGGCGTCGACCAGGAGGGAGGCGTCGTGCGGCGCCTGCCCTGGGCCGCGCCGTTCGACACGCCCGCCGCGCTCGGCCGGCTCGACAACGCGAACCAGGTCGAGGAGGACGCGGCGGCGGCGGCAGCGGCGCTGCGCGCGGCGGGCGTCGACGTCGACTTCGCGCCCGTCACGGACACGCTCGCCTCGGCGAAGAGCTTCCTCGGCAGCCGCTCGTTCGGGCCGGATCCGGACGTCGTCGGCGGCCTCGTCGCCGCGTTCGTCCAGGGGTTGCAGTCGAGCGGCATCGCCGCTACGGCGAAGCACTTCCCCGGGCTCGGCACGTCAACCGTGAACACGGACGGCCGGGCCGTGACGATCCGTGCCTCCCCCACCCTGCTCCAGCGCAACCTCGACCCCTTCCGCAGCGCGATCGCGGCCGGCGCGAAGCTCGTGATGATCTCGAGCGCGGCCTACCCGTCGCTCGACCCGAGCGGGCGGCCCGCGGTGTTCTCGCGGCCGATCGTCACCGGGCTGCTGCGCGGAACGCTCGGCTTCCACGGCGTCGTCGTCACCGACGCGCTCGACGCGCCGGCGGCGGTGAACGTGCCGCATGCGACGACGCTGGCGATCGAGGCCGGCGTCGACGTCCTCCTGCACACGAGCGACTACGTCAGCCGGCAGGGCTACGCGAGCCTCGTCGCCGACGCGGCGCGCAGCTCCGCGCTCCGCGCCGGCCTCGCCCGCGCCGGCGCGCGCATTCGCGCGCTGAAGGCGTGGCTCAGCGCGGCGGGCGGCCCGGCCTGCCCGGCGAAGTGAGCGACGTAGGCATAGTGCCGCCATGAGCCTCTGGACGAAGGTCCGCGCACGCTGGCACGCCCACGACGAGCACCTGCTAGTGCAGGAGCTGAAGCGGGAAAGCGCCCAGCCGGATACGAGCATCCCGGACGTCGGCAACATTCTCGGCGCCGCGGCCGAGCCGGGCAACGTCGCCCTCGATCCGCCGCCGGTCGAGCACGAACAAGAACCGCCGCAGGATTAGACGCCGAGCCGGTCGAGCGTCGACTCGTCCTTGCGCCAGCGCGGCCTCACCTTGACGACGAGCTCGAGGTACACCGGCCCACCGAGGAGCGCCTCGATCTCGGGCCGCGCGCGCGTTCCGATCTCCTTCACGATCGCGCCGCCCTTGCCGACGACGATCTGCTTCTGCGATTCCGTCTCGACGAGGATGCGCACGCGGACGACCTTGTCCGCGATCTCCTCGACCTCGGCCGAGATCGCGTGCGGGAGCTCGTCGCGGGTGAGCCAGAGCGCCTTCTCGCGGACAAGCTCCGAGATCTGGATCTCGAGCGGCAGGTCGGTGCGCTGGTCCGGCGGGAAGTACTGCGGCCCCTCGGGCAGGAGCGCGACGAGCTCGGCGCGCAGCTCCGCGATGCCGTCGCCGGTCTTGGCGCTCACCGGGTGGAGCGCATGGAAGTCGCCGAGCCGCGCCGCCGCGTTCATCTGCTGCGCGATGTGCCCGCTCTTCAGGCGGTCGACCTTGTTCAGGACGACAACGACGGGGACGCCGAGCGCGAACACGCGCTTCGCGATGAAGCGGTCGCCGGCGCCGATCCGCTCGCGCGCCGACAGGACGAGCGCCACCGCCTCGACCTCCTCGAAGGCGGCATCCACGGTGTGCTGCATCCGCTCGGTGAGCGCGTCGAGCGGGCGCTGGAAGCCGGGCAGGTCGGCGAGCACGAGCTGGTAGTCGTCGCCGTTCGCGATCCCGAAGATGCGACGCCTCGTCGTCTGCGGCTTGTCGGAGACGATCGCCACCTTGCCGCCGCAGAGCGCGTTCACGAGCGTCGACTTGCCAACGTTCGGCCGGCCTGCGAGCGCGACGAAACCGGACTTCACGATGCGGGAAGACCCCAGGACTCCGGCAGAAGCTCCGCGGCGGAGAGCTCGGCGATCGTGCCGTCCTCCCGCCGGAAGCAGACCCGCTCGACGCGCCACTCGTGCAGCCACTGGCGGCAGCCGCCGCACGGCGACGCGCTGATGCCGAACTCGGCGATGTCGCCGGGGCGCACCCCGTCGCTCGCCGCTTTGCCGATCGCGGTCTTCTCCGCGCAGATGCCGAGCGGATACGCGGCGTTCTCGACGTTGACGCCTGCATACGAGCGCCCGTCATGCGTCACCGCGATCGCGCCGACGAGGTAGTTCGAGTAGGGGGCGTACGCCCGCGGTGCCGCCGCTTCGGCAGCCGCGACGAGCTCCTCGGCGGTCACGAACCGCCTCCGTAGAGGAACTGCCCGTTCGCGGTGACGCGCAGTTCGAGGTCGAATCCGTACGGCGCGACAAGCGTCGCGAGCTCGTCGGGGTCCCAGTAGCGCTTCACGATCCGGAACTCGCGGCCGTCGGCGAGTTGCCGCCGCTCGAGCGGCGAGGCCTCGCGCTCGAGCTGCGCCGGGTCCCGCGCCCCGTCGAGGAAGAAGATGCGCCCGCCCGGGACGACGAGGCGGCGGACGAACGACCAGAAGGCGTCGAAGCGCTCCTCGGGGACGTGCGAGATCCAGAAGCCGAAGAAGCAGAGGTCGAACGTGTCGGCGGGATCCCAGTCGAAGAGGTCGGCGACGACGTACTCGACCGGGACGTCGCCGAGGCGCGCGCGGTTGACCGCGAGCGTCTCGCCGCTCGCGTCGACGGCGACGAGACGCGAGGCGGTGACGGCGAGGCGGCGCGTCCACAGCCCGGTGCCCGCCGCGAGCTCGACCACGGCACCGACGGGGTCGAACGCCGCGAGCGCCGACTCGACCTCTTCGACGTCGGCATTCCAGCGGACGAGCGTGTCCTCGTCGAGCTCGTACCGGCCGCGCCGGAACCACCAGTCGTCGTATTCCGGCGCGCGCGCCGCGTAGTAACGGCGCTGTTCCCCGAGCACGTCCTCGACGTTCATGAGAGAACCTGGAACACGACGAGGGTGACGAGCGCGCCGAGTGCGCCTCCGTAGACGACCTCGAGCGCCGAGTGGATGCCCGACTCGACGCGCGTCTGCGCGACGAGCACCGCCATCACGAAGGTCAGGGACGAGATCAGGAAGCGGTGGTCGTCGCCGATCACGTAGGTCGCCGCCATCCAGCCCGCGAACGCGAGCGCGGCATGCCCCGAGGGGAGACCGCCGCGCAGCGGCGTGCCGCGGCCGGTCGCGGCCTTCGTGGCGATCACGATCAGGAGCACGAGGGCGAGCGCGATGAGCGTGATCTCAGCCGGCGCGTCGCGCACGCGGTCGAGCAGGCGCGCCGTCCTGTGCGCCGCCGCCTGCGCGAACACGAGGTAGCCGACAGCGACCGCGGTGATCGACGAGATCAGCACCGCGCCGGCGGCGACGTCCTTCGCGAGCTTCGCGTTCGGGTCGAATGACGTCGTCGAGACGTCGATCGCGCCCTCGATCGCCGAGTTGATCATCTCCGCGACGAGCACGAACGCGATCGCGAGCAGCAGCGCGATCAGCTCGCTTCGGTCGACACCGAGCGCTGCCGCCGCCGCGATCACGACGATCGCGATCGCGAAGTGGATCCGCAGGTTCCGCTGCGTGCGGAGGACGTGGATGATCCCCTCGAACGCGTAGTTGAAGCTGTCGAACAGCGTGGGCGGACGGCCGGGGTCGCGCCGCGGCGAGAGGATGCTCATGCGTGCAGCGCCTCCCGTGCCTCCATCGCCGCACCGTGGTCGTAGCCCACGAGGTGCAAGACCGCATGCACGAGCGGCGCACGCCAGTCCTCGCCGACGACCTCGGGGCAGACGACGACGTCGCCGAGCTGACGCGGCAGGCCGTCGGGGAGATCCTCGAGCCCGTCGAGCGGAAACGCGAGCGCGTCGGTCGCCTCGTCGATGCCGAGATGGTCGCGCTTGAGCGTCCGGCTCTCCTCCGGCCCGACGAACGCGAGCCCCAGCTCGCCGGAGTCGACTCCTTCGGCGCGCAGCACGCGCCGCACGAGCTCGAGCGCGCCCGCCTCGTCGACCGCGACGCCGGAGCGGTTCTCGACCTCGATCTCGATCACCGGCGGCGCTGCGTTCCCGTCTCTTCGGAGTGGCGCTTGTACGCCTCGACGATGCGCTGCACGAGCTTGTGGCGCACGACGTCCTGGTGCCCGAAGTGGACGAACGCGATGCCGTCGACCGAGGTGAGGATGTCCTGCACCTGGATCAGCCCGGACGCCTGCTCGCGCGGCAGGTCGATCTGCGTGATGTCGCCGGTGACCACGACCTTGGAGCCGAAGCCGAGCCGCGTGAGGAACATCTGCATCTGCTCGGGCGACGTGTTCTGCGCCTCGTCGAGGATGATGAAGCTGTCGTTGAGGGTGCGGCCGCGCATGAACGCGAGCGGTGCCACCTCGATCGTCCCGCGCTCCATGTACGCGTTGAGCTTCTCCGGGTCCATCGTGTCGTAGAGCGCGTCGAAGAGCGGCCGCATGTACGGGTCGACCTTCGCGAGCACGTCGCCGGGCAGGAAGCCGAGCCGCTCGCCTGCCTCGACCGCGGGCCGCGTGAGGATCAGGCGGCCGACCTGCCGCTCGGACAGCGCCGCGACCGCGAGCGCGATCGCGAGGTACGTCTTGCCCGTTCCGGCAGGCCCGATCCCGAAGGTGACGGTGCAGCGGCGGATCGCGTCGACGTAGTGCTTCTGGGTGACCGTCTTCGGCGTGATCCGGTTGCCGCGATGCGACCAGACGACGTCCTCGAAGATCTCGCGGACGTTTTCTGCCTCGTCGATCGCTGTGAGGATGGTGTCGATCGTGCCCGCACCCACCTCCTGCCCGCCCTCGACGAGCTCGACGAGCTCCTCGAGCACGGCGCGCGCCTCGGCCACCTTCACGTCGTCGCCCTCGAGCGTGAGCCGGTTGCCGCGCAGGTTCACCGCGCAGCCGAGCCGCTCGCGCAGTGCGGTCAGAACGCCGTCGCCGATGCCCGCGAGCTCTGCCGCAACCTCGTTCGGGACGTCCAGAACATCCTGCACAGCCTGAGCGTACCGGTGAGAAGTGCTCCGCACTTCTCACCGAGCAGAGTCGGCTTCGCAGAGCGGACGGCGGCCAAGCCACCGTCCTCTTGGCCTCGCGGAGAGTCGATCGTTGCCGCGAGCGCGGCCGCGGGCGTGTTCGTGGAGCCCGAATCCACGCGCGTGGGGACGGCGAAGCCACCACCGCGCGCGCCACGCCGCCCTTCGCTGGGCGCGGCCCAAGCGAAGCGGTGACATTCCCCGCCTGAAGCGCGCAGCGTTTCAGGCGAGCTTTTCGCGGACGATCTGGCTGACGGTGGAGCCGTCGGCGCGGCCCGCGATCTGCGGCATCACGTCGGCCATCACGCGGCCGAGATCGGCCATGCTCGTCGCGCCGACTTCGGCGATCGCGTTGTCGACGATGTCCTCGACCTCGTCCTCGGAGAGCGGCTCCGGCATGAACTCCTCGAGGATCTCGAGCTCGCGCTCCTCCGACTGCGCCTGCTCCTCACGGCCCCCGGAGCGGAACGCGTCGGCCGCTTCGAGCCGGCGCTTGCGCTCGCGCTGGAGCACCTGGAGTTCCTCGTCCTCGGTGAGAGGGCGCTGGAGATCCTTCTCCGACCCTTTCAGGGCGTTCAGGATCAGGCGCAGCGCGTCGCGGCGCTCGGCGTCGCGCGCCTTCATGGCGGTTCGAAGCTGCTCCTCGATCGTCGCGATTCTGCTCACGCCATCCTCCCGGTCAGTGCACCGCCGAGCACGTGCCAGTGCAGGTGGAAGATCGTCTGCCCTGCGCCCGCCCCGGCGTTGACGACGACACGGTAATCGCTCAGCCCCTCGTCTGCAGCAACCTGCGCGACGAAGTCGAGCATCCGCTTCGCCTCGTCGGCTGGAAACTCGGCGATGTCGTGGAAGCTCGGG
Organism: Gaiellaceae bacterium; assembly: GCA_036511815.1. GTDB lineage: Bacteria > Actinomycetota > Thermoleophilia > Gaiellales > Gaiellaceae > Palsa-739. The sequence continues at coordinate 7,825 of DATCBP010000070.1, forward strand.
ACGTGCCGCTCCGGCAGGATCAGCAGATGCGTCGCGACCTGCGGGTTGATGTCGCGGATGGCGACGAAGCCCTCCGTCCGCGCCACGTGATCGCCGTCGCGGTAAAGCGCGCAGAAGAGGCAGTCGTCGCTCATGCCGCGAGGATCCCCTCGTCGGAGACGGCGGCGCCGCGAACCCGGACGACCTCGCCGACCGGAACGCGCGCGTCGAGCAACCAGGGCGAGTAGTCGTCGCCATAGCCACGGCCGGCGCGGTCGACGAGCACGAGGTCGTCGCAGCCGACCTTCGTGCGCCAGCGCGCAAGGCATGCCTCGTGCGAGGCATCGCGCAGCCGCGCGCCGCGCGCCTTCTTCTCCTGCGGCGAGACGGAATCGTGGCCGGCGGTGGCGGTGCCGGGCCGCGGCGAGTACGGGAACACGTGCACCTTCGTCAGACCGGCGGCACGAACGGTCTCGAGCGTGCGCGCGAACGCGCGCTCGTCCTCCGCCGGGAAGCCGACGATCACGTCGCTCGTGAGGTTCAGCTCGTCCCGGAGCGGCGCGAGGCGGCGCAGGTACGTGGCGACGGTGTAGCGGCGGCCCATCGCGCGCAGGACGGTGTCGTCGCCCGACTGGAGCGGGACGTGCAGGTGCCTGCTCACCGTGGGCGTGTCGCGCAGCGCTGCGACGAGGGCGTCGTTGACGTGGTTGATCTCGATCGAAGAGAGGCGAAGCCGCTCGAGGCCCGGCGTGGAACCCGCCTCGCGCACGAGGCGCGGCAGGTCGAAGCCCGCGGCACGGTCGCGGTAGCAGCCGAGGTTGATCCCCGTGAGCACGACCTCGCGGTGGCCCTGGGCGACACGCCGCCGGATCTCGGTGAGCACCGCGCCGGCGCCGCGGCTGCGCGAGGCGCCGCGCACGAGCGGGATCACGCAGAAGCTGCACGAGAAGCTGCACCCGTCCTGCACCTTGACGAACGCGCGTACGCGGTCGAGCCGCGCGTCGGCCTGTACGCAGCCGATCGCGCCGACGTCGCCGGCGACGAACGCGGGCGTCTCCTCGCTGCGGCGCGCGACGACGACGACGTTGTCCGGTAGACCGGCGAACGCGTCGGCGCCGAGGTTGGCGGCGCAGCCGGTCACGTAGACGCGGTCGTGGGTGCGTGCGGCGCGGGCCGCTTCCTTGCGCGACTTGGCCACGGCCTCGTGGGTGACGCAGCAGGTGTTGACGACCGCGACGTCGGCGCCGTCGGCGCGCTCGACGTGGCCGTCCGCGAGCAGCCGCTCGCGCACGTCGTGCGCGTCGACATGCGAGACCTTGCAGCCCAGGAACCGGGTCGAGAACGTCGCCACGGCGCAATGCTAAGCAGGTTCGAGCAGATCCGCCGCCCAGCCGTCGGCGGCGCGTCGCTCGAGGCGGCGCCAGCCCGGCACGTCGGGGGTGTCTCGATCGAGGTAGCCGGACACGATCGCGAGCCTCACGGACAGGCGCGGCAGCAGGCGCTCGACGACGTCGAGCGCGACGTTCGCGACGGCCACCCCCGCGTGCGGGAGCTCGTCCGCGAGCGCGTCGGCGCGATGCGCCGCGACGTCGACTCCGTTGACGCGCGCGTTCGCGAGCGTCACCTCGATCGCAGCCTCATCGACGTCGATCCCGGTCACCGGCTCGAAACCGAGCTTCCGGGCGGCGATTGCGAGCACGCCGGAGCCGCAGCCGACGTCGAGCAGTCCGGCCGGCTCGACCTCTTGGAGCAGCGCGAGCGAGAGCCGCGTGGTCGGGTGGGCGCCGGTGCCGAACGCGCGGCCGGGGTCGATCACGACCGCGAGCTTGTCGGGCGGCGGCTGCTCCCACGGCGGGCCGATCCAGAGGCGGCCGACGACGACGGCGTGGTGGAACGTGCGCCAGGCGTCCTCCCAGCCCTCTGCGACCGGTTCCGAGGCGACGTCGAAGCGGCCGCGCAACGCCGCTTCGCCCGCCTCGTCGGTGTATACGGAGTAGCCGCCGTCGACCTCCTCGACGCCCTCGGGGAAGAGGTCGAGCAGCACGGCGAGCTCGGGCTCGCCGCCGGACACGATGACCCGTCTCAGCGGAGGAACGTGCTCTTCAGCTTGTCGAAGAGCCCCTCGTCGGGCTTGTACGTGCGCTCGTCGGCGTGCGCGTCGAACTCGGCGAGCAGACGGCGCTGCTCGTCGCCGAGATGGCGCGGCACGATCACGTTGACGAAGACGTGCTGGTCGCCGTGGCCGTACCCCTGGAGCACGGGCATGCCGCGTCCGCGCAGCACGACGATCTCGCCCGGCTGCGTGCCCGCCGCAAACTCACGTTCCTCGTCGCCCTCGAGCGTCGGGATCGTCATGGTCGTGCCGAGCGCGGCCTGCGTCATCGTCAGGTCGACGGTGGAGAAGATGTCGTTGCCCTCGCGCACGAAGCGCGGGTCGGGGCGCACATGCACCTGGACGTAGAGGTCGCCCGCGCGCGCGCCCAGCAGGCCGGCGTGGCCCTCGCCGCCGATGCGGATGCGCTGGCCGTCGTGGATACCGGCGGGGATCTCAACCTCGAACTTCCGCTCCTCGAGCAGGCGTCCGGCGCCTGCACATGCCGTGCACGGCGTCTCGATGCGGCGCCCGGAGCCCTGGCATGCCGGGCATGTCTGCGTGCGCACGAACTCGCCGAAGACGCTGCGCGAAACCTGTTGCAGCCGGCCGGCGCCGCCGCACGTCGGGCAGGCGGTGACGACGCTGCCGGGCTCGGCGCCGTCCCCCTCGCAGCGCGTGCAGGTGACGGCGACCTGGAACGGCACCTCCTGCTTCGTGCCCCGCGCGGCCTCGACGAGCTCGATCTCCACGGTGGAGAGCAGGTCGGCGCCGCGGGCGCGCGCGGCGGCGCTGCCGAGCAGGTCGTCGCCGAAGAAGGCGCCGAACAGGTCGGAGAGACTGCCGAAGTCGAAGTGCCCGGGCTGGAAGCCGCCGCTGCGCAGCCCGGCGTGCCCGTAGCGGTCATAGAGCTGGCGCGTCTCGGACTTCGAGAGCACCTCGTAGGCCTCGACCACCTCGCGGAAGCGCTCGTCGGCGTCGGGTGCGTCGGAGACGTCGGGATGTAGCTCGCGCGCGAGCGCGCGAAACGCCTTCTTGATCTCCGGCTCGCTCGCGTCGCGCTTGACGCCGAGAAGCTCGTAGTAGTCGCGCTCGGTAGTCGCCACGCGCGCCGGTTACCGCTCGTCGTAGATCGACTCGACGAAGCGCGAGAGCTCGGTCGCCGCGGAGCGCACCGCGCCGACCGCTTTCTCGTAGTCCATGCGCACCGGGCCGATGAGGCTGACGGCGCCGAGCGCGCGATGGACGAGGCCGTAGGCGGCGCCGACAAGCGCGATCTCGCGCAGCGCCGGATGCGCCAGCTCCTGCCCGACACGCACGAACGGGCGGTGCTTGTCGTGTGGCTCGCCGAGCACGTCGAGCATCGCGGCGCGCTTCTCGACGAGCTCGAACAGGCTGCGGTAGGCGTCGAGCTCCTCGGCGCGCACCTCGCCGAGCAGGTCGGCGGCGCCGCCGACATAGAGACGCTGCGCCGTCGAGACGAGCTCCGTGAACGCGGGTCGCAGCGCCTCGAGGAACGCGCGCTCGCCCGCGCCGAGACCCGGATCCTCGAAGCGCCGTCGTAGCAGGGACGTCCCGAGCTGGAGGCCGGAGACGGTCTCGTTCAGGTACTCGCCGGCCCACTCCGCGAGTCCGCGGTCGACCGGCTCGGGAAACGGAATCAGCCGCTTCGTGACCCCGCCCGCCGAGGTGATCACGACGACCATGGCGAGCTCCGGCTGGAGTAGCAGCACTTCGACGCGCACGATCGTCGTCGCCTCGAGCGGCGGCGCGGACACGAGCGCGAGCAGGCGCGTCACCTGCGAGAGCATCTCCGTCGTCGCCTGGAGCGCCGCCTCGACCTCGGGTCGCGTCGTGTGCAGGTCGAGCGGGAACTCCGGCGGCTGCGGGTCGAGCCGGTGCAGCAGCGCGTCGGCGTAGTAGCGGTAGCCGCTCTCGGTCGGCACGCGGCCGGCGGAGGTGTGCGGATGCGTGAGCAGGCCGAGCGACTCGAGCTCTGCGAGCTCCGCGCGCACCGTCGACGGCGCCGCCGTGAGCCCGGCCCGCTCGACGAGGGTCTTCGAGCCGACCGGCTGGCCGGTGGCGACGTACTCCTCGACGACGCGGCGCAGGAACTCCTGCTGCCGGGGGGTGAGCTGAACGGTGAGCGTCATTTGCAGGAGATTTTAGCTTCCGCTCAGGCGAGCACCTCGACGGTGACCGCGTCGCCGAGGAAACGGCCGCGCTCGGTGAGCGTCAGCGCGTCGGCGGAGCGTGCGACGAGGCCGAGTCTCTCGACCCGCGCGAGGCCTGCCGCGTCGAGGGCATCCCGGACGCCCGCGAGTTGCAGCGGCTCGTCGAGGCGCAGCCCGAGCATCACCCGCTCGCGCGCGCGCACGCCCTCGTCGAGCGGCTCGAGCTCGCGCTCGGGCGCGCGCCCGTGCGCGAGGGCCTCGATGTACCCGCCGAGCCTGGGCGTGTTCCGCCGGCGAACGCTGTCGATTGTCGTGACCGCGCCAATCCCGAGGCCGAGGTAGTCGTGGCTGAGCCAGTAGCCGAGGTTGTGCCGCGAGCGCAGGTCCCGCCCTGCGTCGGTGCGGCAGAAGTTGGCGGTCTCGTACCAGCGGTAGCCGTCGCCGGTCAGCCGGGCGACGACGCGCTCGAAGTAGTCCTCCAGCGCGTCGGCCTGCCGGGCCAGCTCCTCTCCCCAGGCGTGGGTGAAGCGCGTCCCCGACTTCGCCTCGAGCTCGTAGCAGGAGAGATGCTCCGGCTCGAGCGCGAGCGCGTCGCCGAGGTCGGCCTCGAGATCGGCGGGGCTCTGGCCGGGGATCCCGTAGATGAGATCGAGCGAGATGTTGTCAAACCCGGCATCACGAAGATGATGCACGGCGCGCCGGACGTCGTCAGGACCGGCAACACGCTCGAGCACTTGCAGCAGCTCCGGACGGAACGACTGCGCCCCGAGCGACACGCGTGTGACACCGGCGGCGCGCAGGGCACGCGCGAGCACGGCGGTGACCGTCTCGGGATTCGCCTCGACGGTGACCTCCTCTGCGCCGGGCAGCGCGTCGAGGAGGCGCACGAGCTCGGGCAGCGCGGTGAACGTCGGCGTGCCGCCGCCGAGGAACACCGTGTCGAGCGCGGGCGCGAGCACGTGCCGGTCCTGCTCGAGCTCGCGGAGCAGCGCGTCGACATAGGCGCGGTGCTGCCCCTCGCGGCCGACGACGGTGACGAAATCGCAGTAGCCGCAGCGGTGCGCGCAGAACGGCATGTGCACGTAGAGGTGGCGCGCCCCGCTCATCACGCCGCCACGCGCTTCGGCCGCGGCACGAGCTCGCCGCCGCAGTTCGGGCAGACGTGGCCCATCGCCGAGCCGCACGCCGGGCAGAAGGTGCACTCGAATGAGCAGATGAGCGCCTCGCCGTCCGGCTCGAGCGCAGCGCCGCAGCGCTCGCATGCGGTGCGCATCTCGAGCGTCAAGGGGTCTTCGTCCCCTGGCCGATGTTGAGCACGGCGAGGAACGCCTCCTGCGGCACCTCGACAGAGCCGACCTGCTTCATCCGCTTCTTGCCCTTCTTCTGGTTCTCGAGCAGCTTGCGCTTGCGGGAGATGTCGCCGCCGTAGCACTTCGCGATCACGTCCTTCCGGCGCGCCTTCACGGTCTCGCGCGCGATCACGCGCGAGCCGATCGCCGCCTGGATCGGCACGTCGAACATCTGCCGCGGGATCTCCTGGCGCAGCTTCTCGACGAGCAGCCGCCCGCGGTCGTACGCGAAGTCGCGGTGCACGATCAGCGACAGCGCGTCGACGATCTCGCCGCCGACGAGCACGTCGACGCGGACGAGGCTGCCCGGCTTGAAGCCGGAGAGGTCGTAGTCGAACGACGCATAGCCGCGTGTGCGCGACTTGAGCTGGTCGTAGTAGTCGATCACGATCTCGGCCAGCGGTAGGTCGTACGTGAGGTGAACGCGCGCGGGCGACAGGTACTCCATGTGGTCGAACGTGCCGCGCCGGTCGTTGTTCAGCTCCATCACGACGCCGACGTACTCCTTCGGCACGATGATCGACGCCTTCACGATCGGCTCCTCGACCTCCTCGACCTCACGCGGGAACTCGGCCGGGTTGTGCACCTCGACCCAGTCGCCGTTCTTCTCCTTCACGCGGTAGGCGACGTTCGGCGCCGTGACGAGGAGATCGAGGTCGAACTCGCGCTCGAGGCGCTCGCGCACGATCTCCATGTGCAGGAGGCCGAGGAAGCCGCAGCGGAAGCCGAAACCCAGCGCCTGCGAGTTCTCCGGCTCGTAGAAGAGCGCGGCGTCGTTCAGCTTCAGGCGCTCGAGCGCGTCGCGCAGCTCGGGATACTGGTCGGAGTCCGTCGGGAACAGCCCCGAGAACACCATCGGCTTCACGTCCTTGTAGCCGGGCAGCGGCTCGGACGCGCGGCGGGCGACGGCGGTGAGCGTGTCACCGACGCGCAGGCTCGAGAGATCCTTGAGCCCCGTGACGACGTAGCCGACCTCGCCCGCGGAGAGCGACTCGACGGGCGTCATCGTCGGCGAGAAGAAGCCGAGCTCCTCCGCGTCGAAGCGCGTGCCGGTCGCCATCGTCTGGATCGCCTCGCGCCGCGTGAACGAGCCGTCGACGACGCGCAGGAACGCGACGACGCCGCGGTACTGGTCGTACGACGAGTCGAACACGAGCGCGCGCGCGGGCGCGTCGCGGTCGCCCGCCGGCGCGGGCACGCGCTCGACGATCGCGTCGAGCACGTCGGCGACGTTCACACCGGTCTTCGCGGAGATCCGCACGACGCGCGCGGGATCGTCGCCGAGCAGGTCGGCCACCTCGACGGCGACGCCGTCGGGATCGGCCTGCGGCAGGTCGATCTTGTTCACGACAGGGACGATCTCGAGGCCGTTCTCGATCGCGAGATACGCATTCGCGAGTGTCTGCGCCTCGATCCCCTGCGCGGCGTCGACGACGAGCAGGGCGCCCTCGCACGCCTGGAGCGAGCGGGACACCTCGTACGTGAAGTCGACGTGCCCGGGCGTGTCGATCAGGTTCAGCTCGTGGCCCTTCCACGCGACGCGGACGGCCTGTGCCTTGATCGTGATCCCGCGCTCGCGCTCGAGGTCCATCGAGTCGAGCAGCTGCTCCCGCATGTCGCGCGCCGAGACGGTGTCGGTGACCTCGAGGATGCGGTCGGCCAGCGTCGACTTCCCATGGTCGATGTGGGCGATGATCGAGAAGTTGCGGATCTTGCTCTGGTCCATGGGTTCTCCGCGGCGATGGTACTGGTCAAGCCGTTTTTCCCGGAATCGCCGGATCCGAGGCTTCTGTTGCGCGCACGTTTCGCGTCCCTCATGCAGAGCACCGGCGCCGAACAACAACTGCATGGCCCGGTCGTTGAGGTTCGGGCCTCGTCAACCGATCTTTCGCTCATCGGGCTGCGAGTCGACGCCGGCTCCACTGACGCCGTCGGCGTCCTTCAGCCGGACGCCCAGATCTCCCAACCCCGCCGGGTTAAAGCGACGAAGAAGCGCCCGACCGAGTTGATCGCGTGCATCTCGGGGAACTGGAGAACGAGCAGCCACGACCGGGCCGCGACGTTCGCTCCGCAGCGGCCCGCCACGACAGCTCGCCAGTGCGCTGCTCCCGGCACGACCATGGGATAGGTCGGATCGAGGGAGATCGCACCGAGCACCTGCCAGTTCCTGTAGTTCGTTCCGTTCGGGTTGGGTTTCTGGCCGAGCTGCCGTTTCACGAGCGTCGGAAGCACCGCGCGGATTCGGTCGAGCTGGTCGAGCACGGGCAGGTCGAGAGGCTGCGGGCATTCCGCCTTTGTCAGCCTCGTGAGCTGTGGCGGGAACTGGTTGCCCTGCGCGGACGCGACATGGACGGGACTCGCTACGGCCACGGCCAAGGCGACGGCTCGTGCGGCGCCATGCATTCGGAAGAGCATCCCAGACCCGGCCGGGGAACTGTTAATGGCGCGCAATGCTCCACGGCCGGAACTCAACCCGGGCGATCAAGCCGCATCAGTCGGTGCGGCCGTCCCTCTTCCTCGACGTCACGCACGTGCGCGAAGCCGGCCTTCTCGAAGGCGCGCCAGGAGCGGACGTTCTCCTCCTCGACGGTGGCGATGCAGGCGACGGTGCCGGGCCGCGCGAACACGACGTCGGCGGTAAAACGCGAGAGCGCCCGCGGCCCGAGCCCCTGGCCGGTCAGCGCCCCCTCGCCGATCAGCAGGTCGACGCCGGCGAGGCCCGGCTCCATGCCGACGATCGCCTCCCACTCGGGATAGTCGGCGGCGAGGTATGTCTGGATCACGCCGACGGGCGTGCCGTCGAGCAGGATCAGGTAGTGGTCGGTCGGCGCGCTGCCCTCGATCGACGGCAGGTAGTAGGCGCGGACCTCGTCGTACACCTCGCGGTCGCGCCACCAGCGCTTGACGTGCGGGCGCTGGAGCCAGGCGTGGAAGAGGACGAGGTCGTCCTCCACCATGCGCCGGAACGCGATCACGCGCGCCGCAGCCGTCCGCCGAGCGAGCGCAGGGCGGCGAGCTCGCGCACGCGGAGCAGCCGGCAGCACACGAGGTACGTCAGTACTGCCGCGACGAGCGCGGCGCCGAGGGAGACGACCTGCGCGGGGAAGGAGCGGCCGAGCGACGAGTCGAGCGGATGCCAGATGAACCACGCGACCGCGGCGACCGCCGTCGACGCGACCGCGACCCGGATCGTCGTCGACGCAATCGCGCCGCCCTCGATCCGGCCGAGCCGGCGGCGCAGCAGTACGAGCAGCGCCCACGTCCCGGCGATGTTGCACACGGCGGTCGAGAGCGGGATCCCCCACACGCCGAAGCGGTAGAACCAGAAGTCGAGGATCGCGTTCAGGAAGAGGTTGCCGAGCGCGACGACGGTCGGGATCCAGTTCGACTGCAGGCTGAAGAAGCCGCGGTTGAGCATCAGCATCGCGCCGTTGAAGACGAGCCCAGCGCTGAACGCGGCGAGCGCGCCGGCGACGACGGGCGTCTGGTCGGCGTGGAAGTGGCCGCGCTGGAAGAGGATCCGCACGATCGGCTCCGCGAGCACCGCGCTCACCGCTGCTGCGGGAATCAGGAAGAACGCGATCTGCCGCAGGCCCGAGCTGATGCCGCGACGGAAGCTCTCCAGATCACCCCGCGCGACGAAGCGCGACAGGGACGGAAACATCACCGTCGCGATCGCGACCGAGAAGATCCCCTGCGGCAGCATGTAGACGAGGAATGCATTCTGGATCGCGGTCGGCGCGAGCGAGCCGTTGATGTAGCGAGACGCGAAGAAGACGTCGATCACCGCGTTGACGTTGATCAGGCCGAGCCCGAGCGTCACCGGCACCATCAGCACGAAAACTCTCTTCACCGCCGGATCGCGCCAGTCGAGCACGAGCTGGAGGCGGCCGTCGCGGCCGCGCAGCCACGGCATCGGCAGGAACACCTGGACGAGCGTCGCGACGAGGATCGACACCGCGTACACGTAGAGCTTCGCGTTCTCGCCGTGCGCATTCGGCACACCGAGGGCGAGACCGGCGATGATCGCGAGATTCCAGAACACCGGCGAGAGCGCCGGCACCGTGAAGTGGTCGTAGCTGTTGAGGATGCCGACGACGATGCCCGAGACGCCGAGCAGCGCGACGATCGGGAAGAGCACGCGCGAGAGGCCCACCGCGAGCGCGCGGTCGTGACCCGGGTTTCCGAAGATTCCGATCACCCACGGCGCCACGAGCACGAAGAGCGCGGTCAGCGCGGTCAGCCCGAGCAGCATCAGCCAGAACAGCGTGGACGCAACGCGCCACGCACGCTTTCGCTCGCCCTTCTCGAGCAGCTCGCTGAACACGGGGACGAACGCGGACGAGAGCGCCGCATCCGCGACGAGCGCACGGACGAGGTTCGGGAGCTGGAAGGCGACGGTGAAAGCGTTGATCTTCCCGCTCGCGCCGAAGTAGTAGGAGACGATGACCTGGCGCACGACGCCGAGCACGCGGGAGAGGCCGGTGGCGGCGGCGAAGATCGCAGTCGAGACGCCCAGCCGGCGCGTCGCGCCGGGCGGCTCCGACTCCGCGACCGCTTCCCGCTCGGCCGCCTCGCGCAGCAGCGACGGCCGGATCGTCATCGTCGGCGTCTCCGCCACGTCGGTGACCAGCGGCCAGCTCTCGAACGCCGTACCGGAGTCGTCGAAATATGTCGGCAGCCCGCGTTCGCGGCGACGGCGGTCGCGTTCGAGCCGGCGCAGCTCTCGCTCGCGGTCGGCGTCGCTCACACGGTGAGCATAGGGAGCGCGTCTGTCAGGAGCCGTTGCGTCGATCTTTGCCGGAGCGGCGATCCTCGTCGGATCGGCGCTCGGTAACGCGACGGTCGGTACCCGCAGGTGTGCCCTCTTTGCCCTTCCGGCGGTCGTCGCCGGTACGGCGGTCGTCGCCCGTGCGGCGGTCGCCGTCGGAATGTCTTTTGTCCATCCGGGCTTGTTCCCGGCCGCCGCGGCCTCTCCTGCCGCTGCTACCATCGGCCGGCTCGCCATGCCGAACATCAAGCAACAGAAGAAGCGCGTCCGCCAGGCCGCCCGCCAGCGGGTGGAGAACCTGCGCTGGCGCTCGACCGCGAAGACGCTGATGCGCGGCCTCCGTACCGCCGCCGACGAAGGCGATGCGACCGTCGTGGCCGATCGGCACCGGCAGCACGAGCGCTGGCTCGACAAGGCCGCCGCGAACGGCACGCTGCACAAGAACACCGCCGCCCGCCGCAA
>DATCBP010000071.1:0-33973 GCA_036511815.1 Gaiellaceae bacterium
TGCGGGCCTCTTTGGGCGAGATCAGATCGGTCGGCTCGAAATCCTTGACCTCCGCGGCGATCCGCACCGGGAACCCGCTCGCGTCGAAGGCGCGGATGAAGTCGACGCCGCTTTCGCCCGCGACGGCGGCACGCCACGTCGCCTGCGCGTCGTTTCCGATCGGCGTCACCGCGCCGAGACCTGTGACCACCACCCTCCGCACTCGTCAACCTTAGACGGGGACTCCCCGGGCCGGTTGCGGCCGATGTGCGGTCACCGTCCGCGGTTAGGCTCGCGTCGTGCCCGATTCGCCCGGTCCGGATGTTCCGTTCCCGCCGATGGAGGCCGAGCTCGTCTCGGAGCTGCCGGCGCAGGACGGCTGGCGCTACGAGCCGAAATGGGACGGGTTCCGCGGCGTGCTCGAGAACGACGGCGGCGAGCTCGCGCTCTGGTCGCGCAACGGGCGACCGCTGCTCCGCTACTTCCCGGAGCTGCGCGATCTCGGCGAGCTGCTGCCGCCCCACTCGGCGCTCGACGGCGAGATCGTGATCGCGCGAGACGGGAAGCTCGACTTCGACGCGATGCAGTCGCGGCTGCACCCGGCGGAAAGCCGTGTGCGCAAGCTCGCCGCCGAGATCCCGGCCACGTTCGTCGCCTTCGACCTCCTGCTCTGGGAGGGCAAGCCGGTGCACGAGCGACCGATCGAGCAACGGCGCGCCGAGCTGGAGCGGGTCGGGAGCAGCTTTTCGCTCTCACCGACCTCCGCCGACGTCGAGCAGGGGCGGGACTGGCTTCAGACGCTTCAGGCCGCCGGGTTCGACGGCGTGGTCGCGAAGCGGCTGGGCCTGCCGTACCTTCCCGGCTCGCGCGACGGCGTCGTGAAGGTGAAACCGCACAAGGCCGCGGACTGCGTCGTCGTCGGAGTGCGCTGGAAGGCCGGCGGCCACAACACGATCGCGACGCTGCTGCTCGGCCTCTACGGCGACGACGGCGAGATCGCCTACGTCGGCTCGTGCGCCGTCGGGGCCAAGCGCCACGACGAGATCGCCGCGCTCGTGCTGCCGCTGCTCGACGAGAAGAACGAGCGGCGGTTCTCCGAGCCGAACCGTTGGGGCGCCGGCGAGCTCAAGGAGACGCCCGTGCGACCGGAGCTTGTCGTCGAGGTGCGCTACGACAAGCTGGAGAAGCACCGCTTCCGCCACGGTACGCGCCTGCTCCGTTTCCGCGCTGACAAGGATCCGGCGCAATGCACGTGGCGCGAGGTGCGTCCGCCGCGCCGCCCGGACGACCTCGCCGTCGAAGACCTGCTCGGCTAGTCCTCGGGGTCCGGCTTCTTCGCGCGCGAGGGCTGCACGCGCTTGGGCTCGCCCGGCATCTTCGGGAAGTTCGGCGGGTACGGCGCCTCGCCCACCCCCTGTGCTTCCTCGCGCTCGACCCACTCGAGCAGCACACGCAGGTCGCACACCGCCTCGTCGATGCCCGCGTGGAGATCGCCGAGGCGCGCAAAGCGGGCCGGCATCGTCGCGATCGTGAAGTCCTCCATCTCGACGTCGGGAAGCTCGTCCCAGCCGACGGGTGCGGACACGGTCGCGTCGGGGCGCCCGCGCACGGAGTACGCGGAGAGGATCGTCCGGTCACGCGCGTTCTGGTTGTAGTCGACGAACACGCGCTCGCCACGCTCCTCTTTCCACCACGCCGTCGTGATCAGATCGGGTGCGCGGCGCTCGATCTCGCGCGCGAGCGCGAGTGCGCAGCGGCGCACGACGCCGAACTCCCAGCTCGGCTCGATGCGGCAGTAGACGTGGACGCCGCGGTTGCCGCTCGTCTTCGGCCAGCCGGCGTAGCCGATCTCGGCGAGCACCTCGCGCACGATCGCGGCGACGCGCTTCGCTTCGGCGAAGCCGGTGCCGGGCTGCGGATCGATGTCGACGCGCAGCTCGTCCGGCCGCTCCGGATCGCTGCGCCTGGACGGCCACGCGCCGAACTCCAGCGTTGCGAGGTTTGCGGCCCAGACGACCGCGGCGACGTCGGTCACGCAGAGCTCGTCGGCGTGCCGGCCCGACGGAAACGTCACGCGCACGGTCTCGATCCACTCGGGCCGCCGTTCGGGAACGCGCTTCTGCCAGATCACCTCGCCGCCGACGCCTTCCGGCTGTCGCTTCAGCTGGCACGGCCGCTCGTAGAGCGCCCGGACGATCCCGTCGCCCACGGCGACGAAGTACTGCACGAGATCGAGCTTCGTCTCGCCGCGCGCCGGGAAGTACACCTTGTCCGGGTTCGTGACCTTCACGGTCCGGCCGGCGATCTCCAGCTCGACGAACGGGGAGGCCATTTCGGCAGTATGGTCAAATCGTGCTCGAGGATCCGCACGCGATCCGTCTTTCGCTGGAGCCGCTCGACGACGTCGTCGTGGTCGAGCCGACCGACGAGGAGGCGGAGACCCGCGCCGGCCTGATCATCCCGGCCAACGCGGAGGCCGAGTGCCGCAGCGGCATCGTCACCGCCGTCGGCCCGGACGTCGAGGGCGTCACGCCGGGCGACAAGGTGCTTTTCCCGAAGGACGCGGGCTACGACGTCCGCCTCGGCGGCACCGACGTGAAGGTCGTGCGCAGGCGCGAGCTGATCGCCCGCGTGCACGACTAGCCCAGAACAAAGCGACCGGCTCGAGAGCCGGTCGCCTGTGCGAAGCGGAGAGGGCGGGATTTGAACCCGCGACGCACCTTGCAGCACGTACGCGATTTCCAGTCGCGCTCCTTAGACCACTCGGACACCTCTCCGCGTCGCTCGATCGTAGCCCCCTCAATGCCTCCCGGGAGGCCCATACCCGTACGGCGGATGGGGCCGCTTGCGCCCGTGCAGGCGCTGGTCGTGCCGCGACGGCTGCGACATGTCGGCCAGCTTGAACACGTTCGCCTGGAGCTGAACGCTCGAGTCGAGCTTGATCAGCCGGGAGAGCGTGACCTTGTACGTGATGCCGTACGCGCGCTGGATGTCGTCGAGCTCGGGGTCGTTTCGCGTAGAAGAAGCGATCGCCGTCGCGGAATCGCCGTTGCCTGTCAAACCACCTTCGGCCTCGAGCGGCGAGCCCTCACGACTGGGGTGTAAGACCGCGAAGAGTTCGCATAGGAATGCCTCCGCTACGGCTCTCGCAGGACGTAGCCGACGCCGCGCACGGTGTGGATCAGCCGGTACTCGCCGTCCCGCTCGATCTTCCGGCGCAGATAACCGACATACACGTTGAGCGAGTTCGACATCGCGCCGAAATCGAACCCCCACACGCGCGTGAAGATGAAAGAGCGCGTCAACACGTGCCGGGGATGCGAAAGGAAGAGGTGGAGCAGCGTGAACTCGAGCGGCGTGAGCTGGATCTCGCGATCGCCGCGACGCACGTCGCGCGTGCGCGGATCGAGCGTCAGGTCGCCAAAACGAAGCGCCGGTCCGCTGTTCGGCGGAGCGTCGACACGAACGGGGGCCGCAGCAACGGGTGGGGCGTAGAGCACGGGGCCACCTTGGTTGCCGGAAACACGATCTTGCTTCGGGGCATCGTCACCGATGACGGCCCGAGCAACCCTCGTCCGAGGGAGCGTTTTGCACAGACCTTGCACGGGTGCGGCACGGCGCCGGGCCGAAAGTGGGACGGAGGGGGGGAGATTCGAACTCCCGATCCGCCTTACGACGGATAACGGTTTTCGAGACCGCCGCATTCGACCGCTCTGCCACCCCTCCGCGGCCGTGCATCGTAGCCGAGTCGCGTCGCCGAAACGCGCGCACCGCGCCGGATGCATTGACGGAGAAGGAGGGATTCGAACCCTCGAGGCAGACATTCATCCACCTAACGCCTTAGCAGGGCGCCGCCTTCAGCCACTCGGCCACTTCTCCAGGGGAGACGGCACGATACCGCACCGCAAATCACCCTTTCTCGGGAGGACGGCGGGGGCGCGAAGATGAAAGATCCCTGTGCCGGTCCCCTCCCCCTTGCCGGCATCCTCACTCGAGCCCGCTGCGGCCATCCACGGCGGGCTTTCCTTTGCCCCGAGCTCGACAGCCGGAACGAGCTCTACTTGACCAGGAGCTTCGCGACCATGCCCGCGGCGCGATGGCCAGGCACAGTGCAGTAGAGCGTGTACGTGCCGGCCTTGAGCGAGACGGTGAGCGTCGCGCTGCCGCCGGCGTTGATCAAGGGCGTCTTCGACGAGGCGGAAACGCCCGGGCCCTGGAGCGCGAGGTCGTGCGCGATCTTGCCGGCGTTCCTGACGACGAACGTGACCTTGCCCGCCGCAGGCAGGGCCGCCGGCGCAGGCACGATCTTGAACTCCGACTCGCGCACCTGCACGGTTGCGGCGGGCCCGCTCGGCTGCGCCGCGGCGTTCCCGGCGCCCTTCGCCACACTGTCCACTCCGAAGATCTCGACGGCGGCGAGCATCGCGATGAAGAACGCGAAGCACGCGATCGCGAACACGCCAATGCCGTTCTTGCCCGGGAAGTCCGGGCGCCGGCGCGGCGCGAGGAACGACGAGGCCAGCGCGAACGAGATGAAGCAGGCGCCGACGACGGCAAGCCCGATCTTGTGTCCGGTGGTCAGCCCCGCGAGCAGCACGGTGCTATTTCATCAGATCGTCAGGCGGTCAGGAGGCGGTGCTCGTCGCGGCGCCGCCGAACCCGCAGGAGACCCCAGACGAGGGCGGCGACGGCGGCGAGCGGGCTGAGCACGATCAGCGCGTAGAGGACGATCGTCCCTTCGAGCCCGAGGAAGCCGACGGCCGAATGGAGCATCCGCCCAAGCTTGCCGCGATGGTGGGTGACCGGGACGATCGACTTCTCCGTGCTGAGGACGAGCGAGATGCGGGCAGTCGTGCCCGAGGTGACCGTCCCCGTACGCGCGTGCAGCCGCTGCGAGAGCGCGCGCTTCGTCTCGGCGAGGCGGATCTGGAGCAGGATGCGCTGGGCGTCGGGCAGCGCCGGGTTGCGCAGCGCCTTCGCGAGCGCGGCAGCGGTGCGCCGGAGCTGGGCGATCTGCGCGGACTCGACCGCGAAGTCGTGCTGGAGGTCCTGCACCGACACCTGCTGCGAGACGAGGCTGCCGAGCGCCGCGAGCTTCGCGATGGCGGTGCGGACGTTCTGCGCGGGGACGCGCAGCTCGATATAGGAGGCGCCGCCACCGCCTGCGGGCGTCCGGTACACGACCGACTGCGCGTAGCCGCCGAGCGATGTCGCGATCCGCGTCGCGGCGCTCGTCGCGGCGGAGAGGCCGCTCACGTCGGGAACGCGCACCTGGAGTGACGCCTCGGTGCGCTGGAGACGGGTGCCGCTGCCGACCGTGGGCGCGAGCTGTGTTTGCAGGCTCGGCGTCGCCGGAACAGCTGCGGCGGACCCGCTCGCCACACCGAAGACCGGGGTCTTCGGTGCTCTCACGCCTGACAGCGCCTGATCGGCGACGCCATGCTGCACCGTCTTCGCTCCGCCCGAGCCGAGAAGCCCGTGCGCGATCGCGGCGGCGACCGCAAGCGCGAGCGCCGCGGGAACCACCACGAAGGCGAGCCGCCGCGACGGCTTCCGCAGCGGGACATGCCGGCGCACGGGCTCGACTGCGGCCACGCGTGCGCGCAGCGCCTCCGGCGCGCGCAACGTCGCGCCGCGGAGCTCGGCCAGCAGCGCGCCGCGCGCTCGCTCTCCGTCCGTGCGCGGCGCATCGCCGCGCACCAGGGCCTCGAGCCGCTCGATCCCGATCACGTCAGTCGCCGACATCGCCGATCCTCTCCTCCAGTCGTTGCAGCGCGCGGCTCAGACGGGTCGAGCACGCGGTCTGGCTGATCCCGAGCACGCGCGCGGCGCTGGGGCCGTCGAACTCGAGCAGGACGCGCAGCGCAACCACTTCGCGCTCGGCCGGGGACAGCTCGCGCAGCGCCTGCTCGAGCGCCGCCGAGAGGTCGCTGCCGAAGAGCGCCTCGTCGGGCGACAGCACAAGCTCGCGCGAATAGGTCTCCTCGCGCCGCCGGCGCCGCGACTCCGCGCGGAACCAGTCGATCGCGACCGTGCGGGCGATCCGGCAGAGCCACGTGCGCGGCGTGCCGCGCCGCGGGTCGAAGCGGCGCCAGGTGCGGAACGCCTTCTCGAACGTTTCCGCGGCGAGATCCTCGGCGGCGGAACGGTCACCGGTGAGATAGACGAGGTAGCGGTAGACCGCGTCGAGATGCTCGGCCGCCACGTCGGCGAAGCCTGGACGCGCGGAGAGCGCAGCCGGGGCGTCGAGCGAGGTCGAAACCGCGTTCACGCCCGGACCTACGGCGCCGGGGCCGCCGATCGTCACATCGTCAGCGTAGAGCGACCGGAACGGGGCTGCCCGACCGCTGGGACTGCGGCCGCTCGCGGACAGCGACGAGGGCCGCGACGAGCGCGATCAGGGCGAGCAGAAGGGTGAAGCGGAGCGCCGGGGCCACGTGTGCGTGTATCGGCCGGCCGGCCACGGACTCCACATCCCTCAGCAGGGGCCTGGCTGGGCCTGACCCCCCGGGCCGGCCTCGTGCTCGACCGCGGTGCCGACGACGCCCTGGACGCAGTACGACGTTGCGTCGGCGCGGACGAGCGTGACGCCCGAGCCGGGCGGCAGCGTCGCGCCGACGTACGTGTTGTAGTTGAGGAACCAGCCCTGCATCACCTGGTCGACCGCAGTGAAGTTCGTGCCGGCGGTCGCCGCCTCGGCCTGGCTCTCGGCCTGCGTGATCGCCGGGGAGGTCGGCCCGTCGGACTTCGAGTTCGACATGAAGATGTAGCCGCCGATCGCGAGCGACACGAGCACGAGCGGCAATCCGAGGGTGCGCCTCATGTGGAGCCATATCGGCACGAAGGTCGAGGTTGATGAGCCTTGGTAGCGTGGCCGGGTGCGCCGTCTGCTCCTGCTGGTGGCCGTGCTCGTGTTCGTGGACACGATGCTGTACGCGGCGCTGACGCCGCTGCTGCCGCATTTCGCGCACGAGTTCGGCCTCTCCAAGACGCGCGCGGGGGTGCTCGTCGCCGCCTATGCGGCAGGCGGTCTCGCAGGCGCGGGACCCGGCGGCTTCACGACGGCGCGGGCCGGCGCGAGGCAGGCGGTCCTCCTCGGTCTGACGCTCGTGGGGCTGGCGAGCCTCGGCTTCGCCTTTGCCGGCAGCTTCTGGACGCTGTTCGCCGCGCGCGTCCTCCAGGGAGCCGGCAGCTCGTTCACCTGGGCCGGGGCGCTCGCGTGGCTGCTCGCAGCGGCGCCGCGGGAGCGCCGCGGCGAGCTGCTCGGAACCGCGCTCGGAGCCGCGGTGTTCGGGGCGCTGCTGGGTCCGGTGATCGGCACCGCCGCCGCGCTGGCGGGACGCGCAAGCGTGTTCGTCGCACTCGCCGGACTGATGGCCGTGCTCGGCGTGTGGTCGTTGCGGTTCGAGCCGCCGGGGCGCGGCGAGGCGCCGTCGGGCGCGGCGCTCCTGCGCGCGTTTCGGAACCGGCAGTTCGTCGGCGGCATGCTTGCGATGGTCCTGCCCGCGCTGCTGTTCGGGATCCTGTCGGTACTCGCCCCACTCCATCTCGCCGCGGCCGGCTGGGGCGCGGCGGCGATCGGCGGCGTATGGCTGACGGGCGCCGGCTTCGAGGCCGTCCAGGCGCCGCTCGTCGGGCGGTGGATCGACCGCCGCGGCCGGCTCGTCGCCGTCCGTGTCGCGCTCGCCTGCGCCGCCCTCACCTCGCTCGGGCTCGCGGCGGACGGCCGCCCGCTGTACTACGTGCCGCTGATCGTGCTCGCGAGCCTCTCCTTCGGCGCGCTGTTCACACCGGCGTTCGCGTTGCTCGCGGACGGCGCCGGCGCGGCCGGACTGTCACAGGGGATCGCGTTCGGGCTGATGAACGCCGCCTGGGCAATCGGAGCCGTGGTCGGCCCGGCGGCCGGCGGCGCGCTCGCGGGGGCGACCTCCGACTGGATTCCGTTCGTGATCGGCGCGGCGATCTGCGTACTCGCGCTCGCGCTCGCGCGCGCGAGCTCAGATCATGAAGGCGCCGCCGTTCTGGTCGATCGCCTGTCCGGTGACGCCGCGGGCGTCGGCCGAGAGTAGCCAGCCGACCGTGCCGGCGATGTCGTCGGGCGCGCTCATGCGGCCGAGCGGCACGTCGCGCATCGCGTGCGCATAGGCGCCGTCGCGCGTCGAGCCGGTCGCCGCGGCGAGCAGCTCGATCCCCTCCCACGCCATGGCGGTGTCCACCCACCCCGGGCAGATCGCGTTCACCTGCACGTTGTCGGACGCGAGCTCGGCGGCCAGCGAGCGCACGAGACCGAGCAGGCCGGACTTCGAGGCGCAGTAGCCCGTGTAGCCCGGAACGCCGATGCGCGCGAGGATTGACGCGACCACGACGACGTCGCGCCGCTCCGGCCCGGCGGCGAGGCGCCGCTGCGCGGCGCGGACGCACGAATACGTGCCGATCAGGTTTGTCGCGACGAGGTCGAGAAAGCGGTCGGTCGGCCCCGGCACGTTCGGGCCGCCGATGCCGCTGTTCGCGACGAGCGCGTGCACCGGCCCGTTCGCGTCAGCCGCGGCGGCGAAGGCGTTCTCCACCTGCTCGGCGTCGCGGATGTCGAGCTGCCGCACGAACGCGCCGCCGGCCTCCTCCGCCGTGGCGCGCAGCGCGTCGGCGCCGCGGGCGAGCAGGCTGAGGCGCGCACCCTCGGACGCGAGCCGGAGCGCAATCGCCTTGCCGATGCCGCGCCCCGCGCCGGTGACGACGATGTGGCGACCCTCGAATCTCTGCATGCGCGAGAGCCTAACGGGGCCTTCACCGCCGGTAAGCTGTCACCTCCCGGGCGCATAGCTCAGCGGGAGAGCGCTCGCTTCACACGCGAGAGGTCCCTGGTTCGATCCCAGGTGCGCCCACTCCCGATCGAAATCCGGCTTCGATCGGTTCGTCTGCTGCCGGCGAGCCGTTGTTGAGCCGCGCCTGCGCATGTCAGTCGCGGCTGCGGTTGGTGCAATCACCGCGACCTCGACGCACGCCGGACATGTCCCGGGCCTGACCTGGAAAACCGGATATGTGTGACAGAACCTGCTCCGGCGACGTACAAAGGGTAGATGGTCGGTTTGCTCGCATCGCTGCTCACCGCAGGTGTCCTACTAGCGCCTCCTACCCCGGCGCCGCGTCTGCTTGTCGCGGGTCCGGCGCTCGCAGGTGATCGTGTCGTCTGGGGCGAGCAGCAAGACACGCTGAGCGTGCTCCGAGCTTGGCCTGATTCATCGCCTCTCTGGCAGAGCGCGACGAGCTGGTTTGCAGGCCCGCTCGCCGGCGCAGCGCCGCTGGTTGCGTTCTCGCGCAGCTACGACGGCTGCCCAGGCCAGCCCGGCGTTGTCTGCCCGGTCGAAACACAGACATTGGCCGGCCCGCCGCGAGGGTCGCTGCGGCCCCTAGGTGTGCCGGAGCGGTGTGTGGCCGGTGGCCCGGGCAGACGCCTCGCCGTCTCCGGAGCGCTGGTTGCCTTGCTCGAGCTTCGCTGCGACGGCTCGGGCGAGACGGTGATCGTCCGCGACGGTTCCCTCGTTCTGTTCGAACGTCACGCGGTGTCGTGCTGCGATGTCTCACTCGGCGGCAGCTATCTCGCCTGGCGGAGCGGAAGCGCCGTCGACGTGCTCGACCTGCGCACGCACCGGCTCGCCTACCGGGCCGGAGCGCCGCCGGAAGAGCCGATCCTCGCCTTCGATGTCCAGGCCGACGGCAAGCTCGCGCTCTTGCTCGGCCCCACCAGCGACGGGCGCGTCACGCTCGCCTGGCGGACGCCCGACACGGCAGCCCTCCACCGGCTCAAGCTCAGGGTCGCCCTCCCGCTGGCGGGCCCGGCACTCCGCCTGATCGGCGACCGTATCGTGACCGAGACTGCCGAAGCCAGCGGGGCGACCGAGCTTGTACTCGCCGACCTGACCGGCCGGGTGTACCCACTTGCACGCTTTGCCGCTCCGGTCGAGCAGAGCGGCGTGATCGACGCGACATCGAACCGGGTGACTTGGGCGTCGCGACAGATCACCAGCAGCCGCGTCGACTGTCCGCCGCCCGGCCAGGGAAGACCCTGCCGCCTGCTCAAGAGCGGCATCGAAACAATCTGGCTGGCCAACCTCACCACACGAACACCACGCCCGATCGCCCGCTGGGCCTTCACCGACGCACCCTCCTGAGCGAACGCGAGCTCGTAAACCCACGCACGTTCCCGGCCGCTAATGCCTTCTCGAACCGGATGTCGCTCGTCCGTGCGAGCGTGATCTTCCCTGATCGTCGCCGAGTTGCGACCCTCACTCCAGACTTGGCGGCTCGCTGGCGACGACCTGGTTTGCGCAACTCCAACGTCGAGCAGTCGCTCCAGGATCAGATCAACGCGCTCGCTGCGCGGCTGACATCGCGCGCGGGACATACCTGAACGCGGTCTACGGACTGGGCGCGTTCGAAGCTGCCTAAGACGCGCCCGCCTCAACGTCCGCCGCAACACGTAGATCGCGGCCGTTCGATCCCAGGTGCGCCTGTCAGCGCGTCACGCCCGATCCAGGACGACGACGGGGATCCGCCGTTTGCCCGCGGTCTTCTCGTACTCCGCGAAGTTCGGGAACACCTCCTTCTGCGCGTTCCAGATCCGGTCGCGCTCCTCATCCGCCGCGACCCGCGCCTTCACCGGGTAGCTCTCCGCCCCGATCTCGATGCTGGCGTCCGGGTTCGCGACGAGGTTGTGGAACCAGTCCGGGTTGGTCGGCGCGCCCGCCTTCGACGCGAACACCGCCACCGAGTCGCCGACCCGTTGATACGCGAGCGGATTCACACGCTCGATGCCGCTCTTCGCACCGGTGTGGTGGAGGAGGAGCAGCGGCAACCGCTCGAAGTCTCCGCCGACCTTGCCGTCGTTCGCCCTGAACTCGTCGATGATCTTCTGGTTCCACTCGTTCATGTCGGTCATCGTCCGCTTCCGGCTCCTTTTCGCGTGTCGTGTCGAGTCCACGGAACGTTAGCCGTGTCTCAAGGGTTGGGCCACATCTGCACGCCGAGGTAGCGGCCGCCGTTGTGCAGTCCGTAGATGATCCTGCGCGTGCCGCCGGCTCCGAAGAACGTGCCGAAGCAGCCGCGCGGGTCGCAGTGGTACCGCCGCTCTCGGCGCAGACCGGTGGCCAGCAGTCGCTGCTCGAGGCTGCGCGGCGGAACGGCCAGGGGCCGACCGAGCCCCGGCGCGGTCACGCGCGGGTCAACGACGAGCACGGCCCAGGCGGTCTGCCCGCCCTGGTCGGCCGCCGGCCCGTGAAAGATCACCTCGATCCGGCCCTTGTAGGCGAGATCGCGCCGGTCAGGGAACGTCTCGACGGACGACGGCGCACCAAGCGCCGCCTCCACCTGCGTCACGGTCGCACCGAGCACCGGCACCCCGTTGATCTCGCCGCCCGGGACCGATACCGCGAGAGGCCCGACGAGCGCCGCGGCGGCGAGCACGAAGAGCGGCGGCATGCGCGAACCGTAGTTCCGCGCGGTCGGCTACGCGGTCGGCTGCCGGCAGGGCCGGCAGACGCTCTCACTCATCCCGAACGGGTCGTTGGGCAGGATCGATTCGCCACAGCAGCGGCACGTACAGCCGGCCTCGAGGCCGACGAGCGCCCGCAGCAGATTCCAGTACACGGTCATTGCTTCTCCTCGTTGCCGAATGATGCCGATGTGGTACTTGATGATAGCGATACCATTACTTCAATGGTACGACTGACGGCAGCGCCGTCAACCCCGAGCCACTATGGCTTACACAAGCGTAACATCGAGCTCCCGGCCTGTGGTACCGTAACATTCGATGCGAGCCACGATCCGCGACGTCGCGCGCCTGGCCGGTGTCTCCGCCATGACGGTGTCACGCGTGATCAACGGACAGCCGCGAGTCAGTGACGAGAAGCGCCGTCGAGTCGAGGCGGCGGTGGCCGAGCTCGGCTACATCCCCAACGGACTCGCGCGGGGACTGATCCGCCGCAAGACGAAGACGATCGGCGTGATCGTCCCCGACATCGCGAACCCGTTCTTCACGCTCGTCGTCCGCGGAGCAGAGGACGTAGCCTGGCGCGCCGGCTACCACGTGATCCTCTGCAACACCCAGACCGACCTCGAACGCGAGCGCGGACACGTCGACGACATGCTCGCCTTCCGGGTCGACGGCGTGCTGATCGCCCCCGTGAGCGACCGCTCCGCTCCGTTCCTCCGCGCGCTCACCAAGAACCAGCTCCCGTTCGTACTGATCGACCGCTCGATCACAGGCTTCCACGGCGACCTCGTACAGGGCGACAGCGTCGCCGGCGCCCGCGTGCTCGTCGACCATCTGATCGGACTCGGACACCGCCGCATCGCCATGATCAGCGAGCCGACCGACGTCTCGACCGCGCGCGACCGCGTCCGGGGCTATCAGGAGGCGCTCGAAGCGGCCGGGATCGAGCTTCGGCCCGAGCTCATCGCCGAGTCGAGCGCCATCCACCCGGAGATGGCACGCGACGCCACCCTGCGGCTCCTCGACCTCCCGGAGCCGCCCACGGCCATCTTCGCCCTCAACAACATCGCCGCCGTCGGCGTCGCCGAGGCCGCCCGCGAGCGCGGCCTCACCATCCCCGACGATCTGGGGCTCGTCTGCTTCGACGACATCGAACACGCCGCGCGTCTCGATCCGTTCTTGACCGTTCTCGCACAACCCGCCGAGACGTTCGGAACGGTCGCGATGCAGCTGCTGCTCGACCGGCTCGCCGGCAACGTGAGCGAGCGTGGACGCACCGTCGTCCTCCCGGGCGAGCTGATCGTGCGCGCCTCGGCGGCCGCGCCCGCCCCGGTGCGGCTCAGTGCGTCGCGGCGATCCGCGAGTTGATCACGGCCCCCATCGGAACCGGGTTCGAGTCGAGCTGGTTGTCGCGCAGGTCGGCCTCGGACTGGAAGCTCGCGAGCACCGCGAACCCGCGGCGAGTGGGGTTACCCGAAGCGACGTCTGGCCGGGTGCCGACGACGGTGTTGTGCTCGATCATGCACATCGAGCGGTCGTTGCAGTAGATCCCGATGCCGAGGGCGTTGCTCACTTCGCTGTCCATCACCGTGCCCATCGACATCTCGGTCACCGAGATCCCGCGCATCTCGGTGCCGCTGACACGGTCGTGGACGATGTCTGTCATCGACGAGTGCGTGGTGATCCCCTCCATCCCACCGACGACCGTGCAGCCCTCGACCATGCTCATGCCCATGCCCATGTTGTACGAGATCTCGATTCCCTTCCCGAGCGAGTTGCCGTGCATGTCGACAGTGCAGTCCTTGATCATGATCCCGGCCCCCTGCACCTCGATCCCGTCGAGCTTGGCGCCGGAGACGGACACGCCGTCGAGCACGGTGCCGCGGACGCCCTCGACGGTGATCCCGTTGTCGCCGCCGACGACGGTGACGCCCCTGATCGTCACGTCGTTCGCGCGGACGACGATGCCACCGCGGACGATCGCCCCGGGATCGCCGACGAGGATCTCCTGCCGTGTGATCACGAGCGGACCCTGGTGCACGCCTGCGGCGAGGTAGACAACCGGCGCGCGGCCGGCGTAGGCGGTGGCACCCGCGCCCGTCAGCGCGACCGCGACGGCGAGCGCGGCCACGAGGCCTACGCGTCCGAGCTCGCCGCCCTCTTCCGCATAGCCGAGCCGCAGCAGCGGGAACCCAGCCTGTCCGAGCAGCTGCGCGAGCAGCCAGCCACCGGCGAAGAGCCCGAGCGCCGCCCAGAGCGGCGCCATCGCGCCGAGCACGCGCATCAAGCCGAGCAGGATGCCGAGCTCTAGCGCGCCGAGGGGGAGCGAAGCCCACGCGGGCTGGTAGCGCAGCACCCGGTCGTAGACGAGCACGTCGAGCGCCAGCCCTGCCGCGAGCATCAGGCCGGCCGCCTGGACCGGCCACCAGCGGTGCATGACGGCCATCAGCACGCACGCCACGGCCACGACCGGCAGGAGCGCGGCGAGCCGCGACTCGATGCGCCCTCTCAGCGTGTACGACACGCTTTGATCCTCCGGAGGAATCCGTGCCCGACGTAGCGCGCGCCGGCGAGCGTGTCCGCCGCCGGAAAAGCCCACTGCGCCGGCGCTCCCGCGAGCGCGAGCGTGCGCGTCGCGTCGGTGAGCGCCGGCACCGTCCCGTCCGCGGCGACGACGATCCACGTGTCGACGGTCTCGAGCCCGTGGTCGTCCACGAGGCGCGCCAGCGGAGCATCGTGACGGAACCCGCACAGGAATCCGGTCGCGCAGATCACCTGCTCGCATCCGTTCAGCGAGGACTCGACGCGGAAGCGTCCCTCCGCGGCCGCCCGCCGCAGTGGCTCGTCCCACGCCGCGCCCCGCGGGTACGAGGGGGCGAGCAGCGTGCGCAGCCGCGCCGCGCGCTCGTCGGCCCCGAGTCGGTGGAACTCCGCGAGCCCGCGGCGGGAGAAGTACTCGCGAGGCACGTTCAGCGTGCGCCGGATCGGCTCACGCCGGCGCACGGAAACGACCTCGGCCCCCGCCTCGAGCGCATTCAGCCACTCGGTCGCCGCGGCGAGGCCGGCGCCGATCACCGTGACGGTCCGCGCGTACTCGTGCTGCTCGTACGCGTGCACGACGCGCGGGTCGGCGCGCAGCTCCTCCGGCACGTTCAGGCCGGGTTGCCCGGGCGCGAGCAGCACGTGCGGGAAGGGGCCGTTCCCATCGAGCTCGAAGCCGCCGTCGACCGCACGCACCCGCTCGATCCGGCCGCTGTGAAGGCTGCGTTCCCAGCCGCTGCGCTCCCGCACCCGCTCGACGTGGGAGAGGAACTCCTCGAGCGTCGGGTGGTAGCGGTCGAGCGCAGACGCCACGAGCGGCGCCGGCGAGCGGCGGCCGAGCGCCGACCGCGCCGCGAGCCCCGGAAACGTCGCCGGCAGGCAGTGCCCGTCGCTCTCGGACCGCATCCGGCGCTGCCGGATCGCCGCCGCCCGCCGCCTGAACGTTCCCGCGGGGTCGTCCTCGGTGCCGAAGACGGCGATCTCCTCAGGCGCGAGTCCACCCCTCCGCAGCGCCTGGTACGCAGTGAATCCGGCGAGGCCGGACCCCACTACCGCGACGCTCATTACTTCACCGAGCCCGCCAGCAACCCCTGGACGAAGTAGCGCTGGAAGGCGAAGAACACGCACAGCGGCACGACGAGCGAGATGAAGGACGCCGGGGCGATGATGTCGATGCTCGTCCCGAACTCGCGCAGCTGACCCGCGATCCACACGGTGATCGGCGTCGTGTTCTGCCCGAAGGTCAGTGCGACGAGGAGGTCGTTCCATGTCCACAGGAACTGGAAAATCGCGAGCGACGCGATCGCCGGAAGTCCGAGCGGCAGGATGAGGCGCAGGAAGATCACGATCTCGCTGGCGCCGTCGATCCGCGCCGACTCGAGGATGTCCTTCGGCAATCCGACGAAGAAGTTCCGCAGCAAGAAGATCGCGAAGGGCAGGCCGAAGGCAACGTGGAAGAGTGCGATTCCCTCCCACGTGTCGAACAGGTGCGTCGCGTCGTAGAGCTTGAACATCGGGATCAGCGCCATCTGCAGCGGCACGACGAGCAGCCCGATCACGCCGACGAAGATCCAGTCGCGGCCCGGGAAGTCGAGCCACGCGAACGCATAGCCGGCCATCGCGCCGAGGATGACGACGACGAGCGTGTTGCCGACCGCGATATACGCCGTCGTCTTCAGGGCCTGGATCAGGCCGGCGTTGTGGAAGAGCGCGTCGTAGTTCGACCACGTGGCGACGCTCGGGTGGGAGAACACCTGCCACCAGCCCTTGGACGCGAGGGCCGACGCCGGCAGGATCGAGGTGATGAACAGCCCGATCGTCGGGACGAGCCACAGTCCCCCGATCGCGATGAGCACGAGATGAAGCGGCCCCCGCGCGACGGCGCGGACGATCTTCAGGGCGACGGACTCGCGCGGCGCGGGCAACTCCATCGCGGGCGCGGCGGCGGCCATCAGCTCTCCCTCCGAAAGCGTCGGATGTTGAGCGCCAGGACCGGGATGACGAGCAGGAACAGGAAGACCGCGATCGCCGAGCCGACGCCGAAGTTCTCTCCGCCCTGGAACGCGGTGAGGTACATCGCGAGTGCGATCACGTTCGCCCTCGCGTACTCCGACTCCGGCGCGAGCGCGAACACGATGTCGAACACCTTGAGGACGTTGATGATCATCGTGATGAAGACGACGCTCAGCACCGGCGCGAGCAGCGGCACGGTCACACGCCGAAACGTCTGCCATTCGGTTGCGCCGTCGGTGCGCGCCGCCTCGAGCACGTCGCGCGGCATCGACGCGAGCCCGGCGCCGATCACCACCATCGCGAAGCCCGCCCAGATCCAGATGTACGCGATCAGGAGCGAGGGGACGATCAGGCTCGGGCCGAGCCACGCGAAGCCGCCGAACGGCTTCGCGAATGTCTGCGCTCCGATCGCGGCGTGATACGTCCCCGCCGGAACGTTCGAGAAGTCGAATGAGCCGTCGGGTTTCGACTTCGTGGTCTTCACCGTCTTCCCCGCTGCGTTGCGAAGCTCGACCGTGACGCCCGGGAGCCCCAGCTCGCCCTTCTCGACGACGCCGACCTTGCCGCCGCCCGGCTTGAAGTCGCGCCAGACGACGCCCTCGATATCACCGGGCTTCGGCGGGGGAGTCACCGCCTGCGCGCTGCTCTTCGGTACCTGGTCCGGTGCGATACCCGTCAATCCGAGCAGAGCGATGCCACCGGGATGCGTCGGGGTCTTGAGCACGAGCGCGCCGCCCGAGGACTGCAACACGGAAGTCGACGGGGACGCGGTCGAGAGCACTCCTGCCGGACTGAACACGCCGGAGATCGTCTTGCCGAGCGCGTTGATGGCGCCGAGGCCCGGATCCTGCTGGTCCATGATCCGCCACGTCACGCCGGTGGCGAACGCCGAGATCGCCATCGGCAGGAAGACGACCGTCTTGAAGGCGACCGCCCAGCGCACGCGCTCGGTGAGCACCGCGAAGATCAGGCCGAGCGCGGTCACGAACGCCGGCACGACTGCGACCCAGATCGCGTTGTTCTTGATCGCCGTCGTCAGCGTCGACGTCGTGAACAGCGTCTTGTAGTTGTCGATCCCGACCCAGTGGCCGAGAAAGCCGGTCTCCCCGAAAAAGCTCCGGATGATCGTGTAGACGGCGGGATAGACCATCCACACGCCGAGCATGAAGAGCGCGGGCGCGAGGAAGATCGCGCTCGTCAGATACCGGCCGAGCCGTCCCGGCTCGCCGGAGGGGGGCGGAGCCGCCGCAACCGGCGGCTCCGCAGTGATCCCCCCAGCAGTCACGTTGCTACTTGTACGCCGCCGCCGCGGCGGTCTCGAGCTGCTTCTGGATCCCGGCCACGTTGCTGGGACTCTTCAGGAAGGTCTGGAAGATGCCCCATTCGCCCTGACCGGTGGTGGCGCCGAACGCCGGCGGCTGCTCGTCCGACATGTCGAACACGACGGACTTCGCAGTGCCGATCGGAGCCTCGGTCGCCCGCGTGATCGCATCCGGATAGATGGTCGACGGGACGTTCTTGTTGCCCGTCCCGAAGCCGCCCTGCTTCGCCCACGCCTCGGCAGCCGGCGCGGTCGCGAGGAACTTCACGAACGCCTCGATCGCCGGATTGTCACGGAAGGTGACGAACAGGTCGCCGCCGATCTCGACCGCGCCCGCGTCGGGCCCGGGGGTGATCGCCGGCCACGTGAACGTGTTGAAGCCCGTCCCCGCCTTCGCCTTCGTCGAGGAGGTGATCACGCCGCCGACGAAGTCGGCCTCGAACACCATCGCCGCCTTCGGCGGTGTGCCGAACGCATTCGTGACGGAATCGTTGAACCCGTACTGGAGTGCTCCGCTCGTCCCGCCTGCGACGTTGCTCGTATCACCGACGACCTTCGCCATCGTCGTGAGCGCGGTCTTCACCGACGGGTCCGTCCACTTGATCTTGTGCTGGCTCAGCGCGTCGTACTTCGCTGCGCCGAACGTGCGGAGGTAGATGTTCTCGAACATGTCGGTGAGCGTCCAGCCGTCGGCGCCCCCGATCGAGTACGCGGGCGTTCCGCTCGCCTTGATCGTCTTCGCATCGGTGAGAAGCTGCGAGAACGTCTTCGGAGGCGTAACACCCGCAGCCTTGAAGGCCGGGACGTTGTACCAGACGACCGACTTGTTGGCCGCCTTGAAGACGAGCGCGTACAGCTTGCCGCTGTACGTGCCGAGCTGCCGCCACGCCGGCGCGAAGTTGGCGGCGATCACCGACTTCGCGTACGTGATCGGCTTCAGCTTCCCTTGCTTGGCGAGCTGCGCCACCGTTCCCGGTTGCGCGATGTCCGCCATGTCGGGCGGGTGCCCGCCCGCGACCGACGTCGCGAGTACCGTCGGCAGGTTGTTGCCGACCGGCTTGTAGTTGACATGCACGTTCGGATAGGTCTTGTTGAACGCAGCAATCACGTCGGCGAACTGCTTCTGGCCCGAAGACGCTGTCCAGATTCCGTCGAATGTGATCGTCCCCTTGACGGCGAGGTTCTGGTGCGCCGTTGCGGGGGTGCTCGTGCGGGCGCCTGCGAGCCCGGCGACCAGCAGCGCGGTCGCGACTGCTGCGGCGAGGACAACCGCGATGCGTGCGCGGGTCATGCGGCTCCTTTCGTGGGAGTTCCGTTGTAGATTCCGAGACCCGTCTCCGGATCGAAGAAGTGCAGCGAGCGAGTGTCGACAGCGATCTCGACCGCCTCGCCCGCGCGTACGCGCGAGCGGGCGCCGAAGCGCCCGACGAGCGCGGCGGTGTCGCTGTGGGCGGCCTGATCCATCGCGCGCTCGTCGCCGACGTCCTGAGCGAGCTCGCGGACGTCCTCTGTCATCGCGGGCCGGCCCTTGATCGAGAAGTGCACCATGATCTCGGAGCCGAGCGCCTCGGTGAGGGTGGTCGTGCCGCGCAGCCGCTGCTCGTCCGGCGTGCTCGCCGCGAGCGCAACGTCTTCGAGATCCTCGGGGCGGATGCCGAGGACGATCTGCCGGCCCACGTACCCGGCAAGGCCCGGGCGCGCTTTCACCTCGTCGGCTTCGATTGCAATCGCCTGGTCGCCGACCTTCGCGGCGAAGCCGCCGTCGCGCGCCTCGAGCGTCGCCTCGACCATGTTCATCGACGGACTGCCGATGAAGCCGCCGACGAAGAGGTTCACGGGGCGGTCGTAGAGCGTCTGCGGGTCGGCGACCTGCTGGAGCTCACCCTTGCGCATAACGGCGACCCGGTCGCCCATCGTCATCGCCTCGACCTGGTCGTGCGTGACGTAGATCGTGGTGACGCCGAGGCTGTGCTGGATGCCGGCGATCTCGGCCCGCATCTGCACGCGGAGCTTCGCGTCGAGATTCGAGAGCGGCTCGTCCATGAGGAACGCGGCAGGCTCGCGGACGATGGCGCGGCCCATCGCAACGCGCTGCCGCTGGCCGCCGGAGAGCGCGCGCGGCTTCCGCTTCAGGAAGGGCTCGAGGCCGAGGATCTTCGCAGCATCGTTCACGCGCCGCTCGATCTCCGCCTTCGGCACCTTCTTGATCTTGAGGCCGAAGGCGATGTTCTCGTAGACGGAAAGGTGCGGGTAGAGCGCGTAGCTCTGGAACACCATCGCGATGTCACGGTCGCGCGACGGCACGCGGTTGACGGGCCGGTCGCCGATCCGGATCACGCCCTCGGAGATTTCCTCGAGGCCGGCGACCATCCGCAGTGCGGTCGTCTTGCCGCAACCCGACGGGCCGACGAGCACCATGAACTCGCCGTCCTCGATCGCGAGGTCGAGCGAGTTCACCGCTCGGACCCCGTCAGCGTAGATCTTGCTGACCTTGTCCAGCGTGACTGCCGACATCACCCTCCTCAGGCACGAGTCCAGATAGGAAACATCGACCCACAACCAGACTGGGCCGCTAACCTAGCCGTCGCGTTGCCGCCTGTCTAGTCCGTGCGCGAGACGCCCGGCACTCGCGGTTTCCCGGTGCAGCCGCGCCGCCAGCGTCTCGTTCAACTGCCCCGGCTCGAGGCGCCAGCCCCAGTTTCCGCCGGCGCGGCCCGGGGTGTTCATCCGGGCTTCACTGCCGAGGCCGAGCAGATCCTGGGCGGGCACGATCGCGAGCAGCGCGCGCGACGAGAGGGCGGCGCAAATCATGCTCCAGTTCGGCTCGTGAGGGTCGAGCCCGCTGGCCGCGCGCTGCCGGTCGGTCAGCGACGCCCACCAGCCGAGCGCCGTGTCGGTGTCGTGCGTGCCCGTGTACACGACGCTCGACTCGGTGTGGCGTTCCGGCCGGTGCGGGTTCGCGTCGCCGCCGCGCAGGCCGAACTGGAGCACGCGCATTCCGGGGAGGCCGACCTCCTCCCGCAGGCGCTCGACGGGAGGAGTGATCACGCCGAGGTTCTCCGCGAACAACGGCAGCGGCCCGAGCTCGGACTCGACGGCGCGAAAGAGCGCGGCGCCCGGGCCGCGCCGCCACCGCCCGCGCGCAGCCGTCGCGTCGCCGTCCGGCACCGCCCACGAAGCGACGAAGCCGCGGAAGTGATCGATCCTCGCCAGGTCGAAGAGCTCGAACGTGCGCCGGAAGCGCTCGATCCACCAGCGGTAGCCGGTGCGGCGAAGCGCCGGCCAGTCATAGAGTGCGCTCCCCCACAGCTGTCCGGTCGCGCTGAGCGCGTCGGGCGGCGCGCCCGAGACGACGCCGCGCAGAAAGAACGCCGGATGCGTGCGGACGTCGATGCTCTCGCGGGAGACGAAGATCGGCACGTCGCCGATCACGCGAACGCCGCGCGCGCTCCCGTATACGCGAAGCGCGCCCCATTCGCGCTCGAACCGGAGCTGGTCGACGACCGCGTCTCGGCCCGCGAAGCGCGCGTAGTCCTCGATCCAGTACGCGGTACGAGCCTCGAACGCAGCAAGCTCCGCGGCACTCACCGGCGCGTCCGGATCGGCGAGCAGCGCGACAGAAGAGGCGAACGCGGACGACGAGCTGTAGGGGGAGCCGTGATCGTCTGGCGGCGAGAGCGGCAGCACCTGCCACCACGACTGGCCGGCCTCCGCCAGCCAGTCGATGAACCGGCGCGCCTCCGCACCGAGCCGCCCGCCGGGTAGCGACGTCGGATGGAGCAGGACGCCGCTCGACCGCTGGAGGTCCACGAGGCGCTTCTTACCTGATATTCGTTGAGACCGACGATGCCGTTGCCGAAAAGCTCGTCGCGCCCGGCGCGAACCCAGATCGAGAACCTGTGGCCCGTGCTCGACTGCGGTCGCTACCCGGTCAAGCGGAGCCTCGGCCAGCCGGTCGCGGTCTGGGCCGACATCTTCCGCGACGGCCACGAGATCCTCGGCGCCGAGGTCAAGTATCGGCCGGCGGGAGCCCGCCGCTGGCTGCGGACGGCGATGGAGAACGAGACGGCCGACCGCTGGAACGCCGTCTTCCGCCCGGCGGAGCTCGGGCGGTGGGAGTTCGCGGTCGAGGCGTGGGTCGATCACGCGGCGTCCTGGCGTCGCGAGCTTTCGCGAAAAGTCGAGGCGGGACAGGCCGACCTGTCGGGGGAGCTGGCCGAAGGAGCGGCGCTGCTCGGCGTATCCTCGCTCACGGTCGAGGAGGGTCTCGCCGACGCGACGGACGATCGCTCCGAGGTCGAGACCGGCCCGCTGCTCGAGGTCGACGTCGACCGCGACCGTGCTCGCGTCGGCGCCTGGTACGAGCTCTTTCCACGCTCGTGGGGCGGCTTCCGGGGCGTCGAGAAGGTGCTGCCGCGCCTGGCGGAGCTCGGCTTCGACGTCGTCTACCTGCCGCCGATCCATCCGATCGGGCACACGAGCCGGAAGGGCCGGAACAACGCGCTCGTCGCCGCGCCCACCGACCCGGGCAGCCCGTGGGCGATCGGCTCCGAGGCGGGGGGCCACACCGCCGTGCACCCCGACCTCGGCACGCTCGGCGACTTCGAACGGCTCGTCGTGCGCGGCGCCGAGCTCGGGGTCGAAGTCGCGATCGACCTCGCCGTGCAGTGCTCGCCCGACCATCCATGGCTTCGCGAGCACCCCGACTGGTTCCACCGCCGGCCCGACGGCACGGTCAAGTACGCGGAGAACCCGCCGAAGCGCTACCAGGACATCGTCAACGTCAACTTCGACTCCGACGACTGGCGCGGGCTCTGGCAGGCGCTGCTGGAGGTGGCACTGTTCTGGGTCGCGCGAGGCGTTCGCATCTTCCGGGTCGACAACCCGCACACGAAGCCGCTGCCCTTCTGGCAGTGGCTGATCGGCGAGGTGCGCGCCGAGCATCCGGACGTCGTCTTCCTCGCCGAGGCGTTCACGCGCCCGGTGCCGATGGCGGCGCTCGCCAAGGCCGGCTTCTCGCAGTCGTACACGTACTTCACCTGGAAGAACACGAAGAGCGAGCTGAGCGAGTACATGCTCGCGCTGACGAGCTCGCCGATGCCGGAGTTCTTCCGGCCGAACTTCTTCGTGAACACGCCGGATATCCTCCACGAGTACCTTCAGACCGGAGGCCGCCCGGCCTTCGAGGCGCGGCTCGTGCTCGCGGCGACGCTCTCGCCCAGCTACGGCATCTACTCCGGGTACGAGCACGTCGAGAACACGGCCGTGAAGAGCGGCAGCGAGGAGTACCTCGACTCGGAGAAGTACGAGCTCAAGGAGCGTGCCCTCGACGGGCCGCTGCTACCGCTCGTGCAGCTGCTGAACCGCGCGCGCCGCGAGAACGCCGCGCTGCGACGGCTCGACAACCTCACGCTGCTCGAGACGGAGAACGAGATGTTGATCGCCTACGCCAAGCGAGAGGGCGAGAATGCTGTTGTCGCGTGCGTCAACCTCGACCCAGTCGCCTCCCAGAAAGGTCTCGTCTCGATCCCCGCCGGGGTGGGACTGCCGGAGTCCTTTCGTGTCACGGATCTCCTCTCGGGGCGGGCGTTCGACTGGAAGGCCGATCGCAACTACGTAGCGCTCGACCCCGGCAAGTCCCACCTGCTCGTCGTCGAGCCGCGATGAGCGGCGAACTCGAGCCGACGGTATCCGAGCCGGGGAACTGGTTCGAGCGGGACCCGCTCTGGTTCAAGCGCGCTGTCTTCTACGAGATCCACCTGCGCGGCTTCTTCGACGGCAACGACGACGGCTCGGGCGACTTTCGCGGCCTGACCGAGAAGCTCGACTACCTCCAGTGGCTCGGCATCGATTGCATCTGGCTGCTGCCGATGTACGCATCGCCGTTCCGCGACGGCGGCTACGACATCGCCGACTTCTACTCGGTCGATCCCGACTACGGGACGATCGACGATGTCCGCGCGCTGCTCGAGGCCGCACACCGGCGCGGCATCCGCGTGATCGCGGATCTCGTCATGAACCACACCTCGTCGGACCATGCCTGGTTCCAGGAGTCGCGCTCGAGCCCCGACTCCCCGAAGCGGGACTGGTACGTCTGGTCGGACGAGGACACGCGCTACAGCGACGCGCGAATCATCTTCATCGACACGGAGACCTCGAACTGGACGTGGGATCCGGTTGCAGGTGCGTATTACTGGCATCGCTTCTTCGCGCACCAGCCTGACCTCAACTACGACAACCCCGAGGTGCAGGAGGCGATGCTGGAGGTGCTGCGGTTCTGGCTCGACCTCGGCCTCGACGGCTTCCGCCTCGATGCGGTGCCGTACCTGTACGAGCGCGAGGGCACGAACTGCGAGAACCTGCCCGAGACACACGCCTTCCTGGCGCGCGTCCGTGCCGAGGTCGACGCCTCCTTTCCCGACCGCGTCCTGCTCGCCGAGGCGAATCAGTGGCCCGCCGACGTGGTGGAATATTTCGGAAACGGGAACGAGTGCCACATGGCGTTCCACTTCCCGATCATGCCGCGCATGTTCATGGCGCTCCGCCGCGAGGACGCAACGCCGATCATCGAGGTCCTGCGCAACACCCCGCCGATCCCGGACAACTGCCAGTGGGGGCTGTTCCTGCGCAACCACGACGAGTTGACGCTCGAGATGGTCACCGACGAGGAGCGCGACTACATGTACTCCGAGTACGCGAAGGACCCGAGGATGAAGCTGAACCTCGGCATTCGCCGGCGGCTCGCACCGCTACTCGACTACGGACGGCGCGAGATCGAGCTGATGACCGCCATTCTGTTCTCCCTCCACGGCTCGCCGATCCTCTATTACGGCGATGAGATCGGCATGGGCGACAATGTGTATCTCGGCGATCGCGACGGCGTGCGCACGCCGATGCACTGGACGGCGGATCGCAACGCGGGCTTCTCGCGCGCCGACTTCGCGCAGCTGTACCTCCCACCCCTGATGGATCCGGTCTCCGGCTTCCAGGCGGTGAACGTCGAGGCGCAGCTGCGCACGCCGACGTCGTTGCTGCTCTGGATGCGGCGCTTCATCGCGCTGCGCAAAGAGCATCCGGGCTTCGGGCTCGGCACGTACGAGCCGATCGTCACCGGGAACCCGAGGATCTTCGCGCACATCCGCCGCTACGAGGAGGACGTTATCCTCTGCGTGCACAACCTCTCGCGCGCCGCGCAGGCGGTCGAGCTCGACCTGTCGGCGTTCGAGGGCCTTGTCCCCGTGGAGATGCTCGGACGGTCGTCCTTTCCGCCGATCGGGACGCTGCCGTACCTGCTGACCCTTGGGAGTCGTGGGTTCTTCTGGTTCGAGTTGAAGGGGGCCGATGGCTGAGACCCCGATCGACGCGCCGAGCGAGCCGGCTCTCGTCGACTTCATCACCGCGCAGCGGTGGTACCGGTCGAAGTCGCGGGAGATCGTCCACGCGAACCTCGTCACGACCGTGCCGCTGACGACGGCGCCGCCGCGCAGCTCGGTCGCGCTCGTCGAGGTTCGCTTCCAGCCGGGCACGCACGAGATCTACCAGGTGATCCTCGGCGCGCGGCCCTCGGGGGAACGGTCGCCCGGCACGACGATCGACGAGGCCGGTGGCACGACGTTCTACGAGGGCCTCGCCGATCCCGCGATCGCGCGCGAGCTCGTCGAACTGATGAAGGCGGGCGCGAAAGTGTCGGGCGCGGAGGGGACGATCGACCTGCGACTCGTCGAAGGCATCGCTCCGCTCGAACAGGCGCCGCTGGAAGCGCTCGCGGTCAGCGCGGAGCAATCGAACTCGTCGGTCGTCTTCGACGATGCCCTCATCCTCAAGGTCTACCGCCGGCTCGAGGCGGGGATGAACCCCGAGCTCGAGCTGCTCCGGTTCCTCACCGTGCACGGGTTCGCGAACATCGCGGCGCTCCGCGGCTGGTACGAGTACACCGGCCCGCCGCTCGACGCGACCCTCGGCATCCTCCAGGACTACGCGCGCTGCGAGAACGACGGCTGGGAGTTCGCACTCGACGCGCTCGCTTCGGTCCCCGACGAGTTCGTCGCGCATGCGCGGCGTCTCGGCGAGGTCACGGGCGCGATGCACATCGTGCTCGCCTCCGATCCGAGCGACGCGAACTTCGCGCCGGAAGAGCCGAGCGTCGAGTCGCTCGGGCTGCTCGTCGCCTCGGTCGACGAGGAGATCGAGCGCGTCTTCCTCGACCTGCCCGGCGACGTCGAGGCCCTCGATTCGATCGCGGGTCGGGGCGAGGAGGTGCGCGATCAGCTGCGCATGCTCTCCCGCGTCGGCTCGCCCGGACGCATCATCCGGCATCACGGCGACTACCACCTCGGCCAGGTGCTGTGGACCGGCGACGACTGGCTCGTCGTCGACTTCGAGGGCGAGCCGGCACGATCGTTCTCCGAACGCCGCCAGAAGCGCTCGCCGCTCCGCGACGTCGCGGGCATGCTGCGGTCGTTCGCGTACGTGAGCCAGGCCGCGCCGATGTTGCGCGGAGTCGAGGTGCCCGTGGATTTCGAGAGCCGCCTGCGTGAGGGCTTCCTGGCCGGATACCTGGGGACAGTGGACACGAGCCTCCTGCCCTCGGACGAGCACGCGATCGAGCGTTTGCTCGCGGTGTTCGAGCTCGAGAAGGCGGTCTACGAGCTGCGCTACGAGCTGGACAACCGTCCCGACTGGGTCGGGATCCCGGTAGCGGGCATCGAGCGTCTGCTCGGCGCCGGCGTTCCGTGACCTCGCCCGCGGACATCGAGCGGATCGCGAGGCGCGACCATCACGACCCGCACTCCGTGCTCGGCGCGCACCTCGCCGACGGCGGCGTGGTCGTGCGCGCGTTCAGGCCCGGCGCCGCGTCCGTGCGCGTGCGTCCCGACGGCTCCGGCTCGGTCAGGTTGAAGCGCGTCCATCCTTCCGGCGTCTACGAGGGGACGGTCGCAGGTGCGGAACTGCCGCTCTCCTACCGCGTGGAGGTCGCGTACCCGGACGGCCATGCGGTCTCGCAACGGGACCCGTACTCCTTCTCGCCGACGCTCGGCGCGCTCGACCTGCACCTGGTGGGCGAGGGCCGCCACGAGGAGCTCTACCGGCGCCTCGGCGCGCAGGTTCGCGCCGTCGACGACGTCGACGGAACCGCGTTCGCCGTCTGGGCTCCCTCCGCGCGCTCGGTGTCCGTGGTCGGGGACTTCAACCGCTGGGACGGTCGCGTGCACCAGATGCGCTCCCTCGGCGCCTCCGGCATCTGGGAGCTGTTCGTCCCGGACGTCGGTTCAGGGGACGTCTACAAGTACGAGATCCGCGTTCCGGACGGCTCGGTGCAGCTTCGCGCCGACCCGTTCGCGTTCCGGGCGGAGGAGCCACCCGGCACCGCCTCGATCGTGTTTCGGTCGAGGCACCACTGGCGCGACGACGACTGGCTCGAGCGCCGCGGCCGCGCGGGAATCCACGGGATCCCGTTGTCGATCTACGAGGTGCACCTCGGCTCATGGCGGCGGCACGCACACGGAGACGACCATCCGCTCTCCTATCTCGAGCTCGCGGACGAGCTAGCCGAGTACGTCGTCGGCCTCGGCTTCACGCACGTCGAGCTGCTTCCCGTCATGCACCACCCCTTCGCCGGCTCGTGGGGCTACCAGGTGACCGGCTACTTCGCGCCCGCACCGGCGTTCGGCTCGCCCGACGACCTGCGCGCCTTCGTCGACCGCCTGCACGCCTCCGGAGTCGGAGTGATCCTCGACTGGGTCCCCGCCCACTTTCCGCGAGACGACTTCGCGCTCGCCCGCTTCGACGGCACCGCCCTCTACGAGCACGAGGACCCTCGCCGCGGCGCGCATCCGGACTGGGGAACGCTCGTCTTCAACTACGGGCGCAACGAGGTGCGGAACTTCCTGCTCGCGAACGCGCTCTTCTGGCTCGACGAGTACCACGCCGATGGGCTGCGCGTCGACGCCGTCGCATCGATGCTCTACCTCGACTACTCGCGCCGCGAGGGCGAGTGGCTCCCGAACCGGTACGGCGGCAGGGAGAACCTCGAGGCGGTTGCCTTCCTGCGCGAGCTGAACGCGGTCACCCACCAGCACGAGCCCGGCGTGGCCATGGCCGCCGAGGAGTCGACGGCCTGGCCGGGCGTCTCGGCGCCGGTCGAGACGGGCGGCCTCGGCTTCGACTTCAAGTGGAACATGGGTTGGATGCACGACACGCTCGAGTACTTCAAGCTCGATCCGGTCCACCGGCGGCACCACCACAACGAGCTGACCTTCAGCCTCGTCTACGCCTTCACGGAGAGCTTCGTGTTGCCGCTCTCGCACGACGAGGTCGTGCACGGCAAGGGGTCGCTGCTCGCGAAGATGCCCGGAGACCGGTGGCAGCAGCTCGCCAACCTCCGGGCGCTCTACGGCTACATGTGGGCGCACCCCGGCAAGAAGCTCCTCTTCATGGGCGGCGAGCTCGCGCAGGAGCGCGAGTGGAACCACGACGCGAGTCTCGACTGGCACCTGCGTGAGCTGCCCGAGCACGAAGGGGTGCACACCCTTGTCGGCGACCTCAACCGCGCCTACCGCGGCGAGCCGGCGCTGTGGGAGCTCGACTTCACGCCCGACGGGTTTCGCTGGCTCGAGCTGAACGACGCAGACGCGAACGTCGTCGTGTTCGCGCGGATCTCCCGCGACCGGTCGCGCCGGCTCGTCTGCGCGTGCAACTTCTCGCCGGTGCCCCGCCCGGGGTATCGAGTCGGCCTC
This sequence comes from Gaiellaceae bacterium, assembly GCA_036511815.1. Lineage (GTDB taxonomy): Bacteria > Actinomycetota > Thermoleophilia > Gaiellales > Gaiellaceae > Palsa-739. The sequence continues at coordinate 28,079 of DATCBP010000071.1, forward strand.
CCGGCCGGCGGTGCATGGCGTGAGCTGCTGAACACCGATGCGACCCGCTACGGCGGCTCGGGGATCGGGAACGACAGGGTGGAAGCCGAGGAGCGCCCCTGGCACGAGCAGCCGTTCTCGGCCGAGCTCACCCTTCCGCCGCTCGCGGTCGTCTGGCTCGTGCCGGCCGAATGACGAACGAGACCTGGCCCGGGCGGCCGTTTCCGTTGGGCGCGACCTGGGACGGACATGGGACGAACTTCTCGCTCTTCTCCGAGCATGCCCGCCACGTGGAGCTGTGCCTCTTCGACGAGGACGACCGGGAGACCCGCGTCGAGCTGCGCGACTGCACCGCCTTCACGTGGCACGGATACCTGCCGGGGGTCGGCCCCGGGCAGCGATATGCCTACCGCGTCGACGGGCCCTACGAGCCCACCGCCGGGCACCGCTTCAATCCGCGAAAGCTCCTGATCGACCCGTACGCGAAAGCGATCGAGGGCCCCGTCGCCTACGACCTCGCCAACGTGCTACCCGGCGAGGACGGCGACCTGGACCCGGACGACGAGGACGACGCGGCCGCGATCCCGAAGTGCGTGGTCGTCGACGAGACCTTCGACTGGGAGGACGACCGTCGCCTCGAGATCCCGTGGCACGAGACCGTGATCTACGAGACTCACGTCAAGGGCTTCACGACGCGCAACGCGGAGGTCCGAGAAGACCTGCGCGGCACGTATGCCGGTCTCGCATCGGGCGAGGCGATCGCGCATCTCCAGTCGCTCGGCGTCACCTCGATCGAGCTGCTGCCGGTGCACCACATCGCCGACGAGAGCTTCCTCGGCGAACGCGGCCTGACGAACTATTGGGGCTACTCGACGATCGGCTTCTTCGCTCCGCACGCGCTCTATGCAGCCACCGGCACGCGCGGTGCGCAGGTGAGCGAGTTCAAGGGAATGGTGAAGGCACTGCACCGGGCCGGGATCGAGGTGATCCTCGACGTCGTCTACAACCACACCGCGGAGGGCGACCACCGCGGCCCGACGCTCTCGTTCAAGGGCGTCGACAACAGGTCGTACTACCGTCTCGTCCCCGACGACCTGCGCCGCTACATGGACTTCACGGGAACCGGCAACAGCCTCAACCCCGTGCATCCGAATGTGCTCCAGCTGATCATGGACTCGCTGCGCTACTGGGTGCTCGACTGCCACGTCGACGGGTTCCGCTTCGACCTCGCCTCCGCGCTCGCGCGCGAGCTCTACGACGTCGACAAGCTCTCGTCCTTCTTCGACGTCGTCCACCAGGACCCGGTGCTGTCGCAGGTGAAGCTGATCGCGGAGCCGTGGGACGTCGGGCCCGGCGGCTATCAGGTCGGGAACTTCCCCGTGCTCTGGGCCGAATGGAACGGCAAGTACCGCGACTGCGTCCGGGACTTCTGGCGCGGCGGCGCGAACCTCGGCGAGTTCGCGTCGCGCTTCACGGGGTCGAGCGACCTGTACCAGGACGACGGGCGGCGGCCGTCGGCGTCGATCAACTTCGTCACGTGCCACGACGGCTTCACGCTCGCCGACCTCGTCGCGTACGACCGGAAGCACAACGAGGCGAACGGCGAGGGCGACAGCGATGGGAGCGACGACAACCGGAGCTGGAACTGCGGTGTCGAGGGGCCGACCGGCGATCCGGAGGTGATCGAGCTGCGGGCACGGCAGCAGCGGAACTTCCTCGCGACGGTGCTCCTCTCGCAGGGCGTGCCGATGCTGCTCGGCGGCGACGAGTCGGGACGGACGCAGGGCGGCAACAACAACGCCTGGTGCCAGGACAACGAGATCAGCTGGCTCGACTGGGGGCTGGACGGGCCGCGCGGGCAGCTGCTCTCGTTCACACGGCGCCTGATCGCGCTGCGGCGACGCCACCCGGTGTTCCGCCGGGCGCACTTCCTCACCGGCACGGCGACGAACGGCTCCGGTCTGCCCGACGTCTGGTGGTTCCGCCCGGACGGTCGCCGCATGAGCAGGAACGACTGGGCCGGCGGCGCCGCACTCGGGGTATTCCTGAACGGCGACGAGATCCCCGACCGCACCGCGGACGGTCGCGGCATCGCCGACGACTCGTTCCTCGTGCTGCTGAACCCGCGCGCCGAGAGCGTCGGCTTCCGTCTGCCGCCGGCCCGGTTCGGCCGCGGGTGGGAGCTCGAGCTGACGACCGCCGACCCGGACGCGGCAGACGTCGCGTATCCGGCGCGAGCCGGCCTCACCGTCGGGTCGCGCTCGCTCGTGCTCCTACGTCGCGCCTGACTCGGGCGGGTACATCCGCGCTGCGTAGTCGTCCACCATCCGCGTTGCGGTGAATGCGGGCGCGCACGTGACGAGCGCGTCCTTGATCCGCTCGCACCAGCGTTGCGGCACGCCGCGCTCGTCGCGGTCGTAGAAGAGCGGGATCACCTCGTGCTCGAGCAGGTCGTAGAACTCGGCCGCATCGTGGGCGTCGGCCGCGTCGAAGTCCTGGCTCTCGTCGCCGGCGATAGCCCAGCCGTTCGTGCCGTCGTACGCCTCCGCCCACCACCCGTCGAGCACGCTCAGCTGGAGCACGCCGTTGAAGGTGGCCTTCATCCCGCTCGTCCCGCTCGCCTCCATCGGCCGGCGCGGAAGATTCACCCACACGTCGCAGCCGGAGACGAGCCGCCCCGCGACCTCGAGGTCGTAGTCGTCGATGAAGACCACCCGTTCCGCGAAGGTTTCGTCCTCCTTCTTGAATCCGATCAGGCGCTGGAGCGTGTCCTTGCCCGGTTCGTCGGCGGGGTGCGCCTTGCCGGCGATCAGGAGCTGCACCGGCCGCTCGCCGCCGAGCAGGCGGTGCGCCCGCTCAGGGTCGAGAGTCATCAGGTGCAGGCGCTTGTATGTCGCGAGCCTCCGAGCGAACCCGAGCGTCAGCACGGAGGGATCGAGCCGGCGGGCGACGGCGCGCACGAACTCGATCTGCTCGCCCCGACGCAGTCCGTCCTGCTGGCTCCGCTCCCGGACGAAGCCAAGCAGGCGCTCGCGGGATTCGCAGCGTGCCGCCCAGAGCTCGTCGCTCGGGATCGCACGGACCGGCTCCCAGGTAGCGGGCTCGGCGGCGCGTGCGAGCCATCCGTCGCCGAGGTGCCGCGTCAGCAGGCGGTACATCGGCTCGCCGAGGAACGTCGGCAGGTGGGCGCCGTTCGTGACGTGGCCGATCGGCACGTCGGCGGCGTCACGCTGGAAGAGCGAGTGCCAGAGCTCCCGGGCCACCTCGCCGTGCAGCCGGCTGACGCCGTTGCGACGCCCGCTCACCCGGAGGGCGAGCGCGGTCATCCCCGGACGCTCGGCCCGGTCGCCGGGAACGATCCGGCAGAGATCGAGAAACGTCTCGCCGTCGATGCCGAGTCGCGGCGGAAGATCGGCGAACGCGTCGAGGAACTCGTCGGCCGCATACGTCTCGTTCCCGGCCGGGACGGGCGTGTGGGTCGTGAAGACGACGCGCCTGCGAACGTCGGCGAGCGCATCCTCGAACGCAGCGCCCTCCTCGACCTGCCGGGTCGCGAGCTCGAGCACCGCAAGCGCGGGGTGTCCTTCGTTCAGATGCACGGCGGCGGGCTCGATCCCGAGCGCGCGAAGGACGCGCGCGCCGCCGACGCCGAGGAGGCCGTACTGGGCGAGGCGAAGCGCACGGTTGCTCTCGTATAGCCGCGCGCTCGTCCAGCGCTGCACGGGATCGTTCTCGGGAAGCTCGGTGTCGAGCAGCAGCAGCGGCACGCGCCCCACGTCGACGCGCCACACCTGGAAGGCCGTCTGCTCGCCGTGGAGGTCGACGGTCAGATGGAGCGGGCGGCCGTCGTCGTCCGTCACGCGCGCCATCGGCAGGCTCTTCGGGTCGCCGGGAAGCCAGTACTCCTGCTGGCGCCCGGTGATGTCGATCCGCTGCCGGAAGTAGCCGAGCCGGTAGAAGAGCCCGATCGCCACCATCGGCAGCGCCTGGTCGCTCGCCTCCTTGAGGATGTCCCCGGCCAGCACGCCGAGCCCGCCCGAATAGATCGGCAGCGACACGTGGAGGCCGAACTCCGCGCAGAAGAAGGCGACCGTACCGTCGATTCCGGCCCGCGACCGGTCCGGCCGAGCGAGGTACGCGGACACGTCTTCGGCGAGCGCGTCGATCCGGGACAACAACTCCGGGTTGCGCTCGACCGCCTCCTGCGTCGACGGCCAGAGATCGTTGAGGAAGCGCACCGGGTTCGCGCCGGACAGCTCCCAGCGGTGCGGGTTGATGTCGCGGAAGACGGCGGCGCCGTCCGGCAGCCAGCTCCAGACATAGTTGTAGGCGACCGGCGCGAGGGGCTTGAGCCCGTCGGACAGCCGCTCGGCGAGCAGTCCCGCGCGCACGGCGAGATCGGCGGCGCCGGGAGCGAACGCGGGCGAGCTCACCCCGGAGTCACTCCTGCCACGTGTCACCGGCGGGAGCCTAGCGGCAGCCGTGCGAGGACACTCGCGGCCGCCGGCGTCGGACGGCGCTCTTGCTGTGGAAATGCCGCAATCACGGTCCGGTTTTGGCCCGACGCACAGCGACGGATCGCTCGGCACGCTCTCGCCATGACCGTTTCGTCGACGCCGGTGGACAGGCGGCCGCGTGTCGATCGCCCGCGAATCGTCATCGACCTCCGCCGCACCGCCGGCTACACCGTCGCCGACCGCAACGGCCGCCTCGTGGGCAAGGTCGAATGTCCGATGTACGGCACGGCGCCGGACGTGCCGGACGCGCTCTCGGTGAAGTCCGGCCTCTTCTCGCGGCGGCATCTCGTCCCCGCGGACACGATCGACCAGATCGACCGCACGAGCGGCGTCATCGAGCTTCGCGTCGACCGCGAGAGTCTCAGACGTTTCCTCTGAGCTTCCCTTTCAGCGTGTTCTCGCATCTGGGTTGTGGACTAATCCTGATGGCGCCGGGTGCCGCCGGGCGAACACTGGGGTAGGAAAACCGGCGCTTTCGCACCGTCGGCGCAACGCTTCGGTCGGCGATGAGGCCGGTTCGATGAGGGAGGCCTACCATGACGCTTTTCAATCACCGCCTGACCAGCGGACGTTCACGCGCCGGCACGGCGATCGGCGTGTGCGCGGTCGCTTTCCTGATCACCGCGATGGTCGGGGGCAGCGCCCAGGCCGTCACGCCGCCGACCGTCCCGCTGGGCACGGCCGATCAGTTTGCGGTACTGGCCGGCTCCGGGCTCACCAACACCGGCGCGAGCACGATCAGCGGCGACATCGGGTCGTCTCCGACCTCGAGCGAGACCGGACTCGCCGCCTGCCCGGGCGCGGACTGCGTCACCCTGACCGGCGCGAACCACACCGATCCGGACCCGAACGACGCGACGACTGAGGGTGCGAAATCCGCCCTGACGACCGCGTATGACGACGCGGCCGGACGATCGCCGACCACGGTGCTCACCGAGCTCGGCGGCCAGACGCTCGTGGCCGGCGTCTATAGCTCGGCCTCGGGCACCTTCGGCATGACGGGGACGCTTACACTCAACGGCGCGAACAACGCCGACTCCGTCTTCATCTTCCAGACCGCCAGCACGCTGATCACCGGCGGTGCCGCCCACATCGACCTGAGCAACGGCGCGCAGGCCTGCAACGTCTTCTGGCAGATCGGCAGCGCCGCGACGCTCGGGGCAGGCTCCGCCTTCGTGGGCACCATCCTCGCCCACGACGACATCTCGGTCGGCGCCGGCGTGACCGTCGACGGTCGTCTGCTGGCCGGCGAGCAGGCATCCGGTAGCGGAGCGGTGACCTTGATCGCCGACACGATCACGAAGCCGACGACGTGCGTCACGCAAGCCTCGATCAACGCCGCGGCAGCGGCAGCGGCGGAGGCGGCACAGACGCAGGCTGCGGCAGCAGCACAGGCCGC
>DATCBP010000072.1:0-12050 GCA_036511815.1 Gaiellaceae bacterium
CGCCGGCCGGGCTTCGACGCCGCCGTGCTGCGGCTGCGCCCGTCGCTGCGCGGCCTCGCGGTCGCGCTCCAGGGCCCTCGGCCCGGCGAGATGGATCCGTTCGCGGCGGGCGTGCAGGCGGTGCTCGGTGCGGCGCGCAACGTCGCCTGCGCGGGCGGCGAGCCGATCGGGCTCACCGACTGCCTCAACTTCGGCAACCCCGAGAAGGCGGAGATCGGCTACGAGCTCGCACAGGCGATCGAGGGGATCGCGCAGGCGGCCGAGGCGCTCGGCATCCCCATCGTCTCCGGCAACGTCTCGCTCTACAACGAGACGGACGGCCGCGCGATCCCGCCCACGCCGGTCGTCGGGTGCGTCGGCCTCGTGGCGGACGTGCGGCTCGTGCCGGGCGGCTGGGAGCCGGGCGACGTCGTGCTGCTCGCCTCGGCCCCGGAACCGGGACTCGCCGCGGAGGCCGCGCTCATCCGCTTCCTCTGGAAGGCGGCCCCGCTGCTCAGCCTCTGTCACGACGTCGGCGCCGGCGGCCTCGCACAGGCGCTCGAGGAGGCCGCTCGCTGGAGCGGCCGCCCGGCCGACGTCGAGCTGCCGGCCGAGCCGACGACGGGCGCGGCGATCCTCGCCGCCGCCCCCGACCAGGTGGAGCTGCTCGGCACGCGCGGCTTCGTCCGCATCGGCGAGGTTCGCTAAGTGCCCCTTCCGGCAATACATGTCCGCTTCTGGAACGCGATCACACGGCGCGCTGCTGCGTTCTCACTCGCGCCCGTAGCTTCGGCTACGTGCGCTCCCTGCGTCCTTGCATCGCTTGGTGCTCGCGCCCCAGAAGCTAGACGGCATCACCGGAAGGGGCACTGATGTGCGGCGTCTTCGGCGTGTACGCGGCGGAGCGCGACGTCGCGCGGCTCACGTATTTCGGGCTGTTCGCGCTCCAGCACCGCGGCCAGGAGTCCGCGGGCATCGCCGTCTCCGAGCAGGGCCGCCTGACGGCGCTCCGCGATCTCGGCCTCGTCACGCAGGTGTTCAACGAGCAGAAACTGCACGGCCTCCAGGGGCAGGTCGCGATCGGGCACACGCGTTACTCCACGACCGGCTCGTCGCAGTGGTCGAACGCGCAGCCGCTCGTTCAGCACGGGCGCGTGCGCACCGTCGCGCTCGGCCACAACGGGAACCTCGTCGAGACGACCGCGCTCCGCGAGGAGCTGGCGGCCGCCGGTGTCACGCTGCGCGCGACGTCCGACAGCGAGCTGATCGCCGCGCTGATCGCGAACGACGAGGCGCCGCTCCTCGACGCCGTCGCGAATGCGATGCAGCGGCTCGAGGGCGCGTACTCGATCGTCGCGCTGTCCGAAGGCAAGCTCGTTGCGTTCCGCGATCCGCACGGTTTCCGTCCGCTCGTGCTCGGCCGCATCCACGACGACTGGGTCGTCGCCTCCGAGACGTGCTCGCTCGACCTCGTCGGCGCCGAGTTCGTGCGCGAGGTGGAGCGCGGCGAGGCCGTTCTCATCGACGAGAGCGGGCTGCGCTCGGTGCAGGCGGTCGAGCCCGCGTCACCCGGCGCGCTCTGCGTCTTCGAGTTCTTCTATCTCGCGCGGCCCGACACGATGCTCGCCGGCATCGAGGTGCACGGCGCGCGCCTCCGCATGGGCGAGCGCCTCGCGCACGAGTCGCCGGTCGACGCCGACCTCGTGCTGCCGATCCCCGACTCCGGCACGCCCGCCGCTATCGGCTTCTCGCGCGCCACGGGCATTCCGTTCAGCGAAGGGCTGATCAAGAACCGCTACGTCGGCCGCACGTTCATCCAGCCCGACCAGGAGCTGCGGCGCCAGGGAATCCGGCTGAAGTTCAACCCGCTGGCGGAGGTGGCCGGCAAGCGCCTCGTCGTCGTCGACGACTCGATCGTGCGCGGGAACACGACGCGCGAGATCGTGCAGATGCTGTTCGACGCCGGCGCGGCCGAGGTGCACGTACGCATCTCGTCGCCGCCGGTGATCGGGCAGTGCTTCTACGGCATCGACCTCGCCGACCCGGAGGAGATGATCGCGGCCGGCAAGACCGTCGAGGACGTCCGCGAGTACATCGGCGCCACGTCGCTCGCGTATCTCTCGGAGGAAGGCCTCGTCGAGTCGACGCGGCGCCCGGCGTCGGAGCTCTGCCGCGCGTGCCTCACGGGCGAGTACCCGACGAAGGTGCCGGTCGACCACGGGAAACTGCGGTTCGAACACCGCCCGGAACCTGCGGTTCCGCGCGGTTGATGGGTTGTGCTCCGGAGAGCGGCCGCCGGCCTCTTCCCGATCTGAGCAACCGGATCCGATAGCGCGGCCGGTGGCGCTAAAGCGTCCCCTCCACGTGAAGGCGGCCTCCGTGTAGCGCGCCTTCGGCCGCGCCACCCTCCGGCCCTGGTCGTATCGCCGGACACGCGTCTACTGCCCGCTCGCACTAGCGGCTCCAACGCCGCGATCGACAGCTGGGAGCCAGACGCTCCGATGTTGCGCGGCGCGATGGGTCGACCGCCGGCCCGCAGTACCGCCGAAGCCGGAGGCTACGGCGGCCGCAGGCGTGTTAGCCGGAGGCGGATCCACGCGGGCGGGGACGCGAAGCGCCACCGACCGTGCCAGGCTCAACCGCCGCCCCGAGCTCAGAGCGGAGCACAAACCCAGTCGGTGGCGAACCGGAGGTTCGTCGCCGAGGACTACTGCTCGAGCACCCGCGAAGCCTTCGCGATCCCGCGCGAGATGATGTAGAAGCTCGTCAGCACCGTCATGAGGATCGCGAACAGGCCCGCGTTCACGGAGCTGGTGGCGGCCCAGAGGACGATGAGGAAGACGAGCACGAAGGAGAAGACCGCGAGCTCGGCGTTGCCGGGCACGGGCAGGATCGCGCCGGTGACCGGGACCTGGCCCAGGCCGCTGTACTGGAACGGAGTCGGCGGTGCGGCCGGCTGCTCGGGAGGCGTGTCGGACATGCGTACTCCTTTCAGGCCGCAAGGGCCGGGACGTGGAGGATCTCCAGCTTGATGCCGTCGGGGTCGTAGAAGAAGACCGCGTAGTAGCCGGGCAGGTACGTGTATTCCTGCGGCTCGGTCTCGAGCAGAGCGCCGGTCGAGCGCAGCCACTCGGCGCGCTCCTCGACGACGATCCGCGAGGGAACCTCGAAGGCGAGGTGGTGCAGCCCCGGCGCGTAACGGTCGACCTCGATGGAGCGACTGAGCGCCTCACGCAGTCCGAGCGACGTCTCACGGCCGGTCAGGTACCAGATCGTCTCGCCGCGCTCGCCCTCCACCTCGCCGATGCCGTGCCAGCCTAGGGGGCCAAGCAGATCGCGGTAGAAGGGAAGGCTGCGCTCGATCGAGGTGACGACGAGATCGACGTGGTGTACGCCACCGGAGCGCATCCAACGCGGCTTCGACACTGCCCTCACGACTCCTCCGGCGGCAGCGGGTTCTAGACTCGGGTCGTGGCCGACGAAGCTCGCACCTACGGCGCCGCCGGAGTATCCCTCGCCACCGCGGACGCGGTGGTCGAGCGGCTGCGCGCGGCGGCGGAGTCCACAGGCGCCGCCGGCTTCGGCCGCTTCGCGGGGCTCTACCCGCTGAACGAGCGCCAACTGCTCTCCGCATCGACGGACGGCGTCGGCTCGAAGCTTATGCTCCAGCGGCGCGCGGGCAAGCTGCGCTGGGGTGGCATGGACCTCGCGGCGCACTGCATCGACGACGTGCTCTGCAGCGGCGCCGACCCGCTCTTCTTCCTCGACTACGTCGCCGCCAACCGGATCGACCTCGAGCAGGTGGCGGAGCTCGTCGAGGGCGCCGCCGAGGTCTGCCGTGCCGCCGGCTGCATGCTGATCGGCGGCGAGACGGCCGAGCTCCCCGGCGTCTACCAGGAGGAGGAGCTCGACTTCGCCGGCACGTGCGTCGGCATCGTCGAGCGCGACCGCGTGATCGACGGCTCGCGCTGCGCGCCCGGCGACCTCGTCGTCGGCTTTCCGTCGAGCGGGCTCCACACGAACGGCTTCTCGCTCGTGCGCGCGCTCGTCGGCGACGGCGACTTCGACGCCGACCTGCTGCTCGCGCCGCACCGGCTGTATGTCGATGAGGTGCGCGCGCTGCGCGCGCACGCGGACGTGAAGGCGCTCGCGCACGTCACCGGCGGCGGCCTGCTCGGCAATCTCACACGCGTGCTGCCCGACGGCGTGCACGCACGGATCGACTGGAGCGCGTGGGAGCGCCCGCCCGTCTTCCACTGGCTCGAGGAGCAGGGCGTCGAGGAAGACGAGGCGCGGCGCGTCTTCAATCTCGGCGTCGGCATGTGCGCAGTCGTGCCGGAGGCGCCCGCAGGCGCGCTCGTGATCGGAGACCTCGCGTGATCGGCGTCCTCGTCAGCGGCACCGGCACGAACCTCCAAGCGCTGCTCGACGCGCAGCTGCCCGTCGTCGCGATCGCCGGCAACACGCCGGACGCGCCGGCCCTCGCGCGCGCGCGCGCGCAGAGCATTCCCACCGCGACGTTCGAGCTCTCCGACTACGACGGCCGCGCGAGCCGGGACGCGGCGATGGCGGACTGGCTCGATGCGCACGGCGTCACGCTCGTCGTGCTCGCTGGCTACATGCACCTGCTCACCCCCGGCTTTCTCGACCGGTTCCCCGGCGCGGTCGTCAACGTCCACCCGTCGCTGCTGCCGCGATTCCCCGGCGGCCATCCGGTCGAGGACCAGCTCGCGGCCGGGGTCACCGAGTCGGGTGCGACCGTGCACCTCGTCGACGAAGGCGTCGACAGCGGGCCGATCCTCGCGCAGGAGCGAGTCCCCGTCCTCCCCGGCGACACCGCGGAGACATTGCACGAGCGGATCAAGACGGTCGAGCATCGCCTGCTCCCCGAGGTGGTGAGAGAACTGTGCGCGCGCTGATCTCGGTCTACGACAAGACGGGCCTCGACGTGTTCGCGCACGGGCTCGTCGAGCTCGGCTGGCAGCTCGTCGCGAGCGGCGGCACGGCCGCCTATCTCGCAGACGAGCTCAGCGTGGACGTCCAGCTCGTCGAGGCGCTCACCGAGTCGCCCGAGATGCTCGGCGGACGGGTGAAGACGCTGCACCCGCGAATCCACGCGGCCATCCTCGCGCGACGCGATCTCGAGGACGACCTCGCAACGCTCGAGGAGCACGGGATCGAGCCGTTTGACCTCGTCTGCGTCAACCTCTACCCGTTCGAGCGCGTGTCCGCGCAGAAGGGCGTCACCGAGGCGGAAGCGGTCGAGATGATCGACGTCGGAGGCCCGTCGATGCTGCGCGGCGCGGCGAAGAACTTCGCGCATTGTGCGCCGCTCTGCACGCCCGAACGCTACGGGTTCGTGCTCGACGAGCTCCGTCGCGAAGGCGCGCTGTCGCTCGAGACGCGCCGCGAGCTCGCAGCGGAGGCGTTCGCAACGACAGCGGCCTACGAAGCTACGATCGCGACTTGGTTCGCCGAACGAGAGGCGTTCCCGGACACGCTCGTCGTCGCGCTCGAGAAGGTGACCGACCTCGCTTACGGCGAGAACCCGCACCAGCGCGCCGCGTACTACGCCGAGCGCGGCGCGCGCTCGCATCTCCTGTCGCGCGTCGAGCAGCTGCACGGCAAGGATCTCTCGTTCAACAACCTCAACGACCTCGCGGCGGCGCGCCTGCTTGCACGGGAGTTCACGCTGCCGGCCTGCGCGATCGTGAAGCACGCGAACCCCTGCGGAGTGGCAATCGGCGCGACGATCGAAGAGGCATACGACAAGGCTCTCGCCTCCGACCCGACCTCCGCGTATGGCGGCATCGTCGTGCTCAACCGCGAGGTCGACGGGGCGCTCGGCAAGAAGCTCGCAGAGCAATTCGTGGAGGTGTTGTTCGCGCCCGGCTACAGCGAGGAGGCGCTCGCCGCGCTCACGCGCAAGCTGGGAACGCGCATCCTCGTCGACCGCGAACGCCGCCTGACGGGACCCGACAGCCGCGACTTCAAACGCGTTCCCGGCGGCTTCCTCGTGCAGGACGCCGACGCGGAGATCGACGACCGCCAGGAGTGGCAGGTCGCCTGCGGCACGCCCGACGAGCGGCAGTGGGGCGACCTCGTGTTCGCGTGGCGCGTGTGCAAGCACGTGTCCTCGAACGCGATCGTGCTCGTGAAGGATCTCGCGACGATCGGGATCGGCGCAGGCCAGATGAGCCGCGTCGACGCAGTGCGCATCGCGATCGAGAAGGCGGCGGCGTACGGCCACGACGCCACCGGCTCGGCGCTCGCCTCCGACGCGTTCTTCCCCTTTCCGGACGGCCCGCGCATCGCGCTCGACGCCGGCGCGACCGCGATCGTCCAGCCCGGCGGCTCGAAGCGCGACCAGGACGTGATCGATGCGGTCGAGAAGGCCGGGGGAACCATGGTCTTCACGGGCCGCAGGCACTTCCGGCACTGAGAACACCGTCCGCCGGGAGTCAGTCGAGAGCCGCAAGCCGAACGCGGCACGCCGTGGCGACGTCCTCGAGTTCGACCTGCTCGAGCAGGTGGTCGTGCCGCTCGTCGTCGAGATCGATCGTCCGCAGAGCCTGCTCGTAGGCGCGTCGGGCAGCAACCGGGTCTCCCGCCGCCTCGTGGGCGCGGCCGAGCGTGAACGCCGCGAGGCTGAAGGTTGGATCGACGTACAGCGCACGCCGGAGCGACGCAGCGGCGGCCGGCGCGTCGCCTTCCTCGAGATCGCCGACGCCCTTGAGGAAGTACGCCTCCGCATCGAGCAGGTCGGGCGGGGACGGCTCCGCGTCGGCACGACCGAGCGGTCGCCGAAACACACGCGGCATCCCCCGCCCAGCCACCGTCGCGGCGGCCTTCGCGCCGCTGCGGGCGAGGCGACGGGTCGTTCCGCACAGCGCGTCCGCCGAGCCCAGGATCAGCATGCCGTCGGGCCGGAGCGCGTGCTCGAGTCCGTCGATGACGCGCTCGACCGTCTCGCCGTCGAAGTAGATGAGCACATTTCGGCAGAGGATCAGATCGAAGGCCGACTCACCGAGCGGTGGAATCGGATCGCGCGCGAGGTTGTGCTGCGTGAAGCGAACGAGCTGCCTCGTGCGCTCGCCGACGGCGAGCCGACCTGCGTCGTCCTCGAAGCAGCGACGCCGGAGCATCGGTTCGACGGCGCGCACTGAGCGCTCGCGGTAGCGGCCGGCGTGTGCCCTGCCGAGCGCTGCGTTGGAGATGTCGGTGCCGAGGATGCGTACGGGCGGCTCCACCGGCGCGAACGCCGTGGCCGCGAGCAGCGCAAGGGTGTACGCCTCCTCGCCGGTCGCACAGGCCGCGCTCCACACGCGGATCTCTTCCGACCCCGCGCTCTGCGCCCGTTCGAGCAGGAGCCGCCACGGGATCGCGTCGAGCTGGCGGCGGTCGCGAAAGAACGACGTCTCCTGCACCGTTACCTCGTCGACGAGCGCCGCCACGACCGCACGTCCGCGGACCGGATCCGTCGCAGCGCCGAGGAAGTCGAGCGCATCGTCGCCCGGCATCGCCCGCGCGAGTGCGGTACGCAGCGCCGAGTACCGACCCGGCGCGAAGTGGATGCCGGTCTCACGACGAAGGAGCTCCGCAACCTGTTCGATCGCAGGGTTCACAGACGCATGCCTGTCCGCTCCACGGCGATTGCGGTCAGGACGCCTGCGATCTCCCCGAGCGGCAGGATCAGCTCCGCCCCGCGCTTCGCGGCCTCACGCGGCATGCCGTACACCGCGGAGCTCGCTTCATCCTGGGCGATCGTCAGGCCGCCCGCAGCTGCGACGGCCTCGATGCCCGCTGCGCCGTCGCGGCCCATTCCGGTGAGGACGACTCCGACGGCCGCCTTCCGGGCGCTTGTCGCGATGCTCGCGAGCAGAATGTCGGCGGACGGACGATGCAGGCCGGCCGGCGAGCCGCGATCGAGTTCGAGCGTTCCGTCCGGTCGCAGCACGAGGTGCGCGCCTTCGGGCGCGATCGTCACGCCCGGCTCAGCGCAGGCCCCGTCCTCGGCAAGCCGGACGGGCAGCGGTACCGCGCCGTCGAGCCACCGTCGACGTCGCCCCGGCGGACCGCTTCGGACGAAGCATGGCGCGCCTGTCCGGTCAGGCGCGCGCGCGGGGTCGAGCCGCCGGCGCGGACGAGTACATCACCAAGCCTTTCAGCCCGCAGGACCTGTTCCTGCTCGTGAGCTCGCTCCTGCCGACGTCTGCGAGCGCCCGGGCGGCGTTGTAGCTCGACCGGCCGTTCGTGGCATACGCTTTCTGCCGATGCCGCGCGAGTACCCGACCCTGCTCGACCTGATCGGCTCGACGCCGATCGTGCGGCTCGACGCGCTGTCGCCGCCAGGTGCCGCGCGGATCCTCGCGAAGCTCGAGTATCTGAACCCGGGCGGCTCCGTCAAGGACCGGATCGGCCTCGCGATGATCGAGGCAGCGGAGCGCGACGGGAAGCTGAAGCCCGGCGGCACGATCGTCGAGCCGACGTCCGGCAATACGGGTGTCGGGCTCGCGCTCGCAGCGGCGCGCAAGGGCTACCGCTGCATCTTCGTGATGCCGGACAAGATGAGCCAGGAGAAGATCGCGATGCTGCGCGCCTACGGCGCCGAGGTCGTGATCACGCCGACCGCCGTCGACCACGACTCGCCCGAGAGCTACTACTCGGTCTCCTCACGGCTCGCGGAGGAGATCCCCGGCGGCTTCAAGCCCGACCAGTACTCGAACATGGCGAACCCCCAGGCGCACTACGACGTGACGGCGCCCGAGATCTTCGAGCAGACGGGCGGCGAGCTCGATGCAATTGCGATCTCCGTCGGCACCGGCGGCACGATCTCGGGCGTCGGCCGCTGGTTCCACGAGCACAAGCCCGGGGTGAAGATCGTCGGCATCGACCCGGAAGGCTCGATCTACACCGCGAAGAACGGCTCGGATCTGCACCCGTACCTCGTCGAGGGCATCGGCAAGGACACGTGGCCGGACACCATCGACCTCGAGGTCGTGGACGAGTGGATCCGCGTCTCCGACCGCGACTCGTTCCTGACGGCGCGGCGGCTCGCGCGCGAGGAGGGCATCCTCGCCGGCGGCTCGGCGGGCTCGACGGTGTGGGGCGCGCTGCGCCTCGCCGAGCGCTTCGGCCCGGGCGGAACGGTGCTCGCGCTGATCCCCGACTCGGGACGGTCGTACATGTCGAAGTTCTACGACGACAACTGGATGCTCGAGCACGGCTTCCTCGAGCGCCAGGCGCCGCTGCCCACCGTGGAAGAGGTGCTGATCGCGAAGCACGGCGGCGCGCCCCCCGCTCTCGTCACGATCTCCGCGCACCAGAAGGTCGGCGAGGGGATCGACACGATGCAGCGGTACGGCATCTCGCAGCTCCCGGTCGTGCGGGACGGCGAATGCGAGTCCCTCGCGGACGTGATCGGCTCGCTGACGGACCGGGCGCTGCTCGAGCGCGTGTTCACGAACCCCGACGTGCTGCACGAGGACGTCGCCGCCGCCATGCAGCCGCCGCTCGCGGCGATCGAGGCCTCGGCGACGTTCGAGGACGTCTTCGCGACGCTGACCGGCGGCACGAACGCGATCCTCGTCGCCCGCGAGGGCAAGCCGGTGGGCGTTCTCACGCGAAGCGACTTGTTGGAATTTCTCGCGCATCGCCGCTAGTTCCGCGCGAAACGCTTCGCGTTTCACGCGGGGCTGGCACCGCTTCGCGGAGCGGACGCCGGCCGAGCCCGGGGGGATGGCGCTGCCACCACGGCGGGCGCCACGATCACCCGTCGCCCGGCGCCAGCCCAAGCGAAGCCGTACATAACCCCCTGAGACGCGAAGCGTTTCAGGGGAGCCGACTTCCGTTCCGCTTCGCGCGGTCCCCGAGCTCCTTCGTCGCGATCAGCGCGACGCGGGCGCTCTCCAGCAGCTCCGCGACGAGCTCTAGGCGGCTCTGCTCCGACCGCAGCTCGAGCAGCTCCTGTTTCGCTTCCGGCGCGAGCTCGACCTGCGCGGCGAGCTCGAAGGAGAGCTGCGGCGACGTCTCGTCGATCTCGTCCGGCTCGGCTTCCGCAAGCGCCGCGAGCGCTCGAAACGAGCCGGCGGCCCGGCCGGCGGTCTCCGGGTCGATCTCGTCCTCGTCGTCGCCGACCGGCTCGACGAGGGCGGTGAGGAACGCGCGGCCTTGCGTCAGCTCCCCCACGCGGAAGCGGTCGCCGCCGACGACGAGGATGTTCAGCCGCCCGTCGTCGAACCGCTCGAGCACCTCGATCACGTGCGCCCGCGTTCCGAGCTCCCGCACGCCGTCCTCGTCCGCGAACACCAGCCCGAACTCGAGCTCGTTCTCGAGGCACTCCTGAATCAGCTCGCGGTAGCGCGGCTCGAAGATATGGAGCGGTACGCGCTCCGTCGGGAGCAGAACGATCCCGAGCGGGAAGATTCCGATCTCCTCCATCGTCGCAAGGGTACGCACGGCTAGCATGAGCCCGTGGCCACCGAACGCCTGGAGTCCCTGCTGCTCGACGCGTTTCCCGACGCGGCGGAGCTGCGCGTCGAGGATCGCACCGGCGGCGGGGACCACTTTCAGGTGACCGTCGCGAGCACGCGCTTCGACGGGCTGCCGCTGCTCGATCAGCACCGCCTCGTCAACGAGGCGCTCGCCGAGCCGTTGCGCGACGGCACCATCCACGAGCTTCGAATCAAGACGAAAGGGACAATCACATGAGCGAGCTGAGCGACCGCATCAAGGACGTGATCGACAACGAGCCCGTCGTGCTCTTCATGAAGGGCACGCCGCAACTCATCATGTGCGGCAACTCCGACCGCGCGCTGCGCGCGCTGCGCGAGGCGGGCGCCCCGGTGACGGCCGTCGACGTCCTCCCCGACCCGGCGATCCGGCAGGAGCTGTCGGCGGTGTCGAACTGGCCGACGATCCCGCAGGTGTTCGTCAAGGGCGAGCTGATCGGCGGCGCCGACATCACGCAGGAGCTGGGAGAAAGCGGCGAGCTGGCGCGGATCCTCGAGGCCAAGCTCGGAGCCGGGTACCGCGACGACGCCAAGGAGCACGTCGTAACCGTCTGAAACGCGCAGCGTTTCAGGCGGTACCGACCCAGCGCCAGCCGATCGCGGGAAAGGCTCCAATGGTGGTGAGCGTCTGCTCGAGCGCCTCGCTGCTCGGGCCGCCGAGCCAGCGGTGGAAGTACGGCACCCACTCGAGCATGCGCTCGTCGTAGCGCACACGGAGGGCTCCGAGCAAAGCGCCGTGCGCGTGCAGATCCGGATGCTGCGCGCGCCACAGGTCGAGCGACGCCGGACCCGTCGGCTCGGCCCCCGCCGCCACGAGCAGCCGGTACTGGCCCTCGTACCAGCTCTGCGCCGCGTCGTCGATCAGGTCGCCCGCGAACTCGTCGACGACGAGCAGCGGAGCCAGCGCCGCGATCCGGTCGAGCGCATCGTCGAGCGGACGCAGATGATGGAGCACGCGCACCGCGACGACCGCGTCGAATGTCTCGTCGAGCTCGCGGAAGTCGATGTGGCGGAACGACGGCCCGGCCGGTGCGCGCGGGTCGACGCCGACGGCGTCGTAGCCCGCGTCGAGCAGCGCGGCCACGACGCCGCCCTTGTCGCCGCAGCCGATCTCGACGATGCGACCCGGGGGCGGCGGCAACTGCTCTAGTACAAAGCTGGCAATGTCGGCCACGACGATCAGCCTTGCAGAGATTCGCCGCCGCGTGGTGGCGGCACAGTCCTACGCGTCCCGTTCCCGTGCCGGCACCGCGGCCGAGGTGGAGCGCGCCGTCGGCCGCGCCGCCTGCATCCAGCTCGACTCGATCTCCACCGTCGACCGTTCTCACCGGATCGCGCTCGGCGCGCGCATCGGTGCGTACCCGGAGCCGGCCGTGTCGCGCCTGCTGCGCACCGGGCGGCTGTTCGAGTACTGGGCGCACGAAGCGTGCCTGCTCCCGGTCGAGGACTATCCGATGCACCGCTGGCGCATGGCGCGGTTCGCGACGACCCACCCGTGGCACGGAGACGTGCTCGCGCGCGAGCCGGAGCTGACGAAGCACGTGCTGGGCGAGATCGGCG
>DATCBP010000073.1:0-110034 GCA_036511815.1 Gaiellaceae bacterium
TCCCGAGACCAGGGACATGGGCCGCCCACCGCCACGTACCGATCGACGTGCCGTAGAGCTCTAGGGCGGCGACGACGAGGAACACTCCCGCGTACACGGAGCGAGAGCGCGAGCGCCAGAGGTACAAGCAGAGCAGCGGGACGCCGATCGCGCCGGCAACGTCGAGCCGCGGCAAGACCGTCAGACCGGCGAGCCCCCAGCCGACGGCTCCGACTGCTGCGATCGTCACGAGCCGTCGCGACGGCACGAGTGAGGCGAGTGCGAGCCCGCTCAGATACACGATTCCGTGCGCGGGCGGGATGAAGAGCGGCAGGTTGTGCAGCCGATAGCGGTAGACACCCCAGACGAGCGAACCGATTACCTCGCCGACCGTCGCGAACGCGACGACGCCGAGCGCCTGTGCGCGCGCGAGCGCGGGAAGTGGGCGCAGCGCGACGAGCAGAACGATCCAGGTGATCCCGCCGAGCACGAGTTGCCCGTGGTAGCCGAGCTGCGTGTCGATCGCGAGCAGTGCAACGAGATACGCCGGCCCCGCGGCGATGTACCAACGAGGCAGATATTTCCGCTCCAGCGCCGGCCAAGCGGGCGCCTCCGCTCGTTGTCGGGCTCCGTCGAGCCTACGCCCGTTCACCGGCGGTACTGCAGGTCGTGCCAGCTCGGCGTCGGCAGCAGCTCGAGCAGCGCGCGCCCGCCGCGCGGGTCGCGGTACGAGAACTCGGCGTTCGCTTCGTCGAACCCGACCTCCAACTTGCCGGCCTTCACGCGGTGGTCGAGCCAGGCGCCGCGGAAGACGAGCTTCTTCAGCCAGTAGACGAGCGACTCGCCCTCGACGAGGGAAACGTTTTCCCAGTGACGAACGAGGTAGCGGCCGAGCGACGAGCGGGGCTCTTCGATCGCGTCCCGCTCGACGAGCTCGACCAGGTCGGCCGTCTCGTCGTCGTCGAGCTCGTTCCCCGCGAGGAGGCCGAGCTTGACGGCGGCTGCCGTGACGCGCTGCTCGAAGTCGCCCACATTGAAGCTGAAGCGGTAGCCGAGGAACTCGACAACATAGTCGTCGCCGGAGCTGTAGTTCGTCTCCGCCTCCACGGCGGAAGCGTACCCTTGGCCTGTGCGCGCGCTCCGCATCCCAGCCGCCCTCGCGGTCACGCTCGGCCTCGTCGTCGCGACCGCCTGGATCATGCGGTGGCCGGTCGAACGGGCCGTCTACCTGGCGCCGGTGATCGTCGTCGGCGCCGCTGCCGTCGTCGGTCTCGTCATCCTCTGGGGCAAGGTGGCCGTTCAGTCGCTGCGGGAGAGCCGGCGGCCCAGGCTCGTGCTTGCGCTCTGGCTCGCGGGCATCGCGCTGATCGTGCTGCTGACCGTGATCGGGGTCGAGCTGCCGCGCGAGGAGTGAAAAACCCTCGTTCGAGCGGTTGAACGGCCTGCTGTCTGTTGTCGATACCATGGCCGAGCTGCGGCACCGAACTCTCCGGAGGTGTGGAGTGAAGAAGGTCGCTTTTGCCGCAGCGCTCGTCGTGGCCATCGTCGTCGCGGCGCCCGCTGGGGCACATCGGACAGTCACCGACCAGCAGGCAGTCGCTCCCGGTACGTGGTGCGGCGGCACCTTGTGGAAGCTGATGACGCTCAGCGACAGCAGCAAGGGCGCCGTGAATTGGACGCCCGTGCAGACGGGCATCGCCGACATCGCGAAGCTGACCGCCCCGACCCGCATTCTCGCGTCCCGTAGCGGGATGTTCGAGAAGAAGATGTGGCGGGTCACGGCCGTGATCGAGCGGTACCGCATCCAGTCGAACGGTGAGATCGCACTGGAGATGAACGACGTTCACACGTCGACATATATGAACGCGTACATGCCGAATCCGAAGTGCCTCTCGTCGAACACTCGCGGTCGCGCGGATATTCTCGCCGCGCGCACGGCGTTCACGAAGGCCTGCGGAGCTCCGGCGGGAACGTGGAAGACGCTCGGCGCCACCGTGACGCTGACCGGCGTCGGCTTCTGGAACCCGGCGAAGACGACGCTGGGCGCGCTCGCCAACGGTGCCGAGCTCCGGCCGGTGACGGGCTTCAAGCCCCTCCAGGGCTGCGGGCACTTCTAGAGCATGCGCGGGAGGGCGTCGAGCAGCCGCTCGACGTCCTCCCGACCCGTGTAGCACGCGACCGAGATCCGCAGCAGGTCCTGCTCGGGCCGCATCACGGGGATCTCGATCCGGTGCTCGTCCCAGAGGCGCTGTTGAAGCGCGGCGCCGTCGCAGCCCGCCGGCAGCCGCACACTCGCCATCTGGGCGAGCAGCTCCGGCGCGGCGATCGGCTCCGTGCCGAGCAGCGCGCACAGACGGCCGCACGTCTCGAGCGCCAGTGCGCAGCAGCGCGCACGAACGTCGTCCCAGTCGCGGTCGCGCTGGAAGGCGATCGCATCGGGGACGGCGAGATACGCGGCGGGGTCGCGCGTGCCCTGCATCTCCGTGCGTGAGAGGAACGTCGCCGGCTCGCGGTAGCCCCAGCTGACGACCGCGCCGTCGACCCGTCCCTGATGCTCTGCTCGGACGTGCAGGAAGCCGGCGCCCTTGGGCGCGCACAGCCACTTGTGGCAGTTGCCGGAATAGAAGTCCGCGCCGAGCGCCTCGAGGTCGAGCGGCACCTGGGCCGGCGCGTGCGCGCCGTCGACGATCGAGACGAGGCCTGCTGCGCGCGCTCGCGCGACGATCGCCTCGACGGGCAGCCGCAGTGCCGTCTCCGACGTGATGTGGGAGACGAACACCGCCCGCGTCCGCTCCGAGCGCTGCGCGAACAGCGCGTCGACGACATCATCCGCGTGCGCGAGCGGCAACGGGACCTCCGCGCGCACGTAGTGCGCCCCCGTGCGTGCGCAGAGCCACTCCCAGCCGAGATCGCAGGCGCCGTACTCGAGATTCGTCGCGAGCACCTCGTCTCCGGGCCGGAGGTCGAGCGAGCGCATGGCCATCGTCACGCCGGTGGTGGCGTTCTCGACGAAGGTCAGGTCGTCCGCGCGCGCGCCGACGAGCTCGGCGACGGCGGCACGGGCGTGCGCGAGCAGATCGGGCAGCCGTCGGGCGATGAAGTCCACCGGCTCGCGCTCGAGCTCGCGCTGCCAGAGCTGGTAGCGCTCGAACACGGGCCGCGGGCACGCGCCGAACGAGCCATGGTTGAGGAACGTGACGTCGGGGTCGAGCAGGAACTCCTCACGCAGCTCTGCGGCCGTCGGCATGCGCGGAGTCTAGGATCGACGGCGGTGGGGGGCGCGGCGGAGATCGCGGAGGAGGCCGGGTTCGAAGAGCCCGTCCCGCATTCGCGCGGGCCGTGGCGTCGCGCCGCGCGGCGGTTCGCCCGCCGACCGCTCGGTGTCGTGGCCCTCGTCGTCCTCGTCGCGATGGTCGCGGCCGCATTCCTCGGCGGCCGCATCGCGCCGTACTTCGTCAACCAGATCAATTTCGCCTTCATCAACAAGGCGCAGGGCCCGACGCTGCACGGCTATCACTTGTTCGGCACCGACTACCTCGGGCGGGACATCTTCAGCCAGTCGCTCTACGGGCTCCACACGTCGATTCGCGTCGCGCTGCTGGTCGTCACCGTCGCGGTCGCCTTCGGTGTGGTCGTCGGCGCGGTGGCCGGCTATGCGGGCGGGTGGGTCGACGCCGTACTCATGCGCCTCGTCGATCTCGTCGTCACGGTGCCGGCGATCGCGATCATCCTCGCTCTGCTCGCATACCTCGAGCCTCTGACGGAGATGCACATCGGAGTCGTGTTGATGGCTTACATGTGGACAGGCGTCGCACGCGTCGTTCGGGCGAATTGCGTGAGTCTGCGCGAGCGGGAGTTCGTCGACGCGGCGCACGCGGCCGGTGCATCGCCGGCCCGGATCATCATGCGGCATCTTCTGCCGAACTGCGCCGGCTCGATCATCGTCGCCGCGACCTCGGTCTTCGGCCAGGTGATCGTGATCGCGGCGACGCTCGACTTCTTCAACGTCGGCACGACCCAGCTTTCCGGCCCGACGCTGGGCAATCTGCTCGCCGACGCGACGAAATACGGACAGCTCGGGCAAACCCCGTGGTGGACGTTCGCGATGCCGGCGCTCGTCCTGGTCGTACTGCTCACGTGCGTCAATTTCGTCGGCGACTGCCTCGACGAAGCGCTCTCCGCCGCGGGCTGAGCTACGCGAGCCGCGCGCGTGGGTCGAGCCAGGCGCAAACCACCTCACCGACGATGCCGGCGACGATTACCAGGCCCGCCGCGACGATCACCTCGGCCTCGATCACGAACGGGTCTCCTGCGAAGGCGCCGTTCAAGAAGACCGATGCGAGGCCGCCAAGACCGAAGACGTAGTCGGCGGCGAGGGTCGCGGTGAAGACAGTCCCGAAGTCGAGCGCGATCGCAGCCGTGAATGGCACGAGCGCATTCCGGAGCGCGTGCCGGCGGATCACCTGCGCCTTCGACAGCCCTTTCGCCTCCGCGACGGTCGCGTACGGCAGCGCGAGCGTTGTCAACAGCGACGAGCGGAGGTACCGGCTGTATGCCCCTCCGAAGCCGACCGCGACCGCGACCGCCGGAAGCGTCATATGGGCGAGCCAATTCGTGACGACATGCCAGCTCAGTCCCAGGCCCGGCGTCGGCGCGCCGGCGATCGCGAGCGGGTAGCCGTGCCACTGCTTCGCGAGTGCGTTCCCGCCCTGCTGAAGCAGGAGGGCGACGAGGAACGCGGGCATTGCCCAGGAGACGTACGAAACCGTGCGCAGCCCGACGTCCAGTGGCGAGCCGCGCCGGCGCACCGAGATGATGGCGACGAGCACGCTCGACACGACGACGAGCACGAGCGATGCGCCCACGAGCTGGAGTGTCCGCCAGAGCGCAGGCTCGACCGCCGGCCAGACCGGGGTGTTCTGGACGACGGTATGCCCGAAGCCCTGCCCGCTGAACAAGCCCTTCAGCCAGAGCCAGTACCGCACGAGCACCGGCTCATGGATATGGCCGCGTGTCGCGGCGGCGAGCGCGTCGGGTGACTTCGGGTCAGCCCAGAACACCCAGAGGGGATTGAGCGCCGTCGCGAAGATGAGCCACGACAGGAACGAGACGGCGGCGATGACGACGGCGCCGATCGCGAGCCGTCTCACGAGGAAGCTCAACACCGCACCGAGCATACGCGCGCCGGCGGAGGCGCCGAGAGGCGCCGTCCGACGGCCCCCGTACCGTGGCACGACGATGCACGAGGGCACCTGGACGATCCGTCCGTGTCCGCACCGGGTGCAGGCCGAGCTTGCCCAGTCGCTTGGGATCAGCGAGCTCACGGCGAGCGTCCTCGTCCGGCGCGGATTCGACGACCCCGCCGCCGCGCGGGCGTTTCTCGACGGCGCGCTGCCGCACCACGACCCGTTCCTGCTCGGCGACATGGCCGCCGCCTGCGAACGGATCCGGGCCGCCGTCGCCGAGGGCCGGCGCATCTGCGTGCACGGCGACTACGACGTCGACGGCATCGCCGCCACCGCGCTCGCCGTGCTCTTCCTGCGCGAGCTCGGTGCCGACGTCGTCTGGCACCTGCCGAGCCGCTTCGACGAGGGCTACGGCGTCCGCGGTGACACGCTCGCGCGCCTCGCCGGCGACGGCTGCGGCCTCGTGCTCACGGTCGACTGCGGCATCACCGCCGTCGCCGAGGTGGCGGAGGCGAAGGAACGCGGGCTCGAGGTGATCGTCACCGACCATCACCGCGCAGGCGAGACGCTGCCCGACTGCCCGCTCGTCGTCACGCGGCCGTCGGACTATCCGTTCCCCGAGCTGTGCGGCACCGGCGTCGTCTACAAGCTCGGCCAGGCGCTGTTCGGCGTCGACTCGGAGATCGTGTCGCGGCATCTCGACCTCGTCGGCCTCGCCACGATCGCCGACGTCGTGCCACTTGTCGACGAGAACCGCGCGCTGGCGATCGCGGGTCTGCGCGCGCTCGCGCGTACGCAGACGCTCGGCCTCCGCGCGCTCATGCGCGCGGCGGGCGTCGACGCGGCCGCGGTCGACGCCGGAGCGGTCGGCTTCCGGCTCGCGCCGCGCATCAACGCCGCGGGACGGCTCGGACATCCGCGCGCCGCGCTCGAGCTGCTGCTGACTGAGGACGAGGACGACGCGCGCCGCCTCGCCGGCTCGCTCGAGGAGCTGAACCGCGAGCGGCAGGCCGTCGAGGGACGGATCCTGCGCGAGGCGATCGCGCAGGTCGAGGGCTGGCCGGAGGCCGAGCGCAGCCGCCGCGCGTACGTCGTCGCCGGCGCCGACTGGCACGAAGGCGTGATCGGGATCGTCGCCTCACGGCTCGTCGAGCGCTACAACCGCCCGGTCGTGCTGATCGCCGGCGGCGAGGGCGACTGGAAGGGCTCCGGGCGCTCGATCGGCTCGTTCGACCTCCACGCCGGCCTCGCCGCGTGCTCGTCGCTGCTCGGGCGCTGGGGCGGGCACCGGGCCGCCGCCGGCCTCTCGATCAAGCCGGAGAACGTCGCGGAGTTCGCCGAGCGCTTCGCCGAGCACGCTGCGGGGCTGCTCGCCGACGAGGATCTGCAGGCGGTGGCGCACGTCGACGCGATCGTGCCGCGGGGAACTCGGCTGACGTTGGAGCTCTGCGCCGAGCTGGCGCGGCTCGCGCCGTTCGGGCTTGGCAATCCGAGTGTGACGCTGCTCGCTCCCGGGTGCGAGCTCGGCGAGCTCGCAACGGTGGGCGAGGGAAAGCACCTCCGCTTCCGCGTGCGCTGCGACGGCTCCGACGCCGGCAGCGCGATCGCGTTCGGTCTCGGCTCGCAGCTCGACGTGTACCGGCGCGAGGGCCGGTACGACATCGCGTTCCGGCTCGAGGAGAACCGCTGGAACGGCACGGTCGCGCCGCAGCTCGTCGTGCGCCGCGTCTTCGCGGCCGACGACCGCTACGGCGGGTTGCGGGACTGGCTTGTCGCGGAGTACCGCAAACCGGCCGACGCGCGCGACGCAGACGCGGAGCGCGTGTTCGTCGAGCTCGAGCTCGGCGAGACGGAGCTCGGCCGCCGGCACCTGCTCGAGTCGGAGCGCTTCCGTGCGCTCCTCGCAGGCGAGCCCGCGCTCGCGCGCGCCGCCTGAGGGGTTACGGCTTCCGGCCGACGAAGATCGCCCAGCCGAACAGTGCGCGCTCGTGGCGGAAGTAGAGATCGCGCTGCGTCTCGTGACGTTCGCGGATTGCCACCGTGTCGGGGTCGCGCGGGTGCTCGGCGAGCCAGTCCTCGAGCGCGCGCCAGTGCAACGACGCGTACGTGTCCCAGTCGTCCTCCGACGACGCGATCAGCGTGACGAGCGGCAGCCCGGCCGCCTCGAACCGGGCGACGGTCTCGCGGAGCGGCAGGTAGCCGTCGTCGTCGACGCCCTCCGGCAGCGGCCACGAGCGCCAGAACGGCTCCCCGACGACGACATGACCGCCGGGCTTCACCGCGGGCTCGAGCGCGGCGAGCGTGCCTGCGAGACCCTGCCACACGAAGCTGGCGCCGAGGCAGAGCGCAGCATCCCAGGCCTCGTGCTCGAGCGGGAACGCCGCCGCGTCGCCCTCGACGATCTCGATGCGGTCGGCGACGCCGGCCGCCTCGACGCGCGTTCGCGCCTCGGCCGCGAACTCGGGCGCGCGCTCGACGCCGAGGACGCGGCAGCCGAACGACTCCGCGAGCAGCAGCGCCGGGCCGGCCTTGCCGCAGGCGAGGTCGAGCACGCGGCTCTCCGGGCCGAGCCGGAGCCGCTCGCCGAGCAGCCGGATCTTCTCCGGGCTCGTCGGGTTCTGCAGCTCGTGGTCGCGCTCCGCGACGTCGAAGAACCAGGGCACGCCGCAAGCCTACGTTTTCGCCGGCTCCGTCCTGCGGTCAGGCGCCGAGCGACACCCGCACGGTCCGGCGCGGCGCGGGACGAGCGTTCCGGGCGTGCGCGTCGAGCGCCGCGAGCGCGCGCGCGAGCTTCGCGATCGTACGGGCATCTCGGCGTCGCGACCGAACCATAGAGAGGCGTCAGTTCGACCGGTGCGATGCCATTCCTGCTGCGTAGATCCGCTTTCGGAGGGCCGGAGTACACTGAGAATATGTCTGCACTGGAGACCGGCGAGCAGCACCACGGCCTGCTCGCCGACCTGCTCGCGGAGGTCGAAAGCCACTCCGCCACGGTCGACCGCGACCTCGTCACGCGTGCCTTTTCGTTCTCGCGCGCGGCCCACGAGGGACAGCAGCGCCGCTCCGGCTCCGCGTTCATCGAGCATCCGGTCGGGGTCGCGCGCATCTGCGCCGAGCTGCGCCTCGACGAGCAGACGATCGCTGCCGCGCTGCTTCACGACGTCGTCGAGGACACGGAGAGCGACATCGATGACGTCCGCGCCGAGTTCGGCGACGAGATCGCGAAGCTCGTCGAGGGCGTCACGAAGCTGACCCGCATCAGCTTCCAGAGCCGCGAGCAGGCCGAAGCCGAGAACTACCGCAAGATGATCGTCGCGATGTCGGAGGACGTCCGCGTGATCCTGATCAAGCTCGCCGACCGGCTCCACAACATGCGCACGATCGAGTATCTGGGCAAGCAAAAGCAGGTGCAGAAGGCGAAGGAGACACTCGAGGTCTACGCGCCGCTCGCGCACCGGCTCGGCATCCATGCCGTCAAGTGGGAGCTCGAGGATCTTGCCTTCCAGACACTGCATCCGCGCAAGTACGAGGAGATCAAGACGATGGTGGCCGAGCGGCGGGCCGACCGCGAGGGTCACGTGGCGGAGGCGGCGGACGTGCTTGCGCGCGAGCTCGACAAGGTCGACATCCCGGCCGAGATCTCCGGGCGCGCGAAGCACTTCTACTCGATCTACGACAAGATGGCCAAGAAGGGCCGCGAGTTCAACGAGATCTACGACCTCACCGCGATGCGCGTGATCGTCGAGCGCGACGGCGAGGAAGGGACGCGCGACTGCTACGGCGCGCTCGGCCTGATCCATTCGCTCTGGAAGCCGATGCCGGGGCGCTTCAAGGACTACGTCGCGATGCCGAAGTTCAACGCGTACCGCTCGCTGCACACGACGGTGATCGGGCCCGAGGGACGGCCGCTCGAGATCCAGGTGCGGACGCGCGAGATGCAGGAGACCGCCGAGTTCGGCGTCGCGGCGCACTGGGCGTACAAGCACCGCGCGAAAAACGCAGCCGACGCGGAGTGGCTCGCGTGGGTGAAGCAGCTCATGGACAGCCACGCGGAGGAGTCGGACGCGAGCGAGTTCATGAAGTCGTTCCGCACCGACCTGTTCGACGAAGAGGTGTTCGTCTTCACGCCGAAAGGCGAGGTGAAGACGCTTCCGGCCGGCGCGACGCCGATCGACTTCGCCTACGCGGTGCACACCGACGTCGGCCACCGCACCGTCGGCGCGAAGGTGAACGGCCGCATCGTCCCGCTCCACTACAAGCTGCGCAACGGCGACCGCGTCGAGATCCTCACCTCCAAGGCCGGTCGCGGCCCCTCCCGTGACTGGATCTCGCTCGCGGTCTCGTCGCGCGCGCGCAACAAGATCCGTCAGTTCTTCTCGCGCGAGCAGAAGGAGGATCTGGAGGCCAAAGGCCGCGAATCGCTCGAGCACGCCCTGAAGGGGCAGAACCTGCCGTACCGCAAGCTCGCCGGCTCAGCGGTGCTCGCCGGCGTGATCCGGGAGAGCGGCTTCAAGAAGGCGGAGGACTTCTACATCGCGCTCGGCTCCGGGAAGCTCACCGCGGCCAGCATCGTCAACAAGGTGCTCCAGCGGCTGAAGGTCGAGGAGGTGGCCGAGGAGGAGACGGTCACGTCGCGCAAGAAGCCGCGCGCTCGCGACGCGCTCGCGAGCAACACGTACGGCATCAACGTCGTCGGCGTCGAGGACGTGCTCGTGCGGATTGCAAAGTGCTGCACGCCGGTGCCGGGCGACGAGATCGTCGGCTACATCTCGCTTGGCAAGGGGATCACGATCCATCGCGGCGACTGCCCGAACGTGCGCGCGCTCATGCGCAACCCGGAGCGCTTCACGCCGGTCGAGTGGGAAGGCGGCACGACGCAGAGCTTCCGGGTGCAGATCGCCGTCGACTCATGGGATCGCTCGCGGCTGCTCGAGGACATCGCCCGGACGTTCGCCGAGCACGGCGCGAACATCGTCGCGTACGGCGGGACGGTCGAGGACCAGATGGCCCGCAACTGGTACGTCGCCGAGGTCGGGGACGTGAAGGCGCTGCGCGGCCTGCTGACGTCGCTGCGGAACGTCGAAGGCGTCTTCGACGCGTACCGCGTCACGCCGTCGTAGCTCCCTCGATCGAGGGACGGAAGGTCGTTCGCGGCGGGGTACCTCGAACGAGGGATGCCCGGTCCGAGCCCTCTGTTCAAGCCGAGGCGTTCCCTCGGATGAGGGATGCTCACCGCCGTTGGTTCGTTCCCTGAATCGAGGGATCGACTGGAGCGGTCAATCGCATTAGAACGTGATTTGGGGGAGGAGGGGCACTGCTGCGGCGCCCGGTCGGCGAGGACTCGGCCGGGCGCGCAGCACCTGGAGGTTCAGGTGCCCCACGCCTCGCCGCCGGTGTCCCAGCCGACGAGGCAGTGGCCGGAGATGAGCACGGCGACGCGTGCGAGGAACGCGGCATCGTCCGCCGGCGCGCCGTCCACGGCGAGCTCGGCGACGCGGACGCCCTGCCAGACGACGGGGACGTGCGTCCGGCGCGGCTCGTCGGGGTTGCCGGCCTCGGGGCCGAGCACGAGCGCATCCTGCTCGACGAACAGGATCCCGGCCCAGGCGTAGCCCGTCGTGTCGCGGAGCGTCGCGACGACGCTGCGCAGGATGTCGTCGGCGTCGCCGCCCGCGTCGAGGATGCGATCGATCGCCTCGAGTGCGCCGTCCTGCGTCATCCCTCGACGTCACCGCCTTCGAACTCGTGCACGCGCGTCCGGAAGGTGTCCGGCACCGGACAGGCGCGCCGTTGCGCGAGGTCGACGTAGACGAGCGTCTGGTGGGCGGTGACCATCAGGACGTCGTCCCGCTCGCGGTACGCCGCGAACTCGAAGGTCACGCTCGTGCGTCCGATCCGCCGGATCCGGACGAAGACCTCGATCTCGTCGTCGAAGACCGCGGGCGCGAAGTACTCGACGTCGTTCGCGCGCATCACGAACTCCCCGGAGTCGGGACGGCGCAGCAGGCCGAGGCTCCGCAGGTACTCGACGCGCGCGAGGTCGAAGTACGGGTTGTAGCGCCCGTAGTAGACGATCCCCTGCGCGTCGGTGTCCGAGAAGCCAACGCGCGCGCGGGCGCTGAGCTTGAACGGCGGCTTCATCGCCCTGATCCTACGCATCACGTCCGTGCCGGCCATGCCCTGGTGGGGGACACGATCGGGGCGGTGTCGCGGCTCGAGCCGCAGCCTGTCGCTACGAGCGGATGAGGGCCAGCACCTCGTCGCGCTTCTCCTCCATCAGCGCCTGCGAGTGCGCTTCGAGGTTGAGGCGCAGGAGCGGCTCCGTGTTCGACGGGCGCACGTTGAAATGCCAGTCGTCGAAGTCGACCGAGATGCCGTCCATGTGCGTGATCGTCCCGGCGCCCGCGTAGCGCTCCTTCAGCTCCTGGAGCTTCAACGCGACGTCGGCGACCGGCGTGTTCACCTCGCCCGTGAGGAAATAGCGCCTGCGATACGGGGCGAGCAGCTCCGACAGCGGCCGGCCCGCGCGCGAGACGAGCTCGAGCATGAGCAGGAACGGGACGATGCCCGAGTCGGCCTGCGAGAAGTCGCGAAAGTAGTAGTGACCCGACACCTCGCCGGCGAAGGCGGCGTCCTCCTTGCGGATGCGCTGCTTGATGTACGCGTGGCCGACCCGGTTCATCAACGCCACGCCACCCGCGCGCTCGATCGTCTCGGGCACCGCGCGGCTCGCGCGGACGTCGTAGACGATCCGCGCGCCCGGCTCCTTCGCGAGCACCGTCTCGGCGAGCAGCGCCGTCGTGAAGTCACCCGGCACGAACTCGCCCGTGTCGTCGACGAAGAAGCAGCGATCCGCGTCGCCGTCGAACGCGACGCCGAGATCGGCGCCCTCGGCGAGCGTCTTCGCGACGATGAACTCGCGGTTCTCCGGCAACAGCGGATTCGGCTCGTGGTTCGGGAACGCTCCGTCCGGCTCGAAGAAGCAGCGAATCGCCTCGATCGGCAGCCGCGCGAGCAACGGCGGCAGCATCGTCCCGGCCATGCCGTTCGCCGCGTCGATCACGACCCGCAGCGGCCGCAGCGCCGGCACGTCGACGAAGGACATCACCCGGTCGACGTAGGCCGGCCAGATGTCGGCGTCTCGCACGATCCCGGCCGGCCGCGCGCGCGCCGGCACGGCAGCAGCGACCGCCCGGTCGCGCACGTCGAGGAGGCCCGACTCGCTCCCGACCGGCAGCGCGCCGCGCCGCACGATCTTCATGCCCGTGTACTCCTTCGGGTTGTGCGATGCGGTGACGATGATCCCGCCGTCCAGCCCGAGCTCGCCGACCGCGAAATAGAGCATCTCCGTCCCGATCAGCCCGAGGTCGAGCACCTCCGCGCCCGCCTCGGCGGCGCCTCGCATCGCCTCCCGTTGCATCTGCGGCCCCGACAGGCGCATGTCGCGTCCGACGGCCACCCGCTTCGGCTCGAACTGCTCGACGAACGCCCGTCCGATCGCGTACGCGCCCTCCTCGTCGAGCTCGCCCGGATAGACGCCGCGGACGTCGTATGCCTTGAAGACCTTGGGATCGAGCACGACCGTGATGCTATGGAAAACGGCTCCGGTAGCCGAACGCGGGGCAACTACCATTGAGGCGTGGTTGAGCGCAAGCTGGCGACCGTTCTCTTCGTCGATCTCGTCGCGTCGACGGAGCTCATTGCCGACGTCGATCCGGAGGTCGTCCGCCGCCGCGTCAGCCGCTTCTTCGACCAGGTCTCGCATTGCATCGTCACGCACGGCGGCACGGTCGAGAAGTTCGCCGGCGACGCGGTGATGGCCGCGTTCGGCGTTCCGCTCGCCCACGAGGACGACGCGGAGCGCGCCGTGCGCGCCGGGCTCGCGACGCTCGAGCGCGTGCGGGAGCTCGGACTCGAGGCACGTGTCGGCATCGAGTCGGGCGAGGTCGTCGCCGACGACAGCGAGTCCACCTTCGCCACGGGCGAGGCGGTCAACCTCGCCGCCCGGCTCCAGCAGGAGGCGGAGCACGGGGAGATCCTCGTCGGGCCAGGGACGGCGCGCCTCGTGCGCGACCGCGTCGAGCTCGAGCCCGTCGGGCCGCTCGACCTGCGCGGCTGGCGCGAGCCCGTGAATGCGCACCGTGTGCTGTGCGCGGTCGAGCTCGGAGCTGCCGTGCGCTCGCTCGCCGCACCGCTTGTCGGCCGGGAGGCGGAGCTCGACCTGCTCGAGAACACGTTCGAGCGCACCGCCCGCGACCGCCGCGCCTCGCTCTTCACGATCTACGGCGACCTCGGCGTGGGGAAGAGCCGGCTCGCGCGCGAGTTCGTCGCCGGGCTCGAGGGCGCGACCGTGCTCTCGGGCCGCTGCCTCCCCTACGGCGAGGGCGTCACGTACTGGCCGCTCGCGGAGA
Organism: Gaiellaceae bacterium; assembly: GCA_036511815.1. Classification (GTDB taxonomy): domain Bacteria; phylum Actinomycetota; class Thermoleophilia; order Gaiellales; family Gaiellaceae; genus Palsa-739. The sequence continues at coordinate 13,577 of DATCBP010000073.1, forward strand.
TGGTGAAGGCCTCGGCCGGCATCAGCGACGACGACCCGCTCGACAAGGCGCAGGAGAAGCTTCGCGCCTGCTGCGAAGACGAGGCCGTCGCCGACCTGCTCGGCCTCGCCGTCGGCGTGCTCGAGGCGGTGGAGGGCGAGCGCAACCAGCAGGAGATCGCCTGGGCCGTCCGCACCTGGGCCGAGCAGCTCGCGCAGGCGCAGCCGCTCGTGCTGCTGTTCGAGGACGTCCACTGGGGCGAGGAGCCGCTGCTCCGCCTGATCGAGCAGCTCGCCGCCTGGGTGCGCGAGGCGCCGCTGATGCTCATCTGCATCGCGCGGCCGGAGCTGCTCGACGTGCGCCCCACCTGGGGCGGAGGTCATGTCCGCTCGACGGCGATCGAGCTCGAGCCGCTCGGCGCCGAGGAGAGCGCAGAGCTCGTCGGGGCGCTCACCGCCGAGCTCGAGCTGCCGGTGGACACCGAGACGGTGCTCGCGAAGACGGAGGGCAACCCGCTGTTCGTCGAGGAGATGATCCGCATGCTCGCCGAGCGGCCGCGCGGCGGCTCCGAGCGGATCCCCGACACGCTTCAGGCGCTGATCGCGGCGCGGATCGACCGGCTGCCCGTCGCACAGCGGATCCTCGTCCAGCGCGCAGCGGTGATGGGACGGATCTTCATGGGCGGCGCGCTTTCCCATCTCTCGCCGGAGATCGACGACGTTGAGCACGCGCTGGAGGAGCTGCTGACGCGCGACCTCGTCGTGCGTGAGGTGCGGTCGACGATCACCGGCGAGCACGCGTTCAAGTTCCGCCACGTGCTCATCCGCGAGGTCGCATACGCAGGACTCGCGAAGAGCGCGCGCGCCGATCTCCACCGCGCCTTCGCGGGCTGGCTCGCCGAGCGCGCCGGCGACGAGCTGCTCGAGATCCGCGCCTTCCATCTCGACCAGGCCGCGCGCCTGCTCGCCGAGCTCGACGGCGCCGCGCCGGCCGACCTGAACGAGGAGGCCGCGGTGGCGCTGACGAAAGCCGGCCGTCGCGCGCTCTCCCGCGAGGCCTATCGCAGCGCCCGCAAGCTGCTGCTCCGCGCGGTGGAGCTGGCGTCGACGCTCGACCGCCGCTACTACGCCGCACGCGCCGCCTGGCGGCTCGCCGACATGCCGGCGGTCGTCGTCGAGATGGAGGAGGTCGCGAGCGCGGCCGAGGTCGCCGGCGAGTCGCGGCTGCACGGACGCGCGCTCGCCGCCCTCGCCGAGGCGGTGCTCCAGCATCGCGCCGACGCGGTGGCCGCGCGGAGGCTCGTCGCGGAGGCGGTCGAAGTGCTGAAGGACGAGCCGCCCGACATCCTGTTCGAGCCGCTCTGGGTGGCGGCGCAGGTCTCCGCCTGGCTCGGCGACACGGAGGACTTCGAGCGCTGGGCCCGGCGTGCGCTCCAGGCCGCTCACGCAGCCGACCGCAAGGATCTCGAGTCGCTCGTCACGCACGGGCTCGCCACGAACTACCTGCTGAAGCTCGACCTCGACGAGGCGGCGTCGCTCGTCGAGCGTGCGGCGGAGCTTGCGCACGCGAGCGGCAGCGTGCTCGGACGCGCGCAGACGCACAACGCGCGCGGCTGGCTCGAAGGACTGATCGGCCGCCCGGTGGACGCCGAGGTCGAGTTCGTCGCGGCGCGCGAGCTGTACGCGGAGATGGGCAACACGACGCGCGAGGCGACGATGACGATGCTGATCGGGCGCGCCGCCGCCGACCAGGGCGACTTCGTCCGCGCCGAGACGTTCCTCCGCAACGCGGTGCGCACGCTCAAGGGCCTCGGCGACCGCGGCCACCTGTGCGAGGCTCAGCGCTCGCTGTCGATGGTTCTCGTCGAACAGGGGCGGATCGACGAGGCGGAGCGGACGGCGCTCGAGGCGCAGGAGACGGTCGGCAGGGAGGACCGCGTGTCGCTCTCCTCGACGAAGCTCGCGCTCGCGCTCGTGCGGGCGGCGCAGAGCCGCGACGGGGAGGCGGAGCGCCTGCTGACGGAGGCCTTCGACGAGCTCGGCGTCTACGGCCTCCGCGCGCCGCAACGCGAGGTCGTGCACCATCTCGCCGCATTCCTGCGCGGCCGGGGCCGCGAGGACGAGGGGGCCGCCTACGAGGCGCGGCTTGCCGCGCTCGCGCCGAGCAGCACCGCGCCGATCGCCTGAGTCGACGCCTCGTCGGGCGACTCGCTGATCACCGTCGCCGGCCGCTCGAAGCGGGCGAGCGCATCACGCAGCGGCTCGGCCCTCAGGGTTCCCCGGCCGTACGCGAGATGTTTCGTCTCGTTGCGGTTCGCGTATGCGATGTCGCTGAAGTGGATGTGGAACGGAGCGTCCGCCGCGAGCACGCCGTCGGCCGCCTCGAGCGGGACGGCGAACGCGTCAACGTCGGTGAACGCGCCGTCGCTCGTCGCGTGCATGTGCGCGAAGTCGAGCACGGGACGTACCCAGCCGAGCCGCGAAGAGATCGCGATCACGTCGTCGAGCGAGCCGAGGTCGCGCACGCGCCCCATCACCTCGACCCCGAACGGCACGGCCCGCCCCTTGCCCTCGAGCCGCGTCCGCAGCTCGGCGAGCTGCTCGCACACCGAGTCGAGCGCCTCCTCGCGCGTGCGGCCGAGCAGGAAGCCCGGATGGAAGACCACCACCTCGGCGCCGCAGGCGGCGGCGATCCCCGCCGAATGGTCGAGCATTCCCGTCGCCATGTTCAGCTTCTTGCCGCGCTCGGCATGGCCCATGAAGCCCGCGAGCGGCGCATGCACGGAGAGGGCGATCCCGGCCTCCCCGGCCAGCGCCCCCAGGCGCTCGGCGAACGGGTAGTCCATCCAAAATGTCCCCTCGAAATCGAGCTCGCAGGCGGTGAAGCCGCGCCCGAGCAGGCTTTCCACCGCCGCCTCGGGGCTCTCGCGCGAGGGGAGCCGCGCCGGGCCGAACCTGATCGCTCCCATGGCGAGAGGGTACGTCCGATGCGCTCTCTACGTTTTCGCCATGACCAAGCACCCCTCCCGGATCGATCTGCTCGAGCTGGACATCGATCTCCGCCTGACCGACCTCTGGCGGGAGGCCTCGGAGATCTCGGAATGGAACCTCGACGTGGTCGCTGCCTTCATGCGGGCCGCGTACGGGAAGGGCTACTGCGACGCGCTCACCGAGGAATCGCCGGGCTCGCTCTGTCACGAGCACGGCTACCGCGTCCCGCCCAGGCGGGTCGCCGCCGGCGACCGGCAAGCGTCCGAACGTTAAGTATCGATTCAGACGAAGCTCGGCCCACCGGCCCCAGGGTAGGATTCCCGGCGTGAAGCGGAGCCCGGCCCGCCTCGTGATCGCGCTCTCCGTGGCCGCCCTCCTGGCGGTCTTCATCCTCTACACCGCGATCGCAGGCAATGCGACGACCCAGCTGGCCCCGAGCGCTCTCGCGGGCCAGACCGGACACGTCGCGCTCGTCGGCACCGTCGTCGGCAAGACCGTGGGCGACTCGCACTCCGCCGGCGGCCTGCGCTTCGTCCTCATGGACGTCACCGGCAACTCGGCCGCACGGGTTCCCGTCGTCTACCACGGCAGCGTCCCCGACCTGTTCGCGACCGGCCGCCACGTCGTCCTCACCGGCCGAGTCAAGGACGGCGTCTTCGTCGGCGACAACGGCTCGCTCGTCACGAAGTGCCCTTCGAAGTACGCGCCGGCGAAGACGAAGTCCAGCACCTAGTGGCCGCTCTCGGCCGCGTCGCGCTCCTGCTCAGCTTCGGGCTCGTCGTGTATGCGCTCGTCGGCGGCTCGTTCGCGGCGTACCGTCGGCGCCGCCGGCTCGCGCTGTCCGCGCAGAACGCGCTGATCGCCGCGTTCGGGACGACGCTCGTCGCGGCGGCCGTGCTCCTGATCGCGCTCGCGCGACATGACTTCTCCTTCGTCTACGTGGCCCAGCACACGAGCCGCTCGCTACCGCTCGGCTACACGCTCTCGGCGTTCTGGGGCGGACAGGAGGGATCGCTGCTGCTGTGGCTCGTCGTGCTCAGCGGCTACGCAGCGCTCGCCGTCTGGCTGAACCGCCGCTCGCGTGAGCTGATCGCGTGGGTCGTGCCTGTGCTCGGCGGGGTGGCGACGTTCTTCGCGTTCATGCTCTGCTTCGTCTCGAGCCCGTTCGACAAGGCGCCCGCGCCCGCCGACGGCGCCGGCATGGTGGCGAGCCTCCAGAACCCGTACATGCTCGCGCACCCGCCGCTGCTCTATCTCGGCTACGTGGGACTGACGATCCCGTTCGCGTTCGGCATGGGCGCGCTCCTCTCGCGCCGGACGGACGAGCGCTGGATCGTCGCGACGCGCCGCTGGACGCTCGCGGCGTGGACGTTCCTCGGCGTGGGCCAGCTGATCGGCGCGCACTGGGCGTACGTCGAGATCGGCTGGGGCGGCTATTACGCGTGGGATCCGGTCGAGAACGCGGCGCTGATGCCGTGGCTCGTGGCGACGGCGTTCCTGCACTCCGTGATGATCCAGGAGAAGCGCGGGATGCTGAAGGTCTGGAACATGGTGCTCGTCGCGCTCGCGTTCAACCTCTCGATCTTGGGCACCTTCCTCACGCGCTCGGGCGTCGTCAACTCGATCCACTCGTTCTCGCAGAGCTCGATCGGCGGCTGGTTCCTCGGCTTCATCGTCATCTGCGTCGTCTTCTCCGTCGGCCTGATCTACATCCGGCTGCCGCTGCTGCGCGCGCGGACGAAGCTCGAGTCGCTCGTCTCGCGAGAGGCGACGTTCCTCTACAACAACCTGCTGCTCGTCGCGCTGGCGCTGACGATCCTCTGGGGGGTCATGTTCCCGCTGCTGACGCAGGCGGTGCGCGGCGAGACGCGGTCGGTGTCGAAGCCGTACTACGACTTCTTCCTCCACAGCTTCGGGCTGCCGCTGCTGCTGCTGATGGGGATCGGGCCGCTCGTCGCGTGGCGGCGTGCGTCGCTACGCGCACTCGGGAAGACGTTCGTGATTCCGGCCGTGGCGGCCGTCGTCACCGGCGTAGCACTGATCGCGGTCGGCCTCGGCACGTCGACGCCGGGTCTGCTCGCATACACGTTCTCTGCGTTCGTGTTCGCATCGATCGTGCTGGAGTTCGTGCGCGGCACGCGTGCGACCGGCTCGCTCACGCGCCTCGTGTCGCGCAACCGGCGTCGCTACGGCGGCTACGTCGTTCACGCGTCGATACTCCTCCTTGCGATCGGGATCGCAGGGTCGAGCGCGTACCAGACGATTCGCGAGAAGGGCCTCAAGCCGGGCCAGTCGATGCAGGTCGCCGGCTACACCCTCACGTACCGGTCGCTGTTCAACACGCAGCAGTCGAACTCGCAGACGACGAGCGCGATCGTCGACGTCTATCGCGGCGGGTCGCACATCTCGACGCTGCACCCGGGCAAGAGCTTCTTCCCGGTCGAGGGCGACTTCGGCAACGACGTCGCGATCTACCACGACCCGCGGAACCTCGGCGACGTGTTCACGATTGCCGACGAGTTCGACAAGAACGGGACGCTGTTCCTGAAGGTGCTCGTGAAGCCGCTCGTCAACCTCGTCTGGGCTGCCGGCTTCCTGTTCGTCTTCGGCTCGCTCGTCGCGATGTGGCCCGACGCGGTCGAGCAGCGGCGGCTGGCCGAGCGTTACGAGCCGGGTACGGCCGCCGCGAGGGTCTGATGGCATACGCGCTCGTTCTCGGCGCGGTCCTGGCCGTGCTCGTCGTCCTCTTCGTCGCGCGCCCGTTCCTGCGCGAGCCCGCGCCGGCGGACGACCGGCTCGACGAGCCGGGCGCGCTCGAGAAACGACGACTCGTGCTCGTCGAGGAGCGCGACCGTGCACTCGACGCCCTGAAGGAGCTCGAGTTCGACCATCGCACGGGGAAGGTGTCGGACGACGACTACCGGGAGCAGCTCGGCCCGCTGCGCCGGCGGGCCGCGGAGACGCTGCGCGCGCTCGAGCCGCGGGCCGAAGGGCGCCAGGAGCGCGTCTCCAGCAGCCGCTGAAGGGCAGGGACGGCCGCGCCGTCGGCGAACTCCTTTCACCATGGCGCGGCGCGTCCTGCTTCTGCTCGTCCTCGCGTTGGCAACGACGACGCCCGCGCTCGCCGGCGACGGCCTCGGGAAGCAGAAGGCGACGCTCGACGCGAAGCTCGTCACGCTCCAGGCCACGATCGCCCAGGCACACGTGCGCGAGTCGACCCTCAACTCGCAGATCGGCGGCCTTACGACCCAGATCCAGTCGCTCGAGACGAAGGTCGGCGACGTCGCGAGCCGGCTCTCGTCCCTTCAGGCGGACGTGAGACTGCACCAGCGCCGCCTGCACAAGCTCAATCAGCTCTACCACCTCCAGACCGTCCGCTTCCGCGACCTCCAGCGCGAGTATGCGATCTCGGTGCACCGGCTCGACCTGCGGCTCGTCGCCATCTACAAGCAGAGCAACCCGTCGACGGTCGACGTCCTCATCGCCGCTCGGAGCTTCAAGGACGTGCTCGACGAATTCGACTATCTCGGCGCGATCGCTGCGCAGGACAAGAAGGTCGCGACGCAGGTCGCGACGGCGAAGCACGCGGTCACGCTCGCGCGCGCGAAGACGTTGAAGGTGCGGGCGAGCGTCCAGGACGAGACCCGCGTGATCAGTGCACGCGCGCAGCAGCAGGCGATCCTGCGCGGCGAGCTGCTCTCGAGCCAGAGCACGCTGGCGACGACGCGCGCGGGGAAGTCGAGCGCGCTCGCAGCCACGAAGGCGCAGGAGCAGGAGGCGATCAACGAGTCGGCGGCGATTCAGGCCGCGAGCGCGGCGATCGCGGCGAAGCTCCAGGCTGCGGACGGCCAGGGCACGGCCGGCGTGGCCGCAACGCCGTCGGCCGCCGGATTCATCTGGCCCGTCTCCGGTCCGATCACGAGTCCGTTCGGGATGCGCTGGGGGACGCTGCACCCCGGCATCGACATCGGTGTCCCGACCGGCACGCCGATTCATGCCGCCGCGGCCGGCACCGTCATCTACTGCGGTTGGGAGGAGGGCTACGGCAACCTCGTCGTGATCGACCATCACAATGGCCTCGCCACCGCCTACGCCCACCAGTCGCGCATCGCCTCCACGTGCGGCGAGAACGTCGCGCAGGGCCAGATCATCGGCTACTCCGGCTGCACCGGCTTCTGCACGGGGCCGCACGTGCACTTCGAAGTGAGGGTCAACGGAACTCCCGTCGACCCGATCGGGTATCTCCCGTAAGGGCATGAATCCGCGACCTGGTCTGTGACCGGGTCGCCGTCGTTCACGCGACGCCGAACGTCTGCACGAGCAGATAGACGTTCAGGACGATGATCATCCCGGCGACGCCGATCGCCGCGACGGTTGTCGGCTTCTTGTTGACGAGAATACCCATCACCTCGCGGCTCGACGTGAAGCGCACGAGCGGTACGAGGGCGAAGGGGATGCCGAAGGACAGGATCACCTGGCTGAGGATGAGCGTCCGCGTCGGGTTCGCGCCGGCGGCGATCACGATGAAGGCCGGGATCATCGTCACGAGCCGGCGCACGAAGATCGGGATGCGGCGGCGGATGAAGCCCTGCATCACGACCTGGCCGGCAAGCGTGCCGATCGCGGAACTGGAAAGGCCCGACGCGAGCAGCGCGATCGCGAACAGGGCGCTCGAGGCCCCGCCGAGCAGCGGCACGAGCGTCCGGTGCGCCGCCTCGAGCGACTCGACGTGATGCAGCCCGCTGCGGAAGAACGTGCTCGCCGCCATCACGAGCATCGCGACGTTGATCAGCCCGGCAACGGTCATCGCGATCAGGACGTCGATGAACGTGAACCGCGCGAGCCGGCGCGCCTGCTCGTCGTTCTCGGGCCGGATCCGGTCCTGGAGCAGCGCCGAGTGGAGCCAGATAACGTGCGGCATCACGGTCGCGCCGAGGATCCCGACGGCGAGCACCACCGAACCGCTGCCCTCGAATTGCGGCACGACCGCGTGGTGCGCGACGGCGCTCAGGTTCGGGTGCGCATAGAAGAGCTCGGCGACGTAGCAGGCGCCGATCACCATCACGATCCCGACGATGGCGGCCTCGAAGGGGCGGAAGCCGAACCGCTGGAGGCCGAGGATGAGGAAGGCACCGACTGCGGTCACGAACGCGGCCGGCAGCAGCCCGATCCCGACGAGCAGATGCAGGCCGATCGCTGCGCCGAGGAACTCGGCGAGGTCGGTCGCGATCGCGATCAGCTCGGCTTGCACCCAGAGCCCGTACGTGACGCGGCGCGGCAGCTCGTCGCGGCAGACCTCGGCGAGGTTGCGACCTGTCGCGACGCCGAGCTTCGCCGACAGGCCCTGCACGAGCATCGCCATCAGGTTCGAGGCGACGATCACCCAGACGAGCGTGTAGCCGTAACGCGAGCCGCCGGCGATGTTCGTGGCGAAGTTGCCCGGATCGATGTATGCGATCGACGCGATGAAGGCCGGGCCGAGGAAGGGGAGAAGTCGAAGCGGGCCCACGGCTCGAAGCGCGCGCTGGCCGCGCACTCGCGAGGGCTCGAGGCCCTCCGACAGGGTGATTCCCACGAAAGTTAGATTAGCCTAAATCTCGGTCGGGAGGACGGTGCCGCCGAGCTGGATCAGGCGCAGGTCGGGCAGTTGACGCCAGCGCTCGTCGAGGTCGAAGCCGTAGCCGACGAACAGCTCGTCGGGGACGACGAAGCCGACGTAACGGACGGGGATGTCCTCGACGAGCCGGCGGTACGGCCGGTCGAGCAACGTCGCGACGGCGATCGAGCGCGGCCGTCGCAGCTCGAACGTCCGCACGAGGTAGTTCAGCGTCAGTCCGGTGTCGATCACGTCCTCGACGACGATCACGTCGCGGTCGAGAATGTCCGCGTCGAGGTCCTTGAGCACGCGGATCTGCTCGTGGCCGCCCATCTGCGAGCTGCCGTATCCGGCCAGCTCGACGAAGTCGAGCCCGTGGAGAATCGGGATCGCGCGCGAGAGGTCGGCGATGAAGACGACGCTCGCCTTCAGCGAGCCGACGAGGATCGGCTCCCGGCCCGCGTAGTCGCGGCCGATCTCCGCCCCGAGCTCGCCGACGCGGGTCGCGAGCTCCGCAGCCGACAGGTAGACCTCCCCGATGCGAGGGTCCGCGGCGTCGCTCCCGCTACGAGGACACGAGGTCGAGGTTGAAATGCTGGGCGAGGCGCTCGAGGTCGCGCTTGTAGAAGAGCTTGATCTTCACGTCGGGATAGCGCTCGCGCAGCTTGCGCAGCTTGCGGTTCTTGCGGGTGACGAGCGACTGCTTCATCACGGTGATCTCGACGTACAGCTCCTGGTCGGGCAGGTAGAAGTCCGGCGCGAACGCCTCGGTGACGCGCCCGTCCTCGGCCTGCTCGAGGATGAACGTCGTCGGCTCGTACAGCCACGGCACGCCGTAGTAGTCCAGGACCTTCGCGCACTCGAGCTCCGCCTGGCTGGCGAAACGCGGCGGCTCGGTTCCCCGGTACACCTGAAAAACAGGGGTGTCGAGCCCCATCTGCAAGCCACGGTAGCTGGACGGTCGGACGGCGACGGTTGTTGCTAACTGGTAAACAACCGTGCGGATGGCCAGGATCAGCCTCATTCCGCAGAAGCGCGAGTTCTTCGACCTCTACAACCGCGCCGCCGCGAACACCGTCGCGATCTCCCAGGCCCTCATCGAACTGCTGGAGCGCTTCCCCGAGGGGAGCGACGAGCGGGCGCGCCGGATCAAGGAGCTCGAGCACGAGGGCGACCGGCTCACACACGAGGTCGTCGACCTGCTCAACCGCACCTTCGTCACGCCGTTCGACCGGGACGACATGTACCGGCTCGCCGGCGTGCTCGACGACATCTGCGACCACGTCGACGAGGCGGCGGGCAAGATCGTCAGCTACGGGGTGCGCGACGTCCGCGACCCGGCACACGGGCAGGCGCGGATCATCGTCCAGGCGGCCGAGAAGCTGGCCGAGGCGATCAACCAGCTCGAGGGGTTCAAGGACTCGCGCCGCCAGCTGATCGAGCTCCGCGAGCTGGAGGACGAGGGCGACCGGATCACGCGCGCCGCGATCGCCGAGCTGTTCACCGGCAAGGTCGACCCGCTGACGCTCATCCGCTGGAAGGACATCTACGAGCAGCTCGAAGAGGCCGTCGACGCCTGCGAGAACGCGGCCGACGTGCTCGAAGCGATTCTCGTGAAGAACCGCTGAGTCGGCATGACCGGCGGGACGCTGCTGCTCGCCATCGTGGTGGTCGCCGGCATCGGCTTCGACTTCACGAACGGCTTCCACGACACCGCGAACTACGTGGCGACGTGGGTCGGCACGCGCGCGCTCTCGCCGCGGCCGGCGGTCGCCGTCTCCGCGGCGGCGAATCTCGCCGGCGCGTTCGTGACGACGGCGGTCGCGAAGACGGTGGGGCAGGGGATCATCGACACGGGGCTCGCCACGGAGAAGACCGTGCTCGCCGCGCTGATCGGCGCGATCGCGTGGAACCTCGTCACGTGGCGGCTCGGCCTGCCGTCGAGCTCGACCCACGCGCTGATCGGCGGGCTCATCGGTGCGGCGTTCGTCCAGTCCGGCACGCGCGGCGTGCAGTGGGCCGGCGTCTGGCAGAAGGTCGTGCTGCCGGGGGCGGCGTCGCCCGTGATCGGCTTCGCCGGCGCCTTCGTGCTGATCGTCGTCATCTACCGCGTCTTCTTCCGCCTCACGCCGGGCGTCGCGAACCGCGGCTTCCGCACCGGTCAGCTGCTGTCCGGCACCTGGGTGGCGTTCACGCATGGCGCGAACGACGCGCAGAAGACGATGGGCGTGATCGCGCTCGCCCTCTACACGAACGGCAACATCTCGCACTTCTACGTCCCGACCTGGGTGAAGATCGCCGCGGGCCTCGCGATCGGCGCCGGCACGTACGCGGGTGGCTGGCGGATCATCCGGACGCTCGGGCAGCGCATCTACAACATGGAGCCGGAGCACGGCTTCGCGGCCCAGTTGTCCGCCGGCTCGACCCTCTACCTCGGCACGCTGTTCGGCTTTCCGATCTCGACGACCCACGTCGTCACCGGCGCGGTGATGGGGGCGGGCGCGACACGGCGGTTCTCTGCCGTCAAGTGGGGCGTCGCCGGCAACATCGTCGTCGCGTGGGTGCTGACGCTGCCGGCGGCCGGCCTCGTCGCCGCTGCGCTCTATTACCCGGTTCGGTGGGTGTTCTAGCCGCGCGCGGCGCCTAGACTCTGCGCATGCTCCAGGGGACGAACGGCCGACCGTTCACGATCGTCCAGCTTTCCGATCTCCACTGCGGGCAGCAGTTCTTCCTGCCGAACCTGCTCGAGCGTGCCGTCGCCGAGGTGAACGACCTCGCTCCGGACGTCGTCGTCGTCTCCGGCGACCTCACGTCGAACGGGTTCAAGGACGAGTACGCGCTCGCGAAGCGCTACCTCAACGAGCTCACGTGCGAGGCGATGGTCGTGATCCCGGGCAACCATGACTCGCGCAACGTCGGCTACGTCCATTTCGAGGAGCTGTTCGGCGACCGCAACTCCGTGCTGCGCGTCGGCGGCGCGACGATCGTCGCCGTCGACTCGACCGAGCCGGATCTCGACAACGGCCAGATCGGCCGAGGGCGCTACGGGTGGATCGAGGAGCAGTTCGCGCCGCCCGCGGACCTGCGGGTCTTCGTGCTCCACCACCACCTGCTGTCGGTGCCCGGCACGGGGCGCGAGCGCAACATCGTCAACGACGCCGGCGACGCGCTCGAGTGCCTGCAGCGGGCCGGCGTCGATCTCGTCCTCTGCGGGCACAAGCACGTGCCGTACGCGTGGCGGCTCGAAGACCTGTTCGTCGTCAACGCCGGCACGGTGTCGTCTGCCCGCCTGAGGGGAAACGGCCGGCCCTGTTACAACGTGATCGAGGTGGACGGAACGCACGTCGACGTCTGGCGCAAGCACCCGTTCCACGATCAGGAACGGATCATCCAGTTCTCCACCGAGACGAAGACCTTCGAGAAGTACACGAGCCGCATCGAGGGCGAGGTGACCACACGCTGAGGGCGCTCGTGCTGATCGACGGAGAGCATTACGCGCCGGTGGTGCGTGACGCGCTCGCCGCGCTGCCGTACGAGGTCGTCGGAGCGTTGCTCGTCGGCGGCACGGAGAAGCTGCGCGGCGGCGACGACTACGGCGTGCCGCTCGTGTCGGCGCTCGACGACGTCGAGGCGGAGCTCGTCGTCGACCTTTCCGACGAGCCCGTGCTTGGACCGCGCGAGCGCCTCCTGTGGGTGTCGCGCGCGCTCGCGCTCGGCCTCCAGTACGAGGGTGCGGACTTCCGCTTCGACCCGCCGCCGCTGCACGAGTCGCCGCTCCCGTCGCTGGCGGTGATCGGCACGGGGAAGCGCGTCGGCAAGACGGCTGTCACCGGGCACGTCGCCCGTTTGCTGGCGCACAGCCGCGACGTCGTCGTCGTCTCGATGGGGCGGGGCGGGCCGCCCGAGCCCGAGCTGTGCGCGACGGCGCCGTCGCTCGACGAGCTCGTTGCGCTCTCGCGCGCGGGCCGACACGCGGCGTCCGACTACCTGGAGACCGCGTTGTTCGCCGGCGTCCCGACCGTCGGCTGCCGGCGCGCGGGCGGCGGCCTCGCGGGCGCGACCGTCTACTCGAACGTGCTCGAGGGCGTTCGCGTTGCCGCGACGCTCGACCCCGACCTGCTCGTGCTCGACGGCAGCGGCGCGGCGCTGCCGCCCGTGGCTGCCGACGCGCGCATCCTCGTCACGAACGGCGACCACGACGTCCGCGACGGCCTCAACGCCTATCGCGTGCTCGTCTCCGACCTCGTCGTCGATACCGGCGGCGCCGATCACGGGTCGATCCGCGAGCTCAAGGACATCCCCGTCGTGCGCGCCGAGCTCCGCCTGCGCCCCGCCGAGCCGTTGCGCGGCCGCCGCGCCGCCGTCTTCACAACGGGGCCGGCGCCCACCGGTCATCTCGACGCGGACGTCGTCCACGTCTCGCGCAACCTCGCCGGCCGCGACGCGCTGCGCGCGGAGCTGGAACGGGTGGACGCGGACGTGTATCTCGTCGAGCTGAAGGCGGCTGCGATCGACGTCGTCGTCGAGACCGCTCTTCAACGTGGCGTCGAGATCGTCTTTGCCGCGAACGACGTCGTCGCGGACGGTCTCGACGAGCTCGTGCTCGGGCTCGTTCCGGCGGGCGTGCGCGCATGACGGAGCCGCGCCGGATCATGCCGCTGCCGCTCGGCGGCGAGCACGGGCTTCCGTATTCGCGCGGGTTGATGGCGCGGGCGCTGATGGCGGTCGGCGTCGCGCCCGACCGTGCGTACGCGCTCGCGCGGCGCGTCGGCGACGATCTCGCGGCGCGCGGCAGCGACGTCGTCGAGCTGGGACGGCTCGACGCGCTCGCGGTCGAGAGCCTCGGCGAGGCCGAGGGCGGCGAGGCCGTGCGGCAGCTGCGCCGCTACCAGGAGCTGCGCGAGCTCGAGCTGCCGCTCGTGATCCTCGTCGGCGGCGCGACCGGCACGGGCAAGTCGACCGTCGCGACCGAGATCGCGTACCGGCTCGGGATCACACGCGTCACCTCGACCGACTTCGTCCGCGAGACGATGCGCGCGTTCTTCTCACACGAGTTCATGCCGTCGATCCACTACTCGAGCTTCGAGGCGGCCGACGCGGCGCCCGGCGCGGACGACCCGCTCGTCGCCGGCTTCCTCGAGCAGGCAAGCCAGGTCCTCGTCGGCGTCCGCGCTTCGATCGAGCGCGCGCTGCGGGAGGGCTGGTCGATGGTGCTCGAGGGCGTGCACCTCGTGCCCGGCCTGCTGCCGGAGCTCGAAGGACATGCGCTCGCCACCGCGTGCGTGCTGAAGATCGAGGACGAGACCGCGCACGCGCAGCACTTCTTCACGCGCGAGAGCGGCACGGAGCGGCCGATGGCGCGATACCTCGACCGCTTCGCCGAGATCCGCCGGCTGCAGCGGGTGATCGTCGATCGGGCCGAGCGCGAGGGCGTGCCGGTGATCGAGAACGAGAACGCGGACGACGCGACCCGTGCCGTCGCCGAGCTCGTCCTCTCGGCCGCGGAGCGGGCACGGGTCTAGGGGCCGTCGGGCCGCCGCTCGCGCTCGTCGTTCCGGCGCGCGGCACGGAAGAAGAACCAGCAGAGGACGCCGACGATCAGCGGCGGCACGACGGCCGAGGCGAGCAGGACGCCGTTCATCACCGAGACGGTCACCGCCGTGAGCACGGGCGAATGGTAGAGCCGCGGCGGCTACACTCGGAATCGTGCCCACCGAGAACGACATGCTCGAAGCGCTCCGCCAGGTCGAGGATCCCGAGCTCGGCATGGACATCGTCGACCTCGGGCTGCTGTACACGGTCGAGATCGACGGCGCGAAGGTGAAGCTCACCTACAGCCTCACCTCGATGGGCTGCCCCGCCGGCCCGCTGATCGCCGGCGACATCGAGCGGGTGGCGCGCGAGGTTCCGGGCGTCGAGGACGTCGAGCTCGAGCTGACCTTCGATCCGCCCTGGACGCCCGACCGGATGTCCGAGGACGCGAAGTTCATCCTCGGCTTCGGTTAGACCGCGTCAGGCGGCAGGCTGCCCGGACCACGCGGCGGCGTGGCGCTCCGGCGCGAGGCGGTCGACCGGGATCTGCGCGACCGAGGCGGCCGGCCGAAGGCCGAGCCTGAAGGGCAAGACGCAGACGGTGGCGAACGCTGAGATCGCGGCGAGGTCGAGGACGGTGAAGGCGATGATGGCGGCGGTGGGGGACAACGGGGACGCTCCTTCGGTCGGTTGGATGTCACCCCAGGAAACCGGCCCGCGCTAAGAGCCTCGTGTGCGCAGGCTGAGAATCGGCTAAGAGCGAGCCGCTATTCGGGGATGCGGAGCACGATCTTGCCGAGCTGCTCGCCGGCCTCGAGGCGCGCGTGCGCGCTGCGGATCTCCGCCAGCGGCAGCACCTCGTCCACGACCGGCCGGACGCGGCCGTCGGCGATCAGGTCGTAGACGGCCTCGAAGTCGGCCCTCGTGCCCATCGTCGAGCCGAGGATCGTCAGCTGCTTCCACCAGACGCGATGGAGCGCGGCCGGCGGGTTGGGCCCGCTCGTGGCGCCGCAGACGGCGATGCGCCCCTCGACCGCGGCGATGTCGAGGGACGTGCGCCAGGTCGCCTCGCCGACATGGTCGACGACGACATCGGCGCCGCGGCCGCCCGTCGCCTCGCGCACGGCCGCCTTCACGTCGCCGGTCGCATGGTTGACCGTGGCGTCCGCGCCGAGCTCGCGCGCCCGCGCGAGCTTCTCGTCGCTCGAGGAGGTGACGATCGCGTTCGCGCCGAGCGCCTTCGTGAGCGCGAGCCCCGCCGTCGAGACGCCGCTGCCGATCCCCCACAGCAGCACCCATTCGCCCGGCTGGAGCCGCGCGCGCGTGACGAGCATCCGGTACGCCGTCTCGAACACGAGCGGGAAAGCGGCCGCCTCCTCGAACGAGAGCCCGCCTGGGAGCGGATAGACGCTTTCCGTCGGCACCGCGATCAGCTCCGCGTTCGTGCCGTCGCCGTGTTCCCCGATCACGTGGATCCGTCCGTGGCCCGCCTCGAGGCCGGGGTTGAGCACCACGGGCTGTCCCGGCTCGAAGCCGGTCACGCCCTCGCCGAGCGCCTCGACGACGCCGGCGCCGTCCGCGCCGAGGATGCGCGGCTTCGGCACCGAAGGAAGCCCTTTGCGGATCCAGATGTCGAGGTGATTGAGCGCCGAGGCCCGCAGCCGCACGAGCACCTCGCCCGGCGCGGCCACCGGATCGGGCACCTCTTCGAGGACGAGCACCTCTGGCCCGCCGTCCTCGTGGATACGAACTGCCTTCACGCGCGGCAGACTATCGACGTGACGCCCGCGGAACTCCAGCAACTCGCCCTCGCGCTCGGGCTCGACGCCGTCGGTGCAGCCCCCGCCGAGCCCTACGCCGACACGGAGCGTCACATCCGCGACCGTCGCGCGCGCGGCCTGTTCGCCGACATGAAGTTCACGATGGCGCGGCCCGAGGAGTCCTGCCATCCGGAGGCGCTGCTGCCCGGCGCGCGCACGGTCGTCTCCGCCGCGCTCTGCTACTACGCGCCGGAGCCGGAGCGGCCGCAAGGCCACGGGCGCCTGCCGCGCTACACGTGGCACGACGCGTATGCGGAGCTGCGCGAGAAGCTCGACGCGCTCGGCCGCGAGCTCGGCAAACAGTTCGACGTCCCCGTCGGCAAAGCCGGCGGGGGCTCTGAACGGCGTCGCAGGCGAACGCCGAGCTACCGCGTGCTCGTCGATGCGAACCAGCACGTCGATCGCGAGGCGGCGGCACGCAGCGGCGTCGGCTTCTACGGGAAGAACACGTTGCTGATCACGCAGCGCCACGGCTCCTGGGTCGTGCTCGGCACCCTCGTCACCGACGTCGAGCTCGAGCCGACGCCGCCGCTCGACCTCGACTGCGGCTCATGCCGCCTCTGCATCGAGGCGTGTCCGACCGGCGCGCTCGACGAGCCGGGCACGCTCGACGCCACCCGTTGTCTCTCGTACTGGACGCAGGCGGCCGCGCCGGTTCCGGAGGAGTACCGCGCAGCGATCGGCGCGCAGGTGTACGGATGCGACATCTGTCAGGACGTGTGCCCGTGGAACCGCGGCGTCGAGAAGCGCCGCGCCCACCGCCAGCCGGCGGCCGCCGACGAGCCGCATGTCTCGCTCGTCGACTGGTTGCGCGCGGACGAGGAGGCACTCGGCCGCCGCTACGACCGTCTCTACGTGCCGCGCAACGACATGCGCTGGCTGCGGCGGAACGCGCTCGTCGCAGCCGGGAACACGGGGGGCGCCGAGGAGCGGGCCGTCGTTGAGGAGTACGCCGAGCACGAGGACGAGCTTCTCCGCGAGCACGCGGCGTGGGCGCTCGCACGTCTGGACGAGCGCGGTGTCTGAGCGTCACGTCGACGCGCTCGAGGCTGCGAATCGCTGCGCCCGCGCCCTCGGCTCGTCGCTCGAGATGGAGGCGGCGTTCGGCGCGTTCATCGAGGAGCTGAGCGCGGTCGTTCCGTTCGACCGGACGGCGATCGTGCTCGTCGACGACGAGTCGGCGACGACGATCGCGACGGCGGGGCGCGGCGCGCGCGACCTCTTCCCGCCCGGGAGCGTCGGCCCGCTGCGCGGCTCCGTGCTCGAGCGCGTGCTGGACGGGCAGATCGTCGTTCGCCGCGATCTCGCCGAGGCGGCGTTTCCGGAGGATGAGCGGCTCGTCGAGCTCGGCCTGCGCAGCGAGCTCGTGACGCCGCTCCTCGTCGGGTCGCGTCCGATCGGGATGCTCTCGCTTTCCCGCGAGGCTGTCGACGCCTTCTCGGCGGAGGAGGTGGAGCTCGTTGCGCTGCTCGGCGGGCTCGTCGCCACCGCGGTGCAGAACATCCGCGCCTACGAGGCCGAGCGCGCCACGGTCGAGGAGCTGCGGCAGCTGTCGGCGCTGCGCGCGGACTTCGTCTCGCTCGTCTCGCACGAGCTGCGCAGCCCGATGAGCGCGGTGATGGGCGCCGCGCGCACACTCCAGGAGCGCCACGACGAGCTGACCGCGGAGCAGCGGGACGTCCTGCTCGGGCTGATCGTTCGCGAGGCCGAGCGGCTCGCGGTGCTCGTGGGCGATGTCCTCGACACGTCGCGGATCGACGCCGGGACGTTCAGCTACTCGTTCGACGTGGTCGACCTGAGGCGGCTCGTCGAGGACGCCGTCGTGAGCGCGATGCTCGGCCAGGCCGAGGTGCTCGTCCACGCGCTCCTCCCGGAGCCGGTGCCGACGGTGCACGGCGACCGCGAGCGGCTGCGCCAGGTGCTGACGAACCTGATCGACAACGCGGTCAAGTACTCGGCCGAGGGCGGGGAGGTGGAGGTGACCGCCCACACGGAGGACGGGTTCGTGCGCATCGCGGTCGCCGACCGCGGGCCGGGGATCCCGCTCGAGCAACAGGAGCTGATCTTCGAGAAGTTCGGCCGCGCGAAGCTGCCCGGCAGCTCGAAGCCCGGCACGGGGCTCGGGCTGTTCATCGCCCGCTCGATCGCCGAGGCGCATGGCGGCACGGTCGAGGTCCGCGCGCAGACCGGCGGCGGCACGGTGTTCACGCTGTCGCTGCCCGCAGGCTAGTTCAGGCGCGGGCGCGCAGGCGCTCGACGCCGAGCTCTTTCGCGAGCTCGCGCGCACGGGCGGCGATGCGGGAGCGCAGCTCCTCGGGCTCGAGCAGCACGGCCTCGCCGCGCTTCGAGAGGATCTCGCTGACGAGCCATTCGTCGCTGCCGACGGGGATCTCCCGCAGCGCGGCGCCGCTCGTGAGGCGGCGCGCGCCGCGCTCGATCTCGTAGCGCGCGATCTCCTTCGAGTAGAGGACGCGGGCGCGCCGGGCACCGCGCAACCGCGTCGGCTCGAATCCCTCGCGCGGCTCGAACTTCTCGCGCATGAGCTTCGCGCTCCGCATGCGGTCGAGCCGGAACGAGCGCTCGGCGCCGCTCGTGCGATCCCACGTGTGCACGTACCAGTTCGGGAGCTGGCGCTCGAGCGAGTACGGCTCGACGAGACGCGTCGACGACTGCGCGTCCATCTCCTTCTGGTACTCGACCTCGACGAGCCGGTGCTCGCGCATCCCGCGCGCGAGCTTCGAGACGAGATCCTCCTCTGCGAGCTCGACGTTCGGCTCGGGTGCCTGCTCGCTCTCGAACTGCCCGAACGTGTCCTCGAGCTTCTTGCGCACCTTGCCGAGCGTCGTGTGCGAGTCCGCCGCGATCATCGGCCCGACGTATTCGAGCGCGAGCCGGATCGCCCGCGCCTCGAGCGGGGTCAGTCGCGGCGAGAGGCGGAACGTGTCGCCCCACAGCTCCTTGTCAACGTACACCGAGCCCTCGCGGAGCTCGGCGTAGATCGTGTAGCAGCCGCCGCCGAAGTTGACGAGATTCAGCAGCGAGAGATGCTCCTCGAGCTCCTCGGCCGGAATCGACGGGAAGCGCTCGAGCAGGTCGTCGGCGGGAATCGCCGCGTCCTTCTCCTCGCCGCACGCCGCGAGCAGATAGGCGAGCAGCGACTGGAGCACGGCGAAGCGCTCCGGCACGACAGGCCCTGCGGGATGGTCGACGGCGGGATCGGCGGCGCGCTTCGACGTCTCGCGGCCCGGCTCGGGCGCCTTCCCGTCGTGCCCGTCGCGGACCAGGCGGAGCGCGCGCGCCACCTCGCGCCGCAGCTCTTCCGGCTCGAGCGGAACCGCCCGTCCGTCCTGGCGCAGGACCCACGCGGCGAGCGCGGGGACGGACGAGTAGTCCGTCACGAAGGCGCCGTCGTCGTCGATCCGGCCGGTCGAGCCGTACGCGCGCTGCACCCACCAGGCGGTGTCGCCGCGCACGTCGATGCGCGCCTCGCCGACGACCTCGCCGATCTGCCAGTCGGGGCGGCCGCGCAGCTCGCTGACGTCGAAGTCGGTGGGTAGGCGGAAGTCGCGCTCACGGCGCGTCGCGAACTTGATGTCCTCCTCGATGCGCGAGACACGGAAGGTGCGGATCGCGTCGCGGTCGAGGTCGCGTCCGACGACGTACCACTTGCCGCGATCGTTGTAGAGCGCGTACGGGTTGAGGGTGCGCTCCGCGTGCACGTCGCGCGAGATCGACCAGTAGCCGAACTTGACGGTGCGCTGCTTCGAGATCGCGCCCTCGAGCTTCGCGAGGCGGCCGGGCATCTCGACCGAGTAGTCGGGGTCGAGCACCTCGACGCGGAGCGCCGTGTCGCTCGTGACGTCGCCGAAGCCCGGACGGCCGAGCGCGAGGTTCTGTAGCGCGAGCCGCAGCGGCTCCGCGTACGCGAACTTGCCCTCGAGCAGGTAGAGCGCCGTCTGCAATGCCGCGAGCTCCTCGTCCTCGAGCTCGAGCTGGGGCAGGAAGTACTGCTCGGAGCGGAGCGTGTAGAGCTCCTCGCCGGTGAACTCGTCCCGCTGCGACTGGAGCGGCACGCCGAGCGACAGCAGCTCGGCCCGGTCGGAGTAAAAGCGCCGGGCGAACGCCTCGTCGGACATCTCGGAGTACCCCTCGACGTTCGACTTCACGTCGCGGGCTGTCAACGGCCGTCGCTCCGCCATCAGAAACGCGACGAGCGAGAGCTGGCGAATCAGCTTGTCCGTGTCGTGGGACACCTGTCAATCACACTACACGGCAGTGCCTGTGGATCGTGACGGTGGACAGCCGGCGGAAAGCGGCCGGCTAGGCCGCGGCTTTCGCTTCGAGATGCTGGTGCGACGGGCAGTAGTCGCGTTCCGGCAGCGGAGTGCGCTGGCACGGCTTGCCCTTGCGCGTGGTCGCGCGGCAGCGGGCGACGCCGCCGTCGAGGGCGCCAGCCTCGATCTGCTCCTCGATGAACTGCGTCGCGGCGGTGACGCCGGCCTCGACGGCCCAGGCCACCTGCGCCTGCGCGGTGATCGGGAAATAGCGGCGGATGTCCTGGAAGAGGGCGCGGTCGGGCTTCGCGAAATAGAGCGGATCCTTCGCAAGCCGTTCCATCGTCTGCTCGCAGGACACGAGCACCGCGCGCCGCGATTCGATCTGCACATCCCGATCGGAGTACGGGTCGATCATGTCCTTGATCGACCGGTAAATGGCCCGTGAGTATTGATACATACAGTGCTGGAGCTGGAGTGTCTGCTCTTCGATCACGAGTCTGCCCGTCTCCTGTGAAGTTCCCGGCAACGCTTTGTTAACAACGGGTTAAGGGGTGCCTCCGACGCATCCACATGCCCGTTCCGGAACGATCCTACACCGTCGGCCGGGTTGTTACAAAGTGGCCCCACTTGTTGTCCGGGAAGCAAACAGCCGGCGCCGCGCGGGCGCTCCAGTGCGCCCTTACCGGGCGACGCGGGCCTGGTAGGCATCCGCGAAGCCGCGCGCGTGCGCGAACGCGAGGGCGGCCGCGGCGGCGGCGCTCGAGCGGTAGGTGCCCGAGAAGACGACGTAGTAGCCGCCGTGGAGGCTCGGGTAATCCGACGAGACGAGGACGCCGGCGGCGGGCAGCCCGTGCGCCTTCGCGGCGCGCGCCCGGGCCACGGCGAAGGCGCGGCCGGCGGCGAGCGGGATCGACTCGAGCACGTCGGTGTAGCCGTTTACGCCGGCCGGCCAGCCGGTGAGGCCGTCCGCCGGCACCGTGACCGTCGTCGTCGGGGTCGTGGTGGTGGGCGGCGGCCGGGTGACCGTGACCGTCCTCGCCGGCTCGGTCGTCGTCGCCGTGGTGGTGACGGTGATCGCGGTCGTCGTCGTCACGGTCGTCGCCGGCGAGGCGCCGTGATGCGCGTTCGACGCGGCGACGGCGCCCGCGGTCGTGCCGACCGTGAGCAGAAGGAGCAGGGCGGGCCAGGCCAGGTCGGCCTGGGACAGAGGGAAACGGTGACCACCATGCGTCCGCACTGCACGCATGGTGCTACCGCTGGATGACGACGAGCCGGTCCTCCGTCATCTCCCGGACGGTGTAGGCGGGGCCCTCCTTCGTGTTGCCCGACGCCTTGATGCCGCCGTAGGGCATCTGATCGCTGCGGTAGCTCGGCGCCTCGTTCACGGTGACGCCGCCGAACTCGAGCGCCTCGGCCGCGCGCAGCGCCGTGTCGATCGAGCCGGTGAAGATGCCGGCCTGGAGGCCGAACTTCGTCGCGTTCGCGCGTTCGAGCGCCTCGTCGATCGAGTCGACCGGGTTGACGATTGCGACGGGGCCGAAGACCTCCTCGCAGCTCAGCTTCTCGTCGTCTGCGACCCCGCCGAGCACGGTGGGGCGGATGAGGCCGCCCTGCTCGCCACCGGCCAGGAGCGTCGCGCCCGACGCCTCCGCCTCGGCGATCCACGCGAGGATCCGCACGCGCGCGTCCTCGTCGATCACGGGGCCGACGTCCGTGTCGTCGTCGCCCGGGTCGCCGACCGTCAACGCCTCGACCTTCGGCACGAACGCCCGCACGAACGCGTCGTGGACCGCCCGCTCGACATAGATGCGCTGCACGGAGATACAGCTCTGGCCTGCGAACGAGAACGCGTTGGCTGCGAGCTTCGCCGCGGCGCTCTCGATGTCGGCGTCCGCCGCGACGATCGCCGGCGTCGAGTTTCCGAGCTCGAGCTTGACGCGCTTGCGGGGCGCGCGTTCTTGCAGGCCCCAGCCGACCTCGCCGGAGCCCGTGAACGTGATCAGCTTGACCCGCTCGTCCTCGACGAGCACGTCGCCGATCGCGGATGCGGGGCCGACGAGCACGTTGACCCAGCCGGCGGGCAGGCCCGCCTCCAGCTCGAGCTCGGCGAGCAGCAGCGCCGACAGCGGCGTCGCGCTCGCCGGCTTGAGGACGACCGGGCAGCCGGCGGCGAGCGCGGGCGCGAGCTTGTGCGCGACGAGGTTGCACGGGAAGTTGAAGGGGGAGATCGCGCCGACGATCCCGATCGGCCTGCGCAGCGTGAAGGCGAGCTTGCCCTCGCCCGCCTGCGCCGCGTCCATCGGGATCATCTCGCCGGCGAGCTTGCGCGCCTCGACCGCGGCGAACGTGTACGTCGACATCGCGCGCGACGCCTCGACGCGCGCGGTCTTGATCGGCTTGCCCGCCTCCTCGCAGATCGTGCGCGCGACCTCCTCGTGGCGGCGGCCGATCAGCCCCGCGACCCTGACGAGGATCTCGGCGCGCTTGTGCGCGGGCAGCGGATGATCGAGTGCGCGCGCCGCGGCGTCGACCGCGCGCCGGGCCTCGGCCGCACCGCCCTTCGCGACGCGTCCGACGACGTCGCCGGAGAACGGCGAGGTCACGTCGAGCCACTCTCCCGTCTCGACCCATTCGCCGTCGATCAGCAGCTTGCGTTCGGTCGCGGTCGCGGCCATGCCGTTCTCCCCTCATGCTCGACTGTGCTCGCTCGTGACGATATCCGCCCGAGCCGTGCCTTCAGCCGCTTTCAGCCGTATTCGTCGGGCAGCCGGGCGGCGAGCGTCTCGAGCACCTTCAGCTGGAGGGCCGGCATGCGCCGGAGCAGGCTCCGGAACGCCCGCGCGGTGATCACGAGCACCCGCGTCGGCGCGGTCGTGGTCACGGTCGCCGTCCGCGGCCCGCCGGTGACGAGCGCGATCTCGCCGAGGAAGTCACCCGAGCGGAGCGTGTTGATCTTGCGGCCCTTCCGCCGCACGTCGGCGTAGCCCTCGACGATCACGACGAACTCCTTGCCGGTCGCGCCCTCGGTCGTGAGGTTCCGGCCCTCGGCGAGCTGCACCTCGTCCGCGAGCGCGGCGAGCTCCTGGAGCTCGCGGCTCGAGCAGCGCTCGAAGAGGGGCACGGCCCGCAGCAGCTTGATCTTCGCGTCCTTGCGCAGCATCCGTCGATTGTCCGTCGCGCACCTCGCCCGGGTCAACCCTGCCCGGTACAGTTGACCGCATGGCCGGGTGGAAGAGCGATGCGCTGATCGTCGACGCCGTGCGCAGCCCGATCGGCAGGCGCAACGGCACGCTTTCGCACATCCGCGGCGACGATCTCTCCGCGCGGGTCGTGAACGGGCTCGTCGGCCGCAACGGCGTCGATCCCGCCGAGATCGAGGATCTCCAGTGGGGCTGCGTCACGCAGGTCGACGAGCAGGCCTGGAACATCGGGCGCAACGTCGCGCTCGCCGCCGGGTGGCCCGTCTCCGTCTGCGGCACGACGGTCGACCGCCAGTGCGGCTCCTCGATGCAGACGAACTTCAACGCGGCGGCCGCCGTCTGGTCGGGCCAGCTCGACCTCGTCGTCTCGGGAGGCGTCGAGATGATGTCGCGCGTCCCCATGGGCTCGAACCGCGGCTCGATGTCGGAGGCGGTGCTCGAGCGTTTCGAGATCGTGATGCAGGGCTTCTCCGCCGAGGAGATCGCCGAGAAGTGGAACCTCTCGCGCGAGGACCTCGACCGCTACTCGTACGAGTCGCACATGCGCGCGGCGCGCGCGATCGACGAGGGCCGCTTCGAGAAGGAGATCATCCCGATCGAGCTCGACATCCCGTCGGCGGATGAGGGCGGTACCGCGACGCTCACGCGGACGCGGTTCGCGGTCGACGAGGCGGTACGGCGCGAGACGACGGTGGAGCGGATGGCGTCGCTCCAGCCGGCGTTCGTCCCGGAGGGCCGGATCACCGCCGGCAACTCGAGCCAGATCGTCGACGGCTCGGCCGCGGTGCTGATCGCGTCCGAGGCGAAGGCGGCCGCGCTCGGGCTCGAGCCGCGCGCGCGCTTCCTCGGCTTCGGCATCGCCGGCGTCGACCCGCACCTGATGCTGCACGGCAACCCGCAGGCGTGCGAGCGCGCGCTCGCGAAGGCGGGCCTGAGCTGGGACGACATGGCGGTGATCGAAGTGAACGAGGCGTTCGCGTCGGTCGTGCTCCAGACCCTCGCCGACACCGCGCTCGGCGAGCGCTGGGAGGCGGGCGACGTCAACCCGAACGGCGGCGGCATCTCGCTCGGCCATCCGCTCGGCGCCACCGGCGCCCGCATCACCGCGACGCTCGTGTCCGAGCTCGAGCGCCGGGACGCGAAGTACGGGATCGCGGCGATGTGCATCGGCTTCGGCCAGGCGATCGCAGGAGTGGTGGAGCGGCTCTAAAGGCGGTCGGCGCTCCTGCCGATAGGGGTGCCCAATGGATGCGGTGATTCGCGGCACCACCATGCCCGTGCTCGAGGTGCATCTCACCCCGGGCGAGTCGGTCATCTCCGAGTCGGGGCAGCTCGGCTGGTTCGACGAGGGTGTCGAGCTGACGACGACGACGGCGCTCGCGGGAGCCGACGGAATGTGGGACGCGGCGAAGCGCAGCTTCGGCGGCAGCACGTTCTTCATGACCCGGTACGCCTCGACGACGCAGCCGGGAACCGTCACGTTTCCGGCGCGCCTGCCCGGCAAGATCTTCCAGGTTCCGCTCGGGCCCGGGCGCTCGTACCTGATCCAGCGGCACGGCTTCCTCGCCGGGCTCGAGGGCACGGAGCTCACGACCGCGTTCGATCTCAAGCACTTCGGCTCGGGGCTGCTCGGCGGCTTCGGCATGCTGCTCCAGAAGCTCGAGGGCGCGGGCCACGCCTGGGTCGAGCTCGCCGGCGAGCTGAGCGAGTACGACCTCACGGCCGGCCAGTCGATGAAGGTGCACCCGGCGCACATCGGACTCGTCGAGGCGGGCGTCTCGTACGAGCTCTCGACCGTGCCGGGGATCAAGAACAAGGTCTTCGGCGGCGACGGGCTCTTCCTCGTCAAGCTGACCGGGCCGGGCAAGGTCTGGCTCCAGTCGCTGTCCCTGCCGATGCTCGCGCACGCGCTCCAGCCCTACCTCGTCGAGACGGGCGCCGGGTCGTCGCCGGGGCTGCAGACGGCCGCGGTCGGCGGCACGCTCGCCGGCGTGGCCAAGGGTCTCGGCAGCCTCCTCGGCTAGCCACCGTTAGTCTCGTCCGATGGCGAGGGAGATCCGCACCGTCGGCGTCGTCGGCCTGGGCGCGATGGGCGCCGGGATCGCGCAGCTCTGCGTCGAGGCCGGCGTCGAGACCGTCGGGCGCGAGATGACGGCCGAGCTGGGCGAGCGGGCGCGCGACCGGATCGCGCACTTCCTCACGCGCAAGGTGGACAAGGGCCTGCTCGAGCGGGGCGCGCGCGATGCTGCGGTGGGCCGGCTCTCGCTCACCACCGACCTGTCGGCGCTCGCCGGCTGCGATCTCGTGATCGAGGCGATCGTCGAGGAGCTCGCGCCGAAACAGGAGCTCTTCGCCGCGCTCGAAGGCATCGTCGGCGGAGACGCCGTGCTCGCGACGAACACCTCGGCGCTCTCGGTGACGGAGATCGCGTCGGCGACGTCGTCGCCCGAGCGCGTCGTCGGCATGCACTTCTTCAACCCGGCGCCGCTGATGCCGCTCGTCGAGGTCGTGCGCGCGGAGCGCTCCTCCGACGCGGCGTTCGAGGTAGCCTACGCGTTCGGCGAGAAGCTCGGCAAGCATCCGATCCGCTGCCACGACACGCCCGGCTTCGTCGTCAACCGCGTGCTCATCCCGCTCCTGAACGACTGCGTCCGCGTCCTCGACGAGGCCCGCGTGAGCGCCGAGGATCTCGATGCGGGGATGAAGCACGGCGCCGGCTGGCCGATGGGCCCGTGCGAGCTGCTCGACCTCGTCGGCATCGACGTCCACGTGCACGCGTCCGAGGCGCTCTGGCAGAAGCTACGCGAGCCGCGGATGGCGCCGCCGGCGCGGCTCGTCGCGATGGCGAACGCAGGCCTGCTCGGGCGCAAGAGCGGCCGCGGCTTCTACGGCTACGCGGCGAGCTGAATCGGCGCCTCGACCGGCTCGACCGCCGCGATCGGCTCGAGCGGCGCGACGGCCGGGGGAGCTTCCTCGAGCAGCGCGTCGAGCGTGACCGCGGCCATCGTGGCCGCGGCGGCGGAGGAGAGCAGGCGCGCCGAACGCTCGGGTGAGACGCCGACGGCGCGCAGGGCATCGGCGAGCGCGTCGATGCGCTCGCAGAGGACGACGGCGGTGGACTCGGCGGCCATGCGTCAAAGCTTCGACCCGGGAGCGGACGTTCCTGCCCGATTTCCCTGCTCCGGGACGGGTTTCCGGCCGGCCACCCCTCACAGAACCTTTACGGACCGCTGAACACGCGCCCACGAGAGCAGGGCTAGTCTGAGCCCATGCGACGGATTGTTCTCGCGTGCGTCGGCATTGCCGCGCTGGGGCTCCCTGCGGCGGTCTCGGCGATGCTCGCCGCGCCCGGCGACGGCTCGCTCGTCGTCAAGGGCGCCAGCGGGCCGCGCAGCGGCACCGTCCCCGTCGTCGCGCTGACGATCACCGGCGCCGCGATCGGCCACGTCGACCAGGGCCACATCGTCATCGACGACCCGACGCCGAACAACGGCGCGAGCCCGGAGGTGACGCCCGGCGCGGGCGTGCTCTGGCGTAAGGACTCGAAGGTGAGCGACACCGCGCAGGCCTGGGGTGGCACCGATTTCAAGTTCAGGGCCGTCGGCGGCAAGTACACGATCCTCATCTACGGCTCCGGCGTCGACGTCGTCGCGATCGGCACGGGCACCGTCACGCTCACCGGGCTCGTCGACAATCCGTCCGCGGACGGAACCTTCTCGCTCGACGGCAGCGACTTCCACTCGCTGCCGGGCCAGACGACGAAGCAGCTCCAGATCGTCGCTCCGCCGACGTCGTTCAACGGGTAACGGCCGGGGTGGCCACGAAACCGCAGTCGGTGCTCGTCGTCGAGGACGAGGCCTCGATCGCGTCATTCGTCGCGGCGTACCTCAAGAACGCGGGCTATGCAGTCCGCACGACGGCGAGTGGGAACGAGGCGTTGAAGCTCGTCGAGGCGGAGAGGCCGGCGCTCGTCGTGCTCGACCTGATGCTGCCGGACATCGACGGCGTCGAGGTGTGCAAGCGCATCCGCCAGGTCGGCGACGTCCCGGTGCTGATGCTGACCGCGCGTGACGAGGACGTCGACAAGATCATCGGCCTCGAGGTCGGCGCGGACGACTACATGACGAAGCCGTTCAACCCGCGGGAGCTCGTTGCGCGCGTGCGTGCGATCCTGCGCCGCGCCACGACCGAGCGGGGGGACCGCGAGAGCGCGGTCATTCGCCACGGCGACCTCGTGATCGACGCCGGCCGCCGCACCGCGCACGTCGGCGAGCAGGAGATCCAGCTGGCGCCGAAGGAGTTCGACCTGCTCTGGGAGCTGCTCGACCACCGCGGCCTCGTGCTCACGCGCGACCAGCTGCTCGAGCGGGTCTGGGGCTATACCTTCGCGGGCGACACGCGCACCGTGGACGTCCACGTCCGGCAGCTGCGCCGCAAGCTCGGCGACGCCTCGCCGATCGTCACGGTGTGGGGCGTGGGGTACAAGGTCAGCCCCGCACGCGAGAACCCCGCCGCGTAGCAGAGTAACCTCGGCCCATGCTTGGGTCGCTGCGCTTCCGGCTGCCGACGCTGTTCCTGCTCGGCGTCCTGCTCGCCGGCCTCGTCGCCACGCTGATCGCGATCCGGTTCTTCCAGAGCTACACGCGCTCCCACGCCGTCGACGAGCTGCGCGCGGAGTCGATCGGGATCGTCGAGCTGTACTCGCGGCAGGCGGGCGCACAGGTGGTGAAGCTGCAGACGCTCGAGAAGGCGATCGGCGGCGACAAGATCTTCTTCGTCCCGATCGCACCCGGCGTGCAGCTCTTCCAGGCCATCCCGGTGCTGCCGGTGGAGACGGTGCCGGCGGGCGAGCTCGAGCAGAAGGGCACGATCACGTTCGACCTCCATGTGGGCGGCACGGACTACCTCGCCGTCGCGCGGCCGGAGAAGCTCGGGAACTCGCTCGCCGGCGCGATGGTCGTCGCGAAGCCCGTCTCGCAGCTGCGGAGCCGCTGGATCGCGCTCGTCGAGCAGCTCGCGATCGCGCTCGGCGGCGGTGTCGTCGTCGTCGGCCTGCTCGGCGTCTACCTGTCGCGGCGGATCACCGAGCCGCTGCTCGGGCTCTCGGCCGCAGCGGACGAGGTCGCGGGCGGCAACTACGGCGTCGAGGTGCCGACGCCGCGCGGGAGCGACGAGATCTCCCACCTGGCGGCGCGGTTCGGCGACATGGCGAAGAAGCTCGCCGAGTCGGAACAGCTCTCGCGCAGCTTCCTCATGACGGTGTCGCACGAGCTGCGCACGCCGCTGACGGCGATCCTCGGCCACGTGTCGGCGCTGCTCGAGGGCGTGATCGACGATCCGGTCTCGCGCGACGCGTCGCTTGCGGTGATCGGCGAGGAGGCGCACCGGCTCGAGCGGCTCGTCGGCGACGTGCTCGACCTCGCAAAGCTCGACGCGCACCGCTTCACCGTGTTGCGCGAGGAGGTGGACATGGAGCAGCTGTGCGAGCGCGCGTACGCGGCGTTCGGCGAGGTCGCGCGGCGCCGTGTGATCGACTACCGGCGCGAGTTCGGCGCCGACCCGGTGATCGTCACCGACGGCGACCGGGTGCTCCAGATCATCTCGAATCTCCTCTCGAACGCGTTCCGCTGGACGCCGGAGGGCGGACGCATCTCGCTCGCTCTCTCGCGCTCGCCCGACGGCACCTCGGTGTCGGTGGTCGTCGCCGACTCCGGGCCGGGGATCTCCGTCGAGGAGCGCGAGCGCATCTTCCGTCCATTCTGGTCGCGCGACGGAGGCGGCACGGGCCTCGGGCTCGCGATTGCGCGCGAGCTTGCCGTCGCGCTCGGCGGTCGCATCGAGCTGCAGAGCGAGCCGGGGCTCGGCAGCCGCTTCGAGCTGATCCTGCCCTCGCCGGGCGGTTAGCCGGTCTGCTGCTCGGGCCGTTCGATGCGGTAGACGACCGCGCCGGCCTTCTGCTCGAGGCCCTGTTCGATGCGGCCGAGCCGCTCGGAGACGCCGCGCCAGCCGGACGAGATGAGGTCGACGAGGAGCGAGAGGTCGTCCACGCGCGCGTGCCGCTCGGCGACGAGGTCGCCCTCGAGATGCTCGAGGCGGCGGATCAGCTGGTTCATGAGGCCGCGCACCTCCGCGAGGTGGCGCGCGACCGGGAGCACCTGCTCGCGCAGGCCGTCCTGCACCGCGTCGCCGACGCGGGAGGGAAGGCTCGACTCGAGCTCGGCGGCGACTGCCGCCAACGCCTCGACCTGGTCACGCGCGCGCTCGAGCGCCGCATCGACCGCGGCCGGCTCGGCCCTGGCTTCGGCGGCGCCCGCGATCCGCTCCATCGCGCGCTGCACGGCTGCGTCGTCCATCGCGCTCGACGGTATCGCGACCGCCGGACGACACCGGCCGGCCCGACATCTCCAGGTGTCGGGCACGCGTTTCGGGTCCGCCGTCTACCGTGGGCGCAGTGGACGTGTCCGAGCTGGAGTACGAGCTGCCGGCCGAGCTGATCGCGCAGCATCCGGCCCCGCGGCGGGACGAGTCGCGGTTGCTCGTGTACGAGCGCGCGAGCGGGACGGTGCGCCACCGGCGCTTTTCCGAGCTTCCGCACGAGCTGCACGGCGAGCTCCTCGTCGTGAACGACACGAAGGTCGTCCCGGCGCGGATTCCGATCGAGTCTCCGCGCGGCGAGGTGCTGCTGCTGGAGCGGCTCGGCGGAGAGGAATGGCTGGGTCTCGCGCGGCCGACGCGCTGGCTCCGCGCGGGGCGCCGCTACGGGCGGGTCGAGCTGCGCGAGCACCTCGGCGAGGGCCGCTGGCGCCTGCGCCTCGACGGGGAACCGGAGGGCGAGACGCCGCTGCCGCCGTACATCACCGAGCCGCTCGCCGATCCGCAGCGGTACCAGACCGTCTACGCGCGCGAGGCCGGCTCCGCCGCAGCGCCGACGGCGGGACTCCACTTCACGCCGGAGCTCGTCGCCCGCTTCGACGTCGAGCGGGTGACGCTGCACGTCGGCCTCGACACGTTCCGGCCCGTGAACGAGGAGCGGCTCGAGGAGCACCGCATCCACGGCGAGCGCTACGAGGTCGCACCGGCGGCCTGGAAACGGATCGAGAGCGCCGACCGCGTGCTCGCCGTCGGCACGACGACCGTGCGCGTCCTGGAGACGCTCGCCCTCGGCGGCCCCGCCGCCGGCCGCACCGAGCTGTTCGTCACGCCGGGCTTCGAGTTCGGGCGCGTCGACGCGCTGCTGACGAACTTCCACCTACCGCGCTCGACGCTGCTCGCGCTCGTGATGGCGTTCGCCGGCGTCGAGCAGACCCGGTCGCTCTACGCGCTCGCCGTCGAGGAGCGCTACCGCTTCTACTCGTTCGGCGATGCGATGCTGATCCTGTGAGTGCCTTCACCCTCGAGGCGAGCGACGGCGCCGCGCGCGCCGGCGTGCTCCATACCGCGCACGGCGACGTGGCGACGCCCGCGTTCATGCCCGTCGGTACGAAGGGCACGGTGAAGGGCGTCGACCCCGACGAGCTGCACGCGCTCGGCGCGGCGATCGTGCTCGGCAACACGTACCACCTCCACTTCCGGCCGGGCGAGGAGCTGATCGCGGAGCTCGGCGGCCTGCACGCGTTCATGGGGTGGGACGGCCCGATCCTCACCGACTCGGGCGGCTTCCAGGTCTTCTCCCTGCGCGACACGCTGCTCGCGGTCGACGACGACGGCGTCACCTTCCGCTCCATCTACGACGGCGGCACCGAGCGCTTCACGCCGGAGCTCGCGGCGCGCATCCAGGAGCTGCTCGGCTCGGACGTCGCGATGTGCCTCGACATCTGCGCGCCGATCGGCATCCCACGCGCGGAGCTCGAGGAGGCGGTGCGCCGCACGACGGTGTGGGCGCATCGCCAGCGCGACCTCCCGCGCGCGCCCGGCCAGCTCCGCTTCGCGATCACGCAGGGCGGCCTCGACACGGAGCTGCGCGCGCGCTCCTCCGAGGAGCTCGTGCCGCTCGACTTCGACGGCTACGCGATCGGCGGCCTCTCCGTCGGCGAGGAGCGCGTCCCGATGTTCGAGGCGACGACGCACGCCGCCGCGTTCCTGCCGGCGGAGAAGCCGCGCTACTTCATGGGCATCGGCGACCCTGAGGGCGTGATCGAGGTGATCTCGCGCGGCGTCGACATGTTCGACTGCGTGCTGCCGACGCGCACCGCACGCACAGGGAGCGCGCTCACGTGGGAGGGGCGGCTCAACCTCCGCAACGCCCGCTTCGCGCGCGACCCGCGCCCCCTCGACGAGGGATGCGCCTGCCCGGCCTGCTCGAGGTTCACGCGCGCGTACATCCGGCATCTCGTCAACCAGCAGGAGATCCTGGGCCTGCGTCTGCTGAGCCTGCATAATCTGCGCTTCCTACTCGACCTCGTCGCCGCCGCAAGGCACGCGATCGAGCGCGGCGCCTTCGAGAGCTGGAGAGCGGACGCCCTCGCGCGACTGGCGGCCCCAATCGTGGAGCGCTCATGAGCAGTCCGGGATTCCTGATCATCATCGTCGCGTTCGCCTTTCTCTACTTCGTGCTCATCCGCCCCCAGAAGCGGCGCCAGGTGCAGTCGCAGCAGATGATCCGCAGCCTGGAGGTCGGCGACGAGATCGTCACCGCCGGCGGCATCTACGGCCGGATCACCGCGCTCCACGAGGACGACGTGATCGTCGAGATCGCGCCGCAGCTCGAGGTGCGCGTCGCCAAGCGCGCCGTCGGCGCCGTGATCGAGCCGGAGGCCGAGCCGGGGCAGGAAGACCCCGAGGAGGGCGGCGACGATGTCCCGCCCGCCGAGGGGGACGGCTAACCTTCCGAGACCCGTGAGCGACCGGCGCAAGCACCTGATCCTGATGGGCGCGATCCTGGCCGCGCTGACCGGCGCGATCCTGCTCGCCGTCCCCGGCTCGCCGATCCAGCGCAAGCCCACGCTCGGCCTCGACCTCCGCGGCGGCCTGGAGGTCGTGCTGAAGGCCGTGCCGCCGAAGGGACACGTCCTCACCGCGGACGACATGAACCGGTCGGTCTCGATCATGGAGAACCGGATCAACAAGCTCGGTGTGTCACAGCCGGAGATCCGCGTGCAGGGAACGAACCAGATCGTGATCCAGCTCGCCGGCGTCCACGACGCGTCGGCCGCCGCGAAGCTGATCGGCAAGACCGCCCAGCTGATGCTGTTCGACTTCGAGACCGACCTCACCGGTCCGTCGACGAGTCTGAACGGCGTGCCCATCGCCACGCCGTCGCTCTACACGCTGCTCGACTCGGTGCAGAAACAGGCGGCGAAGGGCGAGCCGGAGGCGTTCTACCTCTTCCACAACAAGACGGCGAAGGTCAAGACGACGAAGAAGGTGAAGGTCAAGGGCAAGAACGGCAAGACGACGACGATCCTCAAGCCGGCGACGAAGACCGAGATCAAGCACTCGCTCGTCCAGGGCCCGGAGGACACGCTCGCCGCCCTGCTCAAGCCGTACGGCGGCAAGGTGCCCGCGAACGACCAGGTGCTGAAGGTCCCGAACCACACGCTCGTCGTGAATTGCCCCAACGCGAACGGCTGCCTCGGCGCCTCCGCGATATCGCCCACCGGCACCTACTACTACTTGATGAAGTACTTCCCCACCCGCAAGACGGGCTACGGGCCGATCCCGGAGATGACCGGCGGCGATCTCGTGCTCTCCGGCACGCGCGCCGACTTCGGGCAGAACGGCGGCCCGGTCGTGCTCCTCCAGTTCACGAACCACGGCTCGAACGTCTTCCAGAAGATCACGAAGGCGGAGGCGCAGCGCGGCCAGCGGTACTACGACCTCGCCGGCAAGCAGGGGACTCCGAGCAGCTACGCGCAGCACTTCGCGATCGTGCTCGACGGCGAGCTCCAGTCGACGCCGTACATCGACTTCCAGCAGAACCCCGAAGGCATCCCCGGCCCGAACGCGGAGATCGACATGGGCCAGGGCGGCACCTTCAAGGACGCGCAGAACCTCGCGCTCGTGCTCCAGACCGGCGCGCTGCCGGTGAGCTTCGTGCAGATCGAGCGCACGGACGTCTCGGCGACGCTGGGCAAGAGCTCGCTGACGCAGGCGTGGCATGCGGCGCTGATCGGCCTCGCGGTCGTCGCGCTCTTCCTGCTCGTGCTCTACCGCTTCCTCGGCCTCGTCGCCGTGCTCGGCCTCGCCATCTACGCGACCCTCTACTACGCGGCGATCCTGCTCTTCAACGTGACGCTGACGCTGCCGGGCTTCGCCGGCCTGATCCTCACGATCGGCGTCGCGGCCGACGCGAACGTCGTCGTCTTCGAACGCATCAAGGAAGAGGTACGCGCCGGCAAGTCGGTCAAGGCCGCCGTTGCGCGCGGCTACTCGAAGGGCTTCCACACGATTCTCGACGCGAACGCCGTCACGGCGATCACCGCGCTCGTGCTGTTCCTCGTCGCGGTCGCCGACGTGAAGGGCTTCGCGCTGATGCTGCTGCTCGGCACGGTGATCTCGCTGATCACGGCGGTCGCGGCGACCCGCGCGATGCTCGGGCTGCTCAGCGGCTTCAAGTGGTTCGACAACCCCCGGTTCATGGGCGCCCGCGGCCAGCAGATCTCACGCTGGCAGCGGATCGACATCAACAGCGCGAAGCGGCGCCGGATCTTCCTCTCGGTGGCGACGGTTGCCATCATCGCCAGCGCTGCCGCGATCGGGATCAAGGGCCTCAACCTCGGCATCGACTTCCGCGGCGGCACCCAGATGTCGTTCAATACGGCGACCGCCCAGACCACCGGCGCAGTGCAGTCGGTGCTCGCTGCCGACGGGTTCGCCGACGCCGTCGTGCAGGGCCGCGGCTCGCAGACAGGCACGAGATACAGCCAGTTCCAGGTGCGGACCAAGCATCTGACCGATGCGCAGCAGACCACTGTCGTCGGCGACCTCCACAACAAGGTCAAGCTCACGGGACAGCCGAACGTGCAGACGGTGTCGTCGAGCTTCAGCTCGCAGATCGCGCACGACGCGATCCTCGCCGTGATCATCTCGTTCCTGCTGATCTCGATCTACATCGCGCTGCGCTTCCAGTGGCGCTTTGCGATCCCGATCCTCCGTACGCTCTTCAACGACATCCTGATCACGCTCGGCGTCTACGCGCTGAGCGGACGCGAGGTGACGATCTCGACCGTGGCGGCGGTGCTCACCGTGCTCGGCTACTCGATCTACGACACGATCATCGTCTTCGACCGGATCCGCGAGAACATGCCGCTGATGCCGAAGGCGCGGTTCGCCGCGATCGCCAACCTGTCGGTGTCCGAGACGCTGCGGCGGTCGGTCGCCACGTCGCTGATCACGCTGCTGCCGATCACGAGCCTGCTCATCTTCGGCGGGCAGACGCTGAAGGACTTCGCCTTCGCGCTGATGATCGGGATCAGCCTCGGTGCGGTCTCGACCATCTTCGTCGCAACGCCGTTCCTCACGTTCCTGATGGAGCGGAGCCCCGAGTTCCGGCGTCGTGTCGGCGGCGAGACGATCGAGGACGGTGTCGGCATGCGAGCGCTGAAGCGGCTCGGAGTCGGCGCGCGCGACGGCGCCACCGTCGAGAAGCAGAAGCAGCCGGACGTCCCGGCCGTCGCCGAGGTCGCACCGGAGCCCGTGGACGGTGCGAGGTCGGCGCCGTCGGCGCAGGCGCGGCGCGACAAGCGCGGCGCGAGGCGCCGCACGAGGCCGCATGGCCGCGCGCGGTAGCGAACGGATCGTCGACGTGGTCGAGGAGCTGCTCGCAGAGCTGCCGGCGCGTCTTCGCGGTGGCCGGGAGCGCTTCTCCGAGCAGACGCACCGCGCCCTCCGCGCGGTCGTCGACGAGCTCAACCTCGTCACGCGCGACGACCTCGACGAGCTCGAGCTCAGAGTGGCCCAGCTCGAGCATCGCCTGCGGTTGCTGGAGGCTGAACCTCCGGCTCCTCCCGGCTGACGGTCTCGCAGCCGCCGGGGTTACCCTGACCGTGTGAGCTTGCGCAAACCGAGGCCCGAGTCGTTGCTCGCCTGGGCGGCGGCTGCGGTCGGCGTGATCGGGATCGTCTCGGCGCTGACCCCGGAGATGGCGAACCGTTTCCGGCTCATCGGCGGCGTGCTTCCGCCGGGCGGGATCGCCGCGGCACGCGTCGGGGCCGTCGCGTTCGGGATCATGCTGGTCTGGCTCTCGCGCTCGCTCGCCCGCCGCCGTAAGCGGGCGTGGCAGCTCGCCATGATCGTGCTGCTCGGATCGGCGGTCGCGCATCTCGCGAAGGGCCTCGACTTCGAGGAGGCGGCGATCTCGCTCGCGCTGTTCGTCGCGCTCCTGCGCTACCGGCGTCACTTCGACGTCCCGGGCGAGCCGGCGGGGTTGCGGCCCGTCCTCGCGATCGCGGTTCCGATCGGAGCCGTGGCGGCCGTCGTGCTCGGCATCGAGCTGCACGGCGGCGAAATCCCGGACCGCCTGTCCGACTTCTTCACGGCGCTCTCGATCCTGCTCGGCTTCTCCGCGCTCTATCTCTGGCTGCGACCGATCTCGGAGGTGGTGGCGCAGACGGTGGGCGAGCGGCGCGTCGTGCGCGCCCTCGTCGACGTGTACGGCAGCGACAGCCTGTCCTTCTTTGCGCTTCGGCGCGACAAGAGCTACTTCTTCTCGCCGACACACCGCGCGTTCCTCGCGTACCGCGTCGTCGCCGGGGCCGCGCTCGTGAGCGCTGATCCGGTCGGGGACGAGGAGGAGTTCGACGCGCTGCTCGAAGAGTTCCGGCGCGTCGCGCGCACGCACGGCTGGCGCATCGCCGTGCTCGGCGCGTCCGGCGAGCACCTGCACCGCTACCGGCGGCTGGGGATGCGCGCGATCGCGATCGGCGAGGAGGCGGTGCTCCGGCCCGACGACTTCTCGCTCGAAGGGCGCGCCATCCGCAAGGTGCGCCAGTCCGTCTCGCGCGTGACGAACGCCGGCTACCGGCTGCGCGTGATCGCGGCCGAGGAGGCGGACGACGGTCTGCGCGCCGAGCTCGACGAGGTCTCGGAGGCGTGGCGCGGCAACATGCCCGAGCGCGGCTTCACGATGGCGATCGACGACCTGTACGTGCCGGGGACGGTGTTCGCGGTCGCGGAGTGCGGGTCGTCCGACACCGTCGGCGGCTTCCTCCATCTCGCGCCGGCCGCCGCGGCCGGCAGTTGGTCGCTGAGCACGATGCGCCGGCGGCCCGATGCGCCGAACGGGCTCACGGAGTTCCTGATCGTCGAGACGCTCGCGTGGGCGAAGGAGGTCGGGGCGGAGGAGGTCTCGCTCAATTTCTGCGCGCTCACCGACTTCATCTCGCCGGATCGCGCGATCACGCTTCCCCGGCGCGCGCTGCGCCACGCGCTCCTGGCGGCGGACAACGTCTTCCAACTCGAGCGTCTGTACTCGTTCAACCGGAAGTTCTTCCCCGAGTGGCGGCCGCGCTACCTCTGCATCGAGCGGCTCAGCGACCTGCCGCTCGTCGGCCTCGCATACCTCCACGTGGAGCAGCTGCTCGTCCCGCCCGGCCCGTGGGCCGCGCGCCGCGACCGCCGGCGCATCCCCGTGTAAATTGAACGAGATGGCACAGCCTGCGACACGGAGCCTCGGGCGCCTGTCGGAGATCGCGCAGGTGATGGTCCGGCACGGTTTCGGCTATTTCCTCGAGGCGCACAAGCTCACCGACCTGCTGCCGGGCCACTCCGCGGAGGCGCGGCTCGCATCGGCTGCGAACGGCGGCGCCTCGGCGCGCGGACAGCATCTGCGCGAGCTCTTCGACGAGCTCGGTCCGACGTTCGTGAAGTTCGGGCAGCTGCTCTCGACGCGCCCGGACGTCGTCCCGCCCGACATCATCGCGGAGCTGCGCCCGCTCCAGGACGACGTGCGCCCGTTCCCGTTCGAGCAGGCCGAGCGCGTGATCGAAGAGGATCTCGGCAATACGCTCGAGCGGCTGTTCCTCAAGTTCGAGCCGCAGCAGGTGGCGGCGGCGTCGATCGGCCAGGTGTACCGTGCGACGCTTCCGAACGGCAAGGAGGTCGCGGTCAAGGTGCAGCGCCCCGGCGCGCCCCGGCAGATCGAGGCCGACCTCGCGCTCCTGCACCAGGCCGCGCGGCTCGTGAAGGAGCGCGTGCATGCGCTCGACTTCATCGACGCGACCGCGCTGATCGACGAGTTCGGGATCCAGCTGCGGCACGAGCTCGACTACCGGCTCGAGGCGCGCAACGCGGAAGGGTTCCGGCGCGACTTCGCCGGCAATCCGCACGTGCACGTGCCGAAGGTCTACTGGTCCTACACGCGGGCGCGCGTGCTGACGCTCGAGTGGCTCGAGGGCACGCACGTCCGCGACGTCGACTCGCTGGCGCTCTCGCTCGAGGAGCGGCGCGAGCTCGCGTACCTGATCACGGAGACGTGGATGACGATGATCTTCCGGAACGGGTTCTTCCACGGCGATCCGCATCCGGCCAACATCCTCGTACTCGAGCAGGCGGGCATGATCGGGCTCGTCGACTTCGGCGCCGTGGGCAAGCTCAGCGACGACGACATGACGAAGCTGACGCGGCTGTTCATCGACGCAGCGGCGGAGAACATCGACATGCTGCCGAAGCGGCTGTCGGACCTCGGCGTGCGCTACCCGAAGGAGCGCGAGCAGGAGTTCGTCGCCGAGCTGCGCGAGATCTACTACCGCTACTACGGTGCGAGCCTCGCCGAGATCGACCCGCTCCAGATCGTGCGGGAGGCGTTCCAGCTCATCTACACGATGAACCTCCGCCTGCCGACGCGCTTCCTGTTGCTCGACCGGGCGATCGCGACGCTCGGCGCGGTCGGCGTCGAGCTCTACCCGGATTTCAACGTGTTCGAGGTCGCGCGTCCGTACGCGCGCTCGCTCATGCTCGAGCGGTTCACGCCCGACCGCATCGCGCGCCGCGCGCGCCGTGACGCGACGCGGTACGCACACATCCTGCGCGAGGCGCCCTACCAGTGGTACGAGCTGATGGAGCAGGTCAGGGGCGGCCAGATCGAGGTCGGCTTCGTGCACAAGGGGCTCGAGGACGTGATCGAGAGCATGCAGCGCGTGTTCAACCGGCTCGTGGTCGCGCTGATCGTCACGGGCGGACTGATCGGCTCGAGCCTGATCGGCATCTTCGCGAAGACGGGACCGCACCTGCTCGGGATCAACATCATCTCCGTGCTCGGCTTCGCGCTCTCGACGGTGCTCGGCATATGGCTCCTCTGGGGCGTCGTCCGCTCCGGACGCTTGTAATCCGCGCGAAGTGCTATGCACTTCGCGCGGGGCGGGTTTCTGCTCCACAGAGCGCGCGGCGGCCGAGCCGCCACGCTCTTTTCTGACGTGAGCGATGGGCACCGGAAGCGCGCGCGGCGACGGAAAGGCCGGCCTAGCTCTTTTGGGAGGGCATTCCGCGTGGCCGCAATCCGACGAAGTCACACTTTCGCGCGAAAGGACATCTGGCGGAGGCGCGCGGGCGGCGCTACGGTCGGGCGGATGACTGCGCTGCTGCTCGCCGAGCCCGAAGAAGCGATGCGCGGCTTCCTCGCGCGCCAGCTTGCGAGCGACGGCTTCGACGTGCTCGCGATCAGCACGCCCGACGACCTGCCACGCGCTGCCGAGCCGGACGTGGTCGTGCTCGGCGACCCGAGCGCGCTCGACCGGTGCTTCGTCACGGACTGTGCCGTGATCGTGCTCGGCAGCGCCGACCCGGCAGCGCGCGTCCGCGCGCTCGAGCGCTGCGACGACTACCTCTCGCGGCCGTTCGCGTACGAGGAGCTCGTCGCGCGCATCCGCGCGGTGCTGCGGCGGCGGCCGCCGCGCAACGAGGTGCTCGACCTCGGCGAGCTCGTCGTCGACCGCAGCGCGCGACGTGTACTCGCGCGCGGCATCGAGGTGACGCTCTCGGCGAAGGAGTACGCACTGCTCGTGAAGCTCGCGGGCGATCCCGACCGCGTCTTCACGCGGGAGCTGCTCCTGCGTGAAGTCTGGGGCTACCGCACCTTCGTGCCGACGCGCACGCTCGAGTCGCACGCTTCCCGGATCCGCTGCAAGCTCGCCCGCGCCGGCCTTTCCGGCTGGGTCGTCAACCTCTGGGGCGTCGGCTACAAGCTACGTCCGTTCCAGGCGCCGCCCTCTCTCTAGGTGAGTCCGTCCGACGCGCGGCGGATCATCGGCGCATGATCCTGTTCGCAACGCATTTCGCGAAGCACGCGACGATCCGCATCGAGGAGATCGGCTTCGCCCTCGGGGCGGTTGCGGGAGCCGTGCTCCTGCTCAGTGCGATGACGCCGCTCGGGAGGCGCGGAGGCCAGGCGCTCGCAGGGCTGGCTCTGGCCGTCGGCTCCGTCCTTCTCGTCGTCGCCCTCCACTGGGGCTCGCTCTAACCGGCTAGAGGATCGCGCCCTCGAGCCGGAGCAGGTGCTCCTTGCGGGGGAGCCCGCCCCCGTAGCCCGTAAGGCTGCCGTTCGCGCCGACGACGCGGTGGCAGGGAAGCACGATCGGAACCGGGTTGCGATTCATCACCGTGCCGACGGCGCGCGCGGCGCGTGGGTTGCCGCTCTGGGCCGCGAGCATCCCGTACGTCGTCGTGTGGCCGTACTCGACGCGCGCGAGCTCGGCGAGCACGCGCCGGTGGTAGTCGGGAACCATCCGCAGGTCGAGCTCGAGGTCGAAGTGGCGGCGGCGGCCTGCGAGATACTCGTCGAGCTCGAGCCGCACGCGGTCGAGCGGCCGCGAGGTGCGGAGGACGCGCGGTCCGAACAGCCGCGCCAGCTGCTCGAGCTCCTGCTCGGGATCCGGATCGAACGTGATCCGGCAGAGGCCGTGGTCGGTGACGCCGACGAGTAGCGCGCCGATGGCCGTGTCGGGGAGGACGTCGTACGCGACGTCGAGCAGGCCCTCGGCCGCGGCGGCCGCGCGGAAGCGCTCGTCGAGGGCAGGGGAGAGAGTGTCGGTCAATGGTGCTCCTTTCGCAGCCGCCGCACTCCGGCGGAGGCCGCCTGTCGCGCCGCGGCCTCGGAGGAGCCGAGCGCGTCGCCGATCTCGTCGTAGCCGAGGTCGTAGCCGTAGCGGAGCACGACCGCCGCCCGTTCGTTCGGGGGTAGCCCCTCGGTGAGCGGCGCGAGCTCCTCGAAGGCGGGGAGCCCGTCCTCCACCGGCAGCTCCGGCAGCTCGCCCTGC
This sequence comes from Gaiellaceae bacterium, assembly GCA_036511815.1. Lineage (GTDB taxonomy): Bacteria > Actinomycetota > Thermoleophilia > Gaiellales > Gaiellaceae > Palsa-739. The sequence goes on from DATCBP010000073.1 coordinate 54,160, forward strand.
GGGCGACGCTTGCGGACGTCGTCGAGCACGATCCGGCTCGCGATCGTCAGCACCCAGGCCCGCAGGTGCTCGCCGTGCTCGAGCCGCGGGTACGCCCGCAGCGCGCGCAGGAACGTCTCCTGGAACGCGTCCTCCGCCTGCTGGCGGCCGAGGCGCCGGCCGAGGAAGCGGAACACCTCGGCCCGGTTGGCCTCGTAGAACGCCTCGAAAGGGGGAACGGCAATGGCCATCGACACATGAAACGTACTGCCGCGCCAAGATGTGAGGTGTGAAGCTCGCCGTCGTCGGCCATGTCGAGTGGGTGGAGTTCGCCCGGGTCGAGCACGTGCCCGTGCCGGGCGAGATCGTCCAGGCCCTCGAGACGTGGCAGGAGCCAGCCGGCGGCGGGGCCGTCGCAGCCGTCCAGCTCGCGAAGCTCAACGGCTCGGTCGACTTCTACACCGCTTTCGGCGACGACGAGCTGGGCGTGCGCGCCCGGAGGGAGCTGACCGCGCTCGGCGTCACCATCCACGCTCCAGCGCCGCACGGTCCACAGCGGCGCGCGTTCACGTACGTCGACGGCGAGGGCGAGCGGACGATCACCGTGGTCGGGCCGAAGCTCAGGCCGTCGGGAGACGACGGCGCGCTGCCGTGGGAGGAGCTTGCACGCTGTGACGCCGTCTACTTCGTCTGCGGCGACGTTCCCGCGGCCCGCGCGGCGCGACGGGGTCGCGTGCTCGTCGCCGCCGCGCGTGAGCTCGCGACGCTGCAACGCGCGGAGCAGGAGCTCGACGTGCTCGTCGGCAGCGGCGAGGACGCCGCCGAGCGCTTCGAGCCGGGCGACCTCGATCCGCCGCCGCGGACGGTCGTGACCACGGCGGGTGCGCTCGGCGGCTGGGTGCGTCCCGGTGGGCCGTATCGCGCGTCGCCGCTGCCCGGCCCCGTCGAGGACACGTACGGCTGCGGCGACTGCTTCGCGGCAGGACTGACGTTCGCGCTTGCGGAGGGCCGGCCCATCGACGAGGCGGTTGCGCTCGGCGCGCGCTGCGGCGCCGCGGTCCTCACGGGCCGCGGCGCGTACGCAGGCCAGCTCACAGCCGCCGCGATCTAGGTCGCGGCCGACCGGTGAGGACTGGCGATCGGGCCCTCCGGGCCGGCGACCGCGTTCGACCACATCAGCTGGATCGGCACCGTGCCGCTGCCGTCGGCGAGCGGCACCTCCTGCATCACGAGCGAGAGGTCGCCGCCCGACTCGGCCATCGGGATGTCGCCGATCTCGCCGCCGCGTGACGAGTACCAGCCGAGCAGCCGCTCGCCGTCCGGCGTGTTGCCTGCGCGGATCGCGTCCTCGACGTCCGGATCGGTGCGTGCTTCGCTCAGCTCGTGGTACAGCGTCGCGCAGACGTTCTGCCACGGATGCGGGAACGCGACGATCCCGTTGGTGCCGTCCGAGTAGACGGAGACGGCGTAGTACACGGTCTCCTTGCGCCGCCCGCGGACGACGTGCACCGAGCCGTGGTAACCGCCGAGCCCGTGCTTCGAGTCGACGTCCTCGTCCTCCTCGCCGGGCAGCTCCCGCTCGGCGTGGGTGCCGTTCGAGTCGCCGTCGACGAGCACGGCACCCTCGGGGAGGAGCAGGCAGACGACAGACGAGCCGAGGTCGAGCGCGGTGAGCGCGCCGCTCTCGTCGAGCTCACCGACGATCGACTCGACCGTGTCCTTGTACACGTACGACGGCACGGAGCCTGCGTGCAGTTGCGAGCCGGCGAACGCCGACGTGACGGTCGTGCCCTTGAAGTACTGGGCGAGCACGTTGTTCAGGTGCACGTCGCTCATCGCGGACGCGAGCGCGTGGTCGAGCTGCGCCCGCGCGCCCGCGTCCCAGTCGCCGAGGTAGACGTTCGTGAACGTGAGCTGGGGGATCGTCTTCCCGCCGAGGTAGCGGAGGTCGAGTCCGGGCTGCGGCTCGAACCCGGGCGCGAGCACGGTGCTGCGGTAGGCGGCCGCCGCCGGGGAGTTCGGGCGGAGGACGACGTTGAGCGGCCGTTCCGCGAGGCGGATCCGGGTCTGCGTGGCCATGAAGCTCCTTTCGGGCGTTGGCTGCCGCAGACCTTGCCGCCGGGCGAGCGTAACCCCCGGGACCGCGGCGGGGCAAGTCGGCCGGCACCGCTTGATCTGGTGGCTCTCAGGGGTAGACAAGTGGGGAATTGTGGTCTAATGTGGGGCAAAGTGGTAGAGGAGGAATCCGGCCCCGCATGCTTCTCGGTGAACACGAGCACACTCTCGACGACAAGAACCGTCTCACCCTGCCGGCCCGGTTCCGGCAGGCGTTTGCGGACGGGATCGTCGTGACGCGCGGCATGGACGGCTGCCTATTCGCGTACACGAGCGACGCGTGGGAGCGGATGGTCGAGAGCAGCCTTGCCACGCTCAACCCGCTGAGCAAAGAGGGCCGGCGGATGCAGCGCTTCTTCTACTCCGGGGCGGCGGAGACCGAGCTCGACAAACAGGGCCGCGTCGGGATTCCCGCCGCGTTGCTCGAGCACGCAAAGCTCGGCCGCGACGTCGTCGTCGCGGGCGTCCACGACCACCTCGAGATCTGGGACCGCGCAGCGTGGCGGCGCGAGCTCGCCGAGGTCGAAGGGAGTGCAGAGCATGTTGCCGAACGCCTTGCAGCCCAACGCGACTGATCACGTTCCCGTCCTGGCCGCGGAGGTGCGCGAGTGTCTCGCCGTGCGCCCGGGAGAGACCGTCGTCGACGCCACGTTCGGCGCGGGCGGCCATGCGGCGCTGCTCGCCGCCGATTTGCACGGCAGCGGCAAGCTGATCGCGATCGACCGCGATCCGATCGCGCGCACGTACTTCGAGCAGCTCGAGCAGTGCGAGCGCGTCCAGACGAGGTTGCTGCGCGGCGACTTCGGGGTCGTGCTGCCGCAGCTCGCGGAGAACGACGTTCGCGCCGACGCGATCCTGCTCGATCTCGGTGTCTCGTCGATGCAGCTCGACCGGCCGGAGCGCGGCTTCTCGTACTCCGTCGACGCGCCGCTCGACATGCGCATGGACCCGTCGCAGGACCTCACCGCGGCCGACATCGTCAACGAGTGGCCCGAGCGTGAGCTCGTCTCCGTCTTTCGCCGCTACGGCGAGGAGCGCTACGCGCGGCAGATCGCGAGGGCGATCGTCCGCCGACGGAAGGAGCAGCCGTTCGAGCGCACGGGCGAGCTCGTGGACACGATCAAGGGCGCGATCCCCGCACCCGCGCGATTCGGCGAAGGGCATCCGGCGAAGCGCGTCTTCCAGGCGCTGCGCATCGCGGTCAACGACGAGCTCGGCTCGCTTGAAGCTGCCCTGCCGGCCGCGCTCGCGATGCTGCGGCCGGGCGGGCGGCTCGCGGTGATCGCCTTCCACTCGCTCGAGGACCGGATCGTCAAGCAGTTCCTGCGCGAGAAAGAGCGCGGCTGCACGTGTCCGCCCGACTTCCCCGTCTGCGTGTGCGGCAAGGAGCCGGAGCTGCGCGCGATCCAGCGAAGGCCGGTGCGCCCGGGCGAGGCGGAGATCGCCGCAAACCCGCGTGCCGCGTCGGCGCGACTCCGCGCAGCGGTCAAGGCCTAATGCCCCTCGAGCGAATGTCCTCCGGCTTCTGGAACGCGATCACGCGGCGCGCTGCCGCGTCCTCGGTCGCGCCCGTAGTACTGACTACGAGCGCTCCCTGCGTCCTTGCATCGCTTGGTGGTTGCGCCCCAGAAGCTCGGCAACATCACGTGGAGGGGCATTAGTGGCCGCGCTCGACTGGTTCGGCAACACCGCGGTCGCGCCGGCACCCGTACCGGCGCCGCGGCGACGGCCGGCGGCCGCACCGGCGCCTGCGCGCAGGCGCGCGGCGGGGCGGCGGCTCACGAGCGGCATCTTCTGGATCTCGGCGTTCGCGGTGCTGCTCGCCGGCATCGTCGCCGTCAACGTCGCCGTGCTGCGCGAGAACGTCGGCGTCACGAAGCTCGACAAGCAAGAGGTCCAGCTCCAGGCGCAGAACGCCGCGCTCGCTTCGCAGGTCTCGAGCGCCGGCGCGTCGCTGAAGATCGAGTCGACCGCACACAGGCTTGGGCTCGTCCCGGCCCTCGGCACGGATACGAGCTACATCGATCTCGGACGACATACGAAGAAGCCGTGACGCGCGTCGTCAACTCGCGCATCCGGCTGCTGCTGCTCGTCATCCTCTTGACGTTCGCCGCGCTGCTCGCGCGCGAGTCATGGCTCGCAACGGTGCGCGCGTCGTCGCTCTCGAAGCTCGCGCAGGCGCAGACGAAGGTCGACGTCACGCTCGCCGCAGGCCGCGGCACGATCTTCGACGCAATGGGGACGCCGCTCGCACTGGACGAGCAGGCGACGACGGTGTTCGCCGATCCCCGTCAGATTGCGCAACCGAAGACGGACGCGCGGATCGCGGCGCGGATCCTCGGGCTCCGTGCAGCGCAGCTCTATCCGATCCTCGCCGACCGCTCGCACGGCTTCGTCTATGTCGAGCGCAAGGCGCCGCCCGACAAGGCGACGCTGCTCGCGAAGCGGAATCTCACCGGCTTCTACTTCACGTCCGACGAGAAGCGCGTGTACCCGCAAGGCCCGGTGGCCGCGCCCGTACTCGGGTACGCGGGCGTCGACAACACGGGTCTGGCCGGGCTCGAGCTCGAACTGAACGCGCCGTTGACGGGGGCCGCCGGCGAAGAGACCGTCGTGCGCGACCCGCTCGGACACGTGATCGACGTGCAGAACGAGAAGCCGGCGCGTGACGGCCACGACGTATTCCTCTCGCTCGACCACACGATCCAGGCGAACGCGGAGCAGGTGCTGAAGGCGACGGTCGCGAAGTGGAAGGCCAAGGATGCGACCGCGATCGTGCTCGATCCGAAGACGGGCGCGGTGCTCGCGATGGCGATGGAGCCCGGCTACAACGCGAACGCGTTCCCGGCCGCCGCGGCGAAAGGCCTGCAGGCGAATCACGCCGTCGCAGACGTGTACGAGCCGGGATCGGTGTTCAAGGTCGTGACGATCGGCGGTGCGCTATCCGAGGGGCTCGTCACCCCCGAGACGAAGTTCACGCTGCCGTACTCGATCCATGTCGCCGACCGCGTCATCCACGACGCCGAGCCGCGCGGGACAGAGACGATGTCCGTCGCGCAGATCCTCCAGCGCTCGTCGAACGTCGGCGCGGTGACGATCGCGGAGACGAAGCTCGGGCAGGCGCGCCTGCAGTACTGGATCCGGCGGTTTGGCTTCGGCCAGCCGACCGGCATCGACTTTCCCGGCGAGAGCCCCGGCCTGCTGCCGACGTACTGGTCAGGCTCGACGATCGGCAACGTCCCGATCGGCCAGGGCGTGTCGGTGACGGCGATCCAGCTCGCGTCGGTCTACGGCGCGATCGCCAACGGCGGCGTCTGGATCCAGCCGCACCTCGTCGACCACGTGCAGGGCGAACCGCCGCCGACGCTGAAGAAGCGGCGGATCCTCTCGCGTCCCGTCGACCACGAGTTGCTGACGATGCTCAAGGGCGTCGTCTCCGACGTCGGCACCGCCGACGCTGCGGCCATCCCCGGTTACAGCGTCGCCGGCAAGACCGGCACCGCCCAGAAGCCCGGGCCGCACGGATATGTCCCCGGCGAGTACGTCGCGACGTTCGTCGGCATGGTGCCGGCGAACAATCCAAGCCTTGTCGTCCTCGTCACCGTCGACCAGCCGAAACTCAGCATCTTCGGCGGCGTCGTCGCAGCGCCGGCCTTCGCCCAGATCGCGGCTTTTGACCTGCAATATCTCGAAGTCCAGCCTGACGAGCCGCTCCACTAGAAGCGCTGCGCGCTTCTAGTGGGTTGGGTTCGGCTGCGCGGAGCGGACGCCGGCGGAGTCGGCGTCCCTTTTGGGCTTGAAGCGCGCAGCGCTTCAGGCGGAAAGCCCTCGGGGTAAACTCGTGTGGCGATGATGGATCTGGAGCGCCTCGTCGCCGCGCTCGGGGCGGTCGAGGTGGTGGGACGCGCTCCGGTCGAGGTGCGCGACCTTGTGTACGACGCGCGCGCTGTCACGCCGGGCGCGCTCTTCTTCTGCGTGCGGGGCGCGCACGCCGACGGGCACGACTTCGCTCCGGAGGCGGTCGAGCGCGGAGCGACGGCGCTCGTCGTGGAGCGGCCGCTCGAGTTCGGCGTGCCGCAGGTCGTCGTGCGCGACGCTCGAGCTGCGATGGCGGTCGCCGCGGACGAGTTCTTCGGGCACCCGACGCACGAGCTCGAGGTCGTCGGCGTGACCGGGACGAGCGGGAAGACGACGACCGCGTTCCTGCTCTTCGCGATTCTTGCCGCTGCCGGTCGGCGGCCCGGCCTGCTCGGGACGGTCGAGGCGCGCGTGGGCGGGGAGCGGCGCGGCGTCGTGCGCACGACGCCCGAGGCGATCGACCTCCAGCGCACGTTCCGCGAGATGGTCGATGCAGGCGATCGCTCGTGTGCGATGGAGGCGTCGTCGCACGCGTCACAGCTGCACCGGCTCGATCTCGTCCGCTTCGCAGCGCTCGTGTTCACGAATCTCAGCCAGGACCATCTCGATTTCCACGGCGACATGGAGTCGTACTTCGAAGCGAAGCGGCGCCTGTTCGTCGCGGGGCACCCGCCCGCGGCCGTGAACGTCGGCGACGCGTACGGGCGGCGGCTCGCGGCGGAGCTCCCTCACGCTCTCACGTTCGGCTTCGCGCCGGATGCCGCGATCGGGCCCGATGCGCTCGAGGGAATCGAGGTGAAGCTGCGCGGCCGCTTCAACGTCGAGAACGCCCTCGGCGCGCTCGCAGCCGCGCGTCTCCTCGGTGTCGACGACGCCGCGATCGCGCGCGGGATCGAGTCGGTGCGCGGAGTGCCAGGGCGGTTCGAGGCGGTCGACGAGGGCCAGCCGTTCACGGTGATCGTCGATTACGCGCACAAGCCGGACGCGCTCGAAACCGTGCTGCGCGCGGCCCGCGACCTCGCCCGCGGGCGCGTGATCTGCGTCGTCGGCGCAGGCGGCGACCGCGACCGCGGCAAGCGTCCCTTGATGGGCCGGCTCGCGTCGGAGCTCGCCGACGTCGCAATCGTCACCTCGGACAACCCGCGGAGCGAGGATCCGCAGGCGATCATCGACGCGATCGTCGCAGGCACGGTCGCCGACGTGGAAGTCGAGCCGGATCGCGCCGTCGCGATCGCACGGGCGATCGAGGTCGCGCGCGACGGCGACGTCGTCGTGATCGCAGGCAAGGGAGCCGAGCAGGGACAGCAGTTCGCTGATCGGACGGTGGCGTTCGACGACCGCGAGGCCGCCCGACAGGCGCTGCGCGCTCTCGGAGCAGCCACCTGATCCCGCTCTCGCGTGCCGATCTGCAGGCGCTCGATCTCGGTAGGCTCGAGGGCGACGCGCCGACCGTGACGGGCGTGGAGATCGACTCGCGCCGCGTCGGGCCGGGCGATCTGTTCGTCGCGCTCGGCGGCGGCGTCGCGTATCTCGAGGACGCGCGCGGGCACGGTGCGGCAGCGACGCTTGTTCCTGACGACGACTTTGCCGCGATGGCCGCGCTCGGGCGCGCCGTGCGCGATCGCAGCGGGGCGAGGGTGGTGGCCATCACGGGCTCGAGCGGCAAGACGTCGACGAAGGACATCCTCGCTGCGCTTTGCAGGCCGGTGGCCCGCACGGTCGCCGCCGAAGGCGGCCACAACAACGAGATCGGACTGCCGTTGACACTGACGCGGATCGAGTCCGACACGGAGGTCGTGCTGACGGAAATGGGCATGCGTGGGCTCGGCCAGATCGCCGAGCTGTGCGCGATCGCGCAGCCCGACGTCGCAGTGATCACGAGCATCGGGCCCGTCCACCTCGAGCTCGTGGGAACGGTAGCCAACGTCGCGCGGGCGAAGGCGGAGGCGATCGACGCCCTTCCCGCCGGCGGGGTCGCAGTCGTCCCCGCCGGCGTGCCCGAGCTCGAGGCGCTGCTGCTCCGCGACAACATCGACGTGCTTCGCTTCGGACCCGGAGGCGACGCCGAGCTCGAAGCGTTCGAGCCGGGGGAGTGCGTGCGCGTCGTATTCGCAGACGGCCGGCGGGTCGAGCTGCCGGTGCCGTTCACGATGCGCGTGCAGGCCGCAAACGTCGTCGCGGCGCTGCTCGCCTACGTCGCGCTCGGCCTGCCGCTCGAGCGCGCGGCTGAAGGCTCGGCCGAGATCGTCTTCTCGCCGTGGCGTTGCGAGGAGTCGCCGCTTCCCGGCGGCGGCCTGCTGATCAACGACGCGTACAACGCGAACCCCGCATCGATGCTTGCCGCACTCGAGCATCTCGTCGAGCGCGCCGGGTCGCGGCGGACGGTCGCGGTGCTCGGCGAGATGGCGGAGCTCGGCACCGAGGGGCCGCGCTTCCACGAGGAGCTCGGCGCGGCCGCGCGCCGGCTCGGCGTCGACGTGATCGTCGGCATCGGCGAGCTCGGGCGGCGCTATCGACCCGACGACTGGGCGCCGGACGCGACGGGCGCGATCGGCGTCGTCCAGTCGGTCGTCACGCCGGGCGACACGGTGCTCGTGAAGGCGTCGCGCGCGGTCGGCCTCGAGATCGTCGCCGAGTCGCTCGCAGGAGTGCCGGCGCGGTGACGCGTGTCCTGATCGCCGCGCTCGTCGCGCTGCTCGTGTCGATCCTCGTCGGCCCGAGCTTCATCGGGTTCCTGCGGCGGCACGAGTTCGGCCAGCAGATCCGCGAGGAGGGCCCGCAGCATCACGCGGCCAAGCAGGGGACGCCGACGATGGGCGGGCTGATGATCCTGTTCGCGGCGACCGTCGCGTTCCTGCCGGTGAGCGAGTTCCGGCTGCAGGCGCTCACCGTCCTGTTCGGAACGCTCGCCTGCGGGGCGATCGGGTTCCTCGACGACTTCACGAAGCTGACGCACCGCCGCTCGCTCGGCCTCAACGGCCGCTGGAAGTTGCTGCTGCTCGCCGGCGTGACCGTCGTCGTCGCGATCGTGTCGCACCATCTACGGCTCAGCACCGACGTCTACGTGCCGGTCGCCGACGTCTCGATCCCGCTGTCGTACGCGTGGTACCCGTTCCTGTTCCTGATCATCGCCGGAGCGGCGAACGCGACGAATCTCGCCGACGGCGTCGACGGGCTCGCGGCCGGCACCGGGATCGTGGCGTTGTTCACGTACACGGCGATGATGGTCGTCTCCTACGTCCGCTCCAGCTCGAACCCAGCGCACCGCAACTTGACGAAGCTCGACCTCGCCATCATCGGGGCATCGCTGATCGGCGCTGCGGTCGGCTTTCTCTGGTACAACGCGTTCCCCGCCGAGGTGTTCATGGGTGACACGGGCTCGATGGCGTTCGGGGGCGCGATCGCGACGTTCGCGATCATGACGAAGACGGAACTCCTGCTGCTCCTGATCGGCGGCATCTTCGTGATCGAAGCGCTGTCCGTGATGATCCAGGTCTTCTTCTTCCGGTACCTCGGCCGCCGCGTGTTCCTGATGGCGCCGATCCACCACCACTTCGAGATGAAGGCGTGGTCGGAGACGAAGATCATGGTGCGCTTCTGGATCGTCGCAGGCATCCTGTGCGCGGCGGGCTTCGCGCTCTTCTACCGCTACTACTTCGCGCAGCGGTGAGCGGGACGACCGCGGCGGTGCTCGGTGCAGCGGCGGCCAGGGCCGCGCTCGCCCGCCTGGACGGCTACGACGAGATCGTCATCTTCGAGCCGTCGGTGGCGGAGTTGGAGCGGCTGCTCGAGGAGCTTGCCGACCCGCGGCTCGACTACCTGCTCGGCGAGCTGCCGGTGCTGCCGCTGCCCGACGAGTCGGTCGACCTGCTCGTCGGCGCCGATCCGACCGACGCCGAGGTCGTCCGCGTGCTCCGTCCGGGCGGGAGAGTCGAGCCCGCGTCGTAAGGAGCCGGCGCGCCCGCGCCGAAAGTGACACGGATCGTCCGGAAAGTCGGCACATCGATGTCAGACACGCGCGCGTACGCTGATTGCAGGGGCCCTCGCGCCCCCCATGGGGGGGTGTGTGGCTCGTGATGGGGACACGTCCGGATGGGGCGTGGCTGCCGAGGCGTGCGCTCGTGCTGGGGCTCGCCCGCTCGGGGCGCGCGGCCGCGCTGGCACTCGCCCGGCGCGGGGTCGCGGTCGTGGCTGCGGACCGCTCGCCCGACGCGGACGGTGGGAGGCTTGCCGGCGCGGGCGTCGAAGTCCGGCTCGGGACCGAGGAGGAGTCGCTGTTGGAGGGTGTCCAGCTTGTCGTCAAGAGCCCCGGCGTGCCCGCGGAGTCGCCGCTGGCGGCTGTCGCGCGCGCCCGTGCGATCCCGATCTGGAGCGAGGTCGAGCTCGGCTACCGGCTCCTGCCGGGCAACCCGCTGATCGGGGTCACCGGCACGAACGGCAAGACGACGACGACCGAGCTGCTCGGTGCGATCTTCCGCGCCGCCGGCCGGCCGGTCGAAGTCGCCGGCAACGTCGGCCGCGCCCTCACCGACGCTGCGGAGGGCATCGATCCGGACGCCTGGGTCGTCTGCGAGCTCTCGAGCTTCCAGCTCGAGGACGTGCACGAGCTCGCGTGCGACATTGCCGTGCTCCTCAACCTCGAGCCCGACCACCTCGACCGGCATGGCAGCTTCGAGGCGTACCGCGACGCGAAGCTGCGCATCTTCGAACGCGCCCGCACGAAGATCGTCCCGCGCGGCTTCGGGCTCGAGGGGATCGAGTTCTCCGGAGACGACCCGCTGCCGGCCGAGCCGCGCATCCCCGGTGCGCACAACCGCGAGAACGCAGCTGCGGCGACGGCAGCCGCGCGCGCGGCGGGCATCGACGACGACGCAATCGCCGACGCGCTGCGCACCTTTCCCGGCGTGCCGCACCGGCTCGAGCTCGTACGCGAGCTGCGCGGCGTGCGCTACGTCAACGACTCGAAGGCGACAAACACTGCCGCCGCCTCACGCGGCGTTGCCGCTTACGACGCGCCGCTACGCCTCATCCTCGGCGGCTCGCTCAAGGGCGAAGACTTCGGCCCGTTCGTGCGCGGTCTCTCCGCGTCGGTGCGCGCCGTCCACCTGATCGGCGAGGCGACGGACGAGCTCGCGCGCGCGCTCGACGCAGCCGGCCGCACGTACTCGCGCGACGGCGACCTCGCTCACGCCCTCGCGCACGCGGCAGCCGACGCCGAGCCGGGCGACATCGTCCTGCTCTCCCCGGCCTGCGCGAGCTTCGACCAGTTCGCCGACTTCGAGCAGCGCGGCGACACGTTCCGCAGCCTCGTCGAGGATCTCGCATGAGCCGGCGGACGAAGCCGCGCACGTTCGAGTGGCAGCTGCTCGTGCTCGTCACGCTCGCCCTCACCGCATTCGGTCTCGTCATGGTCTACAGCGCCACCTCCGCCTCGGCCGCACTCGGCAACGGCAACCCGACCGGGTATCTCGAGCGCCAGGCGACGTACGCGCTCATCGGCCTCGTGCTGCTCGTGATCGCGGCGCGCACCGACTTCCGCAAGCTGCGTCCGCTCGCGCCGACGCTCGTCGTCGCCGCGCTCGGGCTCTGCCTGGCCGTGCTGGCGATCGGCCCGCGCGTCAACGGGGCGCGCCGCTGGATCGGCTTGGGACCCGCGACGTTCCAGCCCTCCGAGCTCGCGAAGCTCGCCCTCGTCGTCTGGTGCGCCTCGTACCTCGCCCGGACGCCGCCGCCGCGGACGCTGAAGGATCTCGGCCGTCCGATCGGACTGCTCGTCGGGCTCTTCTGCGTACTCGTGCTCGTCGAGCCGGATCTCGGCACCGTGATCACGATCGTCGTCATGGTCGGCGCGATGCTGCTCGTCGCGGGCACGCCGCTCCCCACGCTCGTCGTCGCGGCCACCGTGGTCACGAGCCTCGGCGCGATCGCGGCGTGGGCGTCGCCGTATCGGCGTGCGCGCCTCTTCACCTTCCTCGACCCGTGGAAGGACCCTCTCGGCGCCGGGCTCCAGAACGTGCAGGCCCAGATCAGCATCGGCTCCGGCGGGATCTTCGGCCGCGGCCTCGGGCAGGGGATCGAGAAGATCCACTACCTCCCCGAGGCGCACACGGACATGATCTTCGCGGTCATCTGCGAGGAGCTCGGGCTCGTCGGCGGGACGCTGCTGATCGCCGCCTACTGCGCCTTCGCCTACGCGGGCCTGCGGCTCGCGATCGCCTGCAAGGATCCGTTCGGAAAGCGGCTCGCCGCCGGGGTCACGGCGCTCATCTGCGGGCAGGCGGCGATCAACCTCGCGGCCGTCCTGGGGCTTGCGCCGCTGACCGGGATCCCGCTCCCTTTCGTCTCCTACGGCGGCTCCAGCCTCGTGATCGCCCTCCTGTCGGTCGGAATCCTCCTTAACATCGCCCGTGGCCATGCCGGAGTCCAGACAGCTTCGATGCCTGATCGCGGCCGGCGGGACGGTGGGGCACGTCGCCCCGTCGCTCGCAGTCGCGGAGGCGCTGCGCAAACGCAGCGTGACCGTGACGTTCGCCGGGTCGCCGGATCGCGTCGAGGCACAGCTCGTTCCTGAGCGCGGGTACGCGTTCGACTCGTTTGCGGTCGCGGGCTTCCCGCGACGGCCGGGTCTTCCGCTACTGCGGGCGCTCGCACTCGCCGCCGCGTCGCCGCTCGCGTGCCTGCGCATCCTCGCCCGGCGACGGCCGGACGTCGTCCTCGGCGGGGGCGGCTACGTCGCCGGGCCAATGGTGCTCGCCGCCTGGCTGCGGCGGATCCCCGCGGTGCTCACCGAGGCCGACGCGCATCTCGGCCTCGCGAACCGGCTGGCGGCGCCGTTCGCCGCGCGCGTCTTCCTCGCACTGCCCGTGGACGGGCGCAGCGGGGCGAAGTACGCCGCGGTCGGACGGCCGATCCCCGAGCGCTCGCGCGCCGTGGCGCGCGAAGAGGCGCGGGCGAAGCTCGGGCTGCCGGCGACGGGGCCGGTGGTGCTCGTCTTCGGCGGCTCGCTCGGGGCGCTGCTGTTGAACGAGCTTGCCGTTGACGCGTGGGGCGAGGCGGGCCCCGCGGTGCTCCACCTCTGCGGCGAGCGCGACTACGAGGCGCTGCGCGCGCGCGTCGACAGGCCCGGTTACGTCCTGCTTCCCTTCCTGGACGAGATCGGCCTCGCATACGGCGCGGCGGACGTCGCGGTCGCGCGCGCCGGCGGCTCCGTCTGGGAGCTCGCCGCCGCCGGCCTCCCGGCGGTGCTTGTCCCCGGCGCATTCGCGACCGGCGGCCACCAGGAGAAGAACGCGCGCGCCTTTGAGCGGGCGGGAGGCGCGGCCGTCGTCGCCGAGGAGGACGTGGCGCGCGTGCCGGAGCTCGTCGATGGACTCCTCGCCGACCCGGCCCGGCTCGCCGCCATGTCCGACGCGATGCGCGCCGCCGCGAAGCCCGACGCGGCAGAGAGGATCGCCGATGAGCTCGTCGCCCTCGCGGCCGCTCGCCGGTAGGCGCATCTGGATCGCCGGGATCGGCGGCGCCGGCATGAGCGCGTACGCGCTGCTCGCGCACGCGTGGGGCGCCGACGTCGCGGGCTGGGACCGGGTCGAGACGCCGTATCTCGCGCACCTCGCCGGCATCGACATCACGATCGCGCCCGATCCGCCGCAGGCGCCGCCGGGCTGGGAGGTGTTCGTGTCGACCGCGTTCGTGGGCCGCGTCGAGGGGCGGCCGCGCGCCGACCTGCTCGCGGAGCTCGTGTCGCTGCGCCGCTCGATCGTCGTCGCCGGCGCGCACGGCAAGACGACGACGAGCGCGATGATCGCGTTCTGCCTCGACCGGCTCGGGCTCGATCCTGCCTTCCTGATCGGCGGGGACGTCGCCCAGCTCGGCGGCAACGCGCGGGCCGGAGAGGGCTGGCTCGTCGTCGAGGGCGACGAGTCCGACCGGTCCGTCGCCGCGCTGCGACCGGAGATCGCCGTGCTCCTGAACGTCGACCTCGACCACCACACAACCTTCGGGTCGCGCGCAGAGGTCGAGGCGCTGTTCGACGAATGGCTGTCGCACGTGCCGCACGTCGTGCGCGCGGCCGAGCTGGAGCCGGTCGGGCTCGGGCTCGCGGTTCCCGGCGAGCACAATCGCCGCAACGCCGCGGCCGCACTTGCCGCGCTCGAACTGGCGGGCGTCCCGCGCGCGGACGCCGAGCGCGCGATCGTGGAGTTCGCAGGCGCCGCGCGCCGGCTCGAGCGGAAGGGGAAGGCGGGCGGCGTCGACATCCTCGACAGCTACGCCCACCATCCGGCCGAGCTCGCCGCCGACCTGGCCGCCGTGCGCAACGGTGGCCGCGTCCTCGTGCTGTTCCAGCCGCACCTCTACTCGCGGACGCTCCACCTCGCGCACGAGTTTGCGCAGGCGCTCGCGCTCGCAGACGCCGTGTGCGTGACGGAGATCTACCCCGCACGCGAGGAACCGCTGCCGGGCGTGAGCGGGCGGTTGATCGTCGACGAGCTCGCATCCGTACGACCGGGGATGCGAATCGGCTGGGCGCCGGAGCTTGCAGACGCCGTCCGGCTGATCGCAGGGTGGGCGCGTCCCGGCGACAGCGTGCTCACGCTCGGCGCCGGCGATGTCGACCGCGCGGCGCCGCTCGTGCTGGAGGCGCTCGCGTGAACCTCGAGCAGGGCGTCGAGCTTTCGCGCCACACGACGCTCGGCACAGGCGGCCCGGCGCGCGCGTTCGCGCGACCCCAGTCGATCGCGGAGACGGAGGAGCTGCTCCGCTGGGCCGGGCGCGAGGGCGTCACCGTCGCGACAGTCGGGCTCGGCTCGAACCTCCTCGTCGCGGACGACGGCGTGGATGCGCTCGTGCTCCGGCTCGGCGGCGACCTCGCCGCAGTCGTCCTCGAGGACGGGCTGCTGCGCGCTGGCGGCGGCGCGGCGAACGCCGTCTGCCTCCATCGCGCGCGCGATGCGGCGCTCGGCGGTTTCGAGTTCGCGTGCGCCATCCCGGGAACGATCGGCGGCGGCGTCTGGATGAACGCCGGCGCCTACGGAGGCGACTTCTCGCAGGTGCTCGAGCGGGTGCTCGTTGCGACCGCGGACGGGACCGGCTGGCTCACGCCGGCCGAGCTCGGACTGTCGTATCGCCACTCGGGCCTCGAGCACGGCCAGGTCGTCGTCGGCGCCGAGCTGCGCCTGCGGCCGCGGCCCACCGCCGAGATTCGCGCGGAAATGCGGACGCTCAACGCGCAGCGCAAGGCGGCGCAGCCGACGAACCGCCGCACGTTCGGCAGCGTCTTCAAGAATCCGGAGCATGAGCTGAGCGCGGGGCGGATGCTCGAGGCCTGCGGGCTGAAGGGGTTCCGGATCGGCGGCGCGCTCATCTCTCCGAAGCACGCGAATTTCATCGAGAACGCGGGCGGCGCGTCGAGCGCGGACGCGATCGCGTTGATGGCGGAGGCTCGCCGGCGCGCACACGACCGCTACGGCGTCGAGCTGCGCCACGAGGTCGAGTTCCTCGGCGCGCTCGAGTTGCCGCCGCTCGGCGCCTGACGCCCGACGGTAGGAGCGGCCGGCCGGGCGGCGAACCTGGCCAGGTGGCCCCCAAGCGCTCCGCCGCGCCGCGCGCCCGCACGGCGGCGCGTGCCCTGTCGCGCCCGCCTGGCGTTGTGCGCGCGCTCGCACCGTCCAGACACTCGCTCGCGGTCGGCCTCGCGCTGCTGGCGCTCGCCGGCGGCGCGTACGCCGCAGCCCGCGAGACGTCGGCTTTCGCGGTGCGCCGGGTCGAGGTGACGGGCGGCACGCCGGAGGTGCGCGCCCAGGTGCAGCGCGATCTTGCCTCGGTGGTCGGCACGAGTCTCGTCGGCCTCGACGGGGCCCGGCTCGTGCGCCACGTCGAGGCCCTGCCGACGGTCGTCTCCGCCGTCTACGACCGCGACTTCCCGCACACGCTGCGCGTGAGCATCGTGCCCGAGACGTCCGTGGCGGTGCTCCATCAGGGCCGTCAGACATGGCTTGTGTCGGCCCGGGGGAGAGTCGTCGCGCACGTGCCGCAGCGCACCTTCCCGCTGCTGCCGCGGATCTGGGTCCCTGCGGCAACACCGGTCACGGCGGGCGCGTTCCTCGGACCCGCGGTGGGCGGCACGGTCGCGCGTTCGCTCGCCGTTGCCCTTGCCGCCCGCTTCCCGGCGCGGATCGCCACCGCGGCGTTCCAGCGCGACGGGCTCGTCTTCCGGCTGCGCTCGGGCCTCGAGCTACGGCTCGGCGACCCGAGCGACGTCCGCCTCAAGCTTGCGATCGCGCGCCGCGCGCTCGACCAGCTCCCGGCCGGCACCGTCTATCTCGACGTGAGCGTTCCCGGCAGGCCGGTCACCGGCATCAACCCTAAACTCTCAGCTTTAGGTTGAGGCTATGAAGGGTCAACCTCTGATTGACAGGGAGATGTACCGCATCTACCCTGCTTCGGCCAAACGGCATTCCAGCCCCTACGCTCCACTAAAGGTTCAGGTATCCGCCCTATGAGCATGCGCGACCACTCGGGGAACTACCTCGCGGTGATCAAGGTCGTCGGTGTCGGAGGCGGCGGCACGAACGCCGTGAATCGGATGGTCGACGCCGGTCTCACCGGTGTCGAGTTCATCGCCGTCAACACCGACGCCCAGGCACTGATGATGTGCGACGCCGACGTGAAGATCCACATCGGCTCGAAGGCGACGCGCGGCCTCGGCGCCGGCGCCGACCCGGTGGTCGGCCACGCCGCCGCGCAGGAGAGCCGCGACGAGCTGAAGGAGGCGCTGAAGGGCGCCGACATGGTCTTCGTCACTGCGGGCGAGGGCGGTGGCACCGGCACGGGCGGCGCGCCGATCGTCGCCGAGCTGGCGCGCGAGCTCGAGGCGCTGACCGTCGGAGTGGTCACGCGGCCCTTCGTCTTCGAGGGGCGACGGCGCTCGCAGCAGGCGGAAGCGGGAATCGAGAGCCTGCGCGACCGCGTCGACACGCTGATCGTGATCGAGAACGACCGCCTGCTCCAGGTCGTGGAGAAGCGGACATCGGTCGTCGAGGCGTTCCGGATGGCCGACGACATCCTCCGCCAGGGCGTGCAGGGGATCACCGATCTGATCACCGTGCCCGGGCTCGTCAACCTCGACTTCGCCGACGTGCGCACGATCATGCGCGACGCCGGCTCGGCGCTGATGGGCATCGGCACCGCCTCGGGCGAGAACCGCGCCGCCGAGGCCGCCCGCGCGGCCGTCTCCTCGCCGCTGCTGGAGACCTCGATCGAAGGCGCGACCGGAATCCTGCTCAACATCACCGGCGGTCCTGAGATCGGGCTGTTCGAGGTGAACGAGGCGGCCGAGGTGGTGACGAGCGCCGCCGACCAGAACGCGAACGTCATCTTCGGCGCGGTCATCGACGACGCGGTCGGCGAGGAAGTGCGGGTGACCGTGATCGCGACGGGCTTCGGATCCCACCGGCGCCGCCGCCGGCGCGAGGGCGCCGAGGCGCCGATCCCGTCGGCGCCCGCGCACGGCGGCTTCGAGATCTCGGACGATGCGCTCGACGTGCCGTCGTTCCTGCGCGACAGCTAGGGACCTCCGGACACCGGCGCGCCACTAGGATCGGGCTGCATGGCCCAGACCCTTCTGCGCACCCCGCTGTACGAGCGACACGTCGCACTCGGCGCGCGGCTCGTACCGTTCGCCGGCTGGGAGATGCCCGTCCAGTACGACGGGGTGATCGAGGAGCATCGGGCAGTGCGCGGCGACGCGGGCGTCTTCGACGTCTCGCACATGGGCGAGATCGAGGTCGAAGGGCCGCGTGCGCAGGCGCTGCTGCAAGAGCTGCTCTCGAACGACCTCGACCGGATCGGGCCGGGCGAGGCGCAGTACACGCTGCTCACGAACGAGCACGGCGGGATCGTCGACGACCTGATCGCCTACCGGCTGGACAGGTGCCGCTACCTGCTCGTCGTCAACGCCGCGAACCGCGAGGCCGACTTCCGCTGGCTCAAGGAACGGGAGATCGGCGGCTCCGACGTGCGCGACGTGTCGGACGAGTACGCGCTGCTCGCGGTGCAGGGGCCGAACGCGATCGCGAAACTCGGGCTGCGGCCGGCTCCGGCGTTCTCCTTCGCCGAGGCGTCGATCGACGGCGTCGAACTGATGGTCAACCGCACCGGTTACACGGGCGAGGACGGCTGCGAGCTCCTGTGCATGACGGAGGACGCCGTCGCGCTCTGGGATGCGGTGCTCGCGCGCGGCGTCGCACCGTGCGGTCTGGGCGCCCGCGACACGCTGCGCCTCGAGGTCTGCTATCCGCTGCACGGCAACGACATCACGCCCGACACCGATGCGATCTCCGCCGGCCTCGCGTGGACGTGCGCGCTCGACAAGGAGTTCACGGGTGCCGGCACGCTCCGCCGCGTCAAGGAGGCGGGGCCGGCGCGGAAGCTCGTCGCCTTCGTGATGGAGGAGCGCGCGATCCCGCGCCACGGGATGCCGATCGAGGGTGGCGGCGAGGTGACCTCCGGCACCCATTCGCCGATGCTCGACATCGGGATCGGGTTGGGGTACGTCCCTGCGGCGCAGGCTGCGCCCGACACGAAGCTGACGGTCGACGTGCGCGGGAAGCCGCGCGTCGCCCGGGTCGTCAAGAAGCCGATCTACGAGAGGGAGAGCTGAATGGCTGCTGCCGAGTCCTACCCCGACGACTTGAAGTACCACCCCGAGCACGACTGGGCCCGCCTCGACGGCGACGAGGCCGTGCTCGGAATCACGTGGTTCGCCGTCGACTCGCTCGGCGAGCTCGTGCACTTCGAGCCGCCCGAGCCGGGCGCGACGGTGGCGAAGGACGCGCCGTACGGCGAGGTGGAGTCCGTGAAAGCCGTCTCCGACGTGATCGCACCGCTGTCCGGCCAGGTGGTCGCGGTGAACGCGAAGGTGATCGAGGCTCCCGAGACCGTGAACGCGGACCCCTACGGCGAGGGCTGGCTGATCCGGATCCGGCTCTCCGATCCGGCAGAGGTCGCGTCGCTGCTCGACGGCGCGGCGTACCGGCAGGTGCTGGCCGAGCAGTGACGCACCCGTTCCTTGCTCTCACCGACGCCGACGTCGAGGAGATGCTCGGCACCGTCGGCGTCGCGTCGATCGACGAGCTGTTTCGCGACATCCCGGCCGGCATGCGCCTCGGGCGCGCGCTGGAGCTCGAGCCGCCCCTGTCGGAGCAGGAGCTGTCGGTGCACATGGCCGAGCTGGCGGCGCGCAACGTCGACGCAACGCGGGAGGTGTCGTTTCTCGGCGCAGGCATCTACGACCACTACGTCCCGGCCGTCGTCGACGCGGTGATGCAGCGCGGCGAGTTCCTGACCGCGTACACGCCGTACCAGCCGGAGATGAGCCAGGGCGTGCTCCAGGCGATCTTCGAGTACCAGACCGCGATCTGCGAGCTCACCGGCATGGACGTCTCCAACGCATCCGGGTACGACGGCGAGACGGTTGCCGCCGACGCCTGCTACATCGCCAAGCACGCGACCGGCAGGACGAAGATCGTCGTCACGGAGGCGACGAATCCGCAGGTGCGCCAGGTGGTGAAGACGTATGCGCCGGGCTTCGGGCTCGAGGTTGTCGAGGTGCCGCATCGCGACGGCACGACCGACCCGGGCGAGCTGCGCCGGGCCGCCGAGGGCGCGGCCGCCGTCATCTTCCAGCAACCGAACTTCTTCGGCTGCCTCGAGCCGACGCCTGACCTCGCAGCGGCCGCGAACGACGCCGAGGCGCTGCCGATCGCGCACGTCGACCCGCTCTCGCTCGGCCTCCTCGAGGCGCCCGGCCGGTACGGCTGCGCGATCGCGCTCGGCGAAGGACAGGCTGCGGGGAACATGCCTTCCTACGGCGGCCCGCACTACGGCTTCCTCGCGGCACGCCAGACGTTCATCCGTCGTATGCCGGGCCGGATCGTCGGCGAGACCGTCGACGCCGCGGGTGAACGCGGCTATGTCCTCACCCTGCAGACCCGCGAGCAGCACATCCGGCGCGAGAAGGCCACCTCGAACATCACGACGAACCAGACGCTCCTCGCGCTCGGTGGACTCGTCTACTTGACGTGGCTGGGGCCGCAGGGGCTGCGCGAACTGGGGGAGACCTGCCTTTCGCTCGCGGCGTACGCGCGGGAGCGCCTCCTCGAGGTTGCGGGACTCGAACCGCTGTTTGCAGAACAGGCAACGTTCAAAGAGTTTGCGGTACGCGTCGGACGGAACGCGCGCGACGTCATCCGCGACGCGCGGGCGCTCGGCGTTCATCCCGGGTACGCGCTCGGGCGCGACTACGAAGGCATGGACGACGTCCTGCTCGTCGCGGTCACCGAGCAGCGGACGCCGGCGGAGATCGACCGCCTCGCGGCGGTGCTCGCCGAGGTGGCGCGATGAAGCTGATCTACGAGAAGTCGCAGCCGGGGCGGCGGGCGTCTGTGATCCCGGTGCACGACGGCCTGCCCGCGCCCGAGGTGCCCGCGGAGCTGCGCCGGGCCAAGCCGCCGCGCCTCCCGGAGGTGCCCGAGTTCGAGCTCGTGCGCCACTTCACCGAGCTGTCGACGCGCAACTTCGGCATCGACTCCGGCTTCTATCCGCTCGGCTCGTGCACGATGAAATACAACCCGCGCGTCAACGAGCGTCTCGTCGGACTCCCCGGCTTCGCGCGACTCCACCCGTATCAGGACGAGGACGGGGTGCAGGGCGCGCTCGAGCTGGAGTGGCGGCTCCAGCAGATCCTTCTCGAGGTGACCGGGCTCGATGCCGTCTCGCTCCAGCCGGCCGCCGGGAGCCAGGGCGAACTCACGGGGCTCATGCTCGTGCGCGCGTACTACGAGGACCGGGGCGAGTCGGAGCAGCGGCGCAAGGTCGTCATCCCCGACACGGCGCACGGCACGAACCCCGCGTCGGTGACGATGGCGGGCTACGAGCTGACGCACGTGCAGACGGACGCGCGCGGCAACATCGACGTCGAGGATCTACGTGCGAAGGTCGACGAGCACACGGCGGCGCTGATGCTGACGAATCCGTCGACGCTCGGGCTGTTCGACGAGAGTATCGAGGAGATCGAGCGCATCTTCCACGGCGCCGGCGCGCTCATGTACTACGACGGGGCGAACCTCAATGCCGTTTGCGGGATCTCGCGGCCGGGCGACATGGGGTTCGACATCGTCCACATCAACCTGCACAAGACGTTCTCGCAGCCGCACGGCGGCGGCGGCCCCGGCGGCGGCCCGATCGCCGTGCGGGACATGCTCGAGCCGTTCCTGCCCGTGCCGGCGGTGATCCGTCGCGACGACGGCACGTTCGGCCTCGACTTCGACCGGCCCAAGACGATCGGCAAGGTGCGCGGGTTCACGGGTCCCTTCGGAGTCTTCGTGCGCGCGTATGCCTATATGCGCATGTACGGGCCACGCCTGCGCGAGATGTCCGAGGCGGCCGTGCTCAACGCGAACTACATGCGCGCCCGCCTGCGCGACGCGTACGAGTTGCCGTACGACCGGCTCTGCATGCACGAGTTCGTTCTGTCTGCTCGCCACCTCAAGCGTGAGCACGGCGTGACGGCGCTGGACGTCGCGAAGCGGCTGATGGACTACGGCTTCCATCCGCCGACGATCTACTTCCCGCTCGTCGTGCCCGAGGCGCTGATGATCGAGCCGACGGAGACGGAGACGAAGGAGACGCTCGATGCGTTCTGCGACGCGATGCTGGAGATCGCGCGCGAGGCGGCCGAGAATCCCGCGCTTCTGAAGGGCGCGCCCCACCATCGCCCGGTGCGCCGGCTGGACGAGGTGCGGGCTGCAAAGACGCCGGTCGTGAAGTACGCGTTCGAGGAGCACCCCGTGTCCGACGAGCCGGCGGTGGAGCTGCCGAAGGGCGTTTGAGCGTGCGGAGGCGCGTCGCCGCTGCAGTTGCGGCGCTCGGCGTCGTCGCGGTCGATCTCGCGTACGAGGCGGTGACGCCGACCGCGCTTCACCATCCGCGAGCGCCTGTGGCGCTCGCGTTGATGGCCGTTCTGGCCGTCGCCGTCCTTGTCGCGGTGCCGCGAGTGCCTTCGCTCGCGCTCTCGCTCGCGGGCGGTGTCGCCGCCGGCGGCGCGCTCGGCAATCTCGTCTCCGCGCTTGCCTGGCGCTCGGGCATCCCTGACCCGATCGTCCGCGGCGCGTACGCGTTCAACCCTGCAGACGCTGCGGTGCTGATCGGCGCCGCCGGCCTGGTCGGGCTGACGCTCGTCTTCGCGTGGGACAACCGTCACCGGCTGCGAGCGCCGGCCTAGTTCCTAGTCCAGCGTCCAGTAGAAGTCGGCTCCCGCGGCATGCGGGAGGGCCGCGCGGCTGAGGGCGGCACGCGCATCGCGCGGGTCGAGCTGCGCGACGGCTGCCACCTCCGCGGTGGCAAGCGGCTCGCCGGCCCAGTCGAGGAGCTCCTCGACGGTCTTCGGTTTGGGCCGGCGAACGAGCGCTGGTTCGAGATTCGCGATTGCGGTCTCGTACACCTCGACCGGGTTGAAGCCGGGTATGGTGACCGCCGGTCCGTCGGCGCTCGCTCTGATCTCGTAGCTCGGCGCGGTGTAACGGCGGTGCGACCGAGGCCCGCCGAGCTTGTGATCGAGGGCTTTCGCGGCAGGAGAAGGTGAGCGTGCAGCGTCGATGTCGGCCTGGAGCGCACCCTCGACATCCTCGCGCCCGCACCACTCGGCAAGCCGGTCCGGGTCGAGACCGACGTCGACGGCCGCGGCCGCGAGCAGCGCGGGGTCGTCGATCAGGCCGCCCACCATCGTGCGGACGCGGAGGCGTCGGAGGAGGGCCTCCTCCAGTCCCGGTGCGTTGAGGCGCGCGGCCACGACCGCGCGGCATGCGGGCTCGGATGACGCCGGCCGTGCGTAGGGCGCGGGGTCGATCGGCATGCCGTAGCGGTGCTGAAGCCCGGGTGCGCCCTCGGCCAGCCGCTCGGCTTCGCCGGGCTCCAGCGTCAAGCCGATCATCCTCGTCCGCCAGACAAGCTGCTCGCCGTAGTGCCAGCGCAACTGCAGGCGCGTCGGCTCTGCGGAGAACGCGAAGGGGCACGCAGGGTCGGTGAAGTGCGTGACCTCGAGTTGCACGCGGCAGCCCTACGCCGGCGTCGCGGTGCGGTGCGCACGAACCTTCGGCGCCGTAGCGAGCTGGCCGCACGCCGCCTCGATGTCGCGGCCGCGGGTGAGCCGCACCGTCGACGGCACGCGGCCGCGCTCGAGCTCGGCCTTGAACGCCGCGATCCGGTCGCGCGTCGATCCGTCGTACATCCCGGTGGGGTTGTACGGAATGAGGTTCACCTTGAAGTCCTCGCGGCCGAGCAGCTCGGCGAGCGCCCGTGCCTGCGTCGGGGAGTCGTTCACGCCCGCGAGCATGACGTACTCGATGAAGACGCGCCTGCGGCGCAACGCCGCGTGACGCCGGCACTCCGCGAGGATCTCGTGGATCGGGTAGCGCTCATTCACGGGCATCAAGCGCGAGCGCAGCTCGTCGTCGGGCGCGTGCAGCGACAGCGCGAGCCGGATCGGCTCACCGACCTCGTCGACGAAACGGCGGAGGCCGGGCAGCCAACCGACGGTGGAGATCGTCGTGCGCCGGTGCGTGACCCCGATCTCCGGTAGTCGTCGCGCCGCCTCGAGCACCTCGTCGAGGGTCAGCATCGGCTCGCCCATCCCCATGAAGACCGCGTGGTCGACCTTCGTGCGCCGCCGGAAGTGCAGCGCCTGGTCGAGGATCTCCGACGAGGTCAGGTTGCGCCCGAATGCCATCGTGCCCGTCGCGCAGAACGTGCAGGTGAGCGGGCACCCGGACTGCGAGGAGAGGCAGATGGAGCGCCGGCCGTCCCGATAGCGCATGAGCACCGCCTCGACAGGATGGCCGTCAGCGGTGCGAAAGAGCGTCTTGACGGTGCCGTCGCGCGACTCGCGCTCCGTCTCGACCGTCAGCGTCGAGAACGGAACCGCGGCGGCGAGCTCCTGGCGCAACGCGCGCGGGAGGTTCGTCATCGCCTCGTAGCCGTCGCCTCCGCTCGCGGCCCACTCCCACACCTGGCGGGTGCGGAAGGCGGGCTCGCCGCGCTCGGCGAGGATCGTCTCGAGCCGTCTCAGATCCACGAGAGGGAGGGTAGCTTCGGTAGCGTGTCGGCCCCGTGATCGACCTCCGCTCCGACACGTGCACGCAGCCGAGCCGCGAGATGCGCGACGCGATCGCGAACGCACTCGTCGGGGACGAGCAGCGCGGCGAGGATCCCACGGTGCTCGAGCTCGAACGGCGCTCCGCGGCCTTTCTCGGTCAGGAGGCGGCGGTGTTCGTGCCGACGGCGACGATGGCGAACCAGATCGCCCTGCGGATCCTCTCGCGGCCCGGCGACGAGCTGCTCGCGGAGGAGAACGCGCACATCATGATCAGCGAGCAGGGCGGCCCTGCAGCGTTCAGCGGCCTCGTGATGCGCGGGCTGCCGGGGCGGCACGGTCGCTTCGACGCCGCCCAGGTGCGGAGCGCGATGCGCGACCGTCAGAGCATGCATCAGCCGAGCACCCGCGTCGTCGCTGTCGAGAACACGCACAACTCGTCCGGCGGGCGCGTCTGGCGGCTGGAGGAGCAGGACGCGGTGATCGACATGTGCCGCGAGCTCGATCTTCGCGTTCATCTCGACGGGGCGCGCGTCGTGAACGCGGCGGTCGCGCTTGCCGTCCCTGCGTCGGAGGTCGCGCGGCGATTCGACACGGTGACGCTGTGCCTCTCGAAAGGCCTCGGCTGTCCGCTCGGCGCGCTCGTCGCCGGCTCGGCCGAGTTGATGCTCGCAGCCCGACGCGCGAAGCACCTGTTCGGCGGCGCGATGCGCCAGGCGGGAATCGTCGCGGCCGCGGGCGTGTACGCGCTCGAGCGGAATGTCGAGCGAATCGCGGACGACCACGCGCGCGCACGCCGCCTGGCCGAAGGCTGGGCCGCCGGCGGACTTGCGATCGACCTCGAGCAGGTCGAGACGAACTTCGTCCAGATCGACCTCGCGCCGCTCGGGGTCGCAAAGCCCGACGCGATCGCGCGGCTCGCCGAGGCCGGTGTCGGCCTCTCGGCAACCGTGCATCCAACCGTCGTGCGCGCCGTGACGCACCTCGGGATCTCGGACGACGATGTCGACCGCGCCGTCGCGCTCGTGCCGCGGGCGCTGGGAGCCGGACGTCGTGTCCACGCCTGAGCCGCTCGCGGCCGAGCTCGAACGCCTCGTTCGGCGCGAGCAGCGTGACCGGCGCCTGCCGAGCGTCGCCGCGGCCGTCGTTCGCGACGGCGAGCTTGTCTGGGAGACCGCGGTCGGCGCAGCCGACGTCGAAGGCGATCGCGACGCGACCCCCGACACGCAGTATCGCGTCGGATCGATCACGAAGACGTTCACCGCGGCGGCGATCATGCAGCTACGCGACGCGGGGAAGCTCGATCTCGAGGACACGCTCGACCGGCACGTCGAGGGCGCCGCGCACCGGCCGACGTTGCGGCGGCTGCTCTCGCATACGTCCGGGCTCCAGCGTGAGACGCAGGACGATGCCTGGCTGTCGCTGCGATTCGCATCGGCGCAGGAGCTCATAGAGACGCTCGGCGAGGCGGAGCAGGTGCTCCCGCCCGGTGCGCGCTTCCACTACTCCAACCTCGCGTTCGCGCTCCTGGGGATCGTCGTCGAATCGGCGTCGGGCATCCCGTACGCCGAGTACGTGCGCCAGCGGCTGCTCGAGCCGCTCGGCCTGAGCCGCATGGGCTTCGAGCCCACCCAACCGGCTGCCGTCGGCTACCGCGTGCAGGAGTACGCCGAGGGTGTCGTCCCCGAGCGGGACGTCGAGACCGGCGGGTGGCTGTCCGCCGGTCAGATGTGGGGCACCGTCCGCGATCTCTGTCGCTGGGCGGCATTCCTCGGCGATCCCGACGAGTCCGTACTCTCGCGGCGGACGGTGGAGGAGATGCGCACGGTGCAGGCGATCGACGACCATCTCCGCTGGACGGCCGGCTACGGGCTTGGCCTGGGGCTCCGTCGCGACGGCGAGCGGATCCTCGCCGGCCATGGCGGCTCGATGCCCGGCTTCATCGCCGCCGTGCTCGTCGCGCCCCGTGACAGGATCGGCGCCGCGGTGCTCACGAACTCGAGCACGGCCGCGGTCGACGAGCTCACGATCGCGCTCGTTGCGCGCACCGTCGCGGTGTGGCCCGTGTCGCCGCGTCCGTGGCGCGTCGAGGAGCCGCCGCCCGCCGACGTCGAGGCGCTGCTCGGACTCTGGTGGCTCGAAGGCAGCGGCACTGTCATCTCCTGGCGCGAGGGCAAGCTCGAGGCCCGCTTCACGGACGCCCCGGAGTGGAAGGCGCCCTCCGTGTTCGAGCGGGAGAGCCCCGACCGCTGGCGCACCGTCTCCGGCCCGGAGCACGGCGAGGCGCTGCGGATCGAGCGGGACGCCGACGGCCGCGTCCTGCGCTTCATCTGGGCGGGGTACCCGGCGGCGCGCGAGCTCGACGCTCCCGCCGCTCCGTAGCACTGCGGTACGGGAGCTGCGACGCGCACGGCACCGCACGTGACAGACACGTCACGGTTTGCGAATTAGGATCGAAAGTAGGCGGGTAGGAGGGAGGGGTCGGGTCCCGAGTTACACGCGCGTGTACCTGGTAAGGGTCCCGGTCTACTCGTACTGAAGCGCTTCGAGCACGTTCAGGCGACTCGCGCGGCGGGCGGGGATGATCGCCGCGCCGATGCCCGCGATCACGGCGGCGATCACGAACACGACGAGTGTCCCCACCGGGATCGTGAACGCCGGGTACGAGATCGCCTTGCCGACCATCAGCGCCAGCACGATCCCGACCGGAATGCCGAGGGCCGCGCCCAGCAGCGACGTGATGATGCTCTCGTGGCGGATCATTCGCCGCACCTGTCGCCGCGTCATGCCGACCGCGCGCAGCATGCCGAGCTCACGCGTCCGCTCGAACACCGTGAGGACGAGCGTGTTCACGATTCCGAGCAGGCTGACGACGATCGACAGCGACAGCAGCACGTAGAGCAAGCTGAGCAGGAGGTTGATGCCCTGCTCCTGAGCCTTCGTGAACTGGCCCTTCGTCTGCACCTTCGCGTCGGGGAAACGGGCGAGCGCGCTTGCGAGGCGGGCGGTGGTCGCCGCCGTGGCGCCGCCTGCCGTGTCGATGAACGCGAAGACGTTCTGCGGGTTCGCGTACGCGTGGTCGAACGTGTTCGCCGACATCGTCACGTCGCCGAACGGCGAGCCGCCCTTCGGAGGCGAGAAGATGCCGATCAGCTTCAGATGGAGGATGCTGCCGGTCGGCGTCTCGAGATCGATGGGGCTCCCGACGACAAGATGGTGGCTCTTTGCGTAGTCCTTCGAGACGAACGCGCCGGTCGACCCCAGCCGGGCGGGCGTGGACGCCCCGCCGGTCTGCCAGTCGACGTCGATCACCTTCCCGATGTTCGGCTCGACGGCGGTGACGCCGATGCGCTGGCCGAAAGCCTTCCCTTCGCCGGCACGGACGCCGCTCACCACCGTCACGCCGGGCACGTGCTCGAGCGCCTTCTCGGAGGCGATCGAGGTCGGCGTGAAGCCGTTCTCCGACGTGAGCGCGTAATCGGCGGTGAAGATCTTGTTGACGGAGTCCTCGAATCGCGTCTTCAGGCCGGCGGCGAGGACGGAAACCAGCGTGACGAGCGTGACGCCGATCATCAGCGCCGACGCGGTCGAGGCGGTCCGCGACGGATTGCGGATCGAGTTGCTCCGGGCCAACGCGCCCGCGGCGCCGCCGATCCTCGTCGCGGGCCAACCGAGCACGCGTGCGAGCGGAGGCACGAGCGTGGGCGCGAGCATCGCGACGCCGATGAACAGCGCCGCGGCGCCGATGCCGATCGCGAGCAGGCGCTCCTTCGTCGTGAGCGCGCCGACGAACAAGCCCACGAGCATCAGGCCGACCGAGACGACGATGATCGTGACGGCGGCGAGCGGGCCGAAGCGGGCGAGCCGCGAGCGCGGAAGGACGGCGCCCTCGCGAACGGCCGCGATCGGCTGCACCCGCGTCGCGCGGATCGCAGGACGGATCGCGGCCAGCAGCGAGACGATCGAGCCGACGAGGAGCGAGATGACGACCGTGCGCGGCTTGAACACCGTCCCGACCTGCGGCAGGTCGATTCCGAAGGCGACGAAGAGGGCGTTCAACGCCTTTGCGAGCGCGAGGCCGAGGAAGAGCCCGACGATCGACGCAAGCACGCCGATCGTGAACGCCTCGAGCACGATCGACCAGTAGACCTGCCGCCGCGTCGCGCCGAGCGTTCGCAGCGTGGCGAGCTCGCGTGTGCGCTGCGCGATCGTGATCGAGAGCGTGTTCGCGATCACGAAGATGCCCACGAACAGGGCGACGAAGCCGAAGGCGAGCAGAAAGTACTCGAGGATCGAGAGGAACCCATTCGTGTCCTTGGCCGCCTGCTTCGCTTCCTGCTGCCCTGTGCGCACCTGGGCCGTCGCCGGCAGGAGCGGCTGCACCTCTCGCACGAGCTGCTCGGGCGAGACGTTCTGCTTCGATGCGATTCCGATCGAGTCGAGCTCGCCCTCCTTGTGGAAGATCCGCTGCGCCGTGCTCAGATCGAAGATCGAGAGCGTCGCGCCGCCGAGCGACGACAGACCGCCGAACCGCACCGTGCCGACGACGCGGAAGTGCATGATCGGCCCGCGCGTGAGCACGCCGATCGTGTCGCCGGCCTCGAAGTGGTTGGTCGACGCCGTCTTCGTGTCGATCGCGATCTCATCGGACCCGGTCGGCCAGCGACCGGTGACGAGCACGAGCGGATTGAACCGCTGGTCGCTGTGCGGGTTGACGCTGAACGCGAGGTTTGGTGCACCGCCGCGGGAGACCACCTTGTTGTCCCGGCCGACGATCTGGGCCTCGTCGCTGACGCCGCCTTGGGCTTCCTGCACGCCGGGAAGGTTGCGGACACGCGCAAGCAGCGACTCGGGGAACGACGGCACGGCAACGCCGTTGTTCGTGTTGCCGCCGATCGCGCTCTTGCCGGTGATGACAGCGTCCGTGTTCTTGTAGACCTGCGTGAAGACCGTGTTGAACGCGGCCTTGATCGTGTCCGTGAGCACGTACGTGCCGCTGATCATGGCCACGCCCAGCACGATCGAGATCGCTGTCAGCGAGGCGCGGAGCTTTCGCCCGAGCAGCCCCTTGAGAGCGACGCCGATCACGAGCTGAGCGTGCTCATGACCTCGAGCACTTGTGCCGCCGTCGCACCCTTCATCTCCTTCACGATCAAGCCGTCGGCGATGAAGAGGATTCGATCGGCGATCACGGCCGCGCGTGCTTCGTGCGTCACCATCACCGTCGTCTGGCCGTACGCGTCCACGGAGTCGCGCAGCAGCTCGAGGATCTCGCCGCCGGTCTTCGAGTCGAGGTTGCCCGTCGGCTCGTCGGCGAAGAGAATCGTCGGCCGCGTCACGAGCCCGCGCGCGAGCGCGACCCGCTGCTGCTGGCCGCCGGAGAGCTCCGCCGGCCGGTGCGAGCGACGGTCGGTGAGCCCCGTCTTGCCGAGCAGCTCCTCGAGCCAGGCCGGATCGGGCTTTTCGCCCGCGATCGAGAGCGGGAGGATCACGTTCTCCTCCGCGGTCAGCATCGGCAGCAGGTTGAAGAACTGGAAGACGAAGCCGATGTGCTTCCGGCGCAGCCGCGTGATGTGCGCGTCGTCGAGTGCCGTGATCTCCTGACCCGCAATCGTGACCGTGCCGCTCGTCGGCTTGTCGAGCCCGGCGAGAATGTGCATGAGCGTCGACTTGCCGGAGCCGGACGGCCCCATCACCGCCACGAGGCCGCCGGACTCCACCTCGAGGGAGACACCGCGCAGCGCGTCGACGGCGGTCGCGCCTTCGCCGTACCGGCGTGTCACCTCGCTGGCGTCGACGACGATGCCGCCTCCCTGGGCGGGTGCCGGAGTTGCGGGCTGCTCGACGGTTGTCATGGCCCAAAACTAGCGGAGCAAGCCGCGCGCCGAGATCCGGAAAGGCGCGGAACCGTCCCGGAGATCGCCGCCGGCTCTCAACGGTTTCCGGCGAACAGGAACCCGGCGACGACGCCGGCGTACGCGAGCAGGAGCAGGACGCCCTCCCAGGTTCTCGAGCGGCCGTCCCAGACCATCCCCGCGACGATCGCCACCGCGACGCCCATCCCGACGAGCTCTTCCCACCGGAACGACAGCGGGAGCTCGTGCGTGAAGAAGAGGGAGAGGAGCATCACGGCCGGCGCGACGAGTAGCGCGACCTGCGCGCTCGACGAGATCGCGATCTCGCTCGCCAGCTTCATCTTCCCGGCGCGCGCGATCACGATCGCGCCACCGTGCTCCGCCGCGTTGCCGACGATCGCGACGATCACGGCCGCGACGAAGAAGTCGGTCGCCCCGACGGCCTTCGCGAACGCATTGAGCGAGTGCACGAGGATCTCGCTCACGAACGCGGTCGTGACCGTCGCGATCATCAGGACGCCGACCGCGGCCGGCAGCGTCCATGCGTCTGCGGCGGCGGCGGCACGCTCCATGTTGTGGTGGCGGCGCAGATTGCGTCCCGTGACGACGAGGTAGAGGAGGAGCAGCACGACGGAGATCGGGATCGACGCGATCACGGCCGTGTGCCGCTCCGAGCCGCCGGTGTACCCGATCGTGGCGGGGATCGCGAGCAGGACGACTGCGGCGCCGACGAGTCCGAGCTGCGCGAGCAGCGACCGCCGGTCGAGCTGCTTCTCCGGCCCGACGACCTGTGTCACGCCGAAGACGAGCAGAAGGTTCGAGATCACGCTGCCCGAGAGCGAGCCGCGCACGACCTCGGGCAGGTTGCCGCCGACGGCGAACAGGGCGATGATCAGCTCGGGCGCGTTGCCGAAGCTCGCGTTGAGGAAGCCGCCGATGCCGGCGCCGGTGTGCTCGGCCGCGTGCTCCGTCGACTCGCCGATCAACCACGCGAGCGGGACGAGCGACGCCGCGGCGAGAACGAACAGCACGACCTTGCCCGGATGCAGCGCAAGGTCGACGGCAATCGTGGCGGGCGCGAGGGCGAGCGATGCCCAAAGAGTCCGGCGGGCCACGGCGCGGGTAGCGTACCCGGCCCGTGCTGACGGCCGTTCTCTTCGACTGGGGCGACACGCTGATGCAGTGGGCGTGGCAGCCCGAACTGCTCGACGCCGGCCATACGGCGGGGCTGGACGCACTCGGCCGCGAGCCGCTACCGGAGTTGAGCGCGCGCTTTCGCAGCGCCTACCTGCCGCAGTTGCTCGCTCCCGGCACGCTGGACGAGGCCGACTATCCGGCGCTCGTACGCGAGCTGCTCGGCGAGTCGGGGATCGACGTGAGCGACGACGAGCTCGAGTTGTTCCTCCAGGCGGAGCACGACGCCTGGGGCCCGGCGCGGCTGCTCGCGACGACGACGCAGGCGCTGCTCGAGAGCCTGCGCGACCGTGGTCTGAAGCTCGGGTTGGTCTCGAATGCGATCGACCCGCCACACCTGCTCCACCGTGATCTCGAGCGGCTTGGGGTCGCGGAGCGGCTGGACGTCGCCCTGTTCTCGTCCGATGTGGGCCGCCGCAAGCCCGATCCGACGATCTTCGAGCGCGCCCTGACGGCGCTCGACGTCGCCGCGGCGGACACGCTCTTCGTCGGCGACACCCTCGCCACAGACATCGCCGGCGCACGCGCGCTCGGCATGCATACGTGCCAGGCCCTGTGGTTTCGGGCCGACGACGACCCTGACGGGCCCGAACCGGAATTCCGGGCCTTCACCCAGATGGACGTCCTCACGGTCGTACGTCGCCTTCAGTAAACAGCCCGGTGAGTGGTCACTCCGCTGTCGCAACCGCAAAACTGGGCATTTGTCAAGTCTTGCGAGAGGTGCGTCCGCTCGCCAACAATGTGACCGATGAGCGAGCTCACGCAGCGGGTCCAGGAGCGCGCCCTACCCCTGCGCCCCCAGGACGACGTCGAGTGCCGCGGCTGCGACATCCACTGCGACAAGGTCGTGTATCCGTCCGCGTGCCTCGCGCGCTCCTGCCCGTTCTCCTATGCATATGACGAGCACGGCCACACCTTCGTCGGCTGCATGCAGCGGGTCTTCGAGGTCGAGATCGACCTCGACATGCTGCGCGCGGCAGAAAAGGGGCGCGACGGCTTCGGTGCCGTGAAGGCGATTCGCCGCCCGTTGCCGATGTGCCATTCCGAGGTCGAGTCGTGCTACGAACATCGCGGCGGCGAGCTCGGCTGCGTGAACCCGGAGTTCAAGGAGCTGCCGGCGGGGTCGCCGACATTCCGGGTGATCGCGCGGATGTCCGGGGCATAGGCTCCGGCACCCGCTGGAGCATCAGCACGCCGACCACCGGTCCGAGTGCCGACAGCGCGAACGCAGTTCGCCACGACGTCGACGCGATCACGGCGAACGCGGGCGTGATCGCAACCCCGGCCACGCCCAGCATCGTCTGCTGAAAGCCAAGCGCAGCGCCGCTGCGCGCGGTTCCCGCCCGCTCCGCGGCAGCGGTGAAGGCGAGACCGTTCCAGGTCAAGCCGACCACGCCCGCGACGACGAGCGCCGGCACGAGCACCGCGAGCGGAGCATCGACGAGCGCCGCCGTCCCGATCATCCCCAGGCTCAGCACGACGCCGACGAGACGCAGGGGGGCGAGACGCGCGCGCACGTGGTCGGACCACCGCCCGGCGCCGATGCGTGCGCCGATGCCGAGGACGTTCGTGACGGCGAGCACCGCGGCCGCTGCGTGCGTGGAAAGGCCGCGATGCTCGTGCAGGAAGAGCACGACGTAGCTGATGACCGCCACCTGCGCGGTGAGGTAGAGCGACGAGCCCCCGGCGAGCAGCCACATCCGCGTGTCGCGGAGCGGCGCGCGCACGTCGAGCGGCGCCCACGGCTCGTGGCTCGGCGCCTCGCGCAGCAGCACGGCCGACACGACGCCTCCGACGACGCTCGTCACGCCGAGCGCCTCGAACGCGAGACCCGTCCCGCCAGCGGATGCGAGCCACGGCAGCGCCACGGCAGCGGCAGCGCCCCCGATCGGAACGGCCGACTGGCGGATGCCGAGCGCCAGGCCGCGCTCCTCGGCGTCGAACCAGCTCATCACGGCGCGACCGCTCGCCGCGTTGACGCTCGCTCCGAGCGCGCCGGCGAGGACGAGCATCCCCACGAGCGTCGGATACGTGCCCGTCGCCGCGGTCGCAGCCGTGGCCGCGCCGCCGCCGATCAGCCCGATCGCGATCACCGCCCGTTCACCGAGCCTGTCGGCGAGCTCTCCCCACGCGAGCAGGGTCGGCACCATCCCGACGCCGGCAGCCGCGAGCACGACGCCGGTCTCGCCGAGCGAGAGCCGGTAGTGCGAGCGGAGAGCGGGGGCGAGCGCCGGCAGCCCCACGAACATCGCGGAGAAGCTCGACTGCGCGAGGGTGCCGACGCCGAGGATCACCCACCGGTACGGGTGCCTCACGGGCGAGTGCCCGCCAGAGCCCGGCCGCGGATCTCCTTCGCCTTGCGCACCTCGTTCGCGTCCGGCCCGTGATTCTCGGGGCCTGCGGTCTCGAGCACCGCCGGCAGACCCTGGAGGCGCGCGTTACCGAGGAAGACGCCGAGCTGCTCGCCGAGCAGCCCTTCGCCGATGTTCGCGTGGCGGTCGCGATTGGAGCCGAGCGGTGCCGCGGAATCGTTGACGTGCAGGGCGCGCAGCCGGTCGAGCCCGATCGTCGCGTCGAGCTCGTCGAGGCAGCCCTCGAGCGCAACCGGGTCGGTGACGTCGACGCCGGAGACGTAGAGGTGGCACGAGTCGAGGCACACGCCGAGCCGCGGGTGGCGGTCGAGCCGGTCGACGAGCGTCGCAAGCTCCGCGATCGAGCGACCGATCGTGCCGCCCGCGCCGGCGGAGTTCTCGATCAGCAGCCACGTCGTCTCGGACGTGCGCTCGAGCACCTGCTCGAGTGCAGGCACGACACGCTCGAGCCCGGTTTCGAAGCCCGAGCCGAGATGCGAGCCGACGTGGAAGACGACGCCGTCCGCGCCGATCGCGTCGGCGACGTCCATCGTGTTGCGCAGCGCAGCCACCGACTTCTCGTACACGTCGTCGTTCGGCGCGGCGAGATTGCAGAGGTAGAGCGCGTGGCAGAGCACGCCGCCGATCCCCTCCTCGGCGCGGCGCGCGCGAAAGCGCTCGAAGGACGCGGGGTCGTGGTTCGTCGGCCGCCACATCCGCGGGCTCTGCGTGAACACCTGCAGCGACTCGGCGCCGATCGCAACGGCCCGCGCAATTGCCGTGTCGAGGCCCCCGGAGGAGGAAACATGCCCGCCGATCTCCACGGCTCCGACGCTAACGCAGAAAGGCCGCGAGGCGCGCCGCCTCGTCCTCGACAGCGCGCCGTGCGGTACGCGGGAGGGGCGCGAACGGGCTGAACGAGACCGTGCCCTTCTCCGCTGCCCACGTCCCGGCCACGACGCCGTCGACGAGAAACGTCTGACCGACGTCGCCGTTCTTCGCGATCACCGCCTTGCGGTGCTCGTCGGCGATCACCCGTCTGCGGTCGGAGTGCGCCAGCAAGAGGTTGTCCCACTTCGGCAAGAAGCGCACGGGCGCGAGCGTGGCCGGCGACGGCAGCGGCGCGCGCGGGAGGTCGAGGAGCTCACGGCCGTTCTCGTCATGAAAGCGCCGCAACGGCTCGAGCGCGTCGAGAGCGCCTGCGAAGTCGCCGACGCGCAGACCCGACCAGTCAGCGATGTCGGCCTTCGTGGCCGGCCCGAAGGCGGCGAGATAGCGGCGGACGAGCTCGGCGCGAGCCGCGAGCACGTCGATCGGCTCGGGCACGGGATACGGGTGGAACACGCCGAGCGGCCTGCCCTTCCACAGGGCGGACTGCGGGGCATGGAGGAGGTGGGCGTGCCGGCGCACGGCGTGGAAGATCCGCCGCCGCGTGAGGTCGTCGGCGTGGCCGTGTACCTGCTCGAGGTAGGCGAGCCCTTCCTTGTGCGTCAGCGGCGCCTTCTCCGCGAGGGCGCGCGCACCCGTCAGCGCCTTCAGCGCGTGTGCGAGGTGCGTCTCGCCGTACCACGTCGGCATGTCGCGAAGCGCCGACCAGAACATCGGGTAGTCGCGGGCCGTGACGAGGTGGAGCGTCCCACGCATCACCGTCGGCTTCACGACCTGCCCGTCGAGCACCGCGCGCTCGAGCGTCTCGCGCTCGAAGCCGGCGACGCGTGACCACAGCCCGACATACGGCGCGGGCGGCCACTGGGCCTGCATCCCGGCAAGACGCTCGATCGCGGCGAGCACGGAGATCCGCTTGCGCTCGAGCAGCAGCTGGCGCGCGAGCGTGGCGCGGTTGAGCTCCGTGAGCGTCAACGTCCGCATCGGCCCTACGCTATCGGGGGTGACCGTCCGCGTCCGCATGGCTCCGAGCCCGACCGGCTTCCTCCACATCGGGGGCGTCCGCACGTTCCTCTTCAACTGGCTGTTCGCGCGCGGGAACGGCGGCGAGTTCCGGCTGCGGATCGAGAACACCGACACGGGCCGCGAGGTTGCGGACGCCGTCGTCCAGATCGAGAGCTCGCTGCGCTGGCTCGGGCTCGACTGGGACGGCCCGGTCACGTTCCAGCTCGACCGCATGGACGACTGCCGCGAGGTCGCGCAGCGCCTCGTCGCCGAGGGGAAAGCGTACGAGGACGAGGGCGCGATCCGCTTCCGGATGCCCGATGAGGGCGTCACCGGCTGGGACGACGTGGTGCGAGGCCGCGTCGAGGTGGCGAACAAGACGATCGAGGACGTCGTCCTCGTCCGCTCGGACGGACGCCCGACCTACAACTTCGCGTCGCCGATGGAGGACGTGTGGGACGGCATCACGCACGTGATCCGCGCCGAGGACCACATCTCGAACACGCCGAAGCAGATCAACCTGATCCAGGCGGTCGGAGCGGAGCTGCCGGTGTACGCGCACGTCCCGAACGTGAACGGCGCGGACGGCAAGAAGCTCTCGAAACGGCACGGCGACACCGGCGTCGACGAGTTCCGCAAGGCGGGCTATCTGCCGGACGCGCTCGTCAACTTCCTTGCGCTCCTCGGCTGGGCTCCGGACGGCGAGACGACGATCATGAGCCGCGAGGAGCTGATCGCGCGGTTCACGCTCGAGCGCGTGAGCTCGAGCCCGGCACAGTTCGACTACGCGAAGCTCGACTGGATGAACGGGATGTACCTGCGGGCGCTGAGCCCCGACGCCTACGCGGACGCGCTCGTCGAATTCCTCGGGCCGAGCTGGGACGAGACGCTCGTCCGGAGGGCCGCGCCGCTCGTCCAGGAGAAGATCGCGCGGCTCGGCGAGTTCCCCGCGTTCGCGGGCTTCCTCTTCCACGACGTCACGCCGGATCCGGCCGAGCTCGACGGCGGCGGCCCGATGCTCGCCTCGGCGCGGGAGGCGCTCACGACGCTCGAGCCGTTCACCGCGGAGGCGATCGAGGCGGCGCTGCGCGCCACCGCCGAGGGCCTCGGCCTCAAGCCCCGGCAGGCGTTCCAGCCGATCCGTGTGGCGGTGACCGGGTCACGGGTCTCGCCGGGCCTGTTCGAGAGCATCGAGCTGCTCGGCCGCGAGGCGACCCTCGCCCGACTCGCCGCCGCGTCCCTGTAGTCTCCGCCAGATGTCAGCAACGGCCGTCCGCACGCCCGCAGAGTTCGAATCGCATCTCCAGGAGTACTACTTCGAGCGCTCGGAGGAGGGCCGCGCCGTCCGCGTCGGCGAGAAGGACGTGTCGGAGCAGGCGGCGATCATCGCGCGCTTCAGCGATCTCTTCACGGCCGACCAGCTCGACGTGCTGCGCGCGGCCGAGAGCGCAGCGACAGGGGACGACCGCGAGCTGCTGTACCGCCTGCGGAAGACGTGTGAGGCCGGGATCGTCTCGGCAGAGCTCGCCGAGCAGGACGACGCGCTCGAGAACGCCGTGCTTGCGGCGCACGTCACGTTCAAGGGCGAGCAGCTGTCGCTGCGCTCGGCGCAGGCCCGGCTGGCGGTGATCGACTCGTACGCCGACCGCGACGAGCTCGGCGAGCTGGAGCGCACGGAGTCCGCGCGCCTGAATCCGGACCGGCTCGCGCTGATCACCGCGTACGAGCAACTCGAGGCCGAGGTCTCGGGTGAGCGCGATCCGATCGCGCGCACCGAGGAGGAGAAGGCGATCTCGCTGCGCGAGCTCGAACGGGTGCTCGTCGACGGCTCGGACACGACGACCGCCGCCTACGACCGGTTGAGGGAGCGCTGGTTCGAGAAGCTGCTCGGCCCGGAGCGCGACGCGCAGCCGACGAACGCGCACGTCCACTACATGCGGCGACTCTCACCGCTCGAGTGGACGTACACGAAGGAGCGGTCGGTCGAGGTCTGTCTTGCGAGCGTGCAGGCGCTCGGTTTCGACATGACGGCGATCCCGAATATCCGGCTCGATCTCGAGGATCGCCCGCAGAAGAATCCGCGCGCCTGCGTGATCGCATCCGATCCGCCTCAGCTCGTGCACCTGATCACGCTGGCGCAGGGCGGACTCGCCGACTACCAGGCGTTCATGCACGAGGCGGGACACGCGCTGCACTACGCCGGCGTCGACCCGCGCCTTCCCTACACGTTCCGTCGCATCTCGCGCGACCACGCGCTCACCGAGATCTACTCGTACATCTTCGAGGCGGTGACGCGGGAGCCCGGCTGGCACGCACTGCACTTCGGGCTGTCGGACGCGCAGGCGGAGGAGAACGCGCAGGCGACGTTGTTCCTCGAGGCGCTGCTCTACCGCCGCTACACCGCGAAGCTCCGCTACGAGCTCGGCTTCTGGTCGAACTTCGCGGAGGAGGGGGGACGGTCGCCGCGCGACTACGCCACCAACCTCACCGAGGCGACGGGGATCCGCTACGACCCGCGCGGCTATCTCGCCGACATGGACGCCGGGTTCTATTCCGCCGACTACCTGCGCGCGTGGATTCGCTCGGCGCAGCTTCGCGAGTACCTGATCCGCGAGATCGGTGCGGACTGGTGGCGGAGCGCGCAGACCGGCGAGTTCCTGCGCGGCCTGTTCGCCGAGGGCACGAAGCCGACGAGCGAGGAGATCGCCACGCGTCTCGGGTTCGACCCGCTCGACATTGCGCCGCTCGTCGCGGATCTGTCCGCCGCGTAGTGAAATCGCGCCGCCTCGGCAAGTCGGGCTATTCGGTGTCCGAGATCGGGTTCGGCGCCTGGGCGATCGGGGGCAGCTGGGGCGAGACCGACGACGAGGCGTCCCTGGCGGCGATGAACGCGGCCGTCGATGCCGGCGTCACGTTCTTCGACACCGCCGACGTGTACGGGGACGGCCGCTCCGAACGGCTCGTGGCGAAGCTCCTGCACGAGCGGAGCGAAAAGCTCGTCGTCGCGACGAAGTTCGGCCGCCGGGCGCCTCGGCAGGAGGTCGAGCAGTACTCGTACGCGAACCTGCGCGGCTGGCTCGAGCGCTCACTCGCCAATCTCGAGATCGATGCGGTCGACCTCGTCCAGCTGCACTGCCCGCCGTGGGACGCGTACTACACGCCCGGCGTGTTCGAGGCGTGCGACCGCCTCGTGGAGGAAGGGCTGATGCGCGCGTACGGCGTGAGCGTCGAGAAGGTGGAGGAAGCGCTGAAAGCGATCGAGTACCCGGGAGTCGCGACCGTCCAGATCATCTTCAACGTCTTCCGCCAGAGGCCGGCCGAGCTCTTCTTCGAGCAGGCCCGCCTGCGAGACGTCGGCGTGATCGTCCGCGTCCCGCTCGCGTCGGGCCTCCTGACCGGCAAGTTCGGGCGGGACTCGATCTTCGCGGACGACGATCACCGAGCCTTCAACAGGCACGGCGAGCAGTTCGACGTCGGCGAGACGTTCTCGGGCGTCGACTACGAGCTGGGGCTCGAGGTCGTCGAGGAGCTGCGCGCGCTCGTGCCCGAGGGCGCGACGCTGGCACAGCTCGCGCTGCGCTGGATCCTCGGCTTCGAGGCGGTCTCGACGATCATCCCGGGCGCGAAGACGGCCGAGCAGGCCCGGGCCAACGCCGCCGCGTCCGATCTGCCGGCGCTGTCGGAGGACGCGCTGAGGACGATCGCGGATCTGTACCGCGACCGGATCGCGCCACAGGTGCACCAGCGCTGGTGACGTAGCCGCCGCGCCCGGATCGTGAACGAAGAAAGCCCCTGCATAGCAGGGGCTTTCGAGTAGCGCATACGGGATTCGAACCCGTGCCGCCGCCGTGAGAGGGCGGTGTCCTAGGCCCCTAGACGAATGCGCCGAGACGGGAAAGTCTACCTGCATCGCCGCACGCGGAGCCGGCGCCGCGGCTTCGTCGTTTCTGCGAGAAGGCGCATACGGGATTCGAACCCGTGCCGCCGCCGTGAGAGGGCGGTGTCCTAGGCCGCTAGACGAATGCGCCTTGAACAGGGCGGAAGTGTACCCAGCCCTTCAGCCGGGCCTGCGCGCGAGCTGTGCGGCGATGCCGACGACGAGCACGGCGGCCGCCGCGCCGAGCATCGTCCAACCGAGACCGCCGCCGGCGGGTGCGGCGGCGAATCCGACGACCGCGGCCGCCGCGGCGAGCCCCGCCAGCGCGAGCACGGTGAGCGCGACCGCGCGCCGAAGGACGACGTCGCGCTCCGCGGCGATCGCGTGACGCTCGTCGAGCGACCACGCCGCCAGCTCGCCGCAGAGCAGCAGGCCGGCGGCGACAAGCGGCGCGCCCTCGTCGACGCCGGCTCCGTGCACGAACAGCGCGACCGTGTACGCGCCGCCGAGAAAGACGAGCGCCCATGGAAGCAGCGCCCCGGCGCTGCGGACGAGCACGAGCCCAAGCAGCACTCCTCCGAACGCGCCGATGCCGGCAACGAGAGCAGCGACGCTCGAGACGCGCGCCGTCGCGTACGCCAGCACGCCCGCGTACGAGAGCGCCGAGAGCGCGGCGAGCGCTACGCGCGTGCGGGCCTGGCGTAACGCCTGAACGTCGCCACCTCCTCGAGCGGGACGTCGAACGGGACGCCGTCCCGCCATTCCACGACAGGTACACCGGCCTGCTCGTAGCGCGCGCGGAGCGATTCGCGGGAGAGCCGCCACAGCCGGTACGCGAGCTGCGCGAGCTCGCCCTTGCCGGGATCGACGAACGGCACGGGAGAGATCTCGATCACTACGAGGTCGAAGCCGCGCGCACGCAGGTCGAGCAGCGCCGAGGCCGAGCGCGGATCGAGCAGCGGCGTCAGCGCGAGCACGAGCGCCTTCGGCGGCAGCGTCCGCGGCGGGAGCACGTCGACGCCCTTCGCCGCGAAGCTGAGGACGATGTCCATCTGGAGCAGCGAGTCGACGATCCGGTAGAGCTGGCGCGTTCCCGACGCCGGCAGCAGCCACGAGAGATAGCCGCCGAAGCTGACGAGGCCGACGCGATCCTTGCGCTGGAGGTAGCGGTGCGCGAGTGACGTCGCTGCGCGCACCGTGAGGTCAAGCGTGCCGCGGCCCGCAGAGCGCACGTCCGCGAACGTGTCGAGGAAGAGCACGACGTCGGTGTTGCGCTCCGGATGCTGTTCGTTCACCCACAGGCCGTCGCGGCGCGCGCTCGCGCGCCAGTTCACGCGGCGCATTCGGTCGCCGGGCTTCCACTCGCGGACGTCGGCGAACTCGATCCCGTCACCGCGCGCCCGTGACACCTGGTTGCCGACGAACACCTGCGTGTCGAGCGGCGGCAGCAGCGTGTGCAGGGTTTCGACGCTCGGGTAGACACGCAGCGGCGCGTGGCCGCCGAGACGCGCCTCCCACGAATGGAAGCCGAGCCGGTCGCGCGCGCGGAGGAGCACGGGCCCGACCGCGAACGCGCCCCAGCGCTCGCAGCGGAACGGCACCTCGAGTGTGCGAGCCGTGCCCGCCACGAGTACCACCGCACGCGGGTTGCGCGCGGACGTCCGCAACTCGGGCTGGAGCGGCAGCAGCACGTCGACGCGATCGCTGCCGTACCTGGACGAGAGCACGAGCGTCGCCGACACTTCCTCGCCCTCAAGCGCTCGCTCGCGGTCGAGCGTGAGCACGGTCCCGATCTCCGGATCGCGCGCCAGCGCAGCCCCCGCAACCGCGGCAAGCGCGAACGGCGCGGCGAGAGCGATCAGCTCGACGCGCCCGAGGACGAGCCCGGCAAGCAAGCCGATCGCCGCCAGCCCGGCGTACGCCGCCAACCGCGGCGAGACGATCGCCGTCATCCCGCGGCTGTGTGCAGCTCGTCCTCCGCCGGCGGCGTCGGGACGGCCTCGAGCGCCTCCGCGACGACGTCCTCGCCGCGCACCCGCTGCACCCACAGCTCGGGACGCAGCGTCAGGCGGTGCGCGAGCGCCGGCACGGCCACGGCTTTGACGTCCTCCGGCACGACGAAATCGCGGCCGGCCAGGGC
Source organism: Gaiellaceae bacterium (assembly GCA_036511815.1). Classification (GTDB taxonomy): domain Bacteria; phylum Actinomycetota; class Thermoleophilia; order Gaiellales; family Gaiellaceae; genus Palsa-739. The sequence continues at coordinate 95,564 of DATCBP010000073.1, forward strand.
GGCCTTCGCGCGCGAGAGCTTCAGCAGCGCAAGACTGCCGCGTGGGCTCGCGCCGACGGTGAGCCGTCGCGACGCCCGCGTCGCCGCGACGAGATCGACGATGTATCCCTCGATCGACTCCGCCACATGGACCTGCTCGAGCGCGTGCTGCATCTCGACGAACGTCGGCCCGTCGACGACCGGCGTCAGCTCGACCTCGTCCTCGCCGCGTGTGAGCCGGCGCGCGAGGAGCTCAACCTCGTGCTCGCGGCTCGGGTAGCCGACGCCGGTGCGGATCAGAAAGCGGTCGAGCTGCGCCTCGGGCAGTGGATACGTGCCTTCGTACTCGATCGGGTTCTGCGTCGCGAGCACGCTGAACGGCGGCGGCAGCAGCCGCGTCTCGCCCTCGGTCGTGACCTGGCGCTCCTGCATCGCCTCGAGCAGCGCGGCCTGCGTCTTCGGTGGGGCGCGGTTGATCTCGTCGGCGAGGAGAAGGTTGGTGAAGATCGGCCCGGGCAGGAATGTGAACTCGCCTCGGCGCTGGTCGAAGATCGACGAGCCCGTCACGTCCGAGGGCATCAGGTCGGGTGTGAACTGGATGCGGGTGAACTGGAGCGACGTGGCTTGCGCGAACGAGCGCGCGATCAGCGTCTTCGCGACCCCCGGATAGTCCTCGAGCAGTACGTGGCCGTCGCAGAGCACCGCGAGAAGGATCAGCTCGAGCGCGTCGCGTTTGCCGACGACGGCGCGTTCGACCTCGTCGACGATGCGGCCCGTGCGGTCGCGCAGCTCGGCGAGCTCCATCAGAGGCGTTCCAGCGTGTCGACGAGCGACCGGATGCGCCGCAGCGAGAGGCCCGGCGCGTTGCGGTCGTCCGGCGGCGGCAGATCGGGACGCAGGAGCTTCCAGACATCGTCGCCGAGCAGCGCGCGGGCGGCGTCGGGGCGCCGGCCGAGCTCGACGTGGTGGTGCGCCGCCAGCCTCGCGGCAGCCGCATCGCGCAGGATCGGCAACAGCCGCGTGTGGAGGTGGTTCGCGCTCGCGCTGCCGAGCGTGATCTCCCGCTCGGTGCGCACGAGCTCGGGCGGCCGCACCGGTGTCTCGACTCCCGTCCCCAGCGCCCGCTCGAACTGCGATGTCTCCCGCCATTCCAACGGGCCACGTGCGACGCGCGTGAGCGCCGCAAGCACGACGGCAGCGAGCGCGAGCACGTACGCGGCGAGGATCGTTCCTGCCGACACGGGCCGGACGCCGAGCGCGATTGCGAGCCCGAGCGTCGCGCTCGCGAACAGCAGCATGAGCCGCCGCAACTCCGCGTTCACGCGGCCTCGACCTGGGCCGGCCGCCGCAGTTCGTCGCGCACGGCGACGAGCGCCTCGATCGCCTCGTCCCTCATCTCCGGCCCGGGTTCATGCTGGCTGAACTTAGCCCACTCGAACAGCGCCGTCAGCCTCGAGACCGAGGCGCCGCTCGTCGCGAGGCCGAGCAGCGCGCGCTCGAGGTACTCGAACGGCGCCTCCGACGGCGCGCGCGGCATCCCTGACATCGCGAGGGCCTGCTCCATGCGCGCGTACGCGGCGATGATCGCGCGGCGCACGTCCGGCTCGGTGCGCAGGTCGTCGATGGAGAAGTCGAGCGCTGCCGACACCGCCTCGCGCGAACGGAAGCCCCATGCCTTCCGCGGCCGTTTCGTGCGGCGTGCGGCGAGCGCGACCGCGGCGGTTGCGGCGAGCAGCGCAGCGGCGATCGCGACCTCGTCCCAGCGCAGCCGGGCGCCGCGCACGTTCGCGGCTGCCGGCTGGTTCACGTCGCCGCGCTGGTGTTGTGCGGCACGCAATCCCTGCTCGAGGTGCTGCAGCCGTTCCGTGAACTTGCTGTGGAGGAGCACCACCGCGAGGGCGGCGGAGAGCACGAACATCGCGATCGAGCTCAAGAGCTGCCAGCGCCGGCGCTGCGGCGTCGCGCGGCCCGGTTTGACCGAGATGAGCGACAGGATGAGCACGGCGAGCAGGACGACCGCGAAGAGCACGATCGTCGTGAACACGTAGTCGAAGAAGGTCGCCGTCGGCCCACCACCGCGCGTACCGGAGAGCGGGCGCCCGTGGCTCGCGATGCCGGCGACGACGAGCAACGCGGTGACGCCGAGCGCGAGCGGCAACAGGCGGCGAGCGTGCATGCCCGGAGTGTCGCACCGCTGGGCTGCGATGAGGCTGCGGGACAGGGATTCGAACCCCAACTTCCTGATCCAGAGTCAGGCGTCCTACCGTTAGACTATCCCGCAACGGTTGGCACGTAGTGTAGCCAGCCGTTTGGCCGTGCGGCTCAGACTTCGAGCCGGTACAGCTGGATCAGTCGCTGCTCCGTCTCGGTGTCGATGTGTGCGACCACTTCGACGTACGGCTCGAGCCCGGACCCGCGCAGCTTCGCCTTCAACAGGCCGTCGACCTGGAAGATCCCGGACGAGTTGTTCATGCGGATCTCGATCAGGATCGGACGCTCGGCGCCGTCGGTGATCGTCACGTCCTCGATCGCCGCGGCCGAAAGCGAGTGCATCGAGACGCTGCCGCGCTCGAACGGGATCCGCGAGCGGCCCTTCGCCATGTCGAGCGCGTCGGCGACGCGGATCAGCCCGGCCTCGATCGTCAGCGGTTGCCCGTCGGCGCGATGGCTGATGATCGCCTGGAGCACCTCCGAGACGACCACCGTCCGGTCGGGCTCGTCGTAGAGCCCCTCGAGCAACTGGTGGAGCTTCGGCTCGGCGAGGAAGAGGCTGAAGTCCTCGTGGCCGTGGCGGTGGATCGACATCCCGATGCAGTGCGTGAGCGCGGCCAGCGTCACCACCACCTCGGCATCGTCGCCCGTCATCCCGTAGTCGCGCACCATCGCAGGCTCGACGTGGTGCTTCGTGAGCTGGCGCAGGAGCTTCAGCGCGATGTTGGTCACGATCTGGACGTGCACCCAGGAGTGGTCGTTGATCTCCATGCGGGCAACGGCATTCACGTTCGAGACGTGCCACCATGCCTTTAGCTGGGTATCGGCGTTGACGCGCTCGATCAGGTGGCGCAGCTTGCGATTGCCGCGAACAGGGACGTTGATCCGCATCCGCGCGACCGCCTCGGTGGGCGTGAGCTTCGCTTCCTGCTCGGCCTCGTCCGCGACCGCGGGCACCTCGATCGGCTCGGCCGCTTCCTCGTCGATGGCCATCCCCGGGGAGTCTACGTCCGGGCAGTGCGTCATTAATGTCACATGCACGAAGACCATCCCGTCCAGCTGATCGTCGAGGACGACCTCGTCCGCACGCGGCTGACCGTGTTCTTCCGGATCCTCCTCGCCATCCCGCATCTGATCTGGCTGTTCCTCTGGACGATCGGAACGCTCTTCGCAGCGATCGCCACGTGGATCGCGACGCTCGTGCGCGGACAGCCGCCCGCCGGCCTGCACCGGTTCATGTGCAAGTACGTCCGGTACGTCACGCACCTCAACGCGTACCTGTGGCTCGTCGGCAACCCGTATCCCGGATTCGTCGGCGAGGCGGGGGAGTACCCCATCGACGTTCGCCTCCCCGAACCGGCTCCTCAGAAACGCTGGAAGACGGCGATCCGGATCGTCCTCGTCGTGCCGGCCCTCATCCTCTCTACCGCGTTGGGGGGCGGCGGCAACGTCCGCTTCAGCACGGGCAACTCGTCGCGCACGAGCGCCTACTCCGGCGGCGGCGGCGCGCTCGCGACCGTCGTCGCGGTGCTCGGCTGGTTCGCGAGCGTCGTACGCGGCCGGATGCCGAAGGGGCTGCGCGACGCGGGCGCGTACAGCGCGGGGTACACCGCGCAGATGCTCGCGTACCTGCTGTTCGTCACCGACAGGTATCCGAACGCGGATCCGACGGCGATGCTGGCCGGCGTCGAGCGGCCGCCCGAGCACCCGGTGCATCTGATCGGCGACGCGGACGACCTGCGCTTCTCGCGGGTGACGGTGTTCTTCCGGCTGCCGCTGCTGATCCCGCACCTCGTTTGGCTCGCGCTCTGGAGTGTCGCCGCCGTTCTCGCCGCGATCGCAAACTGGTTCGCGACGCTCTTCGCCGGCATACCGCCCGCCGCGCTGCACCAGTTCCTCGAGCGCTACGTCCGCTACTCGCTGCACGTCAACGCGTTCGGCTACCTCGCAGCGAACCCGTTCCCCGGGTTCGCCGGCGCGCCCGGCAGCTACCCCCTCGACCTCGTCCTGCCGGCCCGCGCGGGTCAGAACCGGTGGAAGACGGGCTTCCGTCTGCTCCTGGCGATCCCGGCGGCGTTCGTGAACGGCGCGCTCGGATGGGGGCTTGCCGCCGCCGCGATGCTCACGTGGTTCGTCGCGCTCGTGACCGGAGCGGCTCCGTGGGGCCTGCGCAACTACTCGGCCTACGCGCTCCGGTACGGCGCACAGCTCAACGCGTACGCCTTCCTGTTGACGGAGGCGTATCCGCACGCGAGCCCGCTCGAGGGCGCGCCCGAGGCGCAGCCCGTCTTCGCCGAAGTGGCGTGACGCGCGGCGCGGTCGCGAAGGCGGCTCTGTTCGCAGCGTGTGCCGCCGCGTGGTCGGTCGCCGCGTGGCTGCTCTGGCGATCGAGCGTCGTGCCGTCGCCGCTGAGGCTGCCGCACCTCGATCCGCACGCGTACTTCTCGGCGGCACAGCTGCGGGCATCCGCGTCGTTCGGGCGGTTCTCCGAGATCGACTGGGCGCTCTCCACGCTCGCCGAGCTCGTCGCGCTCGGGCTGTACGCGTGGAAAGGCGTGCGCTTCGCGCGCGAGTCCGCGGCCGGGAGGCTCGGCACCGGAATGCTGCTCGGGATGATCGGGTTCGCGCTCGTCTGGGCTGCGCAGCTGCCGTTCGACGTCGCGAGCCTCTGGTGGGAGCGGCGTCACCACCTCACCCACGTCGGCTACGTCTCGGAGATCTTCGGCAACTGGCTCGCGCTCGGCGGGCAGTTCGTCTTTCTCTGCGTTGCCCTCGCGATCGTGATGGGGCTTGCGCGCGCTCTGCGCAGCTGGTGGTGGATCGGCGCCGCGCCCGCGTTCATCGCGCTGGCGCTGCTGTTCGCCTTCATCGATCCGTACCTGATCTCGACCGAGCCGCTCCAGAGCCCACAGCTTCGCGCCGCCTCGACGCGGCTCGAGCGGATCGAGCACGTGCGCCACATCCCCATCGTCGTGCAGACGGTGCACAACGTGACGTCGCTGCCCAACGCCGAGGCGATGGGACTCGGCCCGAGCCGGCGCGTGGTGGTGTGGGACACGCTCGTGAGCGGCCGCTTCACGGAACGCGAGCTGGCCGTCGTGATCGCGCACGAGCTCGGCCATCTCGCGCACCACCACATCTGGAAGGACATCGGCTGGTACGCGCTCCTGGCATTCCCCGGCACGTTCCTCATCGCGCAGTCCACGCGGCGGCGCGGCGGCATGGCGCAGCCGGGGGCGGTGCCGCTGTCGCTGCTCGTGCTCGTCGTGCTGACGTTGCTCGCGCAGCCGCTCCAGAACGCGGTCTCGCGCCACATGGAGGCGGAGGCCGACTGGTCGGCGCTCCAGGCCACCCGCGATCCGGCCGGCGCGATCGCGCTGTTCCGGCGCTTCGTGCCGACGACGCTCGACGAGCCGAACCCCTCGACGTTCGATTACCTCGTGCTGGAGAACCACCCGACGATCATGCAGCGCATCGCGATGGCGATCGCCTGGCGGCGCTATGCCGCGTCCGACGCCCAGTCGCCGTAGAGCGACGTGTAGAGCCCGCGCGCCGCGAGTAGCTGGTCGTGCGACCCCTGCTCGACGATCAGGCCGTGCTCGAGCACGACGATCAGGTCGGCGTCGCGGATCGTTGACAGGCGGTGGGCGATGATGAACGCCGTCCGCTCGGCGAGCAGGATCCGCAGCGCCTCCTCGATCCGCCGCTCCGTGCCGATGTCGACCGACGACGTGGCCTCGTCGAGGATGAGGATCCGCGGGTCGGCGAGCAAGGCACGCGCGAACGCGACGAGCTGACGCTGGCCGAGCGAGAGCCGGGATCCGCGCTCGCCGAGCTGCGTCTCGTAGCCGTCCTCGAGGCGCAGCACGAACTCGTGCGCGCCGACGGTCTGCGCGGCGCGCACGATCTCCTCCGCTGTCGCGTTCGGCTTGCCGAAGGCGATGTTCTCCGCGACCGTGCCGGCGAAGAGGAAGCCCTCCTGCGGCACGACGCCGAGTTGCGCGCGCAGCGAGCGCTGCGTCACCTCGTTCAGGTTCAACCCGTCGATCGTGATCCGCCCGTCCTGCGGCTCGTAAAAGCGCGCGATCAGCTTCGCGATCGTCGACTTGCCTGCGCCGGTGTGGCCGACGAGAGCCACGGTCGTGCCCGCCGGGACGTCGAGATCGATGCCGTGCAGCACCTCGTCGCCGCGCCCGTATGCGAACCGCACGCCTTCGAAGCGCACGTGGCCGGCGACGCGCGGCAGCTCGCGCGCGTCCGGTCGGTCGACGACCTGCGGCTCCTCGTCGAGAATGCCGACGATCTTGTCGAGAGCGGCGGCGGCGGAGAGGAACGTGCCGTAGAGCTGCGAGAGCTGCTGCACTGGGTCGAAGAAGTTCTGGACGTACAGCATGAACGCGAACAGCGTCCCGAGCGTCAGCGCGTGCGCGAAGTACAGATGGCCGCCGTATCCGAGCACGACGGCGAGCGCGACCGAGGACATCAGGTCGACGAACGGGAAGAAGAGCCCGCTCAGCACGACGGTCTGCATGTTCGACTCGCGGTAGCGCTGCGCGACCGCCCGGAAGTTGCGCTTTGCCTCCTGTTCGCGCGTGAAGGCCTGGACGATGCGCATGCCGGCGATGTCCTCGGCGAGGGTCGCCGTCACGAGCCCGAGCCGCTCGCGGACATCGGCGTAGACGCGCTCCGAGCGGGCGCGGAAGAAGAACGTCGCCACGCTCACGAACGGGAGCACAGCGCAGGTAGCGAGCGCGAGCCGCCAGTCGAGGACGAAGAGGATGATCGCGGTGCCCACGAGCGTGAGCGTGCTCTGCACGAGCGTCGTCACGCCGTCGGTGACGAGCTGGTCGATCGCCTCGACGTCGTTCGTCAGGCGGCTGATGATCACGCCGGCGCGGTTGCGCTCGTAGAACCCGAGCGAGAGCCGCTGGAGGTGCGCGAACAGGCGCATGCGCAGGTCGGCGAGGATCCGTTCGCCGACCCAGCCGGTGAGGTACGTCTCGACGTACGTCATGCCCCAGTTCGCGAGCCCTGCGCCGACGAAGATGGCGACGACGACCGTCAGGCGCGTGCCGTCGCGGTGCTGGATCGCGTCGTCGAGCGCGTACTTCGCGAGGAACGGCGGCGCGAGCGCCGTGGCCGTCGCGGTCAGCAGCGAGATCACCGACAGACCGGTCCGGCCGCGGTAGGGACGGGTCAAACGCCAGAGCACGCCCAGCCGGCGCCGGGTCTTGTGCCACGACCAGTCGTCGACCTGTGCGCCGCGCTCCCTCGTGAGGCTGCTCCCGGGCTGGTGGACCCTCACGCGACCTCCCCGATCCCGCCGCGCGCCTCGATCGCATCCGTGAACCGGCGCTCGAGCAGGCCGTGGTCGTGGATCTCGCGGTATACGGGGCTCGTCTCGAGCAGCTCCCGGTGCGGCCCGCGCGCCGCGACCCTGCCCTCGTCGAGCACGACGATCTCGTCCGCGAGAGCGATCGTCGAGAGGCGGTGCGCGATGATCAGCGTCGTCCGTCCCTTCATCGCGGCACGCAGGCCGACGCGGATGTGCGCCTCGGTCGTCGCGTCCACCGACGCGGTCGCGTCGTCGAGGATGAGCACGCGCGGATCGACGGCGAGTGCGCGCGCGATCGCGATCCGCTGCCGTTGTCCGCCCGAGAGCGTGATCCCACGCTCGCCGATCACCGTCTCGTAGCGCTGCGGCAGCCGCTCGACGAACTCGTGCGCCTGGGCCGCGCGCGCGAACTGCTCGACCTCCTCGTCGCTCAGCTCGCCGCGGCCGAAGGCGATGTTCTCGCGCACGGTCGCGGAGAAGAGAAACGGATCCTGCGAGATGACGCCGATCTCGTGCCGCAGCGACGTCAGTGTCACGTCGCGCACGTCGACGCCGTCCACGGTGACGCGACCGCTCGTCACGTCGTAGAAGCGCGGCACGAGCGACGTCAGCGTCGTCTTGCCGGAGCCGGTATGCCCGATCAGCGCGACCGTGCGGCCGGCGGGGATGTCGAGATCGACGTCGCGAAGGACGGGTCGGCCCGCGAGGTACTCGAACGAGACGTTCTCGAAGCGGATCGCGCCGTCGCCGGGCGGCAGCTCGCCCGCGTGCGCTGCGTCGGCGACCTCCTCCGGCTCGTCGAGCACCTGGAAGATGCGCTCCCCGGAAGCGGTCGCGCGCTGCGCCTGGCCGATCCACATGCCGAGCGAGCGCAGCGGCGTCACGAGCATGCCGAGGTAGAGGAAGATCGCGCTGAAGCTGCCCGGCGAGAGCGTTCCGCGCGCGACCATGCGCGCGCCGACGAGCAGCACGGCGGCCTGCGCGAGCATCGGCACGAACGAGATCAGCGGCACGTACGTCGCGCGTTGCCGGTTCGCGCGCAGTGTCTGGTCGAACACGAGCTCCGAGCGCACGCGGAACTTCTCCTCCTCGGCCGGCTCCTGGGCGAACGCCTTCACGACGTGGACGCCGACGATGTTCTCCTCGGCCACGGTGGCGACGTCCGCGAGCCGCTGCTGCACGTCGCGCAGGGTCGGGTGCGCGATGTGGCTGTACCGGTACGCGAGCGCCACGAGCGGCGGCGTGATCGCGAGCGCGATCAGCGCGAGCTTCCACTGGAAGAAGAAGAGGACGACCGTGACCGAGACGACGGTCAGCGCGTTCTGGAAGAAGAACACGAGGCCGTAGCCGAGGAAGAAGCGCACGCCCTGGAGGTCGACGGTCGCGCGCGACATCAGCTGGCCCGTCTGGTGGCGGTCGTAGAAGCCGAAAGAAAGCCGTACGAGCTTCGCGTAGAGGCCGTTGCGCATGTCCATCTCGACGTCGAGCGCCTGCCGGCCGGAGAGGATGCGTCGCCCGACCATGAGGACGGCGCGCAGCGTTCCCAGCGCGAGGATCAGCACGACGTAGAACCAGAGCCGGTGCGCGTCGTGGTGCACGATCGCCTTGTCGATCACCTCGCGCCCGGTCACCCAGATGAGGGCGATCTGCGCGCCCTGGTAGCCGACCGCGAGCACGGAGGACACGGCGACCCCGACGCGGTAGGGCCGCAGGAATCCGAGCAGCCGGACGAACGTGGTCCGGTATGGGACGGCACTCACGGAGACAGGGTAATCCGCGCCAGTTCGCCGTCGACGAGCTCGAGCGCACGGTCGAGCCGCTGCCGGTTCGCGGACGCGTTGAGCCAGCCGCTCGCCCCGGATGGGTGCGGCAGCGGCACGACGACGGCGCCGTCGCGGTCGAAGCGCTCGCCGACGCACGGCGTCAGCTCGCGCAGGCCGAGCATGCTGCGCAGCGCGAGCCCGCCCACCGTGACGATCAACGGCGGCTGCAGCAGGTCGAGCTCCCACCGCTGCCAGAACGCGCACAGCTCCTGCTCGCGCGGGGTCGGCGTGCGGTCGCCGCGGCCCGACGCGGCCCGGCCGGGATAGCAGCGCGTCACCGAGGCGCAGTAGAAGGTGGCGTAGAACGCGTCCTCGTCGAGCTCGAGCCAGCGCCGCAGCGTCCGGCCCGCGCGCCCGCGCCACGGGAGCCGTTCCTCGCCCTCGACGATGCCTGGTGCCTGCCCGAACAGATAGGCGCGCCGGCCGCTGCCGGGAACCCGCACGGGCAGCGACTCGAGCGGAAACCCGGCCTCGGCGCAGACCCGGCAGGACGCGAGGTCGCGGTGAAGCGCGGCGAGCGAGCGGTAGGACGATTTGCGAGCGGTCATGCGCGCAAGGCAGAGTGGACAGGGATGCGCGCCCTCCTCTCGTTTCCCAACCCGGTCAACGAGACCTCGGCGCGCGTCGTGGCGGGATCGGTCGCAGTGCTCGCCGTGCTCACGGTCGCATTCCAGCAGGGCTGGCTGCTGCCGGTGCTGATGTACGGGTTTCTCGCGCGCGTCCTCACGGGACCGAAGCTGAGCCCGCTCGGCCAGCTCGCAACACGCGTCGTCACGCCTCGGCTCCACGTGAGGCACCGCTACTCGCCCGGACCCGCGAAGCGGTTCGCGCAGGCGATCGGCGCCGTGTTCACCGTCACCGCGACCCTGCTGTGGTTCGCGTTCGGCGAGCATGCCGTCGCGCTCGGGTTCATCGGCGTGCTTGCGGTGTTCGCGTCGCTCGAGGCGGCGTTCGGCCTCTGCGTGGGATGCCGGACGTTCTACCTCGGCATGCGGCTCGGCCTCGTGCCGCCGCACGTCTGCGAGGAATGCGCACGCGTGCTCGCCGCCGAGCCGTAGGCTCCGCGCAATGGCTCTCCCGCTGGAAGCGGTCCCGAACTTCTCGGAAGGACGCGATGCGGCTGTGCTCGACGCGATCGGCGCGGCACTGTCCGCGCGGGCGTCGCTGCTCGACGTGCATGCGGACGCCGACCACCACCGCTCGGTGTTCACGCTCGCCGGCGACCGCGCGCAGCTCGTCGAGGCGTTGCTCGCGGGGATCGTGTGCGCGCGCGAGCGGATCGACCTGCGCTGCCAGGAAGGCGCGCACCCGCGGATCGGCGCGGCCGACGTCGTGCCGATCGTGCCGCTGCGAGCCGATGACGCGGCGCGCGCCCGCGAGACCGCGCTCGAGCTCGCGCGGCGCATCGGCGAGGAGCTGGGCCTGCCGGTCTTCCTCTACGCCGAGCTCGCGCCTGGGCGAGGTCCCGCGTTCTACCGCCGGGGCGGGCCGGAGGAGCTGCAGCGCCGGATCGACGCCGGCGAGCTCGCGCCGGACTTCGGACCGTCGCGCCTTGACCCCGCCGCCGGCGGCGTGATCGTCGGTGCGCGGCCGCCGCTGATCGCGTTCAACGTCAATCTCGTCGGCGCGAACGTCGAAGCCGCGCGCGAGATCGCGCACGTCGTGCGCGAGCGCGACGGCGGCTTCCCGGGCGTGCGCGCGCTCGGGCTCGATCTGCCGCGGGCCGGGCACGCGCAGGTGAGCATGAACGTCGAGGACTGGCAGGCCGCGCCGCTGCACGAGCTCGTCGCCGCGATCGAGAGGGAGGCACGCGCGCGCGGCGTCGAGGTCGCCGGCTCCGAGCTCGTCGGACTGATGCCCGCTGCTGCAGCGCTCGCCGCGGCCGGCGCTGCGCTCCGCCTCGACGGCTTCGACGCGTCGCGGGTACTCGAGCTCCGCCTGCTCGGCGACGCAGGCGCTAGCAGTGGCCGGACGTGATCGACGCGGACGGCCCCTTCTTGTTCAACGTGATGCCGTCCTGGGTCAGCTCGATGCAGTAGCTCGCCGCCGTCGCGCGGACGATCTTCAGTCCCTGGTCGATGCCGCTGTCGTAATTCTTCGTCAGGTACGCCAGCGTCATGCCCTGGTATCCGCTGCCGAACTTGTCGGGGTCGTGCGCCCCGCCCGCGTTGTTGTCGGCGTTGTACGCCTCGACCGAGGCGACCGCGGCACGAACGGCTCCGTCGACCTGCGCATCCCAGACCGCGCCGGCCGGCGGCAGCGCCACGTGCACGGGCGTGCCGAACGCGGCGAAAGCCTCGTCGATCGTGGCCGTTCCTCCGCTGCCGAAGGGCACGGCCGTATGGAAGAGGCGAACATCACCCGAACTGTCGAGCCAGACGACCGCAGGTACCCCCGCCGCGAGCAGCTTCTTGGACGCGGCCGGCGCGAGCAGCGTCGCGTCGAGAGGACTGATGTGAATCGCGTACTTCGTCGTCGACACGGTGCCGAGCCGGACGGTGCCGAGCTTGTGCCCGCCGCGCGAGCCCAACCTCAGTGCGAGGCCCGGATCGATGAACGGCGCCGTTGCCGCGCCGTCGTCGCGCTCCCACGTCTTGCCGTCCGGGAGGTTCTTGACGACTCCGCCGTGGATGAAGGTGGTGAGATGCGGCGATGACGCGATCACGGCGCCGAAGGTTGCGCCGGTGCTCGACGTCAGCTGCGCCGTCGCGAGCCCGCGTGCGTTGTCGACCGCTCCGGAGCCGTCGATCACGATCGAGCCGCTCGTCGTGACCGCGCTGATCCGGAGAACGAAACGGGCGGACGTCGCGCCCCCCGGTGTGCGGGCCCCGGACGCCGACGTGGCCATGAGCAGCACAACGAGCAGGCAGGACGAAACGGCGAGGCGGCGCACTGGGACTCCCCGGTCAGAATGACGCGTGGCAACTGCATCGGCATCCGCCGACCGGGGCTGGACCAGGACTAGACTCGCCGCGTGGGAGAGCGGACGCCGATCGCGCTCACCGGAGACGATCTCACCGTCGAGGACGTGTGGGCGGCATCCGTCGAAGGCGTCCGGGTCACCCTGGCGGATGCCGCGCGCGGGAAGATGCGGGCCGCGCGGGAGCTCGTCGAGCGGGCGGCACACGGCGCGCGCGAGCACACGTACGGGGTCAACACCGGCTTCGGCCGCTTCGTCAACCGCTCGATCCCGGAAGAGCTAACCGAGGAGCTTCAGCTTCGCCTGCTCCGCTCGCACGCGTGCGGCGTCGGCGAGCCGTATGCCGACGAGATCGTGCGCGCCGCCATGCTGCTGCGCGCGAACACGCTCGCGAAGGGGAACTCGGGCGCGCGGATCGAGACCGTCGAGCTGCTGCTCGAATGTCTCGAGCGCGGTGTCCTGCCCGTCGTGCCGAGCCGCGGCTCCGTCGGTGCGTCCGGAGACCTCGCTCCGCTCGCACATCTCGCGCTGCCACTCGTCGGCGAAGGCGAGGCGTTCGTCGCGGGCGAGCGGCTTCCCGGCTTCGAAGCGCTCGCACGCGTTGGGCTCGAGCCGATCAGGCTCGGCGCAAAGGAAGGCTTGTCGCTCATCAACGGGACGCAGTTCATGGCCGCATTCCTCGCGCTCGGGCTCGTCCGCGCCCGCCGGCTCGCCCGCGCCGCCGATCTCGCCTGCGCGCAGTCGATCGAAGCGCTGCAGGGCTCGCGCACGTCGTTCCTGCCGCAGATCCACGCGCTGCGGCCGCTGCGCGGCCAGGGCGACGCAGCCGCGAACGTGCTCCAGCTCCTCGAAGGCTCCGCGATCAACGAGGCGCACCGCTGGTGCGACAAGGTGCAGGACGCGTACTCGCTGCGCTGCGCCCCGCAGGTGCACGGCGCGTCGCGCGACCTGCTCGACTACGCGGACTACACCGTGTCCGTCGAGCTGAACGCCGCGACCGACAATCCGCTCGTGCTCGTCGACGACGAGGCGCTCGTCTCGAACGGGAACTTCCACGGCCAGCCGCTCGCGTTCGCGCTCGACGCGCTCGCGATGGCGGTGGCCGAGCTCGCGAGCATCTCGGAGCGGCGGGTCGAGCGGCTCGTCAACCCGAACCTCTCCGACGGGCTGCCGGCGTTCCTCACCACCGACGGCGGCCTCAACAGCGGCTTCATGATCACCCAGTACGTGGCCGCCGCCCTCGTCTCCGAGAACAAGGTCCTGTGCCACCCTGCGTCGGTCGATTCGATTCCGACGAGCGCGGGGCAGGAGGATCACGTGTCCATGGGCAACGCCGGAGGCCTGAAGGCGTGGCAGGTGCTGTCGAACTGCGAGAGCGCGCTTGCGATCGAGCTGCTCGCGGGCGCGCAGGCGGTGGAATTCCATGCGCCGCTCGAGCCCGGGGTCGGCGTGCGCGCGACGCGTGCGGCCGTACGAGCGCTCTCGCCGCGGCTGCGCGACGACCGGTCGCTCTCGCCGGACATCGAGGCGGTCGCGGACGGCATCCGCAGCGGCTCGATCCAGGCCGCCGTCGAAGGGGAAGTGGGGGCGCTGCGATGAGCGCAACCGAAACACTCGGCGCGCGCGTCGAAGCGCTCTGCGGCGATCTCTTGCACATTCGTGCGCCGCGGGGGACGCGGCTGAACGCACGCCAGTGGTCGACGGAGGCGCCTCTGCGGATGCTGCTGAACAACCTCGACGCCGAGGTGGCGGAGAAGCCGGAGGAGCTGATCGTGTACGGCGGCTCCGGCAAGGCGGCGCGCAGCCACGAGGCGCTGCGCGCGATCGTCGGCGCGCTGCTCGAGCTCGGCCCCGACGAGACGCTGCTCGTGCAGTCCGGCAAGCCCGTCGGCATCTTCACGACGCACGAGAACGCGCCACGCGTGCTGATCGCGAACTCGCTGCTCGTGCCGAAATGGGCGACGTGGGACGAGTTCCGCCGCCTCGAGGCGCTGGGGCTGACGATGTACGGCCAGATGACCGCCGGCTCGTGGATCTACATCGGCACGCAGGGGATCCTCCAGGGCACCTTCCAGACTTTCGCCGCGGCGGGCGAGAAGCACTTCGGCTCGCCCGACCTGAGCGGGCGGACGATCCTGACCGCAGGGCTGGGCGGCATGGGCGGCGCGCAGCCGCTCGCGGGAACGATGGCGGGCGCGGCGAT
>DATCBP010000074.1:0-46556 GCA_036511815.1 Gaiellaceae bacterium
AGGCGTGCGCGGCAGGCGGCGCAGAGCTGTCCGCCGGCGGTGCCGCAGACGAGGCACCGCTGCGGCAGCAGCACGTCGAGCATCGCTCGACGCTAGCGCCGTACGCCGCCGTCGTGGCCCCGCGCCGGGGAAGAGCCGGGAAGCTGCGCGCGTCTCGTGACCACACGCGTCCGCCGCGGATCTAGGCTCACGCCAACGGGGAGGGAGGTGGGGTTCCCGGTCGGACGCGTGTAACTCGTAGACGCGTTGCTCAGCCGGCGGCTGCGGCTGCAAGCTCCTCGGCGTTCTCGCGCAGCGCGTCGAGCTGGACGAACGCGGAGCGCCAGGTGTCAGTCGAGCGCAGGTCGAGGCCGAACGGCGCGAGCAGGTCGGCCGGCGACGCCGAGCCGCCGGCGGCGAGGAGATCGAGGTAGAGCGGCGCGAACGCCTCCGGATCCTCGCGGTAGCGCCCGTACAGGAGCAGCGCGACAAGCTGCGCGAAGGAGTAGGCGTACGTGTAGAAGCGAACATGGATGAAATGCGGGATGTACGACCAGCCGACGCGATAGCCGTCCGGAATCGCGAGCGCGTCGCCGTAGTACTTCGTCTGCTCCTCCTGCCACAGCTCCGAGAGCCTTTCCGCGGTCAACGCCCGTCCGTCCATCCGCACCGCGTACGCGCGCTGCTCGAATCGCGCGAGCACCGTCTGGCGAAAGATCGCGGCGAAGCCGTTCTCGAGCCGGTCGGACGCGAGCGCGGCCCGTGTCTGCGCGTCGCCCTCCGCCTCGAGGAGGTAGTCGTCGGCGAGCGACTGAGCGAAGGTCGACGGCACCTCCGCGAGCGGGATGCCCGTGCGATGCGACCGCCATACCTGACGCTCGAGCGACAGCACGTTGTGCGTCGCGTGTCCGAACTCGTGCGCAAGCGTGGTGACGTCGCGCAGCCGCTCGGTGAAGTTCAGCAGCACATACGGGAGCACCGGCTTCGACACATCGGTGCAATAGGCGCCGGTGGCCTTGCCGGGACGGGGCGGCGCGTCCACGTGGCCGGCGTCGAGGCAGGCACGGAAGATTTCCGCCAGGCGCGGCGAGAACCGCCCGAACGACGAGTCGACGATCTCCACCGCTTCCGGCCACGAAAAGGCGCGTGGATCGGCGAGTGGCGCGTACTGGTCGGCGAGCTCGAGCTTGTCGAGACCGAGCAGCCGCGCCTTCGCGCGGAACCATTTGCGCGCGATCTCGTAGCTCTCCTCGGTCGCGGCCATCATCGCCTCGACCGTCTCGCCGTCGAGCTCGTTGCTCATGTTCGTCGGCTGCATCGGGTCGCCGAAGCCGCGCAGCCGGTCGAGGCCGAGCCGGTCGCCGACGAGCGCGTCGTAGCAGGCAGCGAGCACGTCGGCCCGCGGCTCGAGTCCGTCGAGCAGCGCCGCCTGCGCGGAAAGGCGGAGCTTGCGCTCCGGCCGGTAGAGGTACGCGAGCAGCGTGCTGACGGTGTGCGAGCGCTCACCCGCACCGTCGTCGAAAGGGATCTCGAGTGTTGCAACCTGCCGGTCGTGCAGCGCCTGCCAGGCGGAGACGGTCGGCCGGCGCGCGTTGAGCGCCTGCTCCTCCGGCTCGCTGAGCACGTACGGCTTCTCCTCGCGCTCGACGCGGAGCTTGTGTGCGAATGGAGCAAGCTCCGGTGACGCGAGCAGCGCCTCCGCGCGCTCGTCGTCGAGGGCGATCCATTCCAGGCCGAGGAAGACGAGCGCGTTCTCGATCTCCGCACCGCGGTCCCGCGAAAATGTCGCGAGGTCGTTCGCTTCGGCGTCGGCCGCGTCGCGCCCGAGCCGCAGGTGCGTGTAGACCTGGAGGCGCGAGATGTCCTGCTCGAGCTCGTCCGCCTCGTCGAGCAGCACGCGCAGCTCGGCGGCGCTGAGCTCCGCCACGCGGCCGCGGTAGCGCGACGAGAAATCGGCGGTGCGCACGACGAGCTCCGACCACTCCGAGCGCGCTTCTTCGGCGCCCGGCGCGAGATCGGTGAGATCCCAGCGGACGTCGTCGGTGAGCTGTGCGCTTGTCATTTGTAGGACTCTACTCGGGGGTGTACGAGTCTCGCGCCGGCAGACCCGCGCGCTCACGCAGGCGGCTGTCCGCCTCGAGCAGCTGGTCGACATCGCCGATGTCGCGCCACTCCCCCTCCACTCTGTGACCGAACACGGGTGCACGCGTATGCAGCCAGGCGATGAAACGGCCCGGCTGATCGGGCGAGTTGCCCTCGGCGAGGTAGCGGTGCACGAACGGCACGTGCGCGCGGTGGTAGAGATACGCCGCCGTCGCGGCCAGCGTCGACCGCGGTCGCTCCGGCTTCTCCTCGAACGACTCGATCCGCTCGTCGGCGGCGACGGCGACGATCCCGTACTTGCGCGCGAGCGCGAGATCGCCGACGTCGTACAGCGCGACGGCGCTCGCCTCTCCCTTCTCGCGCCACCACCGGACGTACTCGTCGAGGCTGAAGTCGAACAGGTTGTCGCCCGCGACGACGAGCAGGTCGTCCCCTTCGAGCCCGGCCTCGTCGAGCACGAAGCGAACAGCCCCGATCGCACCAAGGCGGTCGTCCTCGCTCATCGTGAGGTCGTCGTGGATCACCGGGCGAACGCGGCCGTGCACGCGCTCCGCCGCCCACTGCGCAAACGAGTCGGCGAACTTGTGGTTCGTCGCCACGTGCACGGCGTCGATCTCCGGCACCTCGTCGAGCGCGTCGATGATGTAGTCGAGCATCGGCCTGCCGCCGACCGGAAGCAGCGGCTTCGCCCGGCTCTCCGTGAGCGGGTAGAGGCGGGTGGCGTAGCCCGCAGCGAGGACGATCGCCTTCACGCGGCGGCGTGGGCCTGGACGAGCGACTCGGCGTACGGCGCGCGGTGGACGCCGTCCTCGGTGACGATCGCGGCCACGAGCGCGCCGGGCGTCACGTCGAAGGCAGGATTGCGCGCAGGGAAGCGGCTCGTCACCTCGGCCGGATCGCGCTCCTCGATCGGGATGCCGGCGCCCGACGGCGTCGCGAGGTCGAGCGTCGAGGTCGGTGCCACGACGTAGAGCGGGATCTCGTGGTACGCGGCGAGCACCGCGAGCGCGTACGTGCCGATCTTGTTCGCGGTGTCGCCGTTCGCGGCGATCCGGTCGGCACCCGTGACGACGAGGTCGACCTCGCCGCGCGCCATCATCGACGCGGCGGCCGAGTCGGCGATCACCGCGTGCGGGATGCCGTCCGCCTCGAGCTCCCACGCGGTGAGCCGCGCGCCCTGGAGCAGCGGACGCGTCTCGCCGACGAGCACGTGCTCGAGCAGCCCGCGCTCCCACGCTGCGCGCAGCGCGCCGACCGCGGAGCCGTAGCCGCCGGTGGCGAGCCCGCCCGCGTTGCAGTGCGTGAGCGCGCGCGTTCCCGGGCCGAACAGACCCACTGCGTGGACGGCCATGCGCCGACAGCGCTCGACCTCTTCACGGTGCAGCGCCCGCGCCCGTTCCGGTGACGGGTCGGGCCGCATCTCCTCGACCGCCCAGGCGAGGTTGACCGCAGTGGGGCGCGCACCGGCAAGCGTGCGCGCCGCCTCGTCGAGATCCTCGCCGCACAGGGCCGCGAGAGCGAGCCCATACGCGGCTGCGACGCCGATCGCCGGCGCGCCGCGAACCGCCAGCGTCCGGATCGCCTCGGCCACTTCGGCCGACGACGTGCACACGAGCTCGATCTCCGCCTCGGGCAGACGGCGCTGGTCGAGGAGCACGACGCACGGCGGCTGCTCCTCGAGCCGCACGATCCGCTCGGGGTCGAGACTGCTCAACGGTCGCGCCGGCTCAGGTGCCCTCGTCCCACGAGGCGAGATAGCTCGCCTGCTCCTCGGTGAGCGTGTCGATCGTGACGCCCATCGTGGCGAGCTTCAGCCGCGCGATCTCCCGGTCGATCTCATCCGGCACCGGGTACACCCTCCGGTCGAGCTCGCCCGCGTGCTGCACCGCGTATTCGACCGCGAGCGCCTGGTTGGCGAAGGACATGTCCATCACGAGCGCCGGGTGACCCTCGGCGGCAGAGAGGTTCACGAGCCGGCCGTCGGCGATGAGGTAGAGCCGCCGTCCGTCGGCGAGCGTGAACTCCTCGACGAACTCACGCGCCATCCGCGTCTCCGACGCAAGCTCCCGCAGCGCGGGGATGTCGATCTCGACGTTGAAGTGGCCCGTGTTCGCGAGGATGGCGCCGTCCTGCATCAGCTCCAGATGCTCCCGCGCGATCACGTGCTTGTCGCCGGTCGCGGTGCAGAAGAGCCCGCCGACCTTCGCGGCCTCCCCCATCGGCAGCACCTCGAACCCGTCCATCGATGCCTCGAGCGCGCGCATCGGGTCGACCTCGGTCACGATCACGAGCGCGCCCATGCCCCTGGCGCGCGACGCGACGCCGCGCCCGACCCAGCCATAGCCGGCGACGACGAACTTCTTCCCCGCAAGCAAGACGTTCGTCGCGCGGATGATGCCGTCGATCGTCGACTGGCCTGTCCCGTAGCGGTTGTCGAACAGATGCTTCGTCTGCGCCGCGTTGACGGCGATGATCGGAAAGCCGAGCTTGCCCTCCGCCTCGAGCGCCTTCAGGCGGATGACGCCGGTCGTCGTCTCCTCCGTGCCGGCGATGATGTCGCCGAGCTGTTCGCGGCGCGCCGAGTGGAGCACGCCGATCACGTCCGCGCCGTCGTCCATCGTCAGATGCGGCTTGTGGTCGACGGCCGCCTCGATGTGCGCGTAGTACGTGTCGTGATCCTCGCCCTTGATCGCGAAGACCGAGATGTCGTATTCCTCGACGAGCGCGGCGGCAACGTCGTCCTGCGTCGAGAGCGGGTTGGACGCGCAGAGCACGACGTCGGCGCCGCCCGCCTTCAGCGTGCGCATGAGGTTGGCGGTCTCGGTCGTCACGTGCAGACACGCCGAGATGCGGTAGCCGCTCAGCGGCTGGTCGCGCTCGAACCGCTCGCGGATCGCGGCGAGCACCGGCATCTGCCGGTCGGCCCACTCGATCCGCCGCTTGCCTTCCGCAGCGAGCGCGAGCTCCTTCACGTCATAGCGTTTCGTCGATGCCATCGTGTCCTTTCGAATCAGGCGGCGAGCAGCCGCTCGTGCTTGCGCTGCTCCCATTCGACCCAGGCGAGATCGTCGGCGTCGGCCAGCCAGCCGTCGACGGCCCTCCGCAGGTCGGGCTCCCGCCGGAGCCGTGCAGCAAAGACGAGATCGGAGATCTCGAGTCGGTACCGCCGGCGGAGCTCGGCGAGCGACCGGAGCTGGTTCAGCTCGCGGAGCGCATAGAGCCGGTAGCCGGCGCCGGTGCGGGACGGGACGACGAGGCCGAGGCGCTCGAGATAGCGAAGCATCCGCGGCGACCACGTCGTGTGCGCCGCCGCCTCTCCAACCTTCAGCCCGTCCACAGCGACGACCTTAACACATTCGTGTCAAGGTTCGCTCGTACCGGCGCGGCCGTACTTGTCCTCGAGCCGGACGACGTCCTCGAGCTGCGGCGTCGAGACCTCGACGATCGTCGTGTCCTCGAGCGCCGTGACCCGATGGACGGTGCCCGGCCGGAAGCGGAAGCAGTCGCCCGGGCCGATCGTCTGCTTCTCCAGGGTCTCCGCCCCGACCTCCCCCAGCTCGAGCTCGGCGCGGCCGCTCTCCACGTACCAGCTCTCGTCCTTCTGCACGTGGTACTGGAGGCTGAGCGACTGGCCGGCGCGGACGAACAGGATCTTGCCGACGTACTCCTCGGCCTGGGCCCAGATCAGCTCCCAGCCCCACGGCTTCTCCACCTTTCGCGGCTCGAACCGGCGGCCGGCGAACACGCTCACGCGAACCTCTGGCGGGGCCGCCAGTCGGGGTGCTCCTGCACGAACTCCTCGGCCCGCCGCAGGTCCTTCGGCGTGTTCACGGTCAGCCAGACGCCCTCGTGCCGGTAGCCGTGGAGCTTGCCCTCCGCCGCCAGCTCGGGGAACGTGCTCTGCTCGTGGTCGCCGCGCTCGGGCAGGCGCACCAGCGCCTCCTCACCGAGTACGTACACGCCCGAGTTGACCCAGTGCGGCAGCTTCGGCGCCTCCGTGAAGCCGGTGATCGCGTCGTCGTCCTGGAGGTCGACGACGCCGAACGGCGAGTAGACCTGCGCGACGACGATCGTCGCCTCAGCCCCGGACCGCTCATGCTCGGCGACGACGTCGCCGAAGTCGACGTCGAGCAGCTCGTCGCCGTTCAACGCGAGCACGGCGCCCGGCTCGCGCCGGCGCGACGCCGCGAGACGCAGGCCGCCGCCACGTCCGAGCGGCTCCTGCTCGCCCACCGGCTCGATCTCGGCACCGAGCCCTGCGAGCGCGTTCACGAACATCTCCTCCTGGCCTGCGCGACAGGCGAGGATGACGCGGTCGACGCCGGCGTCGACGAGCCGCGCGACCGTGTACTGGGCCAGCGGATGCCCGGCGACCGGGACGAGCGGCTTCGGAAGTCCCTGCGCCGCCTCGCCCAGCCGCTCCGCCTTGCCGCCGGCAAGGACGAGCGCCTCCATCAGTGCCGCAGCTCCGCGTCGAGCTCGCGCAGGCTCTGCAAGTCGGCCGGCGACGCGTGCCGCGGCCGCCCGATCCCCTCGTAGACGAAGCCGGCCGCACGTGCCTCCACCGGGTCGAGCAGATTCCGGCCGTCCACCAGCACCGGCCGCGCCATCGCGTCGCGAACCTCGGGCGAGGCGACCGAACGCAGCTCCGGCCACTCCGTCACGATCACCGCCGCGTCCGCATCGCGAACGGCATCGAGCACCGAGTCGCACAGCTCGACGCCCTGGAGATCGTCCGGATGCGCGACCGGGTCCCACGCACGCACCTCGGCGCCCTCCGCGAGGAGGCGGTACGCGATCACCCGGCTCGGCGCCTCGCGCGTGTCGTCGGTGTTCGGCTTGAACGCGAGCCCGAGCAGCGCCACCTTCTTGCCGCGCAGCGAGCCGAGGTGCTTTTGCAGCTTGGCGACGACGCGGCGCTTCTGCAGCTCGTTCACCTCCCACACCGCCTGGAGCAGCAGGAAGGGATAGCCAGAGTTGCCGGCAAGCTGTTTCAGCGACGTGACGTCCTTCGGGAAGCAGGAGCCCCCGAAGCCGATTCCGGCGCGCAGGAAATGCGGCCCGAGGCGGTGGTCCAGACCGACGCCGCGCGCGACATCGACGACGTCCGCGCCGACGAGCTCGCAGACGTTCGCGATCTCGTTGATGAAGCTGATACGCGTGGAGAGGAAGGCGTTCGCCGCGAGTTTCACGAGCTCGGCCGACGGCACGTCGGTGCGCACGATCTCGGTCGCGATCGCGCTATGCAGACTGACGACGCGGTCGCCGTCGCCGTCCTGGAACGCACCGACGACGATCCGGTCGGGGCTCATGAAGTCGGCGAGCGCGCTGCCTTCGGCGAGGAACTCCGGATTCGAGACATAGCCGACGTTCGTCAGCCCGCGCTCGTCGAGCCGCGCCCGCACGTGCCCACCGGTGCCGACGGGCACCGTGCTCTTCATCACGACGATGGGTCGGCCGGGAAGGTCTGCAGGCAGTCCGTCGACGACCGACCACACCGCCGAGAGATCGGCGTCGCCCGAGTGCGTGGGCGGCGTGCCGACCGCGACGTAGATGAACTCCGCGCCCTCGACGGCCTCGGCCATGTCGAGCGTGAAGTGGATCCGTCCCGCGTTACGCTCGAGCACTTCGTCGAGGCCGGGCTCATAGATCGGCACCTCACCGGCTTGGAGCCGTTCGATCCGGTCAGGCAGGACGTCGCGAATCACGACCTCGTGCCCGAGGTCGGCAAACGACGCGCCGGTGACGAGACCGACGTAGCCGGCCCCGAACATCGCGATCCGTGCCACGGCGGAAGCCTACTTACCCATAGGCTGAAGGCCCTTGGCGATTGCGAGCATCGTCTCGTTCGAGAGGTCGTTGAGGACGCTGTTGACCACCCAGTAGCTCGTGCCGCCCTCGTGGAGCACGACCATCGTGATGTCTCCCCCGGTCGTGTAGAGGTCGAATGAGCGGCCTTGAAGCCGGACGTGGCTCGTCGCATGGCGCAGGATCGGGGGATTCGCCCAGCTCGTCTCGATCACGTTCCAGTAGACGTTGCCCGCTCCCGTCACGAAGGTCATCGCCAGCTCGTGCGTGTGCGGCGCCGCCCTGAAGACGCGGACAGAGTCGCTGGCGGCGAGCGTCGACGAATGCTCGATCTCGGTCGGCTGCAGGATCCGGAACCCAACCTTGCTCCGGACGGCCTGGAGCGCCGCGAGCGTGAGCCCTGGGTCGGCGCGAACGTCCGGCGGTACATGGGGTGCGACCTGCACGACATGGGCCTGCGGGCTCTCGAGCTCGCCGCTGAAGCTCGTGCCCACGACCACGACCGTGAGCGGATTGCCGGCCTGCTGCGAGAGCGACGCGATTTCCGGCGGCAGCGGCGCGACGAGCGTATGCGCGCCAAACGTCGCCTTCAGCTCGTCCGCGGCCTGGCGCGCGTTCGGCTGCACCGAGTCGTAGTACACGTAGTTCGAGTAGTAGCCCTGGCTCGGCGCGTCGGCGAGGACGGTCGGCGGCAGCTGGACGGTGTGGTAGCCGGCGAGCGCAAGCTTGTACGACGTGTCCCGTGCGAGGCCAAGGATCGACGTCCCGTTGAGGACGAGCGTCGACACCTGGCCCGCCTGCAGCACCGGCTGCTTCGGCGCCTTCGGCTTCCTGCCGAGCGCGACGGCATTCGAGCGTTGCGCCAGCGTCACGTCGGGGTGCTGGAACTCGTTGACGGCGGCCTGCACGTCCGATGTCGCCGCGACGAGCTCGGCGTTTGCGACCCCGTAGGGCTGGAGGTTCTCGATCGTGTCACGGAAGAGATGGCCGGGTGGCAGCTTGAACGCGAGACCAGCGTACGACTCGATCTCCGACAGGCTCGGCGCGCAGTCCGGGCAGCCCCCCTGTCCGATCTCGACGCTGCCCTTGACGGCACTAATCAGCTTCGGGATGTCGAAGAGCGAGAAGCCGCTCGCGAGCCTGTCCTTCAGCGCCTCCACGAAGAGCTGCTGCCGCGCAACGCGGTACAGGTCGGAGTCGGTGTGGCGGAAGCGCACGAAGTCGAGCGCCTGCTGGCCGTTGAGCTTCTGGTAGCCCGGCTCGAGGTTGATCGTCGCCGTGCCGGTGTTCGGCGCGATGTAGTAGCGATGATCGACGTTGAGGTAGACGCCGTGCAGCTTGTTCACGAGCAGCTTGAAGCCGTGGAAGTCCACCGTGATCAGGTAGTTGATCGGGATCCCGGCGAGCTTCTCGACCGTGTTCAGCGTGCCGACAGGACCGCAGCTCGTGAACGCGGTGTTGATCCGGTCGGTCGTGATCGCGGATGTCGTGTCCTTGCAGTAGATCGGAACGACGAGGTCGCGCGGGAACGACATCATCGAGAGCGTGTTCAACTGCGGGTCGGCGCGGATCAGCATGATCGTGTCGGAACGGGAGCCCGATGCACCGAACCCGTCGATGCCCCTGCGCGCGTCGTAGCCGATCAGGAGCGCCGTCGCGGGCTGCGACGGGGGCGGCACCTGCGTGAGATACCCCGCCGCCGCCTTGACGGACTTCGAGTGCGGCGCGAGCGCGCTCAGCGTCTCGTGGCCGTACAGATAGAGCCCGCCGGCGAGCCCGGAGCCGACGACGAGCAGCGCGAGCGCGATCCAGCCGAACACCTTGCCGATCAGCCGGCCCGTCGAAGGCCGCCCGGGCGGCGGCTGCCGGTAACGGCGAATTGGCTCGAGGGCCCGGGGCGGGAGGACGGCGCGACCGTTTCCGTTGCCGTTTCCGGTCGCAACCCGGCCCATCCCTCTCTTCAGCGTCGTCCGCATGCGGGAGGAGCGATGCCCTGACGGCCACCGCCGCGAGCCAGGATACCGCAGCGCCAGGAGGGCTAGGCGCCGATACCGCTGCCGCCGCCGAGGCGGCCGGCGAGCTTCGCGGCCACCGCCGACAAGCCCGCGGCGGACAGCGGCGAGCCGACCGAGAGGGCCTGGAGCACGACCGTCACGCGGCCGTGGGCGAGCGCGATCAGGTCGGTGACGAGCTTCACGGTCTGCGCTGCGTGCACCGTGATCACGAGCCGGTAGTGGAGGCTCCGCTGCGCGAGGCCGGGCGCGGGAAGGACCGTGGCCGAGTCGAGCGTCACCCGGCCGTGCCCGGCGAGGCCGGCGTCGACGACCTCGATCAAGCACGTGCTCGTGAGCTTCAGCGTGGAGAGATCCCAGTCCTCGCGCGCCATGGCCGCCGTCTTGTAGACGTCGACCTCGGAGCCGAGCGTCGTCACGCCGTCCTTCCAGAGGAACGACGGGTCG
Organism: Gaiellaceae bacterium; assembly: GCA_036511815.1. Classification (GTDB taxonomy): domain Bacteria; phylum Actinomycetota; class Thermoleophilia; order Gaiellales; family Gaiellaceae; genus Palsa-739. Next base: position 10,350 of record DATCBP010000074.1, read on the forward strand.
ACCCTGGCCGTCTGCACGAGCTTCGACTCGTTCGGCTCCGCCGCGCACCGCGAGCTTCCCGCCTTGCGCGGATCGACCTTCCAGCCGGCGACGAGGTCGGCCTTGCGCAGCGCGAGCGCGTTCGCGAGCTTCATGTCCGCAACCGTGTGGCGCTGCTGCGGCGACCTCGGGTCGGCGGCTCCCCACGCAGCCGCCGTCAAGACGACGAACGTTCCGAAGGCGGCGATGAGCGGAAGAAGACGCACGCGCAGCACGCTAGCCCCCGACCCGGGCGCGGTCGACATCGGGCTCGTACGCGAGGTTCGGGCGCAGCCAGCGCTCCGCGTCGGCCGTCGAGGTCCCCTTCCGGGCGGCGTAGTCGTCGACCTGGTCGCGCCCCACCCGGCCGACGGAGAAATACCGCGCCTCCGGATGCCCGAAGTAGAGGCCGCTGACACTCGCGGCGGGCATCATCGAGAACGTCTCGGTGAGAGACACCCCGGCCTGCTCGGCGCGGAGCAGATCGAAGAGCTTCGTCTTCTCGCTGTGGTCGGGGCAGGCGGGATATCCGAACGCCGGGCGGATGCCGCGGAACCGTTCGCCGAGCAGGGAGGCCGGCGCGGGCTTCGGGCCGGACTCGTACCAGGCGCGGCGCGCGACCTCGTGTAGATACTCGGCGAAGGCCTCGGCGAGACGGTCGGCGAGGGCCTTCACCATGATCGCGCGATAGTCGTCGTACTCGGCCTCGAAGCGGGCCGCGAGCCGGTCGACTCCGATGCCCGCGGTGACCGCGAACGCGCCGATGTAGTCGCCGGCCGAGGCAACGTAGTCGGCGAGGCAGCGGTTCGGCCGCGAGTCTCCGTACGCAGACTGCTGACGCAGGAAGCAAAAACGCACGTCGCCGCCCTCGCCGTCGTGCACGACGACGTCGTCGCCGTCCGACGCCGCCGGCCAGAAGCCGTGGACGCCGCGGGCGACGAGCAGTCCGTCCCGGACGATCTCTTCGAGCAGCTGCTGGGCGTCGTCGTAGAGCTCGCGCGCCGCCGGCTGCTCGAGGATCGCCGGGAACGCGCCCTTGAGCTCCCACGCATGGAAGAAGAACTGCCAGTCGATGTACTCGCGGAGCACCGCCAACGGCGGCTCGACGAGACGGACACCGGTGAACGCGGGCACCGGCGGATCGCCCGACGAGACGCTTTGCTTGTTCGCGCGCGCGTCCTCGATGCCGAGCAGCGGCTTCCGCCCGCGCTCCGCGTGCTGCTCGCGCAGCCGGTCTTGAAGCTCGCGGTTCTCGCGGTCGAGGCGATCGCGGCGCTCGGGCTCGAGCAGGTCGGCCACGACGCCGACGACGCGCGAGGCGTCGAGCACGTGCACGACGGGCTGCTCGTACTCGGGCGCGATCCGCACCGCCGTGTGCTGGCGTGACGTCGTCGCGCCGCCGATCAACAGCGGCAGCGTGAGGCTGCGCCGCGACATCTCGCGCGCCACGTCGACCATCTGGTCGAGCGAGGGCGTGATCAGTCCGGACAGGCCGACGACGTCGGCCCCTTCCGCCGCGGCCGTGTCGAGGATCCTGTCGCCGGGGACCATCACGCCCAGATCGACCACGTCGTAGTTGTTACAGGCGAGCACGACGCCGACGATGCTCTTGCCGATGTCGTGCACGTCGCCTTTCACGGTCGCCAGCACGACCTTCCCCTGCGTGCGCCCGGCGCCGCCGGCGGCCTTCTCGTCTTCCATGAACGGCTCGAGATACGCGACGGCGCGCTTCATCACGCGCGCGCTCTTCACCACCTGCGGCAGGAACATCTTGCCCGCGCCGAACAGATCGCCAACCACTTGCATGCCGGCCATCAGCGGGCCCTCGATCACCTGCAGGGGGCGCTCGTACAGGACTCGCGCCTCCTCGGCGTCGGCCTCGATGAAGTCGACGTAGCCGTGGATGAGCGCGTGCTCGAGCCGCTTCTCTACCGGCGCGTCGCGCCAGCTGAGGTCGAGCTCGCGCTCCGTGCCGCCGCCGCGCACCGTTTCCGCGTACTCGACGAGGCGCTCGGTCGCGTCTTCGCGCCGGTTGAAGATCACGTCCTCGACACGCTCGAGCAGCGCCGGCTCGATGTCTTCGTAGACGACGAGCTGGCCCGCGTTGACGATGCCCATGTCGAGGCCGGCGGAGATCGCGTGGTACAGGAACGCCGAATGCATCGCCTCGCGCACCGCATCGTTGCCGCGGAACGAGAAGCTGAGGTTCGAGATGCCGCCGCTCGTCTTCGAGCCCGGACAGCGCTCCTTGATGCGCGGCAGCGCCTCGATGAACGCCTTCGCAAACTCGTTGTGCTCCTCCATGCCGGTCGCGACGGCGAGCACGTTCGGATCGAACACGATGTCCTCGGGCGGGAAGCAGACCTCGTCGACAAGCAGGCGGTATGCCCGTTCGCAGATCTCTACCTTCCGCTCCACCGTGTCCGCCTGTCCGAGCTCGTCGAAGGCCATCACGACGACACCTGCGCCGAATCTCCGCACCGTCCGTGCCTGCTCGAGAAACGCCTCCTCGCCCTCCTTGAGGCTGAGCGAGTTGACGATTCCCTTCCCCTGGAGGCATTTCATCCCCGCCTCGAGCACCGACCAGCGTGAGCTGTCGACCATGATCGGCAGCCGCGCCACCTCCGGCTCGGTCGCGATCAGGTTGAGGAAGGTTGTCATCGCCTGTTCGCCCTCGAGCAGGTCGGCGTCCATGTTGACGTCGATCAGGTTCGCGCCGCCGCGGACCTGCTCGAGCGCGACTTCCGCGGCGCGCTGGAAGTCGCCTCCCTCGATCAGCCGGCGGAAGCGCGCCGATCCGGTCACGTTCGTGCGCTCGCCGATCAGCACGAAGTTCGTGTCCTCCGTGATCGCGAAGGGCTCGAGCCCGCTGAAGCTCGACACCCGCCGCGGCCGAGGCAGCTTCCGGGGCGGCACTCCTTCAACCGCCGCAGCGATCGCCCGCACGTGGTCGGGTGTCGTGCCGCAGCAGCCGCCGACGAGGTTGACGAGACCGTCCCGCGCGAACGCACCGAGGAAGCGGCTCGTGTCGTGCGGCTGCTCGTCGTGTGCGCCGAACTCGTTTGGCAGCCCCGCGTTCGGGTAGCAGGACACCCACGTGGTCGCGATCTGCGCCAGGTCCTCGACGAACGGCCGCATCTCGGTCGCGCCGAGCGCGCAGTTGACGCCGACGAGCAGAGGGTTCGCGTGCTCGACCGAAAGCCAGAACGCCTCCACGGTCTGACCCGAGAGATTGCGGCCGCTGCGGTCAACGGCGGTGAAGGAGAGCCAGAGCGGAATCTCCGGCGCCTCCTCCAGCGCGGCAACGATCGCCGCCTTCGCGTTCAGCGAGTCGAAGACGGTCTCGATCAGCAGCAGGTCGACCCCTCCGTCGCGCAGCGCCCGGATCTGCTCGGCATACACGTCGCGTACCCGGTCGAACGTGACGACGCGGTACGCGGGGTCGTCGACACGCGGCGAGAGCGACAGCGTGACGTTCAGTGGGCCGACCGAGCCGGCGACGAACCGCGGCTTCCCCGGTGTGCGCGCGCTCCATTCGTCTGCCGCGCGTCGGGCAAGGCGGGCGCCCTCGAGGCTCATCTCCGCCGCCGCGCCCTCGAGCCCGTAGTCGGCCTGGCCGATCGTCGTCGCGGTGAACGTGTTCGTCGTCGTGATGTCGGCGCCGGCGGCGAGGTAGTCGTCGTGGATGCGCGAAACGAGCTCCGGCCGCGTGAGGTTGAGCAGGTCGGGATCGCCGGCAACGTCGCGCGGATGATCGCGAAAGCGCTCGCCGCGGTACGCCTCTTCGCCACGAAGCTCGCTCTGGATCAGAACGCCCCAGGCGCCGTCGAGCACCGCGATCCGCTCGCGGAGAACGGCTTCGAGTCTGTCACGCGTGTTCGGCATCTACTGGCTCCCGCCCAACGGGCCTAAACATCCGGGAGCGGCTGCGCGCTCACGGCTCTTTAGGCGTTTGGTAACCCGGTCGCCAAGCTGCCAATCAAAGCTCTCCGGGTACCCGGAACGCTAGCAGCGGGAACGGCTAGGAAGCGGCGTCGCCGGCCGCAACCGCGTCGTCGACGAGCGCGATTGCACGGTTCTCGAGCACCTGGAAGAACCCCGGGCCGGTCGCGAACTCCCGCACTACGCCGTCGCCGAGGTGGACGCGCGTCGCGCCTGCCTTCAGCATCGCAACGAGCGGCGCGTGGCGCGCGAGCACACCGATCTCGCCGGCGGCGCCAGGGACGATCACCATCTCGGCCTCGCCTTCGAACGCAGGGCCATCGGGTGTGACGACAGAAACCGAGAACAGCGGGTGGCCGGCCACGCTAGGTGGCCACGCCGGCCGTCTCGCGCTCGGCCGACCCCTCGTCGCGCACCTGCTCCTCACCGCGGAGCTTCTTGGCACGCTCGACGGCCTGCTCGATCACGCCGACCATGTAGAAGGCCTGCTCGGGCAGATCGTCGTGCTTGCCGTCGAGGATCTCGGTGAAGCCGCGGATCGTGTCCTCGAGCTTGACGTACTCGCCCGGCGTGCCGGTGAACTGCTCGGCGACGAAGTTGGGCTGCGAGAGGTAGCGCTCGACCTTGCGTGCCCGCGCGACGACGAGCTTGTCCTCGTCGGAGAGCTCGTCGATGCCGAGGATCGCGATGATGTCCTGGAGGTCGCGATAGCGCTGCAGCGTCTCCTGGACGCGACCCGCCGTGCGGTAGTGCTCGTCCGAGACGACGCCCGGCTGGAGCGCGCGCGACGTCGAGTCGAGCGGGTCGACCGCCGGATAGATCCCTTTCTCCGCGATCGCGCGCGAGAGCACCGTCGTCGAGTCGAGGTGTGCGAACGTGCTCGCCGGCGCCGGGTCGGTGAGGTCGTCCGCAGGCACGTAGACCGCCTGCACCGAGGTCACGGAGCCGGTGCTCGTCGACGTGATGCGCTCCTGTAGCTGCCCCATCTCGGTGGCGAGCGTCGGCTGGTAGCCGACGGCGCTCGGCATGCGGCCGAGCAGCGCCGACACCTCGGAGCCCGCCTGAACGAAGCGGAAGATGTTGTCGATGAAGAGCAGTACATCCTGGCCCTGGTCGCGGAAGTACTCCGCCATCGTCAGCCCGGACAGCCCGACGCGAAGGCGTGCGCCCGGCGGCTCGTTCATCTGCCCGAACACGAGCGCGACCTTGTCGATGACCTCCGACTCGGTCATCTCGAGGATCAGGTCGTTGCCCTCGCGTGTGCGCTCGCCCACGCCCGTGAACACGGACACGCCGCCGTGCTGCTGCGCAACGTTGTGAATCAACTCCTGGATCAGCACCGTCTTGCCGACGCCGGCGCCGCCGAAGAGGCCCACCTTGCCGCCGCGCACGTAGGGCGCGATCAGGTCGATCACCTTGATCCCGGTCTCGAAGATCTCGACTTTCGCCGACAGCTCGCCGAACGCCGGCGGATCGCGGTGGATCGACCATCGCTCTCCGGTTGCCGCTTCCTTGCCGTCGACCGGATCGCCGATCACGTTCCAGACACGGCCGAGCGTCTGGTTGCCCACGGGAACCGAGATCGGCCCACCGGTGTCGACGACCTCCGTGCCGCGCGCAAGGCCGTCGGTGGTGTCCATCGCCACCGCGCGCACGCGGTCGTCGCCGAGATGCTGCTGCACCTCGGCGATCAACTCGACGCTGCCCGTGCCGTCCGGTGCCGGGACGCGGATGCTGAGCGCATGGTTGATCTCGGGCAGGTTGCCGGGAAACACCGCGTCGAGCACGACGCCCTTGATCTCGACGATGCTGCCGATATTGCTTCCGTTCGTCGCCTGGTCAGCCATGAGTCTCCTGAAACGGTGGTCGGACGGGACGGCGCGAAGCGCCTGCAAAACGGGGCGGAGTCTAGCCGAACGACCTCGGCGTGCCCGCCGTCAAGCAGTGCTGGGACATCTCAGCCGGCGAGAGCGTCGGCGCCGGCGACGATCTCGAGGATCTCCTGTGTGATCTGCGCTTGACGCGCACGGTTCATCTGGAGCGTGTACTTGTCGATCAGCTCGCCCGCGTTCTTCGACGCGTTGCGCATCGCGGTCATCTGTGCGGCCAGGAACGACGCGGCCGATTCGAGAAAGGCACGGTAGATCTCCGTTTCGAGATACACAGGCAGCAGGCGCTCGAGGATCTCCTCTGGGTCGGGCTCGTAGATGAAGTCGCCGCGCACCGCGGCCTTCTCCTCGCCGGTCTCCTCACGCTCGAGCACGGTCTCCGGAATCGGCAACAGGTCGACGGTCGTCACACGCTGAACGAGCGCCGACACGAAGCGGTTGTAGACGAGCACAACGCGGTCGACCTCGGCGTTCGTGTACAGCTCGGCGAGCCTGCTCGCCACCGCCTGCGCGTCGGTGTACGCCGGCTTGTCGGCGAAGCCGGCCCACGAATCGGTCAGCTCGTATCGCCGGAAGCGGAGCGTCGACGCGCCCTTACGGCCCGTGACGAGCCACGCGATGTCGCGCCCTCCGGCGCGCTCGTACCGCTCGAGCTCGAACGCCCGCCGCAACACCTGTCCGTTGAAGGGGCCCGCGAGGCCGCGGTCGCCGGTAACGACGACGATCGCGACACGTTGGACGTCGCGCCGCTGCATGAGCGCGAGGTTGCGGAACGACGATGCGGCGCGCGCCGTCCCGACCATCAGCTCCTGCATCCGGTCGGCGTAGGGCCGCATCTCCTCGATGCGCGTTTGCGCGCGACGCAGCCGCGCACCCGCGACGAGCTCCAGCGCCTTCGTGATCTTGCGCGTGTTCTTGACGGACGTGATCCGCCGACGGATGTGCTGCAGCGATGCCACTAGACCAGTAGGGCCTCTTGGACGTTGAACGTGTTCTTGAACGTTTCGAGCGCCGCGTCCAGCTTGCCGACGAGTTCGTCGGAGAGGTCGCCGGTGTCCCGGATCGTCTTGTAGACGTCTCCTTCCGCGCGAAGGAACTCGCGCAGCTCGTCCTGGAAGCGCTGCACCTGCTCCGTCGGGATTTCGTCGAGATGGCCGTGGATGCCCGCATAGATCGCGACCACCTGCTCCTCGGTAGGCCAGGGCGAGTACTGCGGCTGGTTGAGCGTGGCGACCATCTTCGCGCCCCGCGTCAGCGCCTGCTGCGTCGCCCGGTCGAGGTCGGAGCCGAACTGCGCGAACGCTTCCAGCTCGCGGTACTGCGCGAGGTCGAGGCGCAGGCGACCCGCAACCTTCCTCATGGCTCTGCTCTGCGCGTTGCCGCCGACGCGCGACACCGAGATGCCCACGTTCACGGCCGGGCGCACGCCCGAGAAGAAAAGGTCGGACTGGAGGAAGATCTGTCCGTCGGTGATCGAGATCACGTTCGTCGGGATGTACGCCGATACATCGCCCGCCTGCGTCTCGATGATCGGCAGCGCGGTGAGCGAGCCGCCGCCGTTCTCGTCATCCAGCTTGCACGCGCGCTCGAGCAGTCTCGAGTGCAGGTAGAACACGTCGCCGGGGAACGCTTCGCGGCCCGGCGGGCGGCGCAGCAACAGCGAGAGCTGACGGTACGCGTCCGCATGCTTCGAGAGGTCGTCGTACATCACGAGTGCGTGCTTGCCGTTGAAGAGGAAGTGCTCTCCCATCGCGCAGCCGGCGAACGGCGCCATCCACTTGATCGGCGCCGATTCGTTCGCCGCCGCCGTGACGATCGTCGTGTAATCCATCGCACCTGCCTCGCGCAGGCGCTCGTAGACCTGGACGACCGTCGACGCCTTCTGGCCGATCGCGACGTAGATGCAGTGCACGTCGGTGTCGCGCTGGTTGAGGATCGTGTCGACGAGGATCGCCGTCTTGCCCGTCGAGCGGTCGCCGATGATCAGCTCGCGCTGCCCGCGGCCGATGGGGATCATCGAGTCGATCGCCTTGATGCCCGTCGCCAGCGGCTCCTTCACCGGCTGGCGCGCGAAGACCCCGGGCGCCTTGAACTCGAGCGGCCGCGATTCCGTCGACTCGATCGGGCCGCGGCCGTCGAGCGGATTGCCGAGCGGATCGACGACGCGGCCGAGTAGAGCTTCGCCCACTGGAACGTTGGCGACCTTGCCGGTGCGGCGAACGGGCTCGCCTTCCTTAACGAGCTCCCACTCGCCGAAGAGCGCGACGCCGACGTCGTCCTGTTCGAGGTTGAACGCGAGGCCGACGACGCCGTGCTCGAGCTCGAGCATCTCCGTTGCGAACGCGTTCTCGAGCCCGTAGATCCGGGCGATGCCGTCGCCGACCTGCAGCACGCTGCCGACCTCGGCGAGGTCGGTCTCGACGTCGTAGTTCTCGATCCGCGAGCGCAGAATCGACGTGATCTCTTCGGGGCGCAGCTTCAAGGTTTCTCCTTAGCTCCTCACGAGTTCTTGTCTGAGTCGTTCCAATCGTCCGCGGAGGCTTGCGTCTGCCCGGTGCGAGCCCGCCGTCAACACGATGCCGCCGACGATGCCGCTGTCGACGGTTCGCGTTGCCTCCACTTTGCGGCCGGAGGCTTTCTCGATCTGCGCGACGATCGTCCGAGCTTCGTCGTCGGTAAGCTCGCGCGCAGTCGTGAGCTCGACCGTGAGCGTGTGTTCCTCGCGCGCCATCAGCCGCTCGAACTCGCGAGCGATCTCGTCGAGCTCGCCGGCCCGGCCCTTCTCGGCCACAACGCGCAAGAAATTCTTGAACAGCATCTCGTCGTCGCCGGCGATGTCGGCGAGAATTTCGGCCTTCACGGACGGCTCGAGCTGCGGGTTGCGCAGCACCGAACGGAGCTCGGGCGATTGCTCGAACGCGGCCGCGAAGTCGCCGAGCGCCTCGTGGACCTGCGCCAGGCGGCCGGCGTCCGTCGCCGCCCCGAACAGGGCGTCGGCGTAAATGCGGTGCGCGACTGCTATGCCGACTCCTCGAGGCGCGAGAAGTCGAGCGACCCGATCGCCTCTGCGATCAGCTCGCGGTCGCGGTCGGAGTCGAGCGTGCGGCCGACGACGCGTGACGCCGCCTCAACGGTGAGCTCGGCGACTTCGGCGCGGATCTGCTGGAGCGCGCGGGCCGTCTCTGCAGCGATCTCCTTGCGCGTCTCCTCGAGCCGCCTCTGACGCTCGGCCTCGGTCTCCTCGCGCATCCGCTGCTCCATCGACTCACGTGTCTTGCGGGCCTCGGCGATGATCTGCTCCGCCTCGCCCCGCGCCTGTCCGAGCAGCGCTCGTTGCTCCTCGAGCAGCCGGTGCGCCTCCTCACGCGTGGCTTCCACGTCCTCGACGGAGTGGCGGATCACCTCGCTCCGTTTGTCGATCATCGTCTGAATCGGACCGAACGCATACCGCTTCAGCACGAAGAGCGTGATGAGGAAGCAGACAATCGTCCAGATCATCAGCCCCGGTGTGACCGAGATGAGTGCGTTCGAGCCGAGCAGCATCAGACGAGGACGTACGCGAGGATCGAGCCGAGCAGGCCGTAGAAGACGACCGCTTCGGTGAGTGCGAAGCCGAGCCACTGGATGCCCTGAAGCTCGCCTCGGAGCTCAGGCTGACGTGCCACCGACTGGATCATCGATCCAAAGATGTTGCCGATGCCGACGCCGGCTCCGAGCGCACCGAGGCCGACGCCGAGCGCCAGCCCGATCGCCTTCCCGGCTTTGGTGACGTCCCCCGTCGTCGCGGCGAGGAGCAGATGGGACATTCGTTCCTCCTAGTGTTCCGGCTCGATGGCCGAGCCGATATAGATGGCTGACAGGGCGGCGAAGATGAACGCCTGGATCGTGACGACGATCGCAACCTCGAAGATGTAGAAGACGGTCGCGAGCAGCACGACCGGCGCGAGCACGAGCGTTTGCAGAATGAAGATGAGGCCGATGAAGGTCAGGATCAAGATATGTCCGGCGAGCATGTTCGCGAAAAGACGGACGCTGAGCGAGACGAGGCGCATGAACTGGCCGAGGATCTCGAGCGGCACGATCAGCAGCAGGAGCGCCTTCGGAGCCTCCGGGATCCAGCTCTTGAAGTAGCGCACCGGCCCGTTCCAGCGGATCCCTTCGAAATGCGTGAAGACGAACGTGAGAAGCGCAAGCGCGAGCGTGACCGAGAGCGATGAGGTGGCCGCGTAGATCCCCCAGGTCGGAACGCCGTGCCAGCGCTCGCCCGTCAGCGGCAGCGGAATGAAGCCGAGCATGTTCACGACCCAGATGAAGAGCGCGAGCGTCGCAACGTACGGGAACCAGCGACCGATCGCCTTCACCGGCAGGCCCTGCTTGGCGATGTTGTCCTGCGTAGCCTCGTAGATCGCCTCGCCTAGCGTCTGCCTGCGACTGGGAAGGAGTGCGAGCCGCGACCGCATCAATACGATCCCGAGCAGGATCGTCAGCAGCGTGCCGATCATCAGGTACACGACCGCCTTGGTGATCGACAGATTGAGCGGGCCGAGGTGGATGGGCACCCACTCGTGCTGCTCGAACTCCGTCGTCGGGTCGAACACGCCGCGCGCAGAGGCGATCGAGGGCACGGCGAGCGCGAACACCACCGCGTAGCCCACGAGCTTCAGCCGTGTCACGCCTTCACCCCGAAGTAGAGGACGAGCGAGAGCCCGAGCTCGAACGTGTAGGCGAGCGCATAGGTCAACGCGGCGGCCACCCCGACGCGCGGGTTCGCGGCGACGGCCGCGAGCAGGACCACGAGGAGTCCCACCGACTTGAAGAAGAGTCCGAATGCCTGCACGCCCGAGGCGGCGACATTACCGGTCTTGCCGCGCGTTCGTTGCAGCAGCAGGTCGATCCCGTGCACCGCCGCCCACAGAACGGCCGCGAGCCCCCAGCCTGTCAGGCTCAGGCCGGTGAGCAGGAACACGGGGAGCGCGAGCAGGACGATGAGCCCGCTGCCCGCTATCGGCAGCAGGTGCCCGGGCTCCGGCCGCGGCGTCGAGAAGAGCGCGCCGGGCATCAGAAGGCGTCCCGGTAGCGGACGTAGACCCCGGCGATGCCGGCGAGAATGCCGAGAACGGCGCCGACGAGCGCACCCACCGCGGTCGCTCCGGCCAGCCAGCCGACGAGACCGCCGAGCCCGACGCACGCGACGAGCGCGGCGAGGAGAACGCCACCCGCGCCGGCGGGATTCAGAGACGACGGGGCGGAGGCCTGCATCGGCCGGGCGAGGATAGCAGAGTAGGTCGGTGACCTTGTGACAGTCGGACCGGCGTTCCGATGCCGTTTGTGCGCGAGTTCGTGCGTCGCGTCAGGCGCTTCGCCGCAGCTCTTCCTCGCGACGCCGATGGTACGGGTTCGCCACCTTCACGATCTCGAGCACGTAGACGACGTAGATCGAGATGCCGAGCGCGACGAGCGCGATCGCGGTGGCGCCGAGCAGCGGCCAGAGCTGCCAGTCGCCGTGCGCGTGGACCGGCAGGAAACGGGTCGCGAGCGCGGCCGCGGCGAGCGAGAGGCACCAGGCCCAGATCGTCAGCGCTGCACGCGGCTGCGAGAAGCCGCGGCGCAGGAAGCGGTGATGGAGGTGCGCCTGGTCGCCTTCGAACACCGGCTCGCCGTGCTTGAGGCGCCGTACCACGACGAAGGTCGTATCGACGATCGGCACGGCCAGCACGAGCAGCGGGAAGAACAGTGCGACGGTCGCGGCCGTCTTGAGCAGGCCCTGAACCGCCACGGTGGCGAGGACGAAGCCGAGCAGTAGCGCTCCCGAGTCGCCCATGAAGATCCGGGCCGGATAGAAATTGTGGCGGAGGAAGCCGATGCAGGCGCCGAAGACGATCGCCGACATGACCGCGGCATCCGGCTTGGCGAGCGAGAGCGCGATCACCGCGAACGTGATGCCGGCGATCGCGGCCACGCCCGCGGCGAGGCCGTCCATGCCGTCGAGGAAGTTGACCATGTTCATGATCGCAACGATCCAGACGACCGTGAGCGGGACGCCCAGCCACGCCGGCAGCGCGTGGATGCCGATCAGCGGAAACGTGAAGCGGTCGACCCAGACGCCGAAGCCGGTCGGGATCGCAGCCGCGATCACCTGGCCGCCGAGCTTCTCGAACCAGCGCAGCCCGCGGAAGTCGTCGATCGCACCGACGGTGACCGCCACGGCAGCGCCGAGGAGCACGCCGCGCGTCTCGCGCCCCAGGTGCAGGAACGCGAGCGCCGGCACGAAGATGCCGAGGAAGAGGGCGAGCCCGCCGAGACGCGGGATCGGACGGCGATTGAGCCGCCTGCCGCCCGGAACGTCGACCGCGCCGAGCATTCGCGCCATGCCGCCGACCGCGGGCGTCAGGAGCACGACGATGACGAGCGCGACCAGCGCCCCCCACACGACCTGTAGGTGCGCGCCCAGAACGTGGAGGACGCTGTGGTGAGTGACCCCGACGTCTCGCGCGATCGCGACGACGTTCATGACGTCAGGTTACTTCGTGCCGTAGAGGCGATCGCCTGCGTCGCCCAGGCCGGGCACGATGAAGCCCCGCTCGTTGAGGCCCTTGTCGACGGCGGCGCAGACGACGTGGACGTCGGCATGACGCTCGTGGACGTACTCGATCCCCTCGGGTGCCGCCACGATGCAGACGAGCGTCACCGACTGCGCGCCCGCCTCCTTCACAGCCTCGATCGCCGCACTGCTCGAGTGGCCGGTGGCGAGCATCGGATCGAGCACGAGCGCGTCTCGCTCGCTCAGGTCGGACGGCAGCTTCGCGTAGTACTGCACCGGCTCGAGCGTCTCCTCGTCCCGGTACATGCCGATGAAGCCGACACGCGCGCTCGAGACGAGCGAGAGCACGCCGTCGAGCATCCCCAGACCGGCGCGAAGCACCGGGCACACCGCCACCTTCTTGCCGTGGAGCCGCTGCGCGGTCATCGCCTCGAGCGGCGTCTCGATCTCGTGCGGCTCCGTCTCGAAGTCCTTCGTCGCCTCGTAGGTGAGCAGCAGCGTCACCTCGTTGACGAGCTTGCGGAAGTGCACCGTCGGCGTGTCCTTGTCACGCAGGTAGCTCAGCTTGTGCTGGACGAGCGGATGCGTGACGACGGTGAGGCGCTTCGCGCGGGCCTGAGAGCTCATGCCACGTAGGTCGTGTAGCCACGGAAGCCGGGGTACAGCGGCCGCTTCGTGCAGAGCGCGTCGACGCGCGCCAGCAGTGCGTCGACGTCGGGCGAATCGGCGAGCGCCGAGCAGATGATGCGGCCTGTCTCGCGGAAGTCCTCGTCGTCGAACCCGCGCATCGTCATCGCCGGCGTGCCGATGCGGATGCCGGAAGCGACGGTCGGCGGGCGCTCGTCGAAGGGCACCGTGTTGCGGTTGACCGTGATCCGCACCTCGTGCAGCCGTTCCTCTGCGTCCTTGCCTGTCCACTCCGAGTTGCGGAGGTCGACCTGCATCAGATGCGTGTCCGTCCCTCCGGTGAGGATCTCAAGCCCCCCTTCCTGGAGCGACTCGACGAGCACGTCAGCGTTCGTGCGGATCTGCTGCTGGTACTCGCGGAAGGCCTCCGTCATCGCAATCTTGAAGCAGGTCGCCTTCGCCGCGATCGTGTGCTCGAGCGGCCCGCCCTGCATACCCGGGAAGACAGCGCGGTCGACGGCCTGCGCGTACTCCTCACGGCAGAGGATGAAGCCCGCGCGCGGGCCGGCAAGCGTCTTGTGCGTCGTCGAGGTGACGAAATCGCAATGCTCGACCGGGTTGGGGTGCAGTCCGGCGGCGACGAGCCCGGCGAAGTGCGCCATGTCGCAGAGGAGGAGCGCGCCGACCTCGTCGGCGATCTCACGGAACTTGTCGGTGCGCACGGTGCGCGGATACGCGGAGCCGCCGCAGACGATCAGCTTCGGGCGGTGCTCCTTCGCGAGCGCGAGCACCTCGGCGTAGTCGACGGTCATCGTGTCGCGCGAGACCCCGTAGCCGGCGACCGTGTAGAGGCGGCCGCTGAAGTTGACCTTGTGGCCGTGCGTGAGGTGGCCGCCGTGGTCGAGCCGCAGCGAGAGGATCGTGTCGCCTGGATCGAGCACGGCCGCATAGACGGCCATGTTCGTCTGCGAGCCCGCGTGCGGCTGGACGTTCGCGTGCTCGGCGTGGAACAGCTCCTTCGCGCGGTCGATCGCGAGCTGCTCGATCTCGTCGACGACCTCGCAGCCGCCGTAGTAGCGCTTGCCCGGATACCCCTCGGCGTACTTGTTCGTCGGCACGGAGCCGACCGCCTCGAGCACGGACGGCCAGGTGAAGTTCTCCGACGCGATCAGCTCGATCTGCCCGCGCTGGCGCTCGAGCTCCTTGCCGAGCAAGGCTGCGATGTCGGGGTCGACGTCGGCCAGCCCCGTGGTCGTGAGGTACTGGAAATGCTCCTGTGCGACGGCCACGAGCGGATGCTACGCGAGCGCGCTGTTGACCCGGGCGATGGCTTCCGCCGATGAGGCGGCGCCCTCGCGCACGACCCGTGGCTCCGGGCCGGTGAAGTCGATCACCGTGGAAGGCATGCCGGGCAGCTCGCCGCAGTCGACGAACGCGGCCGCCTTTTCCCGCAGCTCTGCCGGAACATCCTCGAGGCGGGCCGGATCGGGTCGGCCGGGCGCGTTCGCGCTCGTGGCCACCACCACGCCGACCTGCTCGAGCACGCTTCTCGCCGGAACGCACAACTCGGCGACGCGCACGCCGATCGCCTCCTGGTTCACCCCCGTCAGCCAGCGGAAACGCCGGGCCGGATTCGCGAGCACGAGCGTGTACGGGCCCGGCAGGAGCGCCCTCGCGATCATGCCGGCGCGACCGCGTAGCTCGGGCACGCAGTCGAACAGCACGTCGAGATCGGCGGCGAGCAGCGCGGAGGGCTGAAGCGGATCGCGTCCTTTGAGCCGATAGAGGTGCTCCGTCGGCTCCGACTCGTACGGCGTCGCGCAGAGCCCGTACACCGTGTCGGTCGGCAGGATCACCGAGTGGCCCGCTCGGATCGCGGCGACGGCGTCCTGCACTCCCCCGTCGCTCATCGCGCTCCCTCCACGACTCTCGCGACACCTCTCAAGTCCAGTGTGATCCTCACGTCTCGGTATCCCGCCGCTTCGAATACCGAAGCGACGCCGTCCGCCTGGCCGTCCCCCACTTCGAGGACGAGCAAACGCGTTCGCGCCGCGTCGGCGATCTGCTCGTGAAGACCGCGTCCCAACAGCGCGTGCTTCGGCTCGTAGCCGAGCTCGGGCTGGAGACCGGCGAGCGACTCGACGTACGGCGGGTTCGAGATCACGAGCTCCCAGCCCTCGCCGGCGGTCTCGATGCCGCCTTCGCGGAGCTCGATCTCGAGCCCGAGCGCGCCCGCGTTCTCCCGCGCGAGCGCGAGCGCGGCTGCCGAGATGTCGACGCCGGTGACCTGCGCGTCCGGCCGCTCGTCCTTCAGCGCGAGCGCGATCGCGCCGGAGCCGATCCCGAGATCGAGCACCCGCGGCGCCTCGCTGCCGGCGAGGAGGGCGAGCGCGCGCTCGACCACGACCTCGGTCTCCGGGCGCGGCACGAGCGCACGCGCATCCGTCTTCAGCGTCAGCCGCCGGAAGCCCCATTCGCCGAGCACGTAGGCGAGCGGTTCCCGCGTCTCGCGGCGCGCGAGCAGCGGCTCGAGGCCCTCGACCTCGGCGGTGAGGTCGGCGTAGAGGCGCGTGCGGCTGACGCCGAGCACGTGGGCGACGAGCAGCTCCGCGTCGACACGCGGCGTGTCCACGCCGGCGGCCGCGAGCCGGCGTTCCGCCAGGGCGAGCGCGTCGCTGACGGTCATTCAGCCGGCCAGGGCGAGGCGCCGGTCCTCGGCCGCCAGCGCCTCCGTGAACTCGTCGAGCTCGCCCTCGAGGATCCGGTCGAGCTGGTGCACCGTCAGCTTGATCCGGTGGTCGGTGAGCCGGTTCTCGGGGAAGTTGTAGGTGCGGATCTTCTCCGCACGCTCGCCGCCGCCGATCTGCGAGCGGCGGGTGGCGTCGAGCGCGGCGCGCTGCTTCTCGAGCTCCCGCTCGTAAAGGCGGGCGCGCAGCACACGCATCGCGGCGGCCTTGTTCTGAAGCTGCGACTTCTCGTCCTGCATGGCGACGACGACGCCCGTCGGGAGATGTGTGATCCGCACGGCGGAGTCGGTCGTGTTCACGGACTGGCCACCCGGGCCGGTCGAGCGGTAGACGTCGATCTTCAGGTCGTTCTGGTCGATGTTCACCTCGACCTCCTCGGCCTCCGGCATCACCGCGACGGTCGCGGTCGAGGTGTGAATGCGGCCCTGGCTCTCCGTCTCGGGAACGCGCTGTACGCGGTGCGTGCCGCCCTCCCACTTGAAGACGGCGTATGCGCCGTCACCCTTGACGGCGAACGTCACCTCCTTGAAGCCGCCACCGTCGCTCGGGCTCGAGCTGAGCTCCTCGACCTTGAAGCCGCGCCGCTCCGCGTAGCGCGTAAGCATCCGATAGACGTCGCCGGCCCAGAGCGCAGCCTCGTCGCCGCCGACACCCTGACGCACTTCGAGGATCACGTCCTTGTGATCGGCCGGGTCGCTCGGGATCATCGCGGCCCGCAGCCGCTCTTCGAGAGAAGCCGCGCGCTCCTCGAGCTCGGGGATCAGCTCGGTCAGGTCGGCGTCGGCCTGTGCGGCCGCGAGATCGTCCCGCGCCGCCTTCCACTCCTGCGCGAGCTTGTACGGAACCTCGAGCTCCTTGAGCTTCCGGCCGACCTGGGCCGCTTCCCGGCGGTCCTCGTAGACGGAGGGCTCGGACATGCGCTCCTGCGTCTCCGTGAACGAGCGCTCGAGGTCCTCGATCAGGTTGTCGAACGTCGTGGCCACGCGCGAAGGGTAGCCGCTTGCGCAGCTCACTTCAGTTTCTATAGCTTCAGGTCGTCAACCGACGAAAGCGAGGTGCTCCATGTCTGTGGTCGACGAGGTCAGCGCGGCGAACGAGGACTATGCGGCGACGTTCGAGAAGGGCGCGCTGCCGATGCCGCCCGGCCGGAGGTTCGCAGTCGTGACCTGCATGGACGCACGACTCGACCCCGCGAAGTTCCTCGGGCTCGAGGAGGGTGACGCGCACGTGATCCGCAACGCGGGCGCACTCGTGAACGACGAGACGATCCGGTCGCTCGTCATCTCGCACCACCTGCTCGGAACGCAGGAGGCGATCGTGATCGGGCACTCGGACTGCGGCATGCTCACGTTCGAGAACCGCGACCTCCATGCGAAGCTCGGCCCCGACTCGCACGGGATCGACTTCCAGCCGTTCCCGAACGTCGAGGACCGCGTCCGCGAGAGCGTCGGGACGATCCGCGGCTCGTCGCTCCTGCCGGAGTCGTATACCGCCGCCGGCTTCGTCTACCACGTCGAGAGCGGGCGCATCGAGCCCGTCTAGGGGCTACGCCAGACGGGCGTCGAGCGTGATCTCGGGAACGGCCGCGAGCGCCTTCGACACCGGGCAGTTCGCCTTCGCGCCTGCCGCGGCCTCGGCGAACGCCGCAGCGTCGATCCCCGGGACATGTCCGACGACGGTGAGCGCGATCTTCGTGATCCCTTCGCCCGGCTGAAACGTGACGGTCGCGGAGGTGTCGAGCTCGTCGGGCGGGGTTCCCGCCTTGGCGAGGCCGGCCGAGAGCGCCATCGAGTAGCAGGCCGCGTGCGCGGCAGCAATCAGTTCCTCCGGGCTCGTCTTGCCGCCTGTGGTGTCTTCCGAGCGCGCGGGCCAGCTCACCTGCTGCTCGCCGATCGCGCCGCTGGTCGTCGAGACGATCGTCCCGCTGCCCTCGAGCAGGCTGCCCTGCCATTTCACGTCCGCACGCCGCTCGGTTGCCATGTGTTCCTCCTGGGATCGTTGACGGCGGAAAGCCTAGAGATCTAGGCCATGACCTCGACACGTTGAGCGTCGGGGTTGCGGCCATCCTCGAGCTTCAGCACCTCGCGGAGGGCGCGGATCGAGACCTCGAGCTGGTCGAGCGAAGGCTCGCGCGTCGTCAGACGCTGCAGCCACAGCCCGGGCGCGAGAATGGTCGTGAGAATGCGGTTGCGCTGGTGCCGGCCGGCGAAGCGGATCAGCTCGTAGGCGAGACCAGCGATCAGCGGCAGCAGCAGGATGCGCGTCGCGATCAGCCAGTACCACGCCGGCCGCCCGAAGAACGCGAACACGAAGACGGCGATCACCATCACCCAGAGGAGAAACGCGGTTCCGCAGCGCGGGTGGATGAGCGAGTGCTGCTGCACGATCTCCGGCTCGAGCTCGTCGCCCGCCTCGTAGGCGTTGATCGCCTTGTGTTCCGCCGCGTGGTACTCGAAGACGCGGCGCAGGTCGGGAAGCAGCGAGATCAGGACGAGGTAGAGGATGAAGATGGTGACGCGGATCAGCCCCTCGACGATCACGAACCAGGCGGTGCTCTTGATCGGCAGCCAGTCTGTGATCAGCGCCGGGGTGACCTTGAACAAGGCGACCGCGAACCCGATCGCGACGACGAACGCGAAGATGAGCGCGCCGCGCGAGAGCTCCGTCTCGACTTCCTCGCCCTCGGCGTTCTCGTCCTGCGCGGCGTAGTTCGCCGAGATCGCGAGCGCGCGGAAACCGATCGCCAGCGACTCGCCGAGCGCCATCACGCCGCGGATGATCGGCAGGCGCAGCACCCAGTGGCGGGCCATGCCCGACTCGATCTGCCGCGAGACCTGGGCGATGGAGCCGTTCGGCGCGCGAACGGCGACAGCCCAGTTTCCGGGGCCGCGCATCATTACGCCCTCGAGGACGGCTTGTCCTCCGACAGTCGGCATGACGGGCCTGGTGCCCCTAGCGGGCGCGCTTCGCGCGCTCAGCGCGCTCGAGCCGGCGCTGGAAGCGCTCCACCCGACCGCCCGTGTCGACGAGCTTCTGCTTACCCGTGTAGAACGGATGGCACTGCGAGCAGATCTCGACATGCAGATCGGGCTTCGTCGAGCGAGTCTCGAACGTGTTCCCGCAGGAACATGTCACCGTCGCCAGTACATACTCAGGATGGATCTCGGTTTTCATCGCTTTTCCAGAATAGCAGCGGCCTGTCGCGGAGCGACGTTGCCGCCCGAGACGACGGCGACGACCGTTTCGCCCGGCGCGCAGACGACTTTCCCGGAACGCAGCGCGGCCGTCGAGGCGACGGCCCCGAGCTCGCACGCGAGCTTCATGCGCGCGTAGAGCCAGCCGAAGGCGTCGGCGAGGTCGTCCTCGCTGACAAGCACCGACTCGACGCCGAGCTCGCGGCAGGCAGCAATGCAGTTTCCGCCCGCGAAGGGGGCGTTGAGGGCGTCGGCGGCGCTGATCGGCTTGACCGGGACGGACGCGCCCGCCTTCAGGCCCTCGTGGAGCGCCGCGGAGAGCTCGGGCTCGACCGCGATCACGCGGATGCCGGGCCGCTTCGCCTTGACTGCGGCGGCGATGCCGGAGACGAGACCGCCGCCGCCGACCGGAACGAGAACGACGCCGGTCTCCGGTGCGTCCTCGAGGATCTCGAGCCCGACCGTCCCCTGGCCGGCGTGGACGACCGGATCGTCGAACGGGTGGACGAGCGTGCGGCCGGTCTCCTCCATGAGCTGGTCGAGCCGCTGGAACGCGGCCGCTGGATCGGTCGCGACCTGGTCGACTGCGGCGCCGTAGCCGCGCGTGGCGGCGACCTTCAGCTCGTCGGCGCCCTGCCACATCACGATCAGGGCGTCGATTCCGGCCTCGCGCGCGGCCCAGGCGACGGCCTGGGCGTGGTTGCCGGCCGAGATCGAGATCACGCCGTGCCGCTTCTCGTCGTCGGTGAGCTGCGCGAGCTTGTTGAGCGCGCCGCGCACCTTGAACGAGCCGGTGCGCTGAAAGAGCTCCGCCTTGAAGCGTGCGTCGATGCCGAGCTGCTCGGAGAGCGTGCCGGAGCGGAGCAAGGGCGTGCGGTGCAGGCGCCCCGAGATCGTCTCTCGCGCGCGCTCGACGTCGTCGAGGCTGACCATGCGGCCTAGCGTATGCGGGCGGGCTGGGCGAGCGGGACGGCAAGGCGCACCGTGAACATCGTCCTCCGGGCCGGGTCGCTCGACACCTGCACGGTGCCGCCCATCGCCTCGGTCAACTCCTTGACGATCGCGAGTCCGAGGCCGGTGCCGACGCTGCGCTCGTGTCCGTAGCGCTCGTGGAGGTAGAAGCGCTCGAATGCGTGCTCGTGCTCTTCGGGCTGAAGACCGGGGCCCGTGTCCTCGACGCGGAGGACGCCGGGCGCGGTGACGATGCGCACCTCGCCGCCGCGCGGCGTCAGCCTCAATGCGTTCTCGACGAGGTTCGAGACGACCTGGAGGACGCGATCGGCGTCGGCGATCGCCGGCGCGGGCCCCTCCGACACGGCGTTGAGGGAAACGCCGAAGCTGTCCGCCTGCTGCTGGTAGCGCCGCACCGCGTCATCGGCGACCTCGCCGAGGTCGATCTCGCTGTTGTGGACGCTGAAGTCGGTGCGGTTCATGCGCGCGAGGTCGAGCAGGTCGCGCACGAGACGCTCGAGCCGTGCGGCTTCGACGACGATCGTCGCGGCGGCTTCACGCGGCTCGAGCGCGCCGTCCTCGACCGCCTCCGCGTAGCCGCGGATCGCGGTCAGCGGCGTCTTCAGCTCGTGACTGACGGAGAGCAGGAAGGAGCGCTCCGCCTCGCGCGCCTTCGCGAGCTGC
Organism: Gaiellaceae bacterium; assembly: GCA_036511815.1. GTDB lineage: Bacteria > Actinomycetota > Thermoleophilia > Gaiellales > Gaiellaceae > Palsa-739. The sequence continues at coordinate 30,943 of DATCBP010000074.1, forward strand.
TCGGCCAGGTCGTTGAACGCGACCGCCAGCGTGGCGAGCTCGGCCGCCCCCTCGACCGGCACCGGTGCCGGACGCGTACCCCGGGCGAGGCTGCGGCTCGCCTCGGCCACGCGGTGCACCGGCCGGGCGATGCGCCGCGCGAGAAACAGCGCGGCGGCGCCCGCGAGCACGGCGCCGGCGAGTGCCGCGATGAGCAGCCCGTAGACGAACGGCGTCCATTGCGACTTCGTCACGCTCTTCGGCCGCAACAGGACGAAGACCTGCTGCTGCACGGGCTGGGCGGCGAAGAAGTAGCCGCTGCCGTTGATGGTCACCGAGCCGTCGGCGGGGAGGTTACGGGCGAGCAGCTTCCGGGCGGAGTCGGGCAGGAACGAGTCGTCGAGCTGGTACTGCTCGTGCTGTTTCGTGAAGTCCGGCACCACCTGCTGAAGGTCGGTGAACGGCGAGACGGCCACGCGCTCGCGCGCGGCGATGAGCGACGCTTGGTGGACGACGTCCTGGAGCGTCGCCTCGTCGACCGCGCGGCGCGTGAGCAGCAGGCCGAGCCCGAGCGTCAGCCCGACGCAGAGCACGACGATCAGCGAGATCGCCTGGAACAGCCTCGAGCGGAGGCTCGACCTCGAGATCACGCTGCGATGAGCTTGTACCCGGCGCCGCGCACGGTGCGAATCGCTTCCGGGTCGCCGAGCTTCCGCCGCAGCTGCGCGACGTGCACGTCGACGGTGCGCGTGCCGCCGGGGTAGGTGATCCCCCACACGAGGTCGAGGAGCTTCTCGCGCGAGAGCACGATTCCCGGATGCTCGAGGAAGCAGGCGAGCAGGTCGAACTCCTTGCCGGTCAGATCGATCAGGCCGCCGGCCACGGTGACGTCGCGCGAGTCGCGCCGCACGACGATCTCGCGTGCCGTCAGGACCTCGTCGTCGTTCCGGTTCTCGGCGCGGCGGAGGATCGCCTTGATGCGCGCGGCGAGCTCGCGCGGCGAGAACGGCTTCGCGACGTAGTCGTCCGCGCCGAGCTCGAGCCCGGCGACGCGGTCCGGCTCGTCATCGCGGGCGGTGAGCATCAGGATCGGCACCTTCGAGTGGGCGCGCATCTGGCGGCAGACCTCGAAGCCGTCGATGCCGGGCAGGCCGATGTCGAGCACGACAAGCCGGACGGGATGCCGGCGCAACTCGGCGACCGCTTCCTCGCCGGAGCGCAGCCAGAGCACGCGCCAGCCGTCCTGTTGCTCGAGATATGCCTTCACGAGGCGACCGATCGCCTCGTCGTCCTCGACGAGAAGAAGGACGCCCCCGGTCGCCGTGGTAGCCATGGCGCCTTATTCAGCCGCCGACGCCTTCGACCTGCACGGTCGTCGCCGGCCCGTTCGCCTGCCGGTACACGACGACGCGCAGATTGCGGCGGAGCCTGGACACGCCGCCGATCCGTCCTCCCTGGACCTGCGAGGTCGTCGCGATCGGGATCGGCTGGACCGTTCCGTCCGCCTCGCGGATGGTGATGAGCGCCGGCGTGACGGCCACGATCACGCCGCGGTCGATGCGGTAGTCCTGCGTCGAGCCGTCGGGATTGAGCACGAGCACCTCGGCCCGGATCATGTTCTGGCCGAAGAACTGGTTGATCAGCCCCCGCGGAATCGCGAAGCCACTCTGGGCGAGCCAGAAGAAGCTGTTCACTGCGACGAGCGCGACGACGATGGCCATGAAGCGGCGGCGGTTCATGGACACATCATCGCCCCCTTGGCACAAGAACGCGTAAGGCGACTGTAAAACACTCGCACACGGCGAAGCCGCCCCGAAGGACGGCATCGCCGCGAGGCGGCCGCGAGCTACGGCTGCGAGGGAGGCTCACGGTCACCGATGTGGACCGCCGGGGTGGATTCGACCTGGGCAAGCGTCAAGCCCCTGGCGGCGCGGATCCGCACGACGATCCGGTCGCCGACCTTCAACTGGGCCGCGTCGATCACCGTCGGCGCCTTCCCCTGCCAGAGCAGGAAGATCGTCTGGCTGCCGAAGGCGAAGGTCTGGTCGGCCGACTGGCCGATCAGCAGGCGCATCGCTCTGCCGTCGCCGCCGGCCACGTGCACGGCCACGCTCGTGGACCCGAACGAGGTGAGTGTGCCGCGGAAGAGATAGAGCGGCTGGGTCGGCTGGTAGAGCGTCGTGCCGTGGTCGCCGACGAGTGCGGACGGCGTCTGCTCGATCGTCGCGAGCGCGGCCGCACGCGGCGCGCGAACGTTGACGGTCACGTAGTCGCCCGCGGACAGCGCACCGGGCTGTACGACGGTGGGGATCCCCTTCGACCACTGGAGGAACTCGGTGGTGGCGCCGTACGCGAACGTTTGCGCGACGGACTGGCCGAGCATCGCGTCGAGTGCAGCCTTGTTGCCGCCTCCGACCGTGACCGGCACGGCGCCGTTCGACGGCGTTTCGGTGAGCTGGCCCATGAAGGCGAAGTGGGCGCCGCGCGTCTTCGCAGGCGCGGGCGGGCTGTCCGCAAGTGCCGCGCCGGCCGTGGCGAGCGCTGCCAGCACGGCAACGAGGGTAATGAGCTTGGTGTGCATCGGATGACCTCCTCGGAGAACACCTGGTGCACCCACGATGCACCCGCGCCGTCAGGCCGCAATTCGGCAGCGGTAAATCGGATGTAAATCGCTCGTGATCGGCGGCACGCCTCTCTCTAGATAGACGCGCGCGCAGGTAACTCGGGACCCGACCCCTCCCCCCTACCCGACTTCGATCCTATTGCGAAAACCGTGACGCGTCCGTCACGACTTCCCGGCACTGGTAGCGCTATGTGAGGGTGTACTCGGGGCCTGAGCCGCCCTCGGGTGGAGTCAGTCGGCCGCCCTTCGCGGTGATGGCGCCGCACTGCACGCAGTTCGACGGGGCGAGCTGCACGGTCACGGTGCCGTCGCCGTCGTCTGCGCCGACCTCGTAAACGTGTGCGGGGCACATGCGCATCCAAAGCTCGGCCAGGTCGCGCGGCACGTTGCGCTCGATGCGGATGTGGTTTGGCTGGTCGTCGCGCGTCTTGTTCCCCGACGCGAACACCGATGACAGCTTGTCGAATGTGAGCGTTCCGTCGGGAACGGGATAGCGGACAGCGCGGTTCGTGCGCAGCAGCGGCTGCTCGGCGTCGGGCTCCGCCGGCAGCTTCCCGATCTCGATCCGGCCCTTCGAGACCGTCATCGCGCTCGCGAGCGCGCCGCCGACGAAGAAGCCGCGCCCGAACACCTGTCGGATGTCGCGCACCTCGTGCAGGTCGCTCCAGATGAAGCTCGAGCGCACGGCGTCGTCGTACGACCCGAGCGCGGTCGCCGGCGTCGCACCGCGCCGGAGCGCGGCGAACGCCGCCTCGCCCGCGAGCCGCCCCGACTCGATCGCGTAGTGGACGCCCTTCAGCGTCGGGATGTTCACCATGCCGACGCCGTCGCCGCACATGAGCAGCCCCGGCGCATGGAGCCGCTTCGGGAGCGAGTGGAAACCGCCACTCGGAATCGTCTTCGCTCCCCAGGCGACACGCTCGCCGCCCTCGAGCAACCCGCGGATCTTCGGGTGCGTCTTCAGCTCCTGCAGCAGGTCGTGCACCGACAGCTCCACGTCGCGGTAGTCGAGCCCGACCACCATCCCGATCGTGAGCATGCCGTCACCCATTGGGTAGACGAACGAACCGCCGAACTCGCGGTAACGCGCGGCGGTCCGTAGCGGCCACCCCATCGTGTGGATCACGTGCCGCAACGGCCGGGGGACTTTCCAGACCTCCTTGACGCCGAGCTCCCACACTTGAGGCTCGGCGCCGTGCAGGCCGAAGTGGTCGAACGCGACGCCGGTGAGGTGCCCCTGCGTCCCTTCGGCGAGCACCGTCACCTTCGCGACGAGATCGGAGCCGGCCTCGAAGTTCCCCAGCTCTTCGCCGTCGCGCCCGCGGCCCTTGTCGCCCGTGCGCACGCCGACGACGCGGCCGTGCGCTACGAGCAGCTTCAGCGCGGCCGTCTCCGGGAGGATCATCGCGCCGCCCTCCTCCGCGCGCTCGCCGAGCCAGCGTCCCAGCCGCGAGACCGAGAAGACCATGTTGCCGTGGTTGCGCATCGTCGGCGGCGGCGGAATCCGCAGCGAGCCTCGGCGCGTCAGAACGTATACGGCCTCATGGCGCACCGGACCGTACGACGGCAAATCCTCGAGCCGGTACCGGTCGCCGAACAACCGGCGCAACGCACGCGGATTCACGACTGCGCCCGAGAGGAGATGCGAGCCCGGCTGCTTGCCCTTCTCGACGACCGCGACCGGAACGTCGCCGAGCGGCTCGGCCACGTCCGGGTGCTCCTCGAGCAGCTGGCCGAGCCGGATGGCGCATGCGAGCCCCGCCGGTCCGGCGCCGACGATGAGAACCCCGACCTCGATTCGCTCGTCGACTGGATCTGTCGGCTCTGCGACGAACTCGCGCGCCGCGAACGGCGGCGGGAACGAGTCAGGGCGCGTCTGGCCGGTCATTCACCCTTGCGCTGCTTCACGAGCTCGGTGAGCTTCGGCACGATCGCATGCACGTCGCCGACGACGCCGAAATCGCTGAACTCGAAGATAGGCGCGTTCGCGTCCTTGTTGATCGCGACGATCACGTTGGAGCTCTGCATTCCCACCTTGTGCTGGATCGCTCCGGAGATGCCGAGCGCGACGTAGAGCTTCGGCGACACCGTCTTGCCGGTCTGGCCGATCTGCGCCGCGTACGGATACCAGCCCGCGTCGACGACCGCGCGGGTTGCGCCGACCGCGCCGCCAAGCGCGCGCGCGAGGTCTTCCGCAAGCGTGAAGTTCTCGGGCGCGCCCAGACCGCGGCCGCCGGCGACGATCACGTCAGCGTCCTCGATCGACGGGCCTGTCGACTCCTCGAGCTCCTGGCCGACGACCTTCGCACCACGCGAGTGTTCTTCGAGCTCGACCGCGACGTCCACGACCTTCGGCTCACCGCCGCCGCCCGGCACCGCGTCGAACGAGCCTGCGCGAAACAACGCGATGCGGGGCGTCGACCGCCAGCCGACATCGACGTACACCGAATCCTGGAGCGCCGCCCGCTTGCCGACGAGCGCGCCGTCCTGCATGACGACGTCGGCGAGATCCCAGTTGAGTCCCGCTTCGAGCCGCGCAGCAAGACCGGCTGCGATGTCGGCGGCGAGCACCGAGTTCGCGAACAGCACCGTCTCGTAGCCACCGTCGCGAACGACCTTCGCGAGCACGTCGACGCGTGCCTGCGGCAACGGCGGCTCGAGCGTGTCGTCCTCCGCGACGTACACCGTCTTTGCGCCGTACGTCGCGACCTCCGCGGCGAGCGCCCGCACACCGTGACCGACGAGCACCGCGGCCACGTCGCCGCCGAGCGTGTGCGCCTTCGTCAGCACGCCGAGTGAGCCCTTCTGAAGCTCGCTGCCGTGATGCTCGACGAAGACGAGAGTGGACATCAGATCAGCCGCTTCTCCGCGAGGAAGTCGACGATCGCCTGCGCCGCGTTGCCGTCGTCTTCGATCTTCTGCGAGCCGCCGCGCCCTGGAGGAGCGGAGAGCGCAAGCACCTCGGTCAGCGAGCCGGCGGCTCCGGCCTCCGCGGCATCGATGCCGATCTCCGCGAGCGAGAGCACATCCTGCGGCTTCTTCTTCGCGCCCATGATCCCCTTGAGCGACGGGTAGCGCGGCTCGTTGATCGCGTCGCTGACGGCGACGACGACGGGCAACGCTGCCTCGATCACGTCGTACCCGAACTCGGTCTGCCGCTTCACTCGCACCGAGCCGCCGTCCAGCGTGACGTCCGCGGCCTGCGAGATCACAGGCAGTCGCAGCCGTTCGGCCACGGCGGCCCACAGCATGGCGCCGTCGCCGTCACTCGCCTGCTGACCGAACAGCACGAGATCGGCCGCCTCGCGCTCGAGCGCCTTCGCGAGCACCCTGCTCGTGGCGACGAGATCGGAGCCGCTCGCGCCTGCGTCACTGATCAGCACCGCGCGATCGGCGCCCATGGCGAGCGCCTTGCGCAGCGACTCGGTCGCCCGCTCCGGGCCCATCGACAGGACCACGACCTCGGCATCGCCGTCGCCCTTGATGCGCAACGCCTCCTCGACCGCGTTCGCGTCGAAGCGGTTGAGCGTCCCTTCGCCCGACCGGTCGAGCCGCATCGAGCCCGGATCGAGCCGGGCCGAGCCCTCAGGCACATGCTTTACGCAGACTGCGATCTTCACGCCGGGGAGACTCTAACCTCGTCGCCCCGTCGTCGGGCTCAGTTCACATCCGCTGCCGCAGCGCGAGGACGTCGTCGACGAATACGACGCTCACCTTCAGCAGGCCCTGCGCCCGCACCGAGCGCTCGCCCTGATACCACGCCGCGAGCGCGAGCCGCTCGTTCCCGTTGAACGCGTCGAGGAGGTGATGAAGGTAGGCGAGACCGACCTCGACGTTCCCGTCCGCGTCGTGCTGGACAGGATGCTTGAGCAGCACCGACTCGACATAGTCCCACGTCGACGGAAGCAGCTGCATCACGCCCTGCGCTCCGACAGACGAGACGACGCTGTTGTTGTATCCCGACTCCATCCAGGCGAGCGCGCGCGCCAGCCGCGAATCGACGCCGTCGCGGGCCGCCCATGCATCGAGCGACGCACGGATGGCCGTTGCATTCGTCGCGGAGACGGCAGTTGGCGCCGAGACGGCGGCCTGGAAGCGAAGCTTCGTGCCGATCAACAGCGGACGAGCCGGGTCGAGCTTGTTCAACTGCGCGAGCGTCAAGACCGTCGTGCCGACACGGCGTGCGATCGCCGTCAGCGAGTCTCCCGGCTTGACGACGTAACGCCGCAGCGTCGACACCCGAATGGCACGCACGGGAACGCGCGTCTGCAGTCCGAGCGCGGAGACGGTTGCAGGGCCGGCGATCCCGTCCGCGGCCAGGCGCAGCTGACGCTGGTAGCGACGAAGTCCGCGCACGGTCGGGCTGTCCATGTAGCCGTTGACCGGAACGCGCAGCCCATGCCGGTTGAGCAGGAACTGCAAGACGGCGACGTCCCAGCCGAGCATCCCTCGCCCGAGCTGCCGCGACCCGAACAGCGGTGTGCCGAGCGGCCCGAGCGCGCGACGTGTGCGCACATCCGCGAGCCCGGTGACGCGGAGGTCGTGGGTGTGCTGGAACGACCGGATCGCCGCGAGCGTCCGCGGGCCGATGATCGCGTCGATCGGGCCGCAATAGAGGCCCTGCGCGCGCAGCGCGACCTGGAGTCCTGCGTGTTGCGGGTTGAGCGCGCTCGCCGGTGCGGCCGCCGCAAGGCCTGCCGCGAGCACCCCCGCGAATGCGAGACGGAAGCGCATCGGAAGCGCGGATTACCCCACCGACCGGGCGAGTCCTTCTCGGTTTTACGTTCCTCTGAACTTCGGCTCGCGCTTCTCCACGAACGCCGTCAGGCCCTCTTTCGCATCCTCGCTCGCAAACAGAGCCCCGAACGCGTCCACCTCGGCTTCGAGCCCCGCTGCGTGGTCGGAACCGAGGGCGAGATTGCAGAGCCGCTTGGCCTGCGCGAGCGCCACCGGACTCTTTGCAGCGAGCTGTGTGGCGGTATCGCGGGCGCGTGCAAGGAGCTCGTCGGGCTCGAAGACGGCGTTGACGAGGCCGATGCGCAGCGCCTCTTCGGCGTCGACGGTTCGCCCGGTGAAGATCAGCTCCTTGGCGACACCGACGCCGCAGATGCGGCCGAGACGCTGCGTGCCGCCCCAACCGGGAACGATGCCGAGGTTGATCTCCGGCTGTCCGAGCTTCGCGCGGCTCGACGCGTAGCGGATGTCGCAGGCGAGCGCGAGCTCGCAGCCGCCGCCGAGCGCGAAGCCGTTGATCGCGGCGATCGTCGGCTTCGGCATCGTCTCGAGCAGGCGGCCGGCATCGTGGCCGAGCGTGCCCCACGCCTTCGCCTGTTCCGGACCGAGCCTGCTCATGTACGTGATGTCGGCGCCGGCCACGAACGCGCGCTCGCCCGCACCCGTGAGCACGAGTGCGCGCACGCTCGTGTCTTCGGCGAGCACGGCGAGCTGATCGCGCAGCTCGGTCAGCGTCGCGGCGTCGAGCGCGTTGAGAGCGTCCTGCCGATCGATCGTGACGACGGCGACGGCACCGTCTCGCGCGACGTCGACGCTCACGCGGGAACGGCGCCGCGCAGGAAGTCGACGATGTCGGACGTCGGTGCGCCGGGCCCGAACACGGCGGCGACACCGTTTCGTTTCAGCTCCTCGGCGTCGTCTGCAGGGATCGTTCCGCCGACGACGACGAGCACGTCGCCGACCTCGTTCGCGTGCAGCAACTCGACGATGCGCGGGACGAGCGTCATGTGCGCGCCGGAGAGGATCGAGATGCCGACCGCATCCGCGTCCTCCTGGATCGCGGTCTCCACGATCTGCTCCGGCGTCTGATGCAGGCCCGTGTAGATGACCTCCATCCCGGCGTCGCGAAGGGCGCGGGCGATGATCTTCGCGCCGCGGTCGTGCCCGTCGAGGCCCGGCTTGGCAATCACGACGCGGATCTTCTTCGCCACGATGCGAAGTCTATTGGGCAGCCGCGAAGCTCAGCCGCCCGCCCGCACGACCGCGCGCGGCGCCCAGCTCGATACGAGCCAGCGGCCGTCCAGACGATGCACCGCGATCAGGAAGTCGCCGGCTGCGGTGCTCGAGGCGGGCGGCGGCGTAAAGATGACACGAAGGACTGCGGCGCCCGGGTACGAGGTCTGGACGCTGTAGTGCGCTGCCGCCTTCGCGACCGGATAGGGCGGGACGGGGATCGTCCCGGTCTTCCACTGCGCCAGCGTCAGCCCCTCCTTCAACGCGGGTGCGGCGAGGGTCCAAGCGCGCGCGAGGTTCGTCCTCGCCACCGCCGTCGCGACGAACTCCCGCGCGACGGCAAGGACGCGAGGTGCGAGCGGCACCGACTTCGGCACGATCGGGCCGGCCGGCGACCCGCTACCGGAGGCGAGTCGGGTGACGGCGAAGGCACACACGCCCGCGACGAGCACGGCGCCCGCGACCCAGGGCGCCCACCGCAGGAATACGGGTCTCACGTTCAGAAGACCGGGGTCTCTCGCCAGATGCCCCAGACGTCGCGGAGGACGTCGCACATCTCACCCATCGTGACGTAGTCGCGTGCCGCGTCGAGGATCGCGGGCATCAGGTTGCGATCCTCGTGTGCCGCGTCCTCCTTCAGCCGCGCGAGCGCGGCCTCGACCGTGCCGCTGTCGCGGCGATCTCGCAGCGCCCGCACGCGGGCGACTTGTTGGGCCTCGAGCGCGGGGTCGATGCGGAGGATCTCGATCGGCGGATCGTCGTCGAGCTCGTAGCCGTTCACGCCGACGACGATCCGCTGCTTGGCCTCCACCTCCGACTGGTAGCGGTAGCTGGCCTCGGCGATCTCGCGCTGGAAGAAGTTCTCCTCGATCGCCGGGATCACCCCGCCCAGCTCCTCGATCCGCTCGAAGTACTCGTACGCCTGCCGCTCGAGCTCGTTCGTCAGGTGCTCCACGTAGTACGACCCGCCGAGCGGATCGATCGTGTTCACGACCCCCGTCTCGTGCGCGATCACCTGCTGGGTGCGCAGCGCCAGGCGCGCGGCATGCTCCGTCGGAAGCGCGAGCGCCTCGTCGAAGGAGTTGGTGTGCAGCGACTGGGTGCCGCCCAGCACCGCGGCCAGCGCCTCGATCGCCGTCCGGATCAGATTCACCTCCGGCTGCTGCGCGGTCAGCGACACGCCCGCCGTCTGGGTATGAAATCGCATCAGCCACGAGCGGGGATCCTTCGCGCCGTACTTCTCCCGCATCCGGGTCGCCCAGATCCGGCGCGCGGCACGGTACTTCGCGATCTCCTCGAAGAAGTCGAGATGCGCGTTGAAGAAGAACGACAGGCGCGGCGCGAACTCGTCGACGTCGAGACCGCGAGCGACGCACGCGTCGACATACGCGAAGCCGTCGGCGAGTGTGAACGCCAGCTCCTGCGCCGCGGTCGAGCCCGCCTCCCTGATGTGATATCCGGAGATCGACACCGGATGCATCAACGGCATCTCCCGCGCGCACCACTCGATCATGTCCACCACCAGCCGCATCGACGGCGCCGGCGGGAAGATCCACTCCTTCTGCGCGATGTACTCCTTGAGGATGTCCGTCTGCACCGTCCCCCGAAGCGAACGCACCGGCACGCCCTGCTTCTCGCCGACGCACGCATAGAACGAGAGCAGCATCGCCGCCGGCGCGTTGATCGTCATCGACGTCGACACCTCGCCCAAGGGGATGCCGTCGAACAGCGTCTCCATGTCGTCCAGCGAGTCGACCGCCACCCCTTCCCGGCCCACCTCGCCGAGCGACCGCGGATGATCCGAGTCGTAGCCCATCAGCGTCGGCATGTCGAACGCGGTCGACAGCCCCGTCTGCCCCTGCGCCAGCAGGTAGCGGAACCGCTCGTTCGTCTCCGCCGCCGTCCCGAACCCCGCGAACTGCCGCATCGTCCACAGTTTCCCGCGATACATCGACGGGTACACCCCACGGGTGAACGGATACGCGCCCGGATACCCGAGTTGACGCTCGTAATCCACCTCGACCGACTCCGGCCCGTAGAGCGGCGCGTTCTCGATCCCCGAGATCGTCGACGACACCTCGGCGCCGCGCGCCGGCACCTCGCCGTACACCTCCCGGCGCCACGCGTCCGCGCCGTCGGCGGCACGGTGGGGCGTGGGCGGATCCTCGGTCCTGGCCATGTCCTACAATTCTCGCAACTGCGGACCGCGGAACGGGCGGACCTGCGTCGCCGGCAGCGAGCAAATAGGCGTACCCTAAATCTCTAGTTGAGGGTTATACCGCGGGTTGGCAGAGACACCGCAGGATGGCGCTTTCGTGCGCCGGTCGCACGCGTATGTGACGGAAACGCCTCAAACCGTCCCTCAACGGGGTGATCTTCCGTGTTGGCACCGTAATTCGTACCGGTCTCAAACCGGAATGAACTTGAGTTCGGCCTGGCAATTGGTCGATTAGAAGGACTGGAGATCGCGCACAAACGCGCGAATGGAAATGGCGAGCTTCTCGAACGTGCGGCATCACGATGCGAAGTCCTCGGCACGCGCTGGGGACTTTTGCGTGGTCCAGCGTCAGCTCGCCATCGCAGCTGTTCTCCCCGCCGCTGCCGCTACCGCATCCGCCCTCTCCGAGTTCGCCACTCCCAAGGGCGGTCAAGCGGTGCAGACAACGCCGGTGTCCACGACGGGGGAGTTGGAGGCGCCGCAGCCTTCGGCCTCCCTCGTCGGGACGCCTGCCCTTTCTCGACGGAGCCGGTCGTGAGCACGTTGCGCGGGCATCGTCTCGTCGTCGGCCTGTCCGGAGCCTTCCTCGCTCTGGTGGCAGCCGGCGTGCTGATCGCAACGCGGGAGCAGCAGACCCGCGTCAAACCAACGGCGATCCCGATCTTCGTGAAGAAGGCCCTGGGAACCCGTCGGCCCACCGTCGAGCTCACCCACCAGCTCGCCGCCGGCACGAAGGCGACGATCCTGCCTTCCGGCTTCGAAGTCTCAAGTTCAGCTGGAGCGTTGAGCCTCACGCAGACGGACGGAGGGACTGCCGCGTGGACCGGCTACGCGAACGGCACTTCCCGCTCCACCTCATACGGCCGCGAGGCCATCGTCATCGGCGCGGGCAAGACCGCCGGCGAGCAATACCTGACGGTGGGCAAGAACGACGGCCTGCACAAGTGGAAGTGGCAGCTCGACGCCGGATCGCTGACGCCGACGCTTCGCCCCGACGGCAGCGTGCTCGTGTCACCGGCTCACGTAGTCGCCGGCTTCAGCATCCTGCCGCTCACCATCTTCAGCACTCGCGGGAAGAACATCACGCCCACCGGCCTCGGCTGGGGCCTCGAACACGATCATGGTTCGTGGTACCTGACGCTGAGCCTCGACGACTCACGGCTCCCAGCGCAATACGTGATCGACCCGGCCGTGGAGTCGCTCCGCGCGGTGGCCAGCGCGAACAACGGCGGCGGCGCGACGACGCTCCTGATCGCGAAGCCCGCCGGGCTCGCCGTGAACGATCTGATGATCGCGCAGGTCACCGTCCGCGGCGGCACCGGTGAGTTCACCTGCGCCCCGGCCGCGACCGGCGCCTGGACGGACGTCTTCACCACGAACAACGGGACGACGCTTCAGCAGGTGCTGTATTACAAGGTCGCGACCGCCGCCGATGTGGCCGCAACGAACTACACGTTCACCTTCGACACGACGTCGGCCACCTGCCCGTCGCCGGCCGGGGTCAAGGCGTCCGGGGGCATCGCCGCCTTCTACGGCATCGACGATGCAGCTCCGATCGACGCGAGCAGCGCGCGCGCCAACGGATCGAGCGGGACGATCACCACCAACGCGATCACGAACGGGACGACCGGCAACTTCCTCGTCGGTGCGTACGGGATCGCGGATGGCGAGGCCGTCACGCAGCCGGCCGGTACGCCGACCTTCACCGAGCGATGGGACGTCGGCTCCACCGGCGGTGGCGCAAACAGTCGCACCGAGTCCGAGCTGTCGACCGCCGTGACGACGGCGCCCGGCTCGACGGGAGCAAAGAACGCCACCGCGGGCACGGCCGCAGTCAACATCGGCCAGCTGATCACCCTCGCGCTCGACACCGTGGCTCCGACGAACGCCGTGACGGTCGCGTCGGTCGGTGCGGGCAGCGTCTACCTGAACGGCACGACGCTCTACTACAACGGGACCAGCGCCGGGACTTTCCAGCTCCAGGACGCCGTCACGGAGACCGGATCCGGTGTGGCCGACGTCGCGTTCCCCGCCCTGGGCGGCACCACCACCGGCTGGACCCACACGACGGACACCCAGACCACGCCGGTCGGCGGCCCCTACGTCACGACCAACAACTTCGCGTGGGCCGGCGGCACATCGAGCGCGCCGACGGAGATCGTGACGGCGACGGACAACGCGACCAACGCCACGCCGACGACGCTGACGTTCACGAACGACTCGGCCGGGCCGGGAGCGTTCGCGCTCACCGCGCCGAGCAACGGCGCGACGATCGCGAACGGGCAGGCCGTCTCGGCCGCCCCGACCGACGGCGGCTCGGGCATCGCCCAGGTCGAGTTCCGTTACTGCCCCGGCGTCACGTGCTCGTTCGCCTCGGGCACGTCGATCGGCATCGACACGACCTCGCCGTACTCGGTGCCCTGGAACGGCCAGCCGGCGAACGGCACATACACAATCGTCGCCCGGGCCACGGACAACGTCGGCAACATGACCGACTCGTCCACCGTCACGGTCACGGTCAGCAACGGCGCCGGCGCTGCATCCGTCGACGGGTCGACGGTGGTAACCACCTCGCTGGCGAGCGGGACGACGCTCTCCTGGTCGCAGACCGTCGGCTCGCAGCCGAACCGCATCCTCCTCGTTTCCGCCTCCATGGAGAACTCCGTGTCCTGCTCGACGACGAGCGTCACCTACGGCGGCGTCGCGATGGTCAAGATCGGGGACACGACGACGACGCTGGGGAACGGCGGCGGCAACCGTGACTGCGTCAGCCTCTGGTACATGATCGACCCGCCAACCGGAACGGCCACCGTCGTCGCGACGCTGACACCGAGCACCACGACCGCGCTCGCGGGTGGCGGCGTCGTCATCTACAACGTGAAGCAGACCGCTCCGGACGCGAGCATCACGAGCCTGAACGAAAGCGGGCTGAGCACCGCAACCCTCTCGACGACCAACCCGAACTCGCTCGTCGTCGACACGTACTCGAGCGGGAATACTCTGGGAGATCTCGCGCCCGTCGCCCCTCAGAGCCTCATTTGGAGCGTCGACGGGAACGCGACCGAGTCCGATGCGATGAGCTCCAAGACGGTCGCCGCCGTGGGATCGACGACGATGTCGTGGACGCACACGGGCGAGAACCGCAGCGTGATGGTGGCTGCAGCGTTCTCCGGCGACACGACGCCGCCGACCAGCGCGCTCTCGTTCAACGAGGCGACGAACCCGGGCGGCCAGTACGAGCTCAGCACCGGCGCCCACGCCTGGACGTACTACTACAACCCGACCACGACCGGCACGTTCACGATGACGGACGCCGCCGCCGACGCGTCGGGCATCGCGCAGGTCGAGTTCCCTGACCTTTCAACGGTCGGATTCACCGGGACGGGCCTACAGGACGCCACGTCGCCGTACAACTCGAACACGTACACCTTCACGAACGCGAACGTGGCGGCACCGCCTGTGTCGACCGTCTATGTCGACGACACGTTCAGCAACACCACGACCGAGGCGGTCACCTTCGCCCGTGACGTGACGGCGCCGACGGCGGCCGTGACTTCCCCCGCAGCTGCCGGCGTCTACAACGCCGCAGGCTGGCCGGGCTCGATCGCCGGCACGGCGGCCGATGCCGGCTCCGGGGTCGGAACGGTGAATGTCTCGATCCAGGACACGACGGTCGGCGGGAACAGCTGCTGGAACGGCGCGTCGTTCTCCGTCGCTTGCCCGAACTACATCGCGGCGGCGGGCACGACGAGCTGGAACTACGGCATCGCGGCCGGGTCGTTCACCAACGCGCACAACTACACGGCGACGATCCAGACGGTCGACAACGTGTCGAGCACCAACAATGCCGCTGCGACGGTGAGCTGGACGTACGACACGAGCGCGCCGAACGCGGCGACGCTCTCGAGCAACGGCAGCTACAACACCGCCGGCTGGCCGGGCGCGATCACGGGCACCGTCTCGGACAGCGGCACCGGCAACCACGGGATCAGCGCCGTCAACGTCTCGATCCAGGACTCCACCTCGGGCAAGTGCTGGAACGGCGCCAACTTCACCACCGCCGCCTGCCCCAACTACATCGCCGTCACCAGCGGCGGCAGCGCCGTCGGCGCCGCCAACGCCAGCTGGTCGTACACGCTCGCGTCCGGTGCGCTCACGAACGGCGACACCTACACCGTCCAGGTGCAGGCCACCGACGCCACCACCAACGGCAATCTCTCCGGCAACCTCGCAGCAGGAACGTTCACCTACGACACCTCGGCGCCGAACACCGCGACGCTCTCGAGCAACGCCGTCTACAACGCCGCCGGCTGGCCCGGCGCGATCACCGGCACCACCACCGACCTCGGCACCGGCAGCCACGGCATCAGCGCCGTCAAGGTTTCGATCCAGGATTCCAGCTCGGGCAAGTGCTGGAACGGCGCCAACTTCACCACCGCCGTCTGCCCCAACTACATCGCCGTCACCAGCGGCGGCAGTGCGGTCGGCGCGGCGAACGCCAACTGGTCGTACACGCTCGCGTCCGGTGCGCTCACGAACGGCGACACGTACACCGTGCAGGTGCAAGCCACCGACGCCACCACGAGCGGCAACGTCTCGGGCAACCTCGCCGCGGGGACCTTCCTCTACGACACCGCGGCGCCCGCGACGGCGACGCTGCTGAGCAACGGCACCTACAACGCCGCCGGCTGGCCCGGCGCGGTCAGCGGCACCACCACCGACCTCGGCACCGGCAGCCACGGCATCAGCGCCGTCAACGTCTCCATCCAGGACTCCACCAGCGGCAAGTGCTGGAACGGCGCCAACTTCACCACCGCCGCCTGCCCC
>DATCBP010000075.1:0-16855 GCA_036511815.1 Gaiellaceae bacterium
CCAGTCGACGGCGGCTTCCAGGAGGGCCTTGCCGACGCCCTGGCGGCGGGCTGTTTTTGCGACCATCAGGCCCAGGTCGGCGACATGGGAGCTGGCGGGATGCGTGTCGCGCGCGATCGACAGGCGGCCGACCAGGGCGCCGTCGGTGCGCTCCGCGACGAAAACGGCGGCATGCGGGTAGCGACGGAGAGCCTTCAGATAGCGGCGCTCGTCGCCCGCACTTCGCCACTCGCCTTCGGAGGAGATCAGCCACGCTTCCGGTTCGCCGCTCACCTCTTCGGCGAGACGGGTCAGGGCTTCGGCGTCGGCGGGATCCGCGGCGCGGACGATGAACGCGGTGGTCACGCAACCACGACTCCTGCTCCGCCGCGGCGGGGGTCGCCGGCGGCGGCCAGGGCGCCGTCGGGGAGAACCTCGACGGCGCTCACGCCGCCGAAGTAGAGGTTGCGCCGCTTGAAGCGGACGACCTCGCGGCCTTGCGCTTCCAGCTCGTCCGCCACCACAGCGTCCTCGCAGTACACGACTCCATCTTCGGCGTGGAGGCGCGGGGCCTCAACTGCTTCCTCGACACCCATTCCTCTGCCTACGACGTTCACGGCGACCTGGAGGATCGCGCCGCGCAGACGGGCCGAGCCGGCGCTGCCCAGCACCAGGCGGGGGCGGCCGTTCTTCAGCAGCAGCGACGGTGCCATCATCGACGTCAGGCGTTCGCCCGGGCGCGCGGCTTCGCGCAGATCGGCTTCGCCGAGCATGTTGTTCAGGTGGATGCCCGTGCCGGGGACGACGACGCCGCTGCCGGACCCCAGTGACGCCGACAGCGACGCAGCGTCGCCGCGCGCATCCACGACCGAGATATGCGTCGTGCCCGAGAGCAGCCGATGCGCGATGCCGCCGCGATGGAGTGCGCGCACGAACGAGCCGCCGCGCACCGCGTCCTGCGCTTCCATCGCGGCGACGAGAGCCGCCGGCGTCGGCTCCGCCGAACCCAGCGCCTTCAGCCCGTACGCGACGAGCAATCCCCCGCTCGACGGCGGCGGGTTCGAGCGGAACTCGTGGCCGCGGTACTCCACCGTCACCGGGCGCCGCCGCACCACCCGGTAGCCGGCGAGATCCTCGAGCGACAGCGCGCCGCCGCCCGCCTGCACGTGCTCCACCAGACGCCGCGCCAGCTCGCCGCGATACAACGCGCCCGCGCCCTCCACGCCGATTCGCTCCAGCGTCTCCCCCAGCTCCGGCACGACGAGCCTCTCCCCCGCCGCCAGCGCGCGGCCGCCCGCGCCGTACATCGCGTCGCCCTCCGGCGAATGGCGCAGCAGGCCGTCGAGGATCCGGTGCAGATACCCCGCCGACGGCGTCAGCTCCACCCCCTCGCGTGAAAGCTGCACCGCCGGCGCGACCAGCTCCGCCCACGGCACCGACCCGAACCGGCGATGCGCCGCCTCGAGCGCGAGCGCCGTCCCCGGCACCGCCACCGCCGCGGCGCCCGTGTGGAACACCTGCTCCGTATCCCCGTCGAAGTCCACCGCCAGCCGCAGCAGCCCGCCCGTCGCCTCCGCCACCGCCCCGGGCACCGTCACGAAGCCGTCGAACACCCGCGTCTGCCCGCCCGTATGGACGAGCATGAAGCCGCCGCCGCCCGGCCCCGTCAGCGGGCTCTCGCACACCCAGGAGACGAACGCCGCCCCCACGCACGCGTCGACCGCGTTCCCGCCCGCCGCCAGGACGCGCGCGCCCGCCTCGGCCGTGAGCGGGTGGCCGGCTGCGACCGCGCCTCGCATGGCCGGGAGCCTACGCAGGAACCAGTGCTACCGTCACCGAAAGCTGCCGATGGAAGGACGGATGAGCACGACCGCACACGAGATCCTCGACCGCATCGGCAGACGCCGCCTCGCAGCGGCCACGGCGGTGACGCTCACCCTCGTCGTGCTCGTCGCGACGCCGCAACTGCTCGGCTCGCACGTCGTCACCGCCTTCGGCGCGCTCGAGCACGCCGACGCGATCTGGCTCTGGACGGCCGCGCTCGGCTTCCTGCTCGCCGTGCTCGGCGCGGCCGGCTCCTGGTTCTCCGCGATCCGGCTCTGCGGCGGCCGGCTCTCGCGCACCGACGCCTGCGCCCGCTACGGCGCCGGCAGCCTCGTCAACACCTTCGTCCCGGCCCGCGCCGGCGACGCCGTGCGGATCGCGCTCTTCTCGCGCGTGCTGCCGAACGAAGGACGCCTCTGGACGACGGGCGGCGCGTTCGCGGCGCTCGGGATCGCGCGCGCGGCCGTGCTCGCCGGCTTCGTCGTCGCCGGCGCGCTCGCGGGCGCGCTCCCCATCTGGTCGCCGCTCGTGGTGCTCGGGATCGTCGCCGCCGGCGTCGCGCTCACGCTCCGCGCACGACGCAGCCGACCCGACGGCCGCGTCTCGCACCTGCTCGACGCGTTCCGTGCGCTCCGGCGCGAGCCGCTCGCCGCGCTCCGGCTCGTCGCCTGGATCGCCCTCTCCACCGCCGGCCGGCTCGCCGCCGCGACCGCGATCGGGGCGGCGCTCGAGATCCACCGGCCGTTCGTCGCCGCGCTCGTGATCGTCCCCGCGCTCGACGTCGTCGGCACCCTCCCGCTCACGCCGGCGAACGTCGGCTTCACGAGCGGCGCCGTCGCCATGGTCTTCCGAGCACACGGCATCTCCTTCGCGAACGGGCTCGCCGCCGGCATCGCCTTCCACGCCGTCGAGACGGCCGTCGGCATCCTCGTCGGGCTCGGCAGCATGGTCTGGCTCGCGCCGTACCGGTCGCCGGCCGCCCGCCGGCTCGCGCTCGTCGGCGTCGCGGCCAGCGCCTTCATCGCGCTCGCCGGGACGTTCAGCGCGACCGTCCTCGTGCCGCTGGCGTAACCGCCGCCGCCGGGAAGTAGGCTTCCAGCATGTCCCGGAGCCATCCGCTCCTCCGCGAAGCGCTCCTCTCCGCCGCCGCCGCTGCCTTCGTCGCCGCGATCCTCGCGTGGCTCGGCCCGCCCGGAACGGATCTCGCCGCCCACGCGTACCAGCGCACGGTGTTCCTCCAGCACGGGTTCACGCTCTGGAACAACTTCTGGTACGCGGGGCGCTACAGCTTCATCACGTACAGCATCATCTACTACCCCCTCGCGGCGTTCTTCGGCATCAAGCTGCTCGCGGTCGCGACGATCTCGCTCGCCGCGCTCGCGTTCACCGCGCTGCTCTGGCGCGAATGGGGACCGACGACGCGCTGGTCGAGCCGCAGCTTCGCCGTCGTCTGGGCCGGGATCGTCCTCTCCGCCGCCTTCCCGTTCGCGCTCGGATTCGCGCTCGCGCTGCTCGCCCTCTGGGCGCTGCAAGCCGGGCGGCGCTGGCGGTTCGCCGCGCTCGCTGCGCTCAGCCTCGCCGCGAGCCCGCTCGCGTTCCTGCTCCTCGTCGTGATCCTCTCCGGCATCGCGCTCTCCGAGCGGGTGTCGATCCGTCGCAACTGGGTGCCGTTCGCGTGCATCGCGCTCTCGGGGCTCATCGAGCTCCTGCTCTGGCGGCTCTTCCCCGACGGCGGCCGCTTCCCCTTCCACTTCGCGGACGCCGCCGCCAGCGTCGCGTTCTGCGTGCTCGGCCTCGTCTTCACGTGGCGCGTCGAGCGCGCGCGCGTCGTGCGCTTCGCGTTCGGCGTCTACCTCGCGGCGACGCTGCTGTCGTACCTCGTGCCGTCGGCGGTGGGAGGCAACATCGAGCGCCTGCGCTACGCGGCGATCCCGCTCGCCGTGCTCGTCTTCTCGCTGCGCTACTGGCGCCCGCTCATTCCCGGCCTCATCGTGGTCACTCTCGCCGTCGCCTGGAACCTCAGTCCGCTCGCCGCCAGCTACGCGAGCGGCCGCGCCGACGTCAGCTCGAAGGCGTCCACGTGGTCCGGCGCGATCACGTTCCTGCACGCGCACCTCGGCCCCTCCTACCGCGTCGAGGCGGTGGACACGACCGGGCACTGGTCCGCCGTCTACCTCGCCGACGCCCACATCCCGCTCGCGCGCGGCTGGTTCCGGCAGGACGACTTCCCGCAGAACGAGGTGCTGTACAGCACGCTCGGCGCGAAGACGTACCTCGCCTGGCTGCGCGGTCTCGGCGTCCGCTACGTCGTGCTCACGAAGTCGCCGCCCGACTACAGCGCGCGCGCCGAGGCGGCGCTCGTGCGCAGCGGGCGCGCGGGACTCAGGCCGGTGTTCGCAACGAGCGAGCTGACGATCTACGCGGTTCCGAAGCCGCGCTCGATCGTCACCGGGCCGGGCTCCCCCCATCTCGCGTCGCTCACGCAAGCCCGCATCGGCGTCGACGTGCACCGGGGCGGGAACTACCGCATCGCCGTGCGGTGGTCGCCGTACTGGCGCGCGTCCAACGGCTGCCTGAGCGAGGGCAAAGACACGATGCTGCGCCTGCAGACGCGGGGCGCACAGCACGTGACGATCGTCTTCCAGGTGAGCGCGGACAGCGCGCTCGACGAGCTCGCCGGCGCGTCACGGCACTGCTCGCTCGGCGGCGGAAGCTAGACCCGGCGGACGAGCTCGTCGAGCGGCTTGCGCTTTGCGCGGGCCGACCACTCGTCCGCGCTCCGCGACTCCGGGTCACGCGGGACGGCCGGATAACCGAAGGAGAGGATCACGCCGACCTCGGCGCCGACGATGCGCTCCGCCGCCTCCGCGTCCGCGATCCCGTTCGGGCACGAGACGACGCCCTCGTCCCACGCGGCGAGCATCATGTTCTGCGCGCAACGGCCGGCGTCGAAGCCGCGCGCGCCCGCGATCGCGATCACGAGCGCCGCGGTGCGCACGTTCTCGGGCGCGTACACCGTCTGCGCGAGCGCGTCCTTGTCCGCCACGACGACGAACTGCCACTCCTGGCGGTTCCGCGCGCTGCCGGCGAGGCGGCCGGCGTCGAGGATGCGCTGCTCGACCTCGGGCGGGACCGGGGTGCCGGCGTACGCGCGGACGTCGCGTTTGCTGGCGATCGCCTGGAAGACGTCCATTGCGCGGATCGTAGCGGTGGTAAGGCTGCAACCAGGTTGCCGAAGGCAACCTGGTTGCGGAAGTTCGCTGCTAGCGCCGCAGGAACGAGGGCGGCTCGAGCAGATCCGCGTCCGCGCGCATGCCCGGTGACGCCGCAAACGTGGGACGCCGCACGCGGGTGCCGCGGCCGATGCCCGTGGCGACGACCGTCACCCACACCTGGCCGGTCAGGCGGTCGTCGATCGTCGCGCCGAAGATGATGTTCGTCTCCTCCGTCGCGGCGCCGCGGATCACCTCGGCGGCCTCGTTCACCTCGATCAGCGTCATGTCGTCGCCGCCGGCGACCGAGAGCAGGATGCCGGTCGCGCCGCTGATCTCCTCGTCGATCAGCGGCGAGCGCAGCGCCCGCTCCGCCGCCTCCTTCGCGCGGTTCTCCGCGCCGGAGGAGAAGCCGATCCCCATCAGCGCCGTGCCGGAGTCGCTCATGATCGTGCGCACGTCGGCGAAGTCGAGGTTGATCAGGCCCGGCATCGTGATCAGGTCGCAGATCCCCTGCACGCCCTGGCGGAGGACGTCGTCCGCCACCTTGAACGCGTCGAGCATCGAGGTCGAGCGGTCGAGCACCTCGAGCAGACGGTCGTTCGGGATCACGATCGTCGTGTCGCACGCCGCGCGCAGCGCCGCGACGCCGTGCTCGGCCTGCGTGCGCCGCTTCGTCCCCTCGAACTTGAACGGGGTCGTGACGATCCCGACCGTGAGCGCGCCGATGTCGCGCGCGATCTTCGCGACGACGGGCGCGGCGCCCGTGCCGGTGCCGCCGCCCTCGCCCGCGGCGACGAACACCATGTCCGAGCCGCGCAGCGCGTGCTTCAGCTGGTCGTAGCCTTCCTCGGCGGCGAGACGCCCGATCTCGGGCTCCGCGCCGGAGCCGAGACCCTTCGTCAGCTCGCGGCCGATGTGGATCTTCTGCGCGGCGTCGCTCATGTGCAGCGCCTGGCTGTCCGTGTTCACCGCGATGAACTCGACGTCGTTGATGCCCGCGTCGATCATCCGGTTGACCGCGTTCAGGCCGGCGCCGCCGACGCCCACGACCTTGATCACGGCCGCGTAGGCGCCGCTGTCCGCGCGCGGCGCGCGATTCAGGCGCGCACCCTGCTCCGGCGGCTCGACGTAGGGCGAAACGGGAGCCGCATGGGTCGGCTCGTGCCGGTATTGCTGCGGCGGAGGAGGCGGAGACGACACCGGGGGCGGCGCGGCCGCGGGCACCGGAGTGCGCGGCGGCGGCGGGCCGGCCGACGGCTCGGGACGCGGCGGCAGCGGCGCCGGCGACTCGGACGCGACGGCCTCCTCCCAGCTCGGGACGTGCTCGACGGTGCGCTCCTCCGGCTCGGTCGCGGGCGCAGGCGTCGCCGCGGCCGGCTGCTCGCCCGACCCCTCCGCCTGCCGCTGCGCGGCCTCGGTCGCGCGAAACAGCTCGGCGAGCGGGCCCTCACGCATGCTGGCGCGACGGCGCGCCATTGAGCACCTCCTTGGCGAGATCGCGATACATGCTCGCGGCCTCACCGGTCGGGTCGTACTTCAACACCGACATGCCCTTCACCGGCGCCTCGGCGTAGCGGATCGTCTTGCGGATCTTCGTCTTCAGCACGAGGTCGCCGAAGTTCTCCTGGAGGATCTCGACCGCCTCGCGCGAGTGCAGCAGGCGCTTGTCGAACATCGTCGGCAGGATCCCCTGGATCTTCACGGCCGGGTTGAGGTTCTCACGAATCATCGAGAGTGTGTTCTCGAGCTGGACGAGGCCGCGCAGCGACAGGTACTCGCACTGGACGGGGACGATCACGCCGCTCGCGGCGACGAGCGCGTTGATCGTCAGCAGTCCCAGCGACGGCGGCGTGTCGATCAGGATGAAGTCGTAGGTCTCGAGCACCGGCGCCAGCGCCTTCTCGAGCGCGCGCTCGCGGCCGATCATCGAGGAGAGGGCCAGCTCGGCGCCGGCCAGGTCGATCGAGGAGACGGCGACGTCGATCTCGCCCGTCCGGACGATCTCGCCGATCGGCAGCCGGTGGACGAGCACGTCGAACATCGAACGCTCGATCTCGTCCGGGTTCCAGCCCTGGGACATGGTCAGGTTGCCCTGGGGGTCGAGGTCCACGGCGAGCACGCGGTTGCCCTTCTCGGCGAGGGCGACCCCGAGATTGAGCGTGGTCGTCGTCTTGGCGACGCCGCCCTTCTGGTTGGCGAAGGCGATAACGCTGGCCAGTGTGGGACCTCTTTCAGTCCTCGCCCGCGAGTTCGGGCGTGATCGTAGCCGCGTGAGCGCCATAGTCGCTCACCTTTCGCAGCAACGTAGCACTTTCCTTCTCAAGTAAGTTCCTGGCCATGGACCGCAAATGGCGCGCCCTCACGATCGTCTGCGTCGCCATTTTCATGCTCCTGCTCGACATCACGATCGTCAACGTCGCCCTGCCGCCGATCGAGAACGAGCTCCACGCCTCCTTCACCGACCTCCAGTGGGTGGTCGACGCCTATGCCCTGACCCTCGCCTCCCTCGTCCTCAACGCCGGCTCGCTCGCCGACCTGCTCGGCCGCAAGCGGCTGTTCGCCGCCGGGGTCGCCCTCTTCACGGTCGGCTCGGCGCTCTGCGGCGCCGCCACCACCCCGCTCTTCCTCATCCTCGCCCGCGGCGGCCAGGGGATCGGCGGCGCGATGATGTTCGCGACCTCGCTCGCGATCATCTCCAACGAGTTCGAGGGGCGGCAGCGCGGCACCGCCTTCGGGATCTACGGCGCGACGATCGGCTTCGCGGTCGCCGTCGGGCCGCTGATCGGCGGCGTGCTCACGACCTACGCGGGCTGGCGCTGGATCTTCTTCGTCAACCTGCCGGTCGGCGTCGCCTGCCTCGCCGGCACGCTGATGTACCTGCACGAGTCGCGCGACGAGGCGCACGGCGGCTTCGACCTGCCGGGGCTCGTCACGTTCTCCGGGGCAGCGTTCACCGGCGTGCTCGCGCTGCTGCGCGGCAACGACTGGGGCTGGGGCAGCGTGCGGGTGATCGGCCTCCTCGTCGCTTCCGCCGCACTCCTGCTCGGCTTCGTCGCGATCCAGCTGCGCGCCGAGCGGCCGACCTTCGACCTGCGCCTGTTCCGGGTGCCGGCGTTCACGGGGGCGCAGATCGTCGCCTTCGCGATCTCGGCCGGGATGTTCTCGCAGTTCCTCTACCTCACGCTCTACCTCCAGAACGTGCTCGGCTACTCGCCGCTCGGCGCCGGCCTCCGCTTCCTGCCGCTCTCGCTGCTCGCCTTCGTCGTGGCGCCGCTCGCCGGCCGGCTGTCGGTGCGCATGCCGGTGCGCTTCCTGCTCAGCGGCGGGCTCGCGCTCGTCGGCGTCTCGCTGCTGCTGATGCACGGGATCTCGACCGGATCGGGCTGGACGACGCTGCTCGCCGGATTCATCGTCGGTGGGATCGGGATCGGGTTCGTCAACGCGCCGCTCGCCCAGACCGCCGTCAGCGTCGCGCCGCGCGCGCAGGCCGGGATGGCGTCGGGGATCAACAACACGTTCCGCCAGGTCGGGATCGCCACCGGGATCGCCGCGCTCGGGGCGGTCTTCCAGGACAGGATCAAGAGCGAGCTCGCCGGGAGCCCGCCCGCGCTCGCGAACGCGGCGGCGAGCGGCCAGTACCGCGCGCAGGGCGACCCGAAGCTCGTGCAGGCCGTGCACGCCGCGTTCATCGCCGGCCTCAACGAGATCCTGCTCCTGGCGGCGTTCCTCACCTTCGCCGGCGCGGTGCTCGCCGTGCTGCTCGTCCGGCAGAAGGACATCGTCGCCGTCGCCGGCGCATCCGCGGACTCCGCGCACGCGTAGCGGGCGCTTGTAAGAATCGAGCCGATGAGCTGGGGCACGGACGTGAAGACGTGGTTCCTCGGCAGTAGCCCGTGGCCGAACGTCGAAGGCCGCCTCGTCGACCACCAGCTGATGAACGGGCTGCCGATCTTCGACGAGGTGAAAGAGGTCGACAGCGTGACCACGGCGGCGACGTGGCGGCTCGACTTCTCCAACGGGCCGACATGGCCGCCGGATCCCACCGGCGCGGTCGAGCACTACATCGCGCTGCTGATCGCCGATCCGCTCGTCAACGGGCAGACCGTCTTCAACGGCCACTGGTTCCGCACGACCGCGCTGACGACCCTGCCGGCCGGCTCCCCCGGCGACCCGAACGGCTACATCGAGGTCGTCGTCGCGGACCCGCAGGAGATGACCGTGACGAGCTCGCAGCCGACGCCGCCCCACATCCCGGCCGGCTCACCGGTGCTCGAGGATCAGTTCCGCGCCCAGCTGCCGATCAGCCTCGACGACAACGACCAGCCGATCCCGGCCGGGAACACGACGACGCCCGTCGTCAGCACGATCGCCACGGTCACGCTCACCCCCGACGCGTCCGGAGCCGTTGCCACGGCCGTGTTCACCGGCATGACGCGCCACGGGCCGGGCAACGCGAGCATCGACTACACGTTCACGCTGCCGCTCGTGATCGTCCCGACGCAGTACCCAATGGACCTTGCGCGCGTGCTCGACGTCTACCAGGCGGAGAACCGGGACGCGTCGTTCGACGCGGCGCCCGGCAGCTCCAGCCTCGGCGCCCAGCTCAAGGCCGATCTCGCCAACGTGTTCTCGGGGATCATCCTCCAGCAGCTCGTGCCCGGAGTGCTCCAGCAGCTGTCGGACCAGCTCAGCGCCGCCGTGCTCAAGCAGGGAGCCGCGCTGTTCGGGAACGCCTCGACGCTGCCGGCGGGGATCGTCCTCTCCTGCCGTGACTTCGCCCAGGACGGCAACGGCGTCGCCGTGCGCATGACGCTGGGCGCCTTCGGCGGCGTGCTGAACAGGTTCCCGCAGACGACGAGCTCCGGCGGCGGAATCCCCTGCGCGACGACGGCGCTCGCGGCGCTCCACCCCGCGCTGCTCAGCCTCGTGCAGCTGCGGGAGACCCGCGACGCGCTCCTGCACACACCGGCGGGCGCCGCCGTCGTCGACCTGTACGACCGCCACCGACCCGAGCTGCGCGACATCGTGCTCTCCGACCCCGCGCTCGCAGCCGCGACGGCCGAGCTCGTCGCCGGCGCGCAGCGCGCGGTCGATCGCGGCGCCGTGCCGCTCGCGTTGAGAGTCCAGGCGGCGCGCCTGTTGCGGCGCTTCGCCGAGCTCGCGAACCCCGCGTTTCGCGCGGAGCTCGAGGAAGCCGCCGGGCTCCTCGTCGCGCGCTTCTAGACCGGAGCGACTGCGACGCGCAGCCGGCGCACGCGCAACGCGACCTGCCAGGCCGCGACGAGCAGCAGTGCCGCCGCGCCGGTGACGATCACGATCGCCTGCGCGGCGATCGAGAACGCGATCGCCGCCTCCGCGTGCACGCCGCTCGCGATGAGGATGGCGGCGCCGGCGCCCGCCTGCGTCGCCGCCCCCGCGGGCGCGATCGGCAGCGCGGCCGACGCAGCCGAGGCGCAGAGGAACGCGAGCGCGAGCGGGAACGAGCCCTTGAGCGACAGCGCGTTCAGGAGCAGGAACACGGAGGTGCCGCGCAGCGCCCACGCGATGGAGATGAACACGAGCGCGGCGACGGTCTCCCGCGAGTAGTGCGCGTGCGACGCGAGCCAGCGGCCCGCGCGAAAGCGCGCCGCGCGCTCGGAGCGTGCGAGCCTCGGCAGGTAGGCGACGATGGACGCGGCCGCGACGCCGGCCACGGCGACGACCGCGAAGCCGGCCCGGATCGTCCACGTGTGCGCGTTCGCCGCGGCGACGGTCGCGAGCGGCGTCAGCGCGGCGTTGTCGAGCATTCCGAGCACGAGCAGGCTGACGGCGATCGTGCCGAACCCGGTGCGCGTGCCCGGGAAGCGGCGGACGACGGCGATCCTGACGGCGTCGTCGGCGCGGCCGGGCAGCGCGATCCCGCCGATGCAGGCGGCGCCGCCGGCAAAGGCGAGCGCGCCGGCTCCCGGACGCTCGTGCTTCGCGAACAGCCGCTGCCAGCCCCATGCTTTGAAGGGGACGGCGACGAGATAGAGCACGAACGCGGCCGACGCGAGCAGAGGGTCGGCATGGTGCAGCGGCCAGCCCATGTTCGCGAACCGACGCACGCTGTAGATCGAGACGCCGAGCAGCACGAGGCCCAGGCCGCCGTTGAACAGCACCTGGAACTTCCGATTCGAGAACTTCTCGCGCACCGCCGCCACTGCTCTTGCTATCGGCGGGGCGGCCCCGCCGACTTGAGTACCCCCTACGAGGGTTCGCCGTCGGAGTACGCGAGCGGCTCGAGGCGGGCGATCAGGCCGAGGCCCCGGAAGAAGATCTTGTTCGAGCGGGGGTAGTAACAGATGTCGTTCGGCTCCCTCGTGCCGTACGCGAGGTACGTGAGCCCGGCCGGGCCGGCGCGGAGGGAGTGGGAGATCCGCGTCCCCGGCGGCCGCGCGACGACATGCCCTCTCCGCAGCGCGTGCGTCTCCTGCGGCTCGGTCTGGTGCGGGTTGTCGGGCCCCGCCGGCGCCCACAGCTCGAGCGTGCCCTCGCCGTCGAGGATCACGAACAGCTCCTCCTCCGCGGAGTGGCAGTGCGGCGGCGCGCCGTCCTCGCCCGCGGGCAGGGCGACGAGGTTCAGCCCGGTCTGCTTCGCACCGGCCGCCGCCCCGATCTTCTTGACGACGCCGCCGTAGTCGCCCTCGACCTCGTCGAGGTTGACGATCGAGCCGACCCGGGGCGAGGGCACCGGCCAGTCGAGGCCCGGCTCGCGGTCGAACGGATGCAGCCCGGTGCCCGCCTCCGTCCAGCTCGGAGAGAGCCAGGAGATGCCGGCCTTCGGCAGGTACGCGCCGCCGATCGGCGTCCGGCCGCCGTACGCGAGCACCTCGAGGCCGCCGACGCCGCCGCGCAGCGTGTGCGCCTTGCCGCGCGGCGCGTGGACGAGGCAGTCGCCGGCACGCACCTCGTAGGTCTCACCGTCCTGCCACGACAGCCCCGAGCCGGCGAGCACGAAGAAGATCTCCTCGTCGGCGCCGTGCACGTGCGCCGGCGTCGAGACCTCGGCCGGCTCGAGCCGGATGCGGTTGACACCCACCGACTTCGAGCCCGCCGGCGTGCCGAGCTGGCTCCAGGCGCCGCCGAGCCCGGGCCGCTCGGGCCGCCGCGCGTCGATCTCGTCCCAGTGAGCGAGCGTCACGCCGCGAGTGTTGCATGCGCGGCCAGCGCCGCGGCGCAATCGGCGGCGGCGGCGAGTGCGCCCGGGTCGCGCTCGCACCGCGCCCAGACCTCTGCCTCGCGGACGAGCGCCCGAAGCTCGGCGAGGAGCGCGCCCGGCGCGGCGCCCGCACGGTCGAGCGTCTCGATCCGCTCCAGCCGTGCGAGCACCGCGCGCGCTTCGTCCATTTCCCGACGGTAGACGCGCGCGTGTAACAGAAGAGTGGCGACTAGTGGTCTAACCACTAGCTCGCGCGGAGCTCGGCGACGCGGGCCGCGCCCGCGCGCAGGCCGAGCAGCGCGTCGTCGAGCTCGCGCAGCAGCGCGGTGCGGTCGCCGTGGAGGAGCAGCGCGACGAGCAGGCGGCGCATCAGGTCGGGCGTCGGCGCTTCGAAGCGCTCCGCGAGATCGCGGCGCTCGTCGGCGGTCTCTCCGAGCAGCGCAGCTGCGCGCATCCCGGCCGCCCACGTGCCGCGGCCGTCGCCGAGCGCAGCGTCGAGTGCGTGGCGGAGCTGCTCGCCGCGGAACGGGTCGGTCTGGAAGAGCGAGAGCTCCCAGCGGTCGAGCGCGTCGCCGAGCTGCGCGTCGTCGTCGGCGTACGCAAGCTGCGGGCGCAGCCGCGCGGCGATCGAGGCGCGGAACGGATCGAGCCGCGTCGGCTCGCCCGGCGGCGCGGTCGCGGCAATCGGCAGCACCGGCCGGATCCCGTACGGGCGCCAGTCGAGCCGCTCGAACAGGACGGGGCCCGCGGCGAGCGGCGCGGCGGTCGCGAGCCGGAGCGCGGTGACGGCGTCGGCGAGCTCGCCGGGCGCGTCCGGCACCTCGTCTGCGCCCTTCCTGAGCGGGCGCTCGAGCTCGAGCACGCACAGGCGGTCGGTCTCGCGACCGAAGTCGCGCGGGAGGAGCCCCGACGCCTCGGGCCACATCGAGGCGAGCTCGCCGGCGGCGGCGGCGCGCACGCGAATACCGTCGCCGAGCTCGATCGCCGCACCGCAGGAGATGCCGATCAGGGGCGCGACCGCGCCGTACGCGTGGCCCTCGCCGTAGAGCGAGTCCTCGAGCTCGGTGTAGGCGCGGTCGTATGCCTGGTCGTCCCAGTCGAAGCCGCCGCAGCCCTCCGCCGTACGGATGAGCAGCGGCACGAGCACGCTGCGGTAGAGCGCGCGGCTCTCGTCCGGGGTGACGCCCTCGTGGGCGCGCGCGAAGATGCGCGCGGCCGGCTCGCGCTGGAGATCGCCGATGGCGGCGCGCACGTCCTCGCGCTCGTACAGCCGGTCGACGCGCGCCTCGATGAAACCCCGCACGAGCGGCCGGTACTCGTACAGCGTCGGGCGGTCGAGCGAGAGATGCTCCTCGAAGGAGAACGGCAGGTCGCCGCCGGACTCGAGCTCCCGGCCGAAGACGGCGAACGCGCCGAGGCAAAAGCGGCGCAGCGTGTCGTAGAGGTGCGGCGAGCGCATCAGACTGTTCGCTTACGACGGCGGGGCCGCCGCTCCTGCGGGAACCCGCCCACAGGACGTCCCGTCGGCCTACGATTGAGCGATGACCCGGCGCTTCATCGGGGTCCGCTGGTGGCTCGGGGCGGCTTTCGCAGTCGTGGCGGCGACGTCGACCGCGATCGTCGTGTCGCAGTTCTCCACCCGCTCGGAGAACGCGTTCCGCGGCCACGCCGCGGAGCTGGCCGCGTCCAACGCCGGCGTGGCCGCGAAGGACGTCGTCGCGGCGGCGCGGAAGGGCAACCCGAAAGCGGGCCTGGAGCGGCTGGCGGGGCAGCTCGGACTCCAGCTCCGGCTCTACGACGCGCGGGGCACGCTCGTCGGGGCCGCGTCGCCGCAGGACGGCAAGGTCAACGCACCAAGGCAGGAACGCGAAGCCCTCGCAGCGGCGCTCGGCGACCGGACCTACAACGCGAGCACGCGGAGCGGCGGCGTCTTCGTCGTCGGCGTGCCGCTGCACACGTCGGGGCTCCGCGCGCTCGTCGCGCTCAGCGCGCGGCCGGACGTCGCAACCGCGATCGGGATCGTCAGCGACCAGGCGCTCCGCGCCGGCGTGATCGCCGGGCTGATCGGCGTGCTCGTCGGGCTCGTGCTCGCGCAGCTGATCGCGCTGCGGCTGCGCCGCCTCTCGGCCGCGGCCGAGGCGCTCGCGCTCGGCGACTTCGAATCGCCGCTCCGCTACCGCTTCCGCGACGAGTTCGGCGCGCTCGCGCACAACTTCGATCGCATGCGCCGCCAGCTTCGCCGCTCGTTCCGGCGCATCGAGGGCGAGCGCGACCGGCTGCGCATGCTGCTCGAGCGGCTGCACGAGGGCGTGCTCACCGTCGACGAGGAGCTGATCGTGCAGTTCGCGAACGCCGAGGCGCGACGCCTGCTCGGCGGGCGGCTCACGGAGGGCGACCCGCTGCCCGAGCCGTGGGAGAGCTTCTCGCTGCGCGAGTTCGTCGAGCGCCTGTTCGAGGCGGAGGGCTCGCTCGCGCAGTCGCACGTCCGCCCCGACGACGACCGCGCGCTCGCGCTCGTCGGCATCCCCGCGCAGCCCGAGGGAGACACCGTGCTGATCGTGCTCGACGACCTCACGGAGCAGGAGCGGCGCGAGCTGGCCGAGCGCGAGTTCGTCTCGAACGCGGCGCACGAGCTGCGCACGCCGCTGACGACGATCATCGGCGCGGTCGAGGTGCTCCAGGCGGGCGCGAAGGACGATCCGGCCCAGCGCGACCGCTTCCTCGGCCATATCGAACGCGAGGCGGAGCGGCTCGCGCGGCTCGCCCGCGCGCTGCTCACGCTCGCGCGCGCGCACGCGGGGCAGGAGCGCCCGCGCTTCGAGCACGTCACGCTTGCGCCGCTGCTGCACGAGGTCGCGTACGACCTGCGCCCGCACGAGGGCGTCGCCGTCGAAGTCGAGTGCGCGCCCGAGCTCGCCGCGCACGTCAACCGCGACCTGCTCGAGCAGGCGCTGCGCAATCTCGGCGAGAACGCGGCGAAGCACACGCCGGCCGGGCGCGTCGTGCTGCGCGCGTACTCGGCGGGCACGACCGTGCGCGTCGAGGTCGAAGACACCGGCGTCGGCATGAACGCCGACACGCAGCGACACGTGTTCGACCGCTTCTTCCGCGGCCAGGACCGCGACGCGGAGGGCTTCGGCCTCGGGCTTGCAATCGTGCGCCAGGCGGTACGCAGCCTCGACGGGCGGATCGAGCTCGACTCCTCGCCCGGCGAAGGCACGCGCGTGCGCATCGTGCTCGAGCGCACGCGCGTGCGCGAGGAGGTGCCGGTCGGGTGAGCGCGCCGAGCGTCCTCATCGTCGACGACGATCCCGGCGTGCTCGACGTCGTCGCGTTCACGCTCCGGCGGGAGGGCTTCGACGTCGACGAGGAACGCGACGGGCCGGCGGCGCTCGAGGCGGCGCGCGCGCGCCGCTACGACATCGTCATCCTCGACGTGATGCTGCCGCAGCTCTCCGGCACCGACGTCTGCCGCGCGCTGCGCGCGGAGAGCGAGGTGCCGATCCTGATGCTGACCGCGCGCGACGCCGAGGTCGACCGCGTGCTCGGACTCGAGCTCGGCGCCGACGACTACGTGACGAAGCCGTTCTCGACGGCGGAGCTGCTGAGTCGCGTCCGTGCGATCCTGCGCCGCCGCGAGCTCGACCGCGCGACGGGAAGCGTCGCGGTGCGGCAGCTCGGGGGGCTGCACATCGATCTCGGCCGGCAGGAGGTGCTCGTCGACGGCGCACGCGTCCACCTGACGCTGTCGGAGTTCAAGGTGCTGGCGCTGCTCGCGGAGCAGCCGGAGAACGTCGTCTCGCGGCGCCAGCTGATGCAGCACCTGTGGGCGAGCGAACACGTCGGCGACGAGCACGCGTGCGAGGTGCACATCTCGAACCTGCGTCGCAAGATCGAGCCGGACCCGACGCAGCCGCAGCGGCTCCTGACGGTGCGCGGCCTCGGGTACAAGCTCGTCACCGTCTGACGCGCGGCCGGCTGGACATCGGCGGCAGCGGTCTCTCGGCCATGCACCGCGTGAGGCGCGACGTTCCAACGACTACGACCTGGTCGCGACCAGGTCGTGTCCCGTTTCGAGACATGCCTCGAGAAAGGCTCCGCTGGTAGCGGGGCTTCCCTGCGTCGAGACGGGCAACCTGGTTGCGGCCTGACGCCGGGAGATGCAGCGAAGCGTTTGGCTACGCCCGCAGGACGGCTCGCCGCGGGCCGGCGAGGAAGCCGGCTTCGACGAGCAGCGGCATCACGGTCGACTCGACGACCGGGTCGCCGTCGAAGCGCTCGACGGCAAGGCGCTTCGTGCCGCCGCGCTTCACGTGGGCGACGAGGGCCGCCAGCGCGACGCGCAGCCACTCGTCCTCGGGCTCGCGCAGCGGCACGAGCGAGCGGCCGCCGCGCTCGACGAACAGCGCCGCTTCGCCGCCGAGCAGGACGACGTGCGCGCCCGCGACGCGGGCGGCGCGGGCGCCCGCCCGCTTCGGCCACGGGAGCGCCGCGCCGTACGGCTGCGCCGGATCGGCGGCGGCGAGCACGAGCGGCTCGGCCTCCTCCCCGTCGCGTGGCCGCAGCTCCCGTAACCGCTCGACCGCGCCGCCGAGCGCGAACTGCGCGCCGCCGAGCCCCTCGACGAAGTAGCCGCGCCGGCAGGTGCCGAGCGTCT
>DATCBP010000076.1:0-31653 GCA_036511815.1 Gaiellaceae bacterium
TCGACGGCCAGTCGCCGAGGTTGAAGGCGTAGCG
This sequence comes from Gaiellaceae bacterium, assembly GCA_036511815.1. Taxonomy (GTDB): domain Bacteria; phylum Actinomycetota; class Thermoleophilia; order Gaiellales; family Gaiellaceae; genus Palsa-739. The sequence continues at coordinate 35 of DATCBP010000076.1, forward strand.
CGACACGAGGATCACCGCCAGCGCCGCCCCCCAGATGCCGAGCAGCTCGTTGCGAGTGAGCCGCCTGCGCGTCGACGTGGCCCTGGAGCGATCGGTGCGCTGACCGAACGCGGCAGAGGTCCGGTCGAGCCACATCGCCATGAACACGATGAGGATGCCGGCGATCGCTCCTTCGCCGATCTGCTGGGTCTGGAGGGCGTTGAGCACCGGGTCGCCGAGGCCGCCGGCGCCGATCAGCGACGCGATCACGACGATCGAGAGCGCCATCATGATCACCTGGTTGAGCCCGAGCATGATCGCCTGGCTCGCGAGCGGAAGCTGGACGTTGCGCAGGATCTGCCGGCGGGTCGCTCCGAACGCCTCGGCCGCCTCGATCACGTCCTTCCGGACCGAGCGGATGCCGATCTCGGTAAAGCGCACGAGCGGTGGAACCGCGTAGATGAAGGTCGCGATGATCCCGGCCGGATTGCCGATCGAGAACAGCACGACGATCGGGACGAGATAGGCGAAGGCCGGCAGGATCTGCATCAGGTCGAGCACCGGGCGCAGGATCTTGTTGAACGTCGGCCAGACCGCGGAGGCGATGCCGAGCGGTATGCCGACGATCGTGGAGAGGATGATCGACACGGCCATCAGTGCGAGCGTGGTCATCGCGCTGGGCCACATCTCCGAAATGCCGTTCGGACCGCCGTTCGGGATCTGCAGCACGCCGAAGGACGACACCATCAAGGCCGAGAAGAGCGCCGTGCGCCACGAGCCCACGAGCCACGCGATCAGCGTCGCTACGAGCAGCACGCCGAGCCACGTCATCCAGTGGAAGAGATTGACGACGTCGTTGGTGGTGCTGTTGAGGAAATTGCCGAAGCCGCCGACGATCGTGTGCAGGAAGAAGTTCGACGTGTCATGGTTCGTGACCCAGTAGTCGAGGCTGTCGAACCACTTCGGGACACCGAGGAACCAGTTCGAGGGGAAGCCGCTGTGGTAGCCGGTCGCGATCACGGCGGCGATGCAGAGCGGGGCCGCCACGGCTACCGGCGGTAGCCAGCGGGCGAGACCGCCCAGACGCTGATCGAGCCGGCGGGCGGCGGCCGAGATCGGGCCCGGCTGGAGCTCGTGGGTCGGCGTGGCTGTCGGAGCGGACATCGCGGGGCGGCTTACGGCTGTCCGGTCGGGGTCGTGTCGATCGCGAGCTCTTCCGGGACGGAGGGTCCCTCCCGGCCGGCGAGGACGTGGATCACCATGCGGCGATCGAGGATCCCGACGAGCTGGCCGCCGCCGTCGACGACCCCGATCGGCCCCTTGGCCCCGAACACGACCGGCAACAGCTCGCCCAGGCGCTGGTCGGAGCGCACGACCTCGTCGGGGGTCTCGCCTGCGTGCGGCAGCGTGGCAAACGCGGCGGTGAGCACCTTGCCCCGGGGCACGTCGCGGACGAACTCGGCCACGTAGTCGTCGGCGGGAGCGCCGACGATGTCGGCGGGCGACCCAACCTGCACGAAGCGCCCGTCCTTCATGATCGCGATCCGGTCGCCGAGCTTGAGCGCCTCGTCGAGGTCATGCGTGACGAAGATCACGGTCTTGCGCAGCCGCTCCTGGAGGCGCAGGACCTCGTCCTGCATCTCCCGGCGAATGAGCGGATCGAGCGCGGAGAAGGCCTCGTCGAAGATCAGCACCTCCGGGTCGACGGCGAGCGCCCTCGCGAGGCCGACCCGCTGCTGCATGCCGCCGCTCAGCTGGTCCGGGTAGGAGGCCTCGACGGGGGACAGTCCGACCACGGCGAGCAGCTCTCGCGCGCGCTCGTGACGCTTGTCCTTGTCGATGCCCTGAACCTCGAGGCCGTACGCGACGTTGTCGATCACGTTCCGGTGCGGGAACAGCCCGAAGTGCTGGAACACCATCGAGACCTTCGTGCGGCGCAGGTCGCGCAGCTCCCTGGGGTCGGCGCCGAGCACGTCCTGGCCGCAGATGCTGATCGAGCCCGACGTCGGCTCGACGAGCCGGGTGATGCAGCGAACGAGTGTCGACTTGCCACTGCCGGATAGGCCCATGATCACGAACACCTCGCCGCGCCCGACGTCGAACGAGATGTCCCGAGAGGCGACGGTGCAGCCGGTCTTCGCCATCAGCTCCGCTCTGGGCAGGTCGACGTCGCCGCTCTCGATCGCCTTGGCGGCGTTGGGCCCGAACACCTTCCAGACGTCGCGGCAGGACACCTGCACGCCGCCGTTCGCGGCGGGCGTCGGTTGGACGGCAGGCTCAGGCGTCATGGCCCCTCCATTCAAACCTCTTCGGGAAGCTCATACCAGCGCTTTCGCTCTCCGACCTTGGCCCGAAGCCGCCAGCCGCGGGACTTGGGGGCCGCTTCGATCCGTTCCAGGAGATTCCGCACACGCCCGTGCACCGTCTCGTGGTGGACCTCGTAGCTCGTGACGTGCTGCCCTACCTGCTCGAGATTCTGCGTGATCGTCCGCCAGAGGCCCCAGTCCTCGGCGCAGAGAAACGCGATGTGGCCGCCGTTCACTCCGGCGTCGTCGTCGGTGACCTCGTGCTCGAGTAGGAGCGCCACGGTGTCGCGGATGTCCTTCTCGTTCAGCTCGATGATCTGGAGCTTCGTCAGCAGCAGCTCGGCGAGCGGCACCGTGCCGCTGTCCACGTCAAGGCGTTTCTCGAGGGGAATCTCATGGCACATCCGGAACAGGCTGACGAACACGTCGACCTTGCGGCCGTGCGCGTCGTCGAGGAAGACCAGCCGTTCCCGCGAGTTCAACGCGTTGAAGGCGACACGGGGCTCGTAGCCGAGGTCGCTCAGCAGCCGCTGCACGTCACCCGATCCTTTCTTCGTCGTCGCGAAGTCGAGATCCTTGTACTCGCGCGTGAGCGCGGACGGCAGGCCGGCAGAGCGAATCCGCACTGCGACGCCGCCCAGGAGGCGAAGGGGCACGCGCTCACGCTCGGCCGCCGCGATGACGCGTCGTCCCTCTTCGACGATGTCCGCGTGAATCTCAGAAGAGGCCGACGGTTCTCCCTTGCTCGTCGATGTCGACGTTGAAGGCCGCCGGGGTCTTTCCCAGACCCGGCATCGTCTGCATGTCGCCGCAGAGCGCGACGAGCCAGCCCGCGCCCGTATAGGCGCGAAGGTCGCGGACGCTGACGGTGAAGCCGGTCGGGGCGTTGGCGAGCGCCGGGTCGTGCGAGAGCGAGAGGTGGGTCTTGGCCATGCAGATCGGGAGCCGGTCGAAGCCGGCCGCGTTGAATTCACCGATCTTCGCGCGCGCGGCCGGCAAAAGGAAGACCCCGTCCGCACCGTAGACGCGTTTCGCGATCGCCTCGATCTTGCGCTCGATCGTCTCCTCGAGCGGATAGACGGGCGCGAAGCTCGACGGCTCCTCGGTGGCGGCGATCACGGCCTCGGCCAGTGCCGCCGCCCCCTTGCCGCCCTTCACCACCGCGTCGTTCGCCTCGGCGGCGAAGGCCCCGTTTGCGAGCGCGAGCTCCCGGACGAGCTCGATCTCCTCGTCGGTGTCGTCGGGGAAGCGGTTGATCGCTACCACCGCGTTCAGCCCGAACTCGCGAATGATCCCGAGGTGGCGGATGAGATTCGCAGCGCCGCGCTCGACGGCCTCGGTGCCGCCGTCCGGGTCGCCGCCGTGATGCTTCAGCGCCTTGACGGTTGCGACGAGCACGGCGGCGTTCGGCTGCAGGTCGCCTACGCGGCAGACGATGTCGAAGAACTTCTCCATGCCCATGTCCGAGCCGAAGCCGCTCTCGGTGACGACGATGTCGCCGAGCTTGAGCGCGACCCGGTCGGCGACGAGCGAGTTGTTGCCGTGCGCGATGTTCGCGAAGGGGCCGCAGTGCACGAAGGCCGGCTGCCCTTCGAGCGTCTGCACGAGATTCGGCTTGAGCGCGTCCTTCAGCAGCACGGTCATCGCGCCGGCCGCCCGGAGCTGCTCGGCGGTCACGGGCTCGCCCTCGTAGGTGTTGCCGACGGTGATCGCGCCGAGCCGTGCACGCAGATCGTGGAGATCGCGCGCGACGGCGACGATCGCCATCACCTCGGACGCGGCGGTGATGTCGAAGCCGGTCTCGCGCGTGTATCCGTTCGCTCGCCCGCCGATCCCGACGACGATGTCGCGCAGCGCGCGGTCGTTCATGTCGATGCAGCGGCGCCAGGAGATCGAGAGCGGGTCGATCCCGAGCACGTTGCCGTGCAGGATGTGGGCCTCGAGCATGGCCGCGAGCAGGTTGTTCGCCGCGCCGATCGCGTGGATGTCGCCGGTGAAGTGGAGGTTCATGTCCTCCATCGGCACGACCTGCGCGTGGCCGGCGCCCGCGGCGCCGCCCTTGATTCCGAAGACGGGGCCGAGCGAGGCCTCGCGCAGGCAGAGCACCGGGCGGCGCCCGATGTGGCCGAGGCCCTGCGTCAGCGAGACCGCGGTCGTCGTCTTCCCTTCGCCGGCCTTTGTCGGTGTGATCGCGGTCACGGTGACGAGCTTCGCGTCGGGCCGGCCGGCGAGCCGGTCGAGCACCGACAGGTCGACCTTCGCCTTGTACGTGCCGTACAGGTCGATCTCGCCGGGCTCGAGCCCGGCCTCGGCGCCGATTTCGCCGATCGGCCGCAGCTGCGCCTGCTGGGCGATCTCGAGGGAGGAGATGCCGGCCAAGATATGAGTAATATATCTCCCGTGGTGACGGCGGTAGGGCAGGCATCGCTCGCGGAGAAGGCCTACGAGGCGATTCGCGGCCTGATCGTCTCCCTCGAGCTCGGGCCCGGCGCGGTGATCGACGAGCGGGAGCTGATCGAGCGGCTCGGGATCGGTCGCACGCCCGTCCGCGAGGCGCTCCGCCGGCTCGCTCAGGAGCAGCTCGTCGAGGTCTACCCGCGCCGGGGCATGTTCGTGACCGGCGTCGACATCCGCGATCTCGCACGCCTCTCCGAGGTGCGCGAGGCGATCGAGGGCCAGGCGGCCCGGCTCGCGGCCGAGCGCGTGACCGAGAGCGACCGCGAGGAGATCGCCGCACTCCTCGCCGAGCTCGGCGAGCAGGCGGGCAGCGGCGAGCGCGAGCTGATGGGGCTCGACGAGCGCATCCACGAGGCCGTCTACCGCTACGCCCGCAACGAGTTCCTCGAGGCGACCGCCGAGCGGTACTACGTGCTCGCGCTGCGCATCTGGTACCTCGCGCTCGACCGTGCGCACGAGCTGGAGGGAGCCGTGCTCGAGCACCGCGCGCTGCTCGAGGCGATCCGCGACGGCGACGCCGTGCGGGCCGAGGCCACGATGCGCGACCACGTCCGGCATTTCGAGCAGGCGATGCGTCGCGTGCTCCTGACCGTGTGAGGAGTTGAGTGAGCGATTTTCCTGCAAGCGCGCGCGCCGTGGTGATCGGCGGCGGCATCGTCGGCAACAGCCTCGCCGGTCATCTCGCCGAGCTCGGCTGGCGCGATCTCGTCCTGCTCGACAAGGGCCCGTTCCCGAACCCGGGCGGCTCGACCGGGCACGCGTCGAACTTCATCTTCCCGGTCGACCACTCGAAGGAGATGACGCAGCTCACGCTCGACTCGATGCTCCAGTACCGTGCCGCCGGCACGCTGCACGAGTGCGGTGGCATCGAGGTCGCCCGCACCGAAGAGCGGATGGAGGAGCTGCGCCGGCGGATGGCGTCGGCGAAGTCGTGGGGCATCGAGGACGTGAGGCTCGTCACGCCCGCCGAGGTGAAGGAGCTCGTCCCCTTCCTCGAGGAGTCCGTGATCGTGGGCGGCTTCTACACGAAGTCGGTCGCCGTGGTCGACTCGCTCCGTTTCGGCACGCTGATGCGCGAGCAGGCGCAGGCCTCGGGTGCGCTCCAGGCGTTCGCGAACACCGAGGTGCTCGGCATCGACGTCGAGGACGGCCGCGTGGTACGCGTGCGCACCGACCGCGGCGACGTCGAGACTGGCACGGCCGTGGTCGCCTGCGGCGTGTGGAGTCCGCGCATCGCGCGCATGGCCGGCGCGTCGATCCCGCTCACGCCGGCGGTGCACCAGATGATCGACGTCGGCCCGGTGCCGCGGTTCCTCTCGTCGAAGACGGCGGTGGACTTCCCGATCGTGCGTGACATGGACACGAACATGTACGAGCGCCAGGACGGGCAGGGCCTCGAGGTGGGCTCGTATGCGCACCGCCCGATCCTCCACGAGCCCGACGAGATCCCCTCGATCGCGGAGGCGTCGCTCTCGCCGACCGAGCTGCCGTTTACGCAGGAAGACTTCGAGCTCCAGCTCGAGCACGCGCTCCAGCTCGTCCCAGAGGTGCTCGGCGACGAGTCGGTCGGGATCAAGTACGCGATCAACGGGCTGCTCTCGCTCACGCCGGACGGCCTGCCGCTGCTCGGCGAGACGCCCGAGGTGAAGGGCCTCTGGTCGGCCGCCGCGGTATGGGTCAAGGAGGGGCCGGGCGTGGGGCGGGCCGTCGCGGAGTGGATGACGCGCGGCGAGTCGGAGATCGATCTTCAGTCGTCCGACATCGCTCGCTTCTACGACGAGCAGAAGACGCCGGCCAATATCAAGGCGCGCGCGTCCGAGGGCTTCAACAAGACGTACGGGATCGTGCATCCCGCCGAGCAGTGGGCGTCGAACCGCGGGGTGCGCGTGGCGCCGTTCCACGAGCAGGAACAGAAGCTCGGCGCGGTGTTCTACGAGGCGGCGGCGTGGGAGCGGCCGCACTGGTACGAGTCGAACGCGAAGCTCGTAGAGGAGTACGGCGTACAGCCGCGCGAGCACGAGTGGGACGCACGCTGGTGGTCGCCGATCATCAATGCGGAGCACCTCGCGATGCGCGACCGGGCGGCGATGTTCGATCTGACGGCGTTCTCGATTTTCGACGTCGTCGGGCCGGGTGCGCTCGACGTCGTGCAGCAGGTGTCGGCGCGGCAGATGAACGTACCGAGCGGGCGCGTGATCTATACGCCGGTGCTGACGCCGAGCGGCGGCTTCAAATCCGACCTGACGATCATGCGCATGGACGACGAGACCTTCCGCGTCGTCACGGGCGGCGCGCACGGCATGGTCGACAAGAAGTGGTTCGCCGACCACCTGAATGACGCGGCGCGGATCGACGACCTGACGTCGAGCTGGTGCACGGTCGGCCTGTGGGGGCCGCGGGCGCGCGACATCCTCGCTTCGATCACGAGCGACAACGTGTCGAACGAGGGCTTCCCGTTCAGCACATGGAAGAACCTCGACGTAGAGGGGATGGGGGTGCTCGCGTCGCGCATCTCGTACGTCGGCGACCTTGGCTGGGAGCTCTACGTGCCGATGGGCGACGGCGCGCGGCTGTGGGACGCGGTGGCGGAGGCCGGGCAGTCGCACGGCATCGTCCCTGCCGGAATCGGCGTCTACGGCACGACCGGCCGGCTCGAGAAGGCGTATCGCGCCTTCGGCGCCGAGCTCGACGCCGACTACACCGTCGTCGAGGCGGACATGGCGTGGTGGAAGGTGAAGGACGAGGACTTCGTCGGCAAGGCGGCCCACGTCGGGCACCGCGCCGCGGAGCCGGTGGCGATGCTCTGCACGCTCACGATCGACGACCACGTGTCCAGGAGCGGCGTGAAGCGGTACCCGCTCGGGCGCGAGCCGATCGTGACGCCGGCCGGCAAGCCACTGACCGACGCGCACGGCCGGCGGTCGTACGTGACGAGCGCCGGCGCCGGCCCCTCGCTCGGCAAGCACATCCTCATGAGCTACCTCCCGCCCGAGCACGCCGTGGAAGGCACGAAGCTCGCCGTCGAGTACATGTGCGAGCGGTATCCCGTCACGGTCGCGGTAGTCGGCTCGAAGCCGCCGTTCGATCCGGACAACGAGCGGATCCGCTCGTGAGGATCCTTTGCTGCGTGAAGCGGGTGCCGCTGACCGGCGGGAAGATGGTGCTGACCGCCGACGAGCAGGCGATCGAGACGCGCCATCTCGGCTTCACGATCTCGCCGCACGAGGAATGCGCGGTCGAGGAGGCGGTGCGGCTCGTCGAGGCGAACGGCGGCGAGACGGTCGTGCTCACGCTCGGCCCGGCCGCGGCGGAGGAGCAGCTGCGCGACTCCATGGCGATCGGCGCCGACCGCGCCGTCCTCCTGAAGACCGACGGCGTCGAGTGGGACGCGCAGGCGACCGCGGGCGCGATCGTCGACGCGATCCGCGCGGAGGAGCCGTTCGACCTGATCCTGTTCGGCAACGAGTCGGCGGACGCGAGCAACTACCAGGTGGGTATTCGTGTCGCGTACGCGCTCGGCTTGCCGGTCGTGACGGGGCTGAAGAAGATCTCGCTCGAGGGCGCGCAGGTGCGCTGCGAGTGCGACGCCGGCGGCGCGCGCGACGTCTACGTCGTGCCGATGCCGGCGGTGCTGACGGTGCTGGAGGGCCTCAACCTCCCGCGCTACCCGTCCGTGCCGGGCCGGCTGCGCGCGAAGTCGAAGCCGCTCGCCGTGTCCGAGCCGGCCCGCCCGCCGTCGCAGCTCGAGAAACTCCGCCTCGTCGTCCCCGCAGGCCAGGGCAAGCAAGCAGAGATCCTCGGCGAAGGCCCGAGCGCTGCACCCCGCGTGGTCGAAGTGATGCAGTCGTTGGGCGTGGCATGAGCACTCTCGTCTTCGTCGAGCCGGATGACGACCTCTCGCTGCAGGCCCTCGCCTTCGCCCGCACCCTCGGCGACGTGCGCGCGGTTTCTCTCGACGGCGCGTACGCCCCCGCCGCCTGGGCGGCCGCCATCGTCTCGGCAGCGCAAGGCGCGGACACAATCGTCGCCGCGGGCTCGGACCGCGGCAACGAGCTCCTCGCCCACGTGGCGGCGCGGCTGGACCAGCCGTTCGCGGCGAACGTGACGCGGATCGACGGCGACGTCGTCACGCGCATCCGGTGGGGCGGCAGCCTGCTCGAGGAGGCGCGGTTGCACGGCTCGCCGCGGATCCTTACCGTCGCGCCACACACGCACGCCGCCGAGGCGGCCGGTGCGCCGATCGAGCTGCTCGTCCCCGACGCGTCCGACGCGTCGCCGCGCGTGCTCGAGCGCGTGGAGGAGCAGGCGGGCGGCGTCTCGCTGCGCGACGCGAAGGTCGTCGTCAGCGGTGGCCGCGGCGTCGGCTCGGCGGAAGGGTTCGCGATCATCGAGGAGCTCGCGGGCTTGCTCGGCGCGGCGGTCGGCTGCTCGCGTGTCGTCACGAGCGCCGGCTGGCGGCCGCACGCCGACCAGGTGGGGCAGACAGGCACGAAGATCTCGGCCGACCTGTACGTCGCGTGCGGGATCAGCGGCGCGACGCAGCACATCGCGGGCGCGAAGGGCGCGAAGAAGATCCTCGCCATCAACTCCGACCGGGAGGCGCCGATCTTCGCCAGCGCCGACTACGGCGTGATCGGCGACCTGCACGAGATCGTCCCGGCGATCAGCGCCGAGCTGCGGAAGGTGCGCGGATAGCCATTCTCGCCGGCGCGCTCGGTCTCGCCGCGCTCGCGGTCGTGTGCGGCGGCCTGTTCGCGCGGCGCGGGCTCTTCCTCACGCGGCTCGTGCTCGCGGGCAAGCCGTCTCCGCCGCGCGGCGACGTGGCGGCGCGGGCGCGGAACGAGGTCGTGCTCGTGCTCGGACAGCGGAAGCTGCTCCAGCGGCTCGTGCCGGGCCTGATGCACGCGTTCATCTTCTGGGGCTTCCTCGTGCTCTTCCCGACGATCGTGATGGCGGCGATCTCGGCGGTGGACAAGCACGCGACGATTCCGTGGCTCGGACATCAGGGCTGGTTCATGGCGCTCGTCGACGTGTTCGTCCTGCTCGTGCTCGCGGGCGTCGTCACAGCGGTCGCGATCCGCAAGGTCGTCCGGCCGCAGCGGTTCGCCGGCTCGCACCGCGGCGAGGCCGACCTCATCCTCGCGCTGATCGCCGGGGTGGTGCTGACGCTCCTCTGCTGGCACGCCGCCCGGATCGCCGCCGGGCTGAACGAGTGGCCGGCGCACGAGTCGTTCCTCTCGAACGCCCTATCCCGTGCGTTCCCGCACGGCCCCGTGCTCGAGCGGCTGTTCGTCTGGGCCCACCTCTGCTTCATCTTCGGCTTCCTCGCGTACCTGCCCTACTCGAAGCACCTGCACATCGCCACGGCGGTCGCTAATGTCTGGCTCGCGCGCACGCGCGCGCGCGGGAAACTACTAGCGCTTCGTTTCGACCTCCCCGACGACGAGCTCCGTTTCGGGGCCGGCACGGTGGCCGACCTCACGCAGAAGGAGATCCTCGACGCGTTCTCCTGCACCGAGTGCGGCCGTTGCCAGGATGCGTGCCCGGCCCACGCAACCGGAAAGATCCTCTCGCCGAAGCTTCTGATCATGGGCATCCGCGACCAGGTCTTCGCGCAGAGCACGGAGCCGATCGTCGGCAACGGCGTCCCGGAGGAGATGATCTGGGACTGCGTGACGTGTGGGGCCTGTGTCGAGGCCTGCCCGGTCTCGATCGAGCACATCGACCACATCGTCGACCTGCGCCGGCAACGCGTAATGGTCGACTCGCAGTTCCCGGCGGAGGCGGAGCCGATGCTGCGCGACGTCGAGCGGTCGGCGAACCCGTGGGGCAAGCCGCAGACGGAGCGGGCGGCCTGGGCGGACGAGCTGGGCGTGCGCGTGCTCGAGCCGGGCGACCCGGCGCCGGAGTACCTCTACTGGGTCGGCTGCGCGGCGTCGTTCGACGAGCGGGCGAAGAAGAGCGCGGAGTCGACGGCGAAGCTGCTCGCGAAAGCAGGCGTCGATTTCGCCATCCTCGGCCCGCGCGAAGCGTGTACCGGCGATCCCGCCCGGCGAATGGGCAACGAGTACGTCTTCCAGGGCTATGCGGAGCAGAACGTCGCGACGCTGAACGAGTCGGGCGTGACGAAGATCGTCGCGAGCTGCCCGCACTGCTTCAACACGCTCGCGAACGAGTACGGTGACTTCGGCGGCAATTACGAGGTACTGCATCACACGGAGTTGCTGGCGGAGCTGGTGGACAGCGGCCGCCTGCAGCCGAAGGCGGGCAGCGAGTCGATCACGTACCACGACTCCTGCTATCTCGCGCGGCACAACGACGTTCGGCTGGAACCGAGGAAGCTCCTCAACGTGATCGGCCAACCGGTCGAGATGAAGCGGAGCGGCAAGCAGACGTTCTGCTGCGGCGCGGGCGGCGCGCACATGTGGATGGAGGAGCGCGGAAAGCCGATCAGCGAGGAGCGCGCCCGCGAGGCGGTGGAGACGGGGGCGGAGACGCTGGCCGTTGCGTGCCCGTTCTGCACGGTGATGCTCGACGACGGCGTGAAGGGCGTCGGCTCGGCGATGCGGGTCGCCGACGTCGCGACGTTGCTCGCCGAGTCGATCGACGCCGGTTAGAGGCTCTCACGCGATGATGCGTGTCGCCCGACACATCATCGCGTAAGAACCTCTAAGGTCGACAGGGTGGCGAGGAGACGATTCGCGGCGGGCGAGTCGATGCGTCGCGTCCCGCTGGTCCCGCAGGCGGAGCTGGGCGAATCCCCGGTATGGCCGACCGTCGCGGTGCTGTCGTCGTCGGCGCTCTACGTGACGCTCCCGGGCCGCTTCATCCTCGGCCGTCAGGCGGGCTTCCTCGGGGACATCCGCTGGACCGTGGTAGGGCTGACGTTCGCGCTACTGGCGGCGTTGCTCGTGAGCGTCCCGCACGGAGCGATGGCAAGGACATTCGGCTGGCATGCACATCAGGTGCGCGTCGGCCGGCGCGTTGTCTCGCTCGCAATGATCGCGGTGCTGACGGCCGCGAACTCGGCGTCGATCTATCTCCTCGTCCACGTCCTGATCAACGGCGGGGCAGTCGTCGCCTCGCCGCTGCTGCGCGCCGCGGTGCATCTGTGGTGCGTGAACGTGCTCATCTTCGCGCTGTGGTTCTGGGAGCTCGACGGCGGCGGGCCGCTGAACCGGCATACGTGCACGATCCACGAGCGGGACTTCTTCTTCCCGCAGCAGACCGATCCGGCGCTGTTCGGGACGTCGTGGCGGCCGACGTTCATCGACTACCTGTACGTCTCGTACACGAACTCGTCCGCGTTCAGCCCGACCGACACGATGCCGCTGAGCCGGTGGGCGAAGGTGCTGATGCTCGTGCAGTCCGCCGTCAGCCTCGCGCTCGGACTGATGGTGGTCGCGCGCGCCGTGAACATCCTCCGCTGATGCTCGTCGGGCTCGGCCACGTCGACCTCGTGTGCCGCGACCTCCCGCGCTCGCTCGCGTTCTACGCTGCCGTCTTCGGCCCGCTCGGCCTCGAGGAGCCGTACCTCGTCGAAGGCGAGCGCGGCGAGCAGATCCACTACCTGCGCTTTCCCATCGCGGGTTCGGGCTCGCTCGGCCTGCGGGCGGCGCTCGAGGAGCAGGAGTTCGAGCTGTACGCGCCCGGCTTCCACCACCTCGCGCTGGCCGTGGAGACGAGAGCCGACGTCGACGCGGCGCATGCCGCCGCAGTCGAGGCCGGGGCCGACGTGCTGCACGCGCCGAAGGAATGGCCGCAGTACCACCCGGCGTACTACGCGACGTTCTTCCTCGATCTGGACGGCTTCCGGCTCGAGGTGGCAAGCGCGCGCGACGCGCGGCTCTAGCCGGCCGCCGTAGGATCCGCCCGATGCCGCAGATCATCGACCTGTCGGCTCCGATCGCGCCGAGCGCTCCCGCGGCGGCGCCGTTCCTCCGCACCGAGATCGAGTACCGGTCGCATGCGGACGGTGCGGCCGAGATCGAAGCGCTGTTCGGCGTGCCGGCGCGGCTGCTACGCGACGGGGAGGGGTGGACGCGCGAGACCCTGACCGAGCTCGGCACACACAACTCGACCCACGTCGACGCCCCGTACCACTACAACTCCACGATCGGCGGCCGGCCCGCGGAGACGATCGACCAGCTGCCGCTCGACTGGTTCTTCGCGCCCGGAGTCGTCGCGGACTTCACGGGCAGGGCGGACGGCGACGCGATCGGCGACGGCGAGATGGAGCAGGCGATCGCCGTGGCGGGGCACGAGCTGAGGGAGCGCGACATCGTTCTCGTCCGCACCGGCTGCGACCGCTTCTACACCGACGACGACTACATGCTTCGCGGGCCGGGCGTGACGGCCGAGGCGACGCGCTGGCTCTTCGACCACGGCGTGCGCGTGATGGGGATCGACGCGTGGGGCTGGGACCGACCGCTGAACCTCCAGGCGGCCGAGGCGCTCACCCGGGACGAGCCGGGCGTCTTCTGGGCGGCGCACCAGTGCGATCTCCCGTACTCGCAGATCGAGCGTCTCTCCAACCTGTCGGCCCTGCCGTCGACCGGTTTCACGGTTGCCTGCTTTCCGCTGAAGATCGTCGGCGCGAGCGGAGCGCCTGCGCGCGTCGTCGCGATCGTGGCCGACCCGGCACGCTGAGTTGACGCGGCCGCGCCGCGCAGCCACAATCTCTGTGGAACAGCCGTTCCATCATGTGAGATGGCCACCGAGACGGGCACCCAGTCGATCGACCGCGCGGCGCAGTTGCTCGTTCGCGTCGTCGAAGCCGCGCGCGCGCCGTCGATCGGCGAGCTCGCCGAGGGGGCCGGGCTCCCGAAGAGCACGACCTCCCGGCTCGTCGCGGCGCTGGAGAGACAAGGACTCGTCCAGCGCCTCGGCGACCGCGGCCGGCTGCGGCCCGGGCCCGTGCTGCTCCGCTACGCCACTCGCGACGCCTCCTCGACGCTCGTCGAGCTCGCCGCTCCCGCGCTGCTCCGGCTCGCCGACGTCTCCGGCGAGACGATCAATCTCGCCGTGCCCGGCCCGGACGGGGTCGAGCACCTTGCGCAGGAGGACACCGCCCACTTCGTCGGCACGACCGACTGGGTCGGGCGGCGCGTGCCGTTCGACCAGGCGGCGAACGGCAAGGTGTTTCTCGCCTACGGCATCGCGGCGAAGCCGACCGCCGAGCTGACCCGCGTCCGCGCGCGCGGCTACGCGACCTCGGTCGACGAGCTCGAGCTCGGCCTCTCCGCGCTTGCCGCTCCCGTCTTCGGTCCCGGCGGCGAAGCGCTCGCCGCCCTCTCGATCTCCGGGCCGACGGCCCGTCTGACCTCCGAGCGCATCGCGCAGCTCGCGCCTCTTCTCGTGGAAGAGGCGACGCGGCTCGCGGAGCGTCTCGGCCACCGCGACCACGCACGAGGTGCCGCATGACACACGACGAGATCCTCCAGGGGCTCTACGACCACACACTCGTCGGCCACGCGCCCGAGGTCAAAGACCTCGTCAACGAAGGCCTCGCCGACGGCATGGACCCGGAAAAGATGCTCTACGACGCGCTGATCCCGTCGCTCGAGGAAGTCGGAGCACGCTTCGAGCGCGGCGACTTCTTCGTGCCCGAAATGCTCATCGCCGCGCGCGCCATGCAGGGCGCGCTCGACATCCTGCGCCCGCTGCTCGCCGAGACCGGCGCACAGACGGTCGGCACGTACGTGATGGGCACCGTCAAGGGCGACGTGCACGACATCGGCAAGAACCTCGTCAACATCATGCTCGAGGGCGCCGGCTTCACCGTCCACGACCTCGGCGTCAACGTCGCACCCGAGAAGTTCATCGAGGCGATCCAGGAGCACCAGCCCGACATCGTCGGCTTCTCCGCGTTCCTCACCACGACGATGCCGATGTTCAAGGCGAACATCAACGCGCTCGAGAAGGCCGGCATCCGCAACGACGTGATCGTCATGGTCGGCGGCGCGCCCGTCACGCAGCAGTACGCGGACGCGGTCGGCGCCGACGGCTACGCGTCCGACGCCTCGACGGCCGTGCGCCTCGCCAAGGACCTGATCGCACGCAAACGCGCCCAGGTTCCCGCCTGATGGAGACCGTCGTCCGCTCGCGGTCGAAGACCGTCGTCATCGGGCCCGAGCAGCCGTTCTGCGTGATCGGAGAGCGGATCAACCCGACCGGCCGCAAGGCGTTCCAGGCGCAACTCCAGGCGGGCGACCTCTCACAGCTCGAGACCGACGTCGCACAGCAGGTCGACGGCGGCGCCGACATGCTCGACGTGAACGTCGGCGACCCGCTCGCCGACGAGGTCGGGCTGATGGGTCAGGCGATCCCGCTCGTGCAGGGGCTCTGCGATCTCCCGCTCTGCATCGACTCGTCGATCATCGAAGCGCTCGAGGCCGGGCTCGCCGCGTACGAGGGAAAGGCGCTCGTCAACTCCGTCACCGGCGAGGACGAGCGCCTCGAAGCGATCCTGCCGATCGTGGCGAAGCACGGCGCTGCGGTGATCGGGCTCGCGAACGCCGAGGACATCCCGATGGAGCCCGAGCGGCGGCTCGAGGTGGCGAAGCACATCGTCTCCGTCGCCGGCGGCTACGGCATCCCGCCCGAGGACGTGATCATCGACCCGCTGGCGATGCCGATCGGTGCCGAGCCGCGCGCGGTCACGCTCTTCATCGAGACCCTGCACCTCCTGCGCGACGAGCTCGGCGTCAACACCACCTGCGGGGCTGGCAACACGTCGTTCGGGTTGCCGGGACGCCACACCCTCGGCGCCGCGTTCCTCGCCGTCGCGCAGAGCCACGGGCTGACGAGCGCGATCATGGACTCGCGCCGGCCGGAGATGGTCGAGTCCGTTCGCGCCACCGACTTCCTGCTCGGCCGCGACGAGTGGGGCGCACGCTGGATCGCCGACTTCCGCAAGAAGCAAGCAGCCGCCACCGCGTGAGCGCCGTCGCGGACATTCCGGAGCAGCCGCACCCCGACCGGGTGCGCCTCCGCTTCCTCCAGGTCGGTGAGGACCACGCCGTCAAGGAGGCGCGCGTGCTCGCCGGCACGACGATCTTCGACGCCGCCAGCTGGAACGGCGTCGCCGTCGATTCCACCTGCGGCGGCCACGGCACGTGCAAGAAGTGCAAGGTGCGCGTCGTCTCCGGCCACGCGCCGCTCAGTCCAGTCGACCCGCGTGCGTTCACGGTCGACGAGCTGAAGGGCGGCTGGCGGCTCGCGTGCCGCGCCACCGCCTACGAAGACCTGACGATCGAGGTGCCGCCGCTCCAGACGCGTCCGAAAGCCGCGCTCGCGGGCGTCGGCAGGCACGTGATCCTGCGCCCTGCGGTGCAGAAGCGCTACGTCGAGCTGAGCGAGCCGACGCTCGAGGACCAGGTCTCCGACCTCGAGCGGCTGCTTGCGGCGATGGACGATGTCGAGCTGCGTGTCCCGCTCGACATCGTCCGCACGCTCGGGCACACGCTGCGCGAGTCCGACTGGAAGGTCACCGCCGTCTTCGTCGACGACCTGCTGGTCGACGTCGAGCCGGGCGACACCTCCGCGCGCCGCCACGCGATCGCCTTCGACCTCGGCACGACCACCGTCGTCGCGACGCTGCTCGACCTCGAGACCGGCCAGCCGAAGGCGGTGCAGTCGATCCTCAACGCGCAGCAGCCGTTTGGCGCCGACGTGATCTCGCGCATCTCCGCCACGATGCTCGACCCCGCCGCGCTCGCGCTCTTGCAGACGCACGCGCACGACACGCTCCAGCAGCTCACGAGCGAGGTCTGCACCGAGGCCGGCGTCGACCCACGCGAGGTCTACGAGGTCGTCGTCGCCGGCAACGTGACGATGATCCAGATCGCTCTCGGCATCGACCCCGAGCCGCTCTCGATGGCGCCGTTCACGATCGTCTCGCGCACGATGCCCGAGGCGACCGCCCACGACTTCGGCGTGCAGGTGCACCCGCGCGCGCCCGCGGTGATGTTCCCCGCGCTCGGCGCCTACGTCGGCCCCGACATCGTCGCCGGCATCCTCGCCACCGGACTCACGCTCGACCGCCGCGTTCGCCTCTTCATCGACGTGGGCACCAACTCCGAGATCGTGCTCGGCTCGTCGGCGAAGGCGCTCGCGTGCTCGGCGCCCGCCGGCCCCGCCTTTGAGGCCGCGCAGATCCGCTGCGGCATGCGCGCTGCCGACGGCGCGATCGAAGGCGTGAAGATCCGCGACGGCGAGGTCGAGCTGACGGTGATCGGCGACGTCCCGGCGGTGGGACTCTGCGGCTCCGGGCTCGTCGACGCGGTGGCCGAGCTGATCGGCGCCGGCATCCTCGACAACTCGGGACGGTTCGTGCTCGGCTCGTCGGAGCGGCTCGGCAAGATCGGCGAGGAGAACGTCTTCTACCTCTCGGACGAGATCTATCTCTCGCAGCGCGACGTGCGGGAGCTCCAGTTCGCAAAAGCATCGATCGCGACCGGCTGGGCCATCCTCTGCAGCGACCTCGGCATCGAGCCCGAGGAGATCTCGCAGGTGCTGCTCGGCGGCTCGTTCGGCTCGTACCTGACCGCGTCGAGCGCGGTCAGGATCGGCCTCGTCCCGCGCCTGCCGCTGCCGCGGATCATCGCCGCCGGCAACGTCGCCGGCGAGGGCGCGAAGATCGTCGCGCTGTCTGTGACCGAGCGCGCCGCCGCAGCGGCGGTGCTCGACGAGGTCGAGTACGTCGAGCTCTCCGGGCGAACCGACTTCAACGACCTGTTCATCGACCAGCTCGCGTTCCCCGGATGAGCACGGAGCCGACGACAAAGGCTGCAACCAGGTTGCGACCTGGTCACAACCTGGTTGCGGATGTTCACGCACCGACGGTCGTGGTGGCTTGCGGCGCCCTCGCCCTCCACGTCAAGGCGATCGCCGCCCGCCGCGGCTGGGACCTCGAGGTGCGGCCGGTGCCGCCCGAGCTGCACAACCGGCCCGAGAAGATCCGCGGCGCGGTCGAGGGC
The DNA here is from genome assembly GCA_036511815.1 of Gaiellaceae bacterium. GTDB lineage: Bacteria > Actinomycetota > Thermoleophilia > Gaiellales > Gaiellaceae > Palsa-739. The sequence goes on from DATCBP010000076.1 coordinate 17,757, forward strand.
GCCGCCGCCGGCGACGACGTCGTCGTCGCCTACGCCCACTGCGGCGCCGACCTCGCCGGGTTCGAGCGGCTTGAGGGCGCCCACTGCTACGAGGTCTACGGCGCCGAGCACGAGCCCGCGACGTATTTCCTCACCGACTTTCTCGTCCGCAGCTTCGACCATGTCGTCTGGCGCGGGCTCGGGCTCGACCGCTACCCGGAGCTGCGGGACGACTACTTCCGCAACTATGAGCGCGTCGTCTGGCTCGCGCAGGAGCCGACCCCGGAGCTGCACGCCGAGGCGAAGCGGGCGGCGGCGAAGCTCGGCCTGCCACTCGAGGTACGCGACACTGGTGATACCGGCCTGGAACGAGCGCTGGAGCGACTACTGGAGGCGAAGACGTGCTGATCAACGAGATGCCGCGGTACGAGATCCTCGACGAGGCGGCGCTGGCGGAGCTCGACCGCGGCTGGCGGCGCATCGTCAGCGAGCTCGGAATCGATTTCCTCCACCCCGAGGCGATCGACTATCTCGAGAAGGCGGGCCAGAACGTCGAAGGCGACGTCGTCAAGTTCGATCCCGACTGGATCCTCGAGCAGGTCGCGAAGGCGCCGCGCGAGTTCGACCTCCAGGCCCGCAACCCCGAACGGAGCGTCCACATCGGCGGCAACCACATGGTCTTCTCCGCCGTCTACGGTTGCCCGTTCGTGCGCGAGGGCCTCGAGCGACGCGACGCGACCTACGACGACTTCCAGAACCTCGTGCGGCTCGCGCAGTCGTTCCCGCAGCTCGACTCGCCGGGCGGCACGATCTGCGAGCCGAACGACAAGCCGCTCGACTCGAGGCACCTCGACATGGTCTACGCGCTGCTGACGCTGTCGGACAAGCCGTTCATGGGCTCCGTCACCTCCGGCCCGAACGCACTCGACACGATCGCGATGGCCGAGATGGTCTTCGGTCGCGACTCGATCGAGAACACGCCGGCGATCATCTCGCTGATCAATGTCAACTCCCCGCTCCGGTACGACGACCGCATGCTCTCGGCGCTGCTCGAGTACGCGAAGGCGAACCAGCCGACCGTCGTCACGCCGTTCCTGCTCATGGGCGCGATGTCGCCGGTCTCGATCGTGTCGGCGCTCGCGCAGCAGATCGCGGAGGCGCTCGCCGGGATCGCGCTCGTCCAGACGATCCGCCCGGGCTGCCCCGTCGTCTTCGGCTCGTTCCTCTCCAACACCGACATGCAGTCCGGATCGCCGAGTTTCGGCACGCCGGAGTCTGCAGTCGGCCTTTTCTGCACGGGGCAGATCGCCCGCCACTACAACCTACCCTTCCGCGGCGGAGGCGCCCTCACCTCGTCGCAGGTCGTCGACGCCCAGGCCGGCTACGAGTCGATGATGTCGCTCTGGCCGACGTTCCTCGCCGGCACGAACTTCGTCATGCACTCGGCGGGCTGGCTCGAATCGGCGCTCGTCTCCTGCTACGAAAAGTTCGTCGTCGACGTCGAGCAGCTGCGGATGCTGCACGAGGTGTTCAAGCCGCTCGAGGTCAACGAGGAGACGCTCGCGTACTCTGCCCACCAGGAGGTCGGACAGGGAGGCCACTTCCTCGGCGCCGTGCACACGCTCGAACGCTTCCGCGAATGCTTCTACCGGCCGCTCGTCTCGTCCACGGACAACTACGAGCGCTGGAAGCGTAACGGGGGCAACGACACCTCGGCGCGCGCGTCCGAGGTCTGGAAGAAGACGCTCGAGGACTACGAGGAGCCGCCGATGGATCCGGGGCTCAAGGACGAGCTGAAGGCGTATGTCGACCGGAGGCGGAAGGAGCTGGGTGACTGAGATGACGACGACGGTAGGCGAGATCATGTCGCGGCGGCTGTTGACGGTCGATGCGGCGACGGAGCTTGCGGAGGCTGCGAGCCAGATGCACGAGCGCAACGTCGGCGCCGCGCTCGTGCTCACGAACGACCGCCTGTCCGGGATCCTCACGGAGCGCGACATCCTCCGCGCGGTCGCGACCGGGCCGATCGCGGGGACGAACGTGGCCGCCTGGATGACCCGCGACCCGGAGACGGTCGAGTCGTCGGAACCGACGGGCCGCGCGGCGGCGATCATGATCCACGGCGGCTTCCGGCACCTGCCGGTGGTCGACGGCGGCACCCCGGTGGGAATCGTCTCGATCCGCGACCTGATGAAGGTGGTCGTCGACGACGAGAGCCCGCGCGGTGTCTGAGATGTTCGTCGACGGCACGTGGACGGGCTCGCTTTCGGGCGAGACGTTCACCGCCGAGTCGCCCGCGACGGGCGAGGTGATCGGCACCGTTCCGCAGGGCGGGCGGCAGGACGCGCAGCTCGCGATCGGGGCGGCGAACCGCGCCGCCGACGGCTGGTCGCGCGCCACCGCGTTCGAGCGTGCCGCCGCCATGCACCGGATCGCCGACGAGATCGAGCGCCGCCGGGACGCGCTGGCCCGGACGCTCACGCTCGACCAGGGCAAGCCGCTGCACAGCGAGGCGGTCGGCGAGGTCGAGGAGCTGATCGGCTACTGGCGCAACGCCGCCGAGGACGGGACGCGCCTCGAAGGACGCCTGCCCAACTCCATCTCGCCGGGGAAACGCGTCCTCCTCGTGCGCCGCCCACGCGGCGTGATCGGCGTGATCACTCCCTGGAACTGGCCGTACACGATGCCCGCCGAGCTGATCGCGCCTGCGCTCGCCTGCGGCAACACCGTTGTCTGGACGCCCGCATCGACCACCGCGATGGCGGCGATCGCGCTCGCCGAGTGCGTCGTGGAGGCCGACCTGCCGCCCGGCGTGTTCAACCTCGTCACCGGGCCGGGCTCGACGGTCGGCGACGAGATCGCGCGGAACCCCGGCACGCACGGCGTCGGCTTCATCGGCTCGACGGAGACGGGCCGCAAGGTGGCGGAGGCCGCTGCCGGCAAGGCGGCCGTGCTCGAGCTCGGCGGCAACGGCCCAGTGGTCGTGCTCGACGACGCCGACCTCGACCTCGCCGCGGAGGCGACGGTCACCGCCTGCTTCCTCTGCGCCGGCCAGAGCTGCACCGCGGGCGAGCGGCTGCTCGTCCACCGCGACGTGCGCGAGGAGTTCGTGGCGAAGCTCGCGCAGCTCGTCACCGAGCGCGTCCTGCTCGGCGACCCGTTCGCCGACGGCACGACCCTCGGCCCGCTCAACAACGCGGGCGTCGCAGCGAAGATGGACGAGCATGTGGCCGACGCGATCGAGCGCGGCGCCGAGCTCGTCAGCGGCGGCTCGCGCGCGCCCGGCTTCCCGACAGACCTCTACTGGCAGCCGACCATCCTCGACGGCGTCCCCGACAGCGCCCTCGTCTCCCAGGAGGAGACGTTCGGCCCGGTCGCGCCGGTCGTCGCGATCGACTCGCTCGAGCAGGCGATCGAGCTCGCGAATGCGTCGCCCTACGGACTGCTCGCCGCGATCTTCACGCACGACCTCGCGAAGGGCCTTCGCTTCGCCGACTCCGTACGCACCGGTTGGGTCAACGTCAACGAGTCGTCGAACTACTGGGAGACGCACCTGCCGTTCGGCGGTCGCTCCGGCACGGCGAGCGGCATCGGTCGCGTCGGCGGCAGCGCACCGATGGAGGCGTTCACCGAATTCCAGACGGTGGTGCTCTCGTGACCTACGACTACGTTCTCGTCGGCGGCGGCTCCGCCGGCAGCGCGCTCGCCAACCGGCTGAGCGCCGACCCGTCGACGCGCGTGCTGGTACTCGAGGCGGGACGGCCCGATTCGCTCTGGGACGTCTTCATTCACATGCCGGCGGCGCTCGCGTTCCCGATCGGGAACAAGCGCTACGACTGGATGTACGAGTCCGAGCCGGAGCCGTACATGAACGGGCGCCGTGTCTACCACGCGCGCGGGAAGGTGCTCGGCGGCTCGAGCTCGATCAACGGGATGATCTTCCAGCGCGGCAATCCCCTCGACTACGAGCGCTGGGCGGCCGACGCCGAGCTCGAGACCTGGGACTACGCCCACTGCCTGCCGTACTTCAAGCGCATGGAGACATGCGTCGCCGGCGCCGACGACTACCGCGGCGGCGACGGACCGCTCGTCCTCGAGCGGGGGCCCGCGGTCGGGCCGCTCTTCGACGCCTTCTTCGCCGCGGTGCAGCAGGCCGGGTATCCGCTCACCGACGACGTCAACGGGCGCCAGCAGGAGGGCTTCGCGATGTTCGACCGCACGATCTCCCGCGGCCGGCGCGTGAGCGCCGCTAGGGCATATCTCCATCCGGTGATGTCCCGACGGAACCTCGAGGTGCGCACCCGGACGTTCGTGAACCGCGTCGTCTTCGAGGGAACGCGGGCGGTCGGCGTCGACGTCGGCGGCGAGACCGTCCGGGCTAACGAGGTGATCCTCTGCGGCGGTGCGATCAACTCGCCCCAGCTGCTCCAGCTCTCGGGTGTGGGCAACGCGGGCGAGCTGTCCGAGCTCGGCGTCGAGGTCGTGTACGACCTGCCCGGAGTCGGCGAGAACCTCCAGGACCATCTCGAGGTCTACGTCCAGTACACCTGCACGCAGCCGGTGTCCGTGCAGCCGGCTCTGAAGAAGTGGAAGCGTCCGTTGATCGGGGCGCAGTGGCTGTTCCTCCGCTCCGGCCCCGGCGCGACGAACCACTTCGAAGCCGGCGGCTTCATCCGGTCGAACGACGAGGTCGCCTATCCGAACCTGATGTTCCACTTCCTGCCGCTTGCGATCCGCTACGACGGCTCGGCGCCCGCGGCCGCGCACGGCTACCAGGTGCACGTCGGCCCGATGTACGCGGACACGCGCGGCTCGGTGAAGATCACGTCGACGGATCCGCACGTCCATCCAGCGCTCCGCTTCAACTACCTCTCGACCGAGCAGGACCGGCGCGAATGGCTGGAGGCGGTCCGCTGCGCGCGCACGATCCTCAACCAGCCGGCATTCGATCCCTACAACGGCGGCGAGTCGTCTCCAGGACCGTCGGTGGAGACCGACCAGGAGATCCTCGACTGGGTCGCGCGCGACGCCGAGACGGCGCTGCATCCGTCCTGCACCTGCCGGATGGGGACGGACGCGCTGTCGGTCGTAGACCCGCTGACGATGCGCGTGCACGGCGTCGACGGCCTCCGCGTTGTCGACGCCTCGGTGTTCCCGTACGTCACGAACGGAAACATCTACGCGCCGGTGATGATGGTCGCCGAGAAGGCGGCGGACCTGATCCTCGGCAACACGCCGGCTCCGCCCGAGCAGGTCGAGTTCTACCGCCATGCTGAGCGAGCTTCGAGTCGCTGACCTGCTTGCCGCGCTCGGCGAGCGGACGCCCGCCCCGGCGAGCGGCTCGGCCACCGCGCTGACGGCCGCGCTGGCGGCGGCGCTCGCGGAGCTGGCCTCGCGCTACGCGGGCGACGAGGATGCGGCGGCGCGGGCGCAGGAGCTGGTTCGCCGGCTCGCCGAGCTCGCCGACGAGGACGCGGCCGCGTACACCGCCTTCATGGCCGACCGGAACGACGCGACGCGGCGGCGGATCGTCGAGATTCCCGAGGAGGTCGCGGCGCTCGCCGACGAAGCCGGAGAGCTCGCGGAGCGCCAGCGGGCCCGGCTCCAGAAGAGCGTCGCCGGGGACGCCGAGGCTGCTGTGGAGCTTGCGGCAGCGGCCGCCCGGGTCGCGCGGCGTCTCGCCCAGATCAACGTCGCCCCGCGTTAGCCTGGGTCCCTGATGCGCCGTCAACGTCTCCTCCTCGCCGTGGCGGCTGCGGCGGTGGTCGCCGCGATCGCGGTCGTCCTCGCCCCGGACGTGTTCCACCACAAGCCGGGCACCAACAAGGTCGCGGCCTACATCGACAGCGTCGACACGGTCGAGCAGCAGATGCGCGTTCCGCTCACGCGGCTCCTCATCGCGTACCGCGGCTTTTCGGCCAAGCCGACGAGTCCGCAGACCGAGAAGAAGCTCGCGGAGACCGAGCAGACCCTGCGCACACTGCAACGGCGCCTGGCGGCGCTCCCGGCACCGCCTGCGGCGGCGAAGCTCCGCCCCTGCTCGTGCGGCCGTACCTGACGATCTCGATCGTCACCGGCTCGCCGCTCGTCGTCGGAGCGCCCTCGCTCCAGAAGGGCGATTTCGACTTCGTCCAGGTCGACTTCTACGTCTCCGCCACCCGGTACTACCTCGTGCAGCCGGGCGTGACGCTGACCTCACCCGCGTCACCGCCGGCCCGGAACGCCGACTGGCACGGCCGGGTCTCGGTGCCGCTGACGCATTTCGAGGGCAAGACCTTCTCCTTCACCGGGAGCTTCGCCGCTCCCTGGTGCGGCCGCGTGGCCTAAAAGACCTCCCTGAGACGAGGGATTCGGCGCTCAAGCGGGCACCGGGGCGGCCGATACGGGATCTGAGGGCAGGTCTCTTCAACGGCCGTGGTCGAACCGCGGCAGGAGCGTTACATGTTCGGCCTCCGGTCAAGCGCCGTTCTTGCGCGAACCACAAAGCACTGTTTCCGCCGGCCGCGCCGGGCGCGCAGCGAGGCCGGCTTCACGCTGATCGAGGTCCTGCTCGCGGGGATCATGCTCGCCATCCTCTCGGTGCCGATCTCCGGTCTGCTCTCGGCCACCGCTTCGATCTCTCGGCTTGACCGCGAACGCACCGGAGCCGACCAGTACGCCCAGGCCCAGATCGAGGAGCTCCACACCCTCCCGTATACGCAGGTCGGTCTGGTGGGTGCGAACCCGCCGGGCATTCTCGTGGCGAGCACCGCGGCGAAGCTGCCCTCGGGCGAGGCGGTGACGATGAAGACCCAGGTCTCGTGGGTCGCCGACCCGATTCCCACTGCATACGTCACGAACGCCGACTACAAGAAGGTCATCCTCACAATCACGCGCAACAGCGACAACGCGCAGCTGTCTCAGAAAACGACCTACATTGCGTCTGCGTCGGCGCCGCCGTTCGCGGGCTCGACCTGGGACCAGATCAAGCGGCAGGTGATCGACGCGGTCACGAACCTGCCGCTCATCGGTGCGAGCGTGAACCTCACCGGCGGACCCGGCGCGGAGAACCGGACCGACACGACCGACGGATCGGGGACAGTCCTCTTCCCGGCGTTGACCAGCAGCGCGAACGGGACACCCGTCTTCACGCTCGCCACGACGCTCGCCGGCTACAGCGTGTTTCCGGACGACATCTCGCCGGGCGCCGCGTCGTCGGTCTCCTCGACGGCCGGCGTGAACTCGATCGGCACTGTCCGGATGTACAAGCCGGTCTCGCTCACCGTCAACGTGCAGACATCCGCGGGTGTCCCGTATACGAGCGGCGCTTTCGTCTCACTCGACTCCTCCCGCTGCGGCCAGTCGAGCGTGAACATTCCCAGCGGCTCGAGCTCGACCACGATCACGACGTGCAACTACGCGACCGGCAAGTCGGTTCTGCTCCCGCCCAACGTCTCCGGCCAGGTGCCGCTCGACGACGACTACTTCGTCACGGCCTGGTCGAGTAGCGGCGGATTCTGGGGAGCGACCCCGTCGACGGGGGTCGTCATTCCTTCCGCGTATCCGAACACCCTCACGCAGACCGTCACGGTGAAGTTCGGGTCGAGCGCGTTTGCGACGACGAAGGTGATCAATGTCACCGTCAAGAAAGGCGGCTCGAACGACTCGAACGCGCGCGTCGAGCTGAAAGGCGGCCCCGCATCCGTCTACCTCTACGCGACGACGAACGGAAGCGGTCTCGCGGCGTTCACGGTGCCGGTCTCGGCAACGGGATTCACGTTCACCGCGACCGGCAACGATATGGGCGCGGCGAGCGGCACGGCAGCGACCGGGAGCATCACGACAGGCACGACGTCTCCGATCGCCCTGACGGTGAACATCAGTTGAGCGCCTTCGCCGGGCGGATGAGGCGGACGCTGCGCGGCGAGCGCGGCTTCACGATGATCGAGCTCCTCGTCGCGATGCCGATCATGCTCGTCGTGATGGGAGGCCTCATCCTGATGCTCACGACCGTGACCCACTGGAGCAGCCAGACGCAGGGCCAGACGTCGCTCCAGACGGAGTCTCGTGCCGCACTGAATCGTCTGGAGGCCGAGATTCGCGGGTCGTTCGTCGGCGACGGCACAAACCCGATCATCAGCGCGACTTCCACGGCGGTCACCTTCGACACGCCGGACACGTACGCGACAACGATCGCGGGCACCACGATGTCCTCGTTCCACCTCTTGCAGGTCTCGTACAGGATCAGCGGAGGGACGCTGCAGCGCCAGTTCAAGACGACGACGAACACGTACCCGGGCTCGCTCTCCTCGGGGAGCGGGTGGACGTGGGGCGCGGTGGGCTCGTGGGCCACCGAAGTCGGCACCGTCAATTCGATCACGAACGCGGACGTGTTCAGCTACTACACGGCCGCGGGTGTGCAGGCGTCGCCGGATGTGCCTCTCACGTTCCCGATTGCTGACACGAGCGGGATCGTCGCGGTCGGCGTCAAGCTCACGATGACCACCGGCGGGAGCCAGCCGGAGAAGTTCACCGTCAACGACATCATCGCAATCAGGGGGACATCGGGTTGATCCGCAACCGGATACGGCGGCTCTATGACGACGAGAGCGGGTTCGCGATCGTGCTCGCAGTCGCGCTGACGATGCTGATCGCGATTATCGCGGTGGCACTGACTCTCCAGGTGATGGGAGAGGACAGCAACAGCCGCCGAGATCAATCGCAGGACGGCGCCTACCAGGCTGCGGAGGCGGGAACGAACGCCTATCTCTCGGACATCACCGAGAGCAGCGCCTTCTATACGGCGTATATGGCGAAGGGCGAGGCGACCCGGACGGACTCGGCCAACGCTGCACATGCGAACAACTGCTCTGCCGTGGGCGCGTCCGGCACGTCCACGTGCCCGGACGCGGTCTGGAACTCGGCGAGCTGGGGGACGAAGTGGACATACGCGACGTCGAAGACGACCGATACCGGCTGGTTCAGCATCGGCAACGGCTACCAGTACCTGATCCAGGTGTATCCGCCGGATCAGAGCCTCACCGGGCTCGCGCAGGTGATCACGCGCATCGATGTGACCGGGCGGCCGACCGGGGGCACCGACATCACCCGCTGGCGCACGATCGAGACGGTGCTCCGGCCGTCGAGCCTCGCCGACTTCGAGGCATTCGTGGCCACGAACCTCAGCTACGCCTCCGGCGCGACGACGACCGGCCCGGTCTTCGTGGGCGAGAGCAACAGCGGGGTGGCAGGCAACCTCAACCACTCAGGCACCGCCAAGGCGAACCTGTACGCGGAGGGCACCGTCACGGTCGGCGGATCGACGCTCACGAACGGCGCCAAGAAGTACGACAAGACCACGAGCCCGACCGCGCTCTGCAAGCTCAACAACTGCACGGCCGTTCCCTTCACGAACTTCTCCTCGACATTCACGACCGTCGCGGGAGCCGCCGGCTACGGAGGGATCGTCCTCGCTGCCACGGACCCGGGCAACGCCGCGCTCAGCAGTCAGAGCCCCGCGTACACCGTTGACGCCTGGAAGCTCTCCTTCCAGTCGAACGGCACGGTGATCATCTCGTCGTGCAAGAAGTTCAAGTCGAGCGGCGGAACGATCTTCGAGGACTACAATGGGTCGACCGCCCCCGTCTGCGGCAACCCGGTGACGAAGACCGTGCCGACCAACGGCGCGATCTACTCCACGCCGGACGTGCTCATCTCCGGCATCGTGAAGGGCAAGGTCACGGTCGCGACGGCCGGTGACGTCGTCTTCGCCGGAAACACCACGTACAACGCGAACGGCACCGACGTGCTCGGCGTCGAAGCGACAGGGACGATCTACGTCGCCCAGTGGGCGCGCGACGCGAACGGCAGCATCACCATCTACGCGGCCGAGTTCGCGCTCAACGGGCTCTTCGAGGCGGATCCGAACTACAGCGGCTCGATCTCGGGCGGGTCGGTGATGAACTTCTACGGCTCGACGGCGGTGTACGGCGGCAGCTGCGGGGGCGCCGACTGCACGATCATCTTCTCCAACATGTTCAACACGCGCGTCTACAACTACGACAACAACCTGCTCTTCGTGCAGCCGCCATACTGGCCGTCGCTCGGCAATGCGTACACGATCCTCCTCCAGCGCCAGCTGTAGGAATCAGTCGCAGCTACCGCCGGCGAGCCAGCTCGCGCCGCGGCCGTACAGCGCATCGAGGTCGGGCCCGTCGAGCCCGGGCATGTCGTCCTTGACCTCGTAGCCGACCTGGGTCTGGAGATAGGCGAGATGCCGGTAGCCCGCGGGGAAGCGCGCGAGCAGGCCGGGGTCGAGCGCGAGCTGCGCGGCCGGGTCGACCGGGTCGAGCCGGTCCTTCTCGTAGATCGGCTGCCGCAGCACGAGCCCCCAGCGGCCGTGGCGCCGCTCGAGGAGGTCGTAGAACCGGCCGGTGCAGACGACGTCGCAAAGGACGTCGTGGACCGTGGCGCGCTGAGAGATCGTCATTTTCGTCTGCGCCACGGCACGGTCGCCGCCGAGATCGATCGACGTTCCGCCAAGGAAGTGGAGGATGCGCACACCGCGCGTCCAGCCCGCCTCGTTCGCCTCGATGAACGCGTTCGCCGAGCCCTGGAACCAGGTGGCCATCATGCGGCCGTCGTCGTGCCAGACGGTGCGGAAGCGCTCCCAGTGGCCGGCGTCGCGCCACACGACCCAGTTCTCGAGCAGGTCGCGGATCGCGCGGCGGTCGTCGGCCTCGGTCATCGCACGCGAGCGTATACGAGCCCCCTCGGGCTCGGTCCCCGCTAGCGGCGGACGCCGAAGTCCGTGGTGATGTACGTCGTGGCTGCGGCCGTGACCGCAGAGATGCCGATGTCGCGCCAGCCCGGGTAGAGGATGTTGGCGCGATGAAGCGGGCTGGCCATCCACGCGTCGAGCGCGCCGGCCGCGGTGAGCGGCCCCGTCGACTCGATCAGGTTCTCGCCGACCGATCCGAAGTGGTTCACCTGGTTCTTCACGTAGAGGCGCTCGATCCGCTTCCAGAAGGGCGTGCCGTCCGAGGAGGTGTGCCCGAAGTAGCCCTTCTGCGCCATGTCGCCGGAATGCTGCCGCGCCGCGGCGGTCAGCTGCCGGTTCGGCTTGACGGGCTTCAACCCGTGCGCGACGCGGATCTGGTTCAGGCCGACGAGCACGCCGCTGTCGAGCGAGGCGCTCTCGCGCAGCGGGGCGGCGGCGGCGGCCGGCGACGCGATCACCGTCACGAGCGCGACGACCATGCAGGCCAAGACTGGAGTCCTCCGGCTCATGGTCGAAGTATCGGCAGGCGGCGGCCCGGCGGCAAGACCAGAACGGCGCCCCTGAAATGCCTCGTCGACTGCGAGTAGCCTTCCAGGCAAACCTCGAGGAGGGCGGCGCATGGCAGCGAACCTCAACAACCACCATCGCGAGACGCTCGAGAAGATCTTCAGTCATCCGTCGAGCGGCAACATCGAGTGGCGCCAGGTGCTGTCGCTGCTCGAGGCCGTCGGCACGACGACCGTGGAGCACAACGGCAAGGTCAAGGTCGAGCTCGGCCCCGAGACCGAGGTGCTCCATCCGCCGCGCGGCAAGGACGTCGACCAGCAGATGATCGACGACCTGCGGCGGATGTTCAGGAACGCCGGGCTCGCGCCCGACTGAAGGGCATGGCCGAGTCCTCCCGAGCTGCTATAGAATCTATAGTAACGACACGGACAGCGAACGAGGAGGAAGACAATGGCGTTGCAGCTCGGTGACACGGCGCCCGATTTCGAGGCGGAGACGACCGAAGGCCCGATTCATTTCCACGACTGGATCGGCGACGGGTGGGCGGTGCTGTTCTCGCATCCGCGCGACTTCACCCCGGTCTGCACGACCGAGCTCGGCTACATGGCGAAGATCAAGCCGGAGTTCGACAAGCGAGGCGTGAAGATCCTCGGCCTCTCGGTCGACCCGCTCGACAACCACGCCAAGTGGGCCAACGACATCAAAGAGACGCAAGGGACGGCGCCGAACTACCCGCTGATCGGCGACTCCGACTTCGTCGTCTCGAAGCTGTACGGGATGCTTGCGGGCGACGTCGAGGGTGACCCGACGGCGCGGACGGCGGCCCAGAACATGACGGTCCGCAACGTGTTCGTGATCGGACCCGACAAGAAGGTGAAGCTGATCCTCGTGTATCCGATGACGACGGGGCGCAACTTCGACGAGGTGCTGCGGGTGATCGACTCGCTCCAACTGACGGCGAAGCACAAGGTCGCCACCCCGGCCAACTGGCAGCAAGGCGACGACGTGATCATCGCCGGCTCGGTCTCCGACGAGGAGGCGAAGGAGACGTACCCGGACGGCTGGGACGCACCGCGTCCCTGGCTCCGGATCGTGCCGCAACCGCGCTGATCGCTGCCGGAGCATAGGGTTTCGCCACGGGCCGTCGTCTATCTGATCTCGGACGAGTCGGCCTTCGTGAGCGGCGCAGAGATCGTGATCGACGGGGGACAGTCCACACGCGGCGGCGCGAAGTTCCTCTCCGACGCCCTCCGCGACGATCGCGCCGGCGAGACCGTTTAGGGTTGCGCAATGGCGGCTGCCCCACCTGACCTCCTCGCCTTCGGCCAGCCGTTCGGCACGATTGCCCAGTTCGCCTACGCGGTCGAGGACATCGAGCGCGAGATGCTGCGCTACGCGGAGCAGCTCCACGTCGGCCCCTGGTTCGTGCGCGGCCCGTTCGAGCCGCCCGCTGGACGCTACCGCGGCGGGCCGACGCGGCCGACGTTCACGGTCGCCCACGCGTTCGCGGGCCATGCGATGCTCGAGCTGATCCAGCAGCACGACGACAGCCCCTCTGTTTTCAACGAAGAGAGCGGCGGCGGCCGCTACGGTTTCCACCACTGGGGCATGCTCACGCGGACGTTCGACGACGACGTCGCGCGCTACGCCGCCGCGGGCTATGAGGAGGCGTACTTCGACCGCCTTCCGTCCGGGTCGCGCGTGATCTATCTCGATGCGACGCGCGACCTTCCGGGCATGATCGAGCTGCTCGAGCACACCGACGGGCAGGAGCGGATCTACACGGAGTTCTACGATGCCGCCGTCGGCTGGGACGGCCGCGAGCCGGTGCGGCGATGAGCACCGTCGAGACCGTCCGCGGGCCAGTCGAGCTCGAGCGCCTCGGGCCGACGTTGATGCACGAGCACATCTTCGTGATCGACCCTCAGGCGATCGAGAACTACGGCCACCTCTGGGGCGCGCACTACTGGGACGAGAACGTGCGCGTCGCCGACGCGATCGCGAAGCTCCAGCGACTGCACGACGGAGGCATCGCTACGATCGTCGACCCGACCGCGTACGGGCTGGGGCGGTGCATCCCGCGCATCCAGCGTGTCAACGCAGGGGTCGATCTCAACATCGTCGTCGCCACCGGCGTCTACGCGTTCCTGGAGCTGCCAAGCTTCCTCGCCTACCGGAGCGACGACTGGATCGTCGAGCTGTTCGTCCGCGAGATCCGCGAGGGCATCGACGACTCCGGCGTCAAGGCGGCGTTCCTGAAGTGCGCGGTGGAGCACCACGGCATCGTCGGCGACATCCCGCGCATCCTCGCGGCCGTCGCGGCGGCGGCGGTCGAGACCGGCGCTCCCGTGATGGTGCACACGAGCGCGCCTGCGCGCACCGGGCTGCTCGCGCTCGAGTCGCTCACTGGCGCCGGCGTCGACCCGAGGCGGATCGTGATCGCGCACGCGGGCGACAGCAACGACCTCGACTATCTGCGCGCGATCGCGGACACCGGCGCGAGCCTCGGCTGCGACCGCTTCAGCATCGCGCACTTCAACCCTGACCCGAACCGGGTCGAGACGCTCGCCGCGCTCGCCGCCGAGGGTTACACCGACCGGGTGCATCTCGGCCACGACGCGGCGTGCTTCTACGACTTCATGGTCGGCAACC
>DATCBP010000077.1:0-47507 GCA_036511815.1 Gaiellaceae bacterium
GGACGCGGAGGCACGGTCTCGTACCTCTTGAACGTCCGGTCTTGCTCACAGCGGTCGCAGCGCGCGGTCGAGCCGTCAGGGGCGAAGCGGGAGCGCCAGACGAACTCCAGGCACGTCTCGTCGTCAGGGAACTCCCGGAAGAACTCCAGGACGTTGCAGGACGATTCGGAGGATGCAGCGCGGATAGGGTTTCTGCGGTCAACGGGGGGCATAGCTCGCTCCTTGTTGGCAAGAGCGCGTCATGGGGTGCAACCCGTGGCGCGCTCGCTGTATCTGGCTTGAACTCTACGCTCCGGCGTCTCTCCTGTCAAGGGATAGTTCCCGTCAAACCGGCGACCACGACAAAACCTCAAGAAACTTCCGGCGACAGCCGCTCGACAATCGGCAACAACCTCGGCATCATGTGATCTTCGGACTTCGTCCGGCGCTCCAGCCGCACTGGGCGTCCGGGAAGCTCGCCAAGCCGCGAAGCCCGAGCTCACACGGGGCGGTCTCCAATCTGCCTTGGAGACCGCCTCCTGCTTTTCAGAGAGTGACTTCGGCGCCCCCGCCGAACGTACGCACGACGCGCGGCGCGACGGCGAGCACGTTCTCCTGCGCGCACCACGCGATGTCCGCCTCGAGGCCGTGCCGCCGGAGGTTGTCTGCGCTCCGGCCGGCGCCGAGCCCCTCGAGCGCGCTGCCGAAGCTGTGGACGAGCCGGATCGCAGCAGCCGCGGAGTCGGCTGGCTCGCCGCCGAGCGCCTCGGCGATCCGGCCGGCGCAGTAGGCGTCGTCGAGCGCGAGCTCGCCGAGGACGCCGGCGCAGAGCACCGCGACGTCCTCCCCGCTCTCGCGCGCCGCGGCGGCGACGGCGTCCAGATTGAGCAGCGAGCCGACGTACACGCGCTCGAAGCGCGCCGCAGCGCCGACGAGCAGGCGCGTTCCGTTCGTCGTCGTGAGGATCAGCGTCTCGGCTGCCGGCTCGCCTGCGAGCTCGCGCGGAGAATTGCCGAAGTCGAAGCCGGGGATGTGCTCCAGGCGCCGTTCGCCCGCGAGCTTCGCGGGGCCGTCCGACTCCGCAAGCGCGCGCGCCTCGTCGACTTCCGCGCAGCAGAGGACGCGCCTGTACCCGGCTGCGAGCGCCTGCGTCATCGTCGAGGTGGCGCGCAGGACATCGACGACGATCCCGACCGGGGCAGGTGTCTGCTCGCCGGGAGTGAAAGCCACGTGAACGCGCACCGGGTTACCCTAGTCCGATGTCCACGGCCCAGACGCAGCTTCCGACCTGCTACCGCCATCCCGATCGCGAGACCGGGCTGTCGTGCTCGGAGTGCGGGCGCCCGATCTGCACGGAGTGCATGACCGTCGCTCCCGTGGGGCTGCGCTGCCCCGACCACGCGGGCGCGCAGCGGGCACAGCGGCAACGAGGGCCGCGCGTCGGCGGCCGGCAGATCGTGTTGCCGCAGACCCGGCTCGGCGGCACGGATGCGCTCGTCACGAAGGCGCTGATCGCGCTCAACGTCGTGATCTACCTGATCGGCGCCGCCCAGGGAGCCGGCATCAACAATCCCGGCGGGCCGCTCTACGCGAAGCTGTGGCTGTACGGCCCCGAGGTCGCGCACGGCGACTGGTGGCGACTGATCACGACGATGTTCCTGCACGCGAGCATCGTCCACATCGGCTTCAACATGCTCGCGCTGTGGTGGTTCGGCGCGCCCGTCGAGGCGTATCTGGGACGCGTGCGCTTCATCGCCCTCTACTTCGTCGCCGGGCTCGCCGGCTCGGCGGGCGCGCTCGTCCAGACGCCGGGCGTCACGGTCGGCGCCTCCGGCGCGATCTTCGGCGTGCTCGGCGCGATGATGATCCTCGAGTGGCAGGCGACGGGCCGCCTGGGCGGCAACGCGATGACGCTGATCGTGATCAACCTCGCGCTCTCCTTCGCGATCGCGGGGATCTCGATCGGCGGCCACATCGGCGGACTGATCGGCGGCATCCTCGCGACGCTCGCGTTCGCCCGCTGGGGCCGCGGCCACGCCGCATACGGCCGGCTGGGGCTCGGTGGTGCGCTGGGGCTTGCGCTGATCGCCGGGGCCAGCGTCGCGATCGCGTACTGGCAGGTTCGCGGGCTCGCGTAGCCGCTAGCCGCCGCTGGCGACGTACTCGGCGCGGTGCGACTCCTTCAGCGTCGCCTGCGCGGCCGCGAGGCGCGCGAGCGGCACCCGGTACGGCGAGCAGCTCACGTAGTCGAGCCCGAGCCGGTGGCAGAACTCGACCGACGCCGGCTCGCCGCCGTGCTCGCCGCAGATTCCCGTCTTGAGGTGCTCCTTGACGCTGCGGCCGCGCTCGACGCCGATCCGCATCAGCTCGCCGACGCCCTCCTGGTCGAGCGTCTCGAACGGGTTCCGCTCGAGCACGCCGTCCTCGAGATAGAAGGTGAGGAACTTGCCCTCCGCGTCGTCGCGCGACATGCCGAGCGTCGTCTGCGTGAGGTCGTTCGTGCCGAACGAGAAGAAGTCGGCGAACTCGGCGATCTCGTTGGCGCGAAGCGCAGCGCGCGGCAGCTCGATCATCGTGCCGCAGAGGTACTCGAGGCCGGGCGCCTCCTCCGCCATCACGCGCTCGGTGAGCTCGCGCATCCGGCGTAGCTCCTCGGCGAAGCCGACGAGCGGATGCATGATCTCGACGAGCGGCGCTTCGCCCGTGCGCTCGAGCACGTTCTTGGCCGCGCGCGCGATCGCGCGCACCTGCATCTCGTAGATCTCCGGCCACTGGATGCCGACGCGGCAGCCGCGCGTGCCGAGCATCGGATTCGACTCTTGCAGCACCTTGATCCGCTGCCGCATCCGGTCGTCCGTCGCGTCTGCAAGCGCAGGCAGGAACTCGTGCAGCGGCGGGTCGAGCAGCCGGATCGTCACGGGCAGCCCCGCCATCACCTCGAAGATCGCCTCGAAGTCGGTCTGCTGGAACGGCAGCAGCCGCTCGAGCGCGTCGCGGCGTCCCGCCTCGTCCGAGGCGAGGATCATCTCCTGCATCACGGGCAGCCGCGTCTCGCCGAAGAACATGTGCTCGGTGCGGCAGAGCCCGATGCCCTCGGCGCCGAACTCGCGCGCCTTGGCGGAGTCCTCGGGGTTGTCCGCGTTCGCGCGCACGTTCAGGCGGCGCACCCCGTCCGCCCAGCCGAGGATCGTCTCGAAGTCCTCGTTGATCTTGGGCGGCACGAGCGGAACCTCGCCGACGATCACGCGGCCCGTCCCACCGTCGATCGTGATCGTGTCGCCCTCGCGCAGCTGGTGGTCGCCGATCCGCACGGTTCGCGCGGCGGGATCGAGCGAGAGCCCTTCGCAGCCGGCGACGCACGGCTTGCCCATGCCGCGTGCGACGACCGCCGCGTGGGAGGTCATGCCGCCGTGCGCCGTGAGCACGCCGCGCGCCTGGATCAGTCCGTGGATGTCGTCCGGTGCCGTCTCCCAGCGCACGAGGATCACCGCCTCGCCCGCCTTGCCGCGCTCCGCCGCGGTGTCCGCGTCGAGCACGATCTTCCCGCAGGCCGCACCCGGTGACGCGTTGAGGCCGCGCGCGGCGACCTCGAACTGCGCGTTCGGGTCGAGCATCGGGTGCAGGAGCTGGTCGAGCTGGCCCGGGTCGATTCGCGCGATCGCCTCCTCGCGGCTGATCAGGCCCTCCGCGGTCATGTCGACCGCCGACTTGATCGCGGCGGCAGCGGTCCGCTTCGCGGAACGCGTCTGCAGGAGATAGAGCCTGTCCTCCTCGACCGTGAACTCGACGTCCTGCATGTCGCGGTAGTGCTGCTCCAGGCGCGTCAGCATCTCGACCAGCTGCCCGTACGCCTGCGGCAGGCGCTTCCCCATCTCCTCGAGCGGCTGTGGCGTGCGGATGCCGGCGACGACGTCTTCGCCCTGCGCGTTCACGAGGTACTCGCCGTACACGCCGGGCTCGCCCGTCGACGGGTCGCGCGTGAAGCAGACGCCGGTCGCCGAGCGGTCGCCTCTGTTCCCGAACACCATCTGGACGACGTTCACCGCGGTACCGAGATCGTCGGGGATCCCATACGTGTGCCGGTACACGACGGCGCGCGGGTTGTCCCACGACTCGAAGACGGCGAGCACGGCGCGCCGCAGCTGCTCGTGGGCGTCCTGCGGGAACTCCTCGTCGGTCTCGTCGCGGTAGATGCTCTTGTACGTCTCGACGAGCTGCATGAGATCGTCGGCGGTGAGGTCGACATCCTGCTGCGCACCGCGCTCGCGCTTGAGGTCGCCGAGCGCCTGCTCGAAGCGGTTCCCGCCGATGCCGTCGACGACCTCGCCGTACATCTGGATCAAGCGGCGGTAGGAGTCGCGCGCGAAGCGTGGGTTGCCGGTCGTGCGCGCGAGCCCTTCGACGGCGTCGTCGTTGAGCCCGAGATTGAGGATCGAGTCCATCATTCCGGGCATCGAGATCGCGGCGCCCGACCGCACCGAGACGAGCAGCGGGTCGTCGGTGTCGCCGAAGCGCTTGCCGGTCTTCTCCTCGAGGCGGGCGATGTGCTCCTCGATCTCCGCGTCGAGCCCGTCGGGCATCTCGTGCGCGACGACATACGCGCGGCAGGCGTCGGTGGTGATCGTGAAGCCCGCGGGCACGGGAACGCCGAGCTGCGTCATCTCCGCCAGCCCGACCCCCTTGCCCCCGAGCAGTTCCCTGCCGCCGTCCGAATGCTCGTCGAAGCCGTACACGTACCGAACCATGAGCCCAGATGTTGTCATACAGACGGGGGCTGCCCGCCCGACGTTCGTCGGCACTGACGTTTCGAGGGCCCTCCGGCGCGGTCGGCTAGCGGGTCGGGCCGGACGGCGAGGTGCCGCTCGCGACGCGACTGCTCGCCTGACGGCGTCGCCGCGACCGGAACTCCGCGAGCCAGGCGATGCCGCGGAGGCCGATCCAGATCGGTGTCAGCACGACGTAGAACGCGATGTCGGCGACGACGAGGATCGCCAACCAGAGCAGCCAGCGGTACAGCGGGATCGGCGGCTTGTTCTTCACGGGCGAACGGCGTCGCTCTTGCGGTCCTCGACCACCCGCAGCACGCGCTGAGCGGTCTCCTCGATCGAGAGCTCTGAGATGTCGATCACGGGACAGCCGACCTTGCGGTGCAGCTTCGTCGCCTGCTCGAGCTCCTCGTAGATCTCCGTCAGCTCGGCGTAGCGGCGGCTGCGCGCGCCCGCGCCCATCGAGCGAATCCGCTCGCGCCGGATCTCGACGAGGCGGTTCGGGTCGATCGTCAGCCCCACGATCGTGCGCTGGTCGATGTCGAAGAGGTCCTTCGGCGGCTCGATCCCCTTGACGACGGGGACGTTCGCCGTCTTGTACCCGAGATAGCCGAGGTAGATCGAGAGCGGGGTCTTCGACGTCCTGGAGACGCCGACGAGCACGATGTCCGCCTCGCGGAGGCCGCGGCCGACGCCGTCGTCGAAGCGAACGGCGAACTCGATCGCCTCCATGCGCTTGAAGTACGCCGAGTTGAGCGGCGGCCGCGAGCCCGGGGTCATGCGCGCGGCCACGCCGGACACGCGCGCGACGGCGTCGATCGGATGGCCGAGCAGGTCGCAGTAATGGAGCTTCGCCCGGCGGCAGAGCGTGCGCATCGCGTCGCGCAGTTCGGGCTGCACGAGCGTGTAGACGACGACCGCCGGCCGGCCCTTCATTCGGTTGACGGCGAGCTGGAGGTGGTCCTCCGACTCGATCCGCGGGTGCCGGATCTCGACGAACTCCTGCTCGGGGAACTGCGCCTCGAGCGCCTGCACGAGCCGGGCGGCGGTCTCGCCGGTGGCGTCGGAGACGACGTGGAGCTCGACGGGCGCGTTCGGCACGGGGTGAGAGTAGTGGCCTCAGTCCGCGATCGGGTGCACGGATGCCTCCGTGAGCCGGACGAGGTCGCGCGGGTCGAGCTCGACCTGGAGCCCGCGCCGTCCGGCGCTGACGAGGATGGTCGCGTGCTCGAGCGCGGAGGCGTCGAGATGCGTCGGCAGGCGGCGCCGCTGCCCGAGCGGGCTGATCCCGCCCGTCGCGTACCCGGTGGCGCGCTCCGCCTGCGTCTTGTCGGCCATCCGCGCGCGCTTGCCGAGCGCCTTCAGGTCGAGCTGCGCCGAGACCGGCACGCACGCGACCGCGAGCGCGCCGTCGACCGAGACGACGAGCGTCTTGAAGACGCGCGCGGGATCGGCGCCGAGCTTCGCGGCGGCCTCGAGCCCGTACGAGTCGGCATCCGGATCGTGGTCGTACTCGTGCAGCGTGAACCGGAGCTTCGCCCGCTCCGCCGCTGCAATCGCAGGGGTCCGCGCCATGCGGATACGGTAGACCCCATGACCGACGTGACCATGGACAAGATCGTGTCGCTCTGCCGGCGGCGCGGCTTCGTCTTCCCGTCCTCCGAGATCTACGGCGGGCTCGGCTCAACGTACGACTACGGCCACTACGGCGTGCTCACGAAGAACAACATCCGCTCGCTCTGGTTCCAGTCGATGGTGCAGGAGCGCGAGGACATCGTCGCCCTCGACTCCGCGATCATCCTCAACCCGGCGGTCTGGGAGGCGTCCGGCCACGTCGCGGGCTTCAGCGACCCGCTCGTCGACTGCCGCACGTGCAAGCTCCGCTTCCGGGCCGACCGGCTCGAGGACTCCCACTGCGGGCGCAGGCCGAGCAAGCGGCCGGGCGAGACCCCCGACTGCGACCTCACCGAGGCGCGCCAGTTCAACCTCATGTTCCAGACGAAGGTCGGTGCGATGGAGGACGCAAGCTCGACCGCGTACCTGCGGCCCGAGACCGCGCAGGGCATCTTCATCAACTTCAAGAACGTGTCCCAGCTCGCCCGGCGCAAACCGCCGTTCGGCATCGCGCAGGTCGGCAAGTCGTTCCGCAACGAGATCACGCCCGGCAACTTCCTCTTCCGTGTGCGCGAGTTCGAGCAGATGGAGATGGAGTTCTTCGTCCCGCCGGACGAGGCCGAGCAGTGGTATCGCTACTGGGTCGACGAGCGGTTCAACTGGTACCTGAAGGTTGGACTGCGCGAGGCCAATCTCCGCAAGCGCGAGCACTCGGCGGAGGAGCGCTCCCACTACTCGAGCGGTACGACCGACATCGAGTACCTCTACCCCATCGGCTGGTCGGAGCTCGAGGGCGTCGCGAACCGCGGCGACTTCGATCTCACGCAGCACACGCAGCATTCGGGAACGAAGCTCGAGTTCGTCGGGCAGGAGGGCGAGCGGTACACGCCGTACGTGATCGAGCCCGCCGTGAGCATCGAGCGGATCTTCGTCGCGCTGCTCGCCGACGCGTACGACGAGGAGGTCGTGGCCGACCGCGAGCGCACGGTACTCCGCCTCCACCCCGCGATCGCGCCGGTGAAGGCGGCGATCCTGCCGCTGATCCCGCGCAACGACGACATGGTCACGCACGCGCGAGCGCTCTTCGAGGAGCTGCGCAGGCATCACATCGTCGAATACGACGACGGCGGCCAGATCGGGCGGCGCTACCGGCGGCAGGACGAGATCGGCACGCCGTACGCGTTCACCGTCGACGATCAGACGCTCGAGGACGAGACGGTCACCGTCCGCGACCGCGACTCGCTCGCCCAGGAGCGGCTGCCCATCTCCGGCGTCAAGGCCTGGCTCGAGGATGCGCTCGAGCGGCCCTGGACGACGCCGAAAGGCTCCTCCTAGTAGCTCGGCGCGCCGCGCTCCATCGCGCGGACGTTGGGCGCGAAGCCGAAGCGCTCGTAGAGGCGGTGCATGTCGCGGGTGTGGAGCATCCAGCGCCGCGCCGCAAACGGGCCGTTGTCGACGATCTCGCGGACGAGCTCGACGCCGAAGCCGCGGCCGCGGCACTCCTCGAGCACGTAGACGTCGGCGAGATACAGGAAGCCGGCGGCATCGCAGTCGACCGCGCGGGCGAAGCCGACCTGGCGGCCGTCGCGATAGAGGCCGACGACACGCGCGCTCGCGTCGATCAGCTCGTCCTGCCGCTCGCGGCTCCGGCCCACGGCCCAGTACGCCGTGCCGCCGGTGAACGCGTAGACCGCGTCGCGGTCGATCCGGGCCGGATCGTCGTCGAGCTCGTACCCGTCGCCGAGGTCGCGCTTCATGCGCTGAGCGTCTTGAGCCTGAAGCCGCCGTGGTACTCGTACGACGCCTGGATCACCTTCAGCGCATCGCGCGCGGCACGCTCGCCGAGACCGAGCGACGCGGCGTCCGCGAGCGGGCTTGCGAGCAGCGCCTCGATGCCGCGGATCCCGTCGGTGCTCAGCGCGAGAGCCGCCGACTGCGCTGCGCACCCGCCGCAGACGGCGCCGCCGGCGCGCGGCGAGTAGCCGACGAGCGTCGCGTCCACCGTCCCGCACTCGGCGCAGCTCGTGAGATGCGGCAGGTAGCCGGACAGCCAGAGCAGCTTGAGCTGGAACGAGAGCGCCAGCGGATCGAGCGCGGGCCGGTCGGCGGTGTGCGGCGCCTCGTCGAGCACGTCGAGGAAGCGCGTCAGCGCCGTGAACGCGCGCTCGTTCGCCTCCTGCTCGCTGAACAGGCGCAACATCGCCTCTGCGCCGATCAGGCCGGCGGAGAGGCGGTAGGAGTCCTCGCGCACCGCGTGATGGGGCCGCACGAGATCGACCCCGGTCACGGTCTGGAGCTCGCCCGAGCCCTGATGGAGCAGCAACTCGACGTGCGAGAGCGGCTCGAGCCGGCCGCCGAAGCGCGACATCGTCTTGCGAACGCCCTTCGCGACCGCGCCGACGCGGCCGCGGTCGAGCGTGTAGAGGTGGAGGACGCGATCGGCCTCGCCGAACCGGATCGACCGGAGCACGACCGCCTCGGTCTTGTAGGAGCGCCCCGCCACGCACCGAGTCTAGGGACGGGGCAGGACCTCGGGCTGGCAGTGGGGGCAGAACGACGTGCCGCGTCCCGCCACGACGATCTTCTCGATCGGCGTCCGGCACCGGCGACACGGCTCGCCGGCGCGGCCGTAGACGCGGAATTCGTCCTGCATCGAGCCGCTCGCGTAGACGCCGTCGCCGAGATCGGCGCCCTCGGTGGCGAGGCCGCGCCGAAGGGCGTCGCCGATGCCGCGGTGGAGCCGGCCGGCCTCGGCCGCCGTCAGCGTGCCGGCGGGTCGCCGGGGATGGATGCGCGCGCGCCACAGCGACTCGTCCGCGTAGATGTTCCCGAGCCCGGCGACGACGCGCTGGTCGAGGATCGCCGCCTTCACGGGCGCCGCGCGGCCGGCGAGTCGCTCAAGGAGGAACGCCCTCGTGAACGCCGGGCCGAGCGGCTCCGGGCCGAGGCGGCCGGCAAGGTACGCCTCTGCCGCGACGCCGTCGTGCACCTGCCACGTGCCGAACCGGCGCACGTCGCGGAACGCGACGCGCGTCCCGTCGTCGAGGCTCAGCACGGCTCGCTCGTGGCTCGCAGGCGCCTTCGGGAAGCCGCCGGTCATGCGCAGGTGCACGAGCAGGGCGAGCCCGCTGTCGAAGCCGACAACGAGGTACTTGCCGCGCCGCTCGACCGACGCGACGCGCTCGCCCTCGAGTTCGGCGGCAATTGCCGCGGGATCGAATGGGCGCACGAGGCGCGCGTCATGGATCTCGACATGGTCGAGACGTCGCCCCCTGAGCACCGGCTCGAGGTACGTGCGAACGGTCTCGACTTCCGGTAGCTCGGGCACTACCCGAGGGTATCGAGCACGATCGGCTTCGAGCGTGGCGGCTCGTCGCCCAGCTCGTATGCGGCGAGCACGTGCTCCGCGGCTTCGCGCGCAGACTGCTCATCGCGGGCGTGAATCTCCGCGAGCGCCTCGCCCGCCTCGACGGCGTCGCCGCGCTTCTTCCGGCAGATGACGCCGACCGCGTGGTCGACCGCGTCGTCCTTCTCGCGGCGGCCGGCGCCGAGATGGAGCGCGGCGAGCCCGACCGTGAGCGCGCCGAGCCGCCGAACGTAGCCGCCGCTCGGGGCCGGAACCTCGCGGACGAGCGGCGCCCGTGGCAGTGCGTCCTCGTCCGGGTCGCCTCCCTGCGCGCGCACCCAGCGCTCGTAGGCGGCGACCGCCGATCCGTCCGCGACGGCCTGCTCCGCCAGCCGGCGGCCTGCGTCGCGCTCGACGCCGAGATCGGACAGCGCGAGCAGGTGCGCGCACGCGTCGAGCACGAGCTCGCGGAAGTCGGGCGGCCCGCTCCCGCGCAGCATGGCGAGCGCCTCTCGCACCTCGAGCGCGTTGCCGACCGCCGAGCCGAGCGGCTGATCCATGTCGGTGAGCACGCAGACGACATCGCGGCCAGCGCGTCGTCCGAGCGCGATCATCGTCTCCGCGAGCACCTGCGCGTCGGGCAACGACTTCATGAACGCTCCGTCGCCGACCTTGACGTCGAGCACGACCGCGTCCGCGCCCGCGGCGATCTTCTTCGACATGATGCTCGCCGCGATCAGCGAGACGTTGTCGACGGTGGCGGTCACGTCGCGCAACGCGTAGAGCATCTTGTCGGCCGGCACGAGGTCCGCGGTCTGCCCGACGATCGCGAGCCCCGTCTTCCGCACCTGCGCGACGAACTCCTCGGTCGTCAGCTCGACGCGGAAGCCGGGGATCGACTCGAGCTTGTCGAGCGTCCCGCCCGTGTGGCCGAGACCGCGTCCGCTCATCTTCCCGAAAGGGACGCCGCAGGCGGCGACGATCGGCCCCACCGCGAGCGTCGTCTTGTCGCCGACGCCGCCGGTCGAATGCTTGTCCACGACGCGCCTGCCGAGCGCGGCGCCGAGCTCGATCGTCTCGCCGCTGCGCACCATCGCATCGGTCAGCGCGAACGTCTCGGCGGTCGACAGTCCCTGGAAGTACACCGCCATGCAGAAGGCGGCAAGCTGGTAGTCCGGCACCGCCCCACGCGCGTACGCGAGGACGAGCTCGACGATCTCCTCGCCTTCGAGCTCCTTCCCGTCCCGCTTGCGCTCGATCAACTCCGCAGCGCGGATCATTTGTCCGCGACGAACACGGTGTGCCGCGTCGTCACCCGGAACGGGCCTTCGATCTCGGGCACCTGTCCGGCGTAGTGCGCGCGATCGATCGTCGACGCGACGAAGGCGCGCATCGACTCGGAGTCCGGGAAGACGAGCTGCGCCTCGACGTCGCGCTGCTCCACGCGGCCGAAGTTTCGCCCGAGGAGCTCCGTGCCGTTCGAGCGATTGAAGCTCAGCGGGCTGCGGGACTCTTCGCACCCGATCAGGTCCCACAGCTCGTACAGGTTGTCCTCGCCGTACGTCGAGGCCACGAGCCGGCCCCCTGGGCGCAGCACGCGCGCACACTCGTCGATCGACTGCTGGAGGTTCGGCGAGTGGTAGAGCACCCAGCCCGCGAAGACGACGTCGAAGTCCTCGTCGGCGAACGGGAGCTGCTCGACGTCGGCGAGCGACGCGTCGATGCCGCGCGCGCGCGTCAGCTCGACCATGCGCGGCGAGATGTCGATCGCGCGCACGGCGGCGCCGAGCTCGGTCGCGAAGCGCTCGGTCAGATCACCCTGACCGCACCCGACGTCGAGCAGGCGCACGGGATGCACCTCTGCGACGGCGGCGAAGGCCAGATCCGCGGCGTTGTCGCCCTCGACGAGCGCGTGGAAGATCGCGTTGCGCTTCGCCAGTCGCTCTTCGCTCGCGTACTCCCAACGCACGAGGACGGGGTTGTCGAGCCTCATGGCACGAGAATCGGTTGGCCCGGGATCCCCCGCGAAGCCGGCTTCCCCTTCAGCCACACGTTCACCGTCGCGCCGATGTCGGCGAACTCGCCCTCGTGGAGCCGGCCGGCGGCGTTGCGCCCGGCGACGTATGCGAGCAGCAACCCGTGCTCGCGCGAGTGGTCGGTCGACGGCGTCGTCGGGTCGCACCCGTGATCCGACGTGACGATGAGCAGGTCGCCCGGGCGCAGCGCCTCGAGAAGATCGGGGAGGCGCCGGTCGAAGTCCTGGAGGCAACGGTGGAAGTTGACCGGGTCGTTGCGGTGCCCCCAGAGCATGTCGGTCTCGACGAGGTTGACGAAGACGAACCCGTCGTCGAGCTCCTGGAGCAGCTTCTCCGTCTGCTGGATGCCGTCGATGTTCGACTTCGTCGGATGCGACTCGTCGATGTCGCGGCCGGCGAAGATGTCGCTGATCTTGCCGACGCCGTAGACGCGGACGCCGTTGTCGCGCAGCAGCGAAAGGTAGTTCGGCCGGCGCGGCTCGAGCGAGAAGTCGTGGCGGTTAGGCGTGCGCTCGTAGCTTCCGGGCGCGCCGACGAACGGCCGCGCGATCACCCGCGCGACCGCGTCCTTGCCCGTCAGCAGCTCGCGCGCGACGCGGCACGCGTCGTACAGCTCCTCGAGCGGCACCGTCTCCTCGTGCGCCGCGATCTGGAACACCGAGTCGCCGGAGGTGTAGACGATCCACTTGCCCGTGCGCTGATGCTCCTCGCCGAGCTCCTGGATGATCTCCGTTCCCGACGCGGGCTTGTTGCCGAGCACGCCGCGGGCGGTGCGGTGCATGAACGGGTCGATCACGTCGTGCGGAAAGCCGTGCGGGTACGTCGGGAACGCCTGCGCGGTGACGACGCCCATCATCTCCCAGTGGCCGGTGGTGGTGTCCTTGCCCTTCGAGCGCTCGATCAGCCGGCCAGCGACCGCGGGCGCGCCGGGCTGCGGCGGGCAGCCCTCGAGCGGCTCGACGTTGCCGAGGCCCAGCGCTTCGAGGTTGGGGAGATCGAGACCGCCGACCGCCCTGGCGACGTTGCCGAGCGTGTCGGAGCCCGCATCGCCGTACTGCTCGGCATCCGGCAGCTCCCCGGCGCCGACGGCGTCGAGCACGATCACGCACGCTCTGGGCATCCGGCTATTCTAGGTCGGCCATGAGCATCGCCCTCGGCCTCATCGCTTTCGTCGCCTTCATCCTCACCGTGATCGGGGTCGCGGCAGGCGTCACATGGCTCGTCGTGCGCCTTTCGCCGTCGAAGAAGCCCGACGCGGCGCCGAAGACGTAGCAGGGCCTCTACGCCGCCGAGAGCGGCAGCAGCTCGTCAAGCGGCGTGTAATCGAGGTCGTGCGCCTCGGCCACCGCTTCATACGTGATCCGCCCGTCGAGCACGTTGACGCCGCGCGCGAGCGCGCGATCGTGCGCCACCGCCCACCCGAGCCCGTGCTCGGCGATCGCCTCCACGTACGGCAGGGTCGCGTTCGTCAGGGCGAGCGTCGACGTGATCGGGACGCCGCCGGGCATGTTCGCGACGCAGTAGTGCGTGATGCCGTCGACGTCGTAGACCGGATCCGTGTGTGTCGTCGGCCGCGACGTCTCGAAACAGCCGCCCTGGTCGATCGCGACGTCGACGATCACCGCGCCGGGCTTCATGTCGCCGAGCATCGCGCGCGTCACGAGCTTCGGCGCGAGCGCGCCCGGAATGAGCACGGCCCCGATCACGACGTCTGCCTCGGCGATCGACTCCTCGAGCTGGAGGCTCGACGACATCACGAGGCTGACGCGGCCGGAGAGAATCTCGTCGAGGTGGCGCATGCGGTCGATCGAGCGGTCGAGGATCGTCACGTACGCACCGAGGCCGAGCGCGATGATCCCGGCGTTGTAGCCGACGATGCCGCCGCCGATCACCGTGACGTGGCCGGGCGCCACGCCCGGCACCCCGCCGAGGAGGAGGCCGCGGCCGCCGAGCGGCTTCTCGAGGAAGTACGCGCCCGCCTGCGCGGCCAGCCGGCCGGCGATCTCGCTCATCGGCGCGAGCAGCGGCAGCCGCCGGTCGTCCGTCTCGACCGTCTCGTACGCGACGGCGGTGATCCCGCTCCCCGTCAGCGCGCGTGTCAGCGGCTCGTCGGCGGCGATGTGGAGATAGGTGAAGAGGACGAGCCCCTCGCGCAACCGCGCGTACTCCAGCTCGATCGGCTCCTTCACCTTCAGCAGCAGCTCGGACTGCTCCCAGACGTCGGCGGCGGAGGCCATGCGCGCGCCGGCGCGCTCGTAGTCCGCGTCCGCGAACGAGCTGCCGTCGCCTGCGCTCGTCTCGACGAGCACCTCGTGCCCGCGCTGCACGAGCTCGCGCGCGCCGGCCGGGGTCAGCGCGACCCGGTACTCGTCCGTCTTGATCTCCTTGGCGACCCCGATGCGCACGACGCGCGGACAATACCGCGCGGCGGCCCCTCGGCTCAGGCGGCGCTGCGCAGATAGAGCATGAGGCCGACGAGCGTCTTCGCATCCTCGATCTCGCCGAGCCGCGCCTCGATCTCCCCGACCGGCCAGCGGACGACCTCGAGCTCCTCGTCGTCCATCGGCTCGGCCTCGCCCTGCGTGACGCCCTCGGCGAGGTAGAGGTGCATGTACTCGCGGCAGAACCCAGGCATCGTCCAGAAGGCCGCGAGCTCCCGCCAGGCACCGCCCGTCAGGCCGCACTCCTCGCGCAGCTCTCGCGCCGCCGTGGCGAGCGGCTCCTCCCCCGCCTCGCGCGTCCCGGCCGGCAGCTCGAGCAGGTACTTCCGCGCCGGCACGCGCAGCTGGCGCACGAGCGAGATGCAGCCGTCGCCGTCGACGGCGACGATCGCGACGGCGCCGGGATGCTCGATCACCTCGCGCTCGACCGCTCCCCACCGCTCCACCGTGACACCGAGCACGCGACCGTCGTAGACGGCGCGAGACTCGTCCGGCTTCACGCGCAGCGGGTCGGGTAGACGAGGTCGGCCGGCTTCGCCTTCGGGTACGGCGACGGGCCGACGAAGGCGATCGTCACCTCCTTGTACACGACGCCGCCGTTGGGGCAGCGCCGGGCTCCGGACGCGACGAGGACGGCACGGTAGGTGTGGAAGTGGCCGGCGGCGCAGTTCGGCGTGCAGTCGTTCGCGTACGCGGTGCCCGTCGCCGCCGTGAACGACTCGCCCCAGCCGGTCCAGCGCAATCCCTTCACGCCGAAGTTCGCGTCCGCGCAGGCGAGCACGACCTGCTTCGGGCGCACCTGCGGCTTGCCGAGGCAATCCGGTAGCGCGTGCGGCGGGCCGCCGGCCGCCGCCGCCGCGAGGAGAACGGCGAGGATCACGAGCCGTGCGCCTCCGCGGCGAGCGCGAGCGTGACGTCGACCATCGCGTCGAGGTCGGCGACGCTGATTCGCTCGTCGGGGGTGTGGATGTCGGTCATTCCGTTCGCAAGGTTCACACAGCGCCGGCCGCGCTCGTTGAAGACGTTCGCGTCCGCCGCGCCGCCCGACAGAGCGTAGCTGGGCTCGATCCCGCAGCGGCCGAGTGCGCCGGCCGCTAGACGGACGACGTCATCGTCCTTCTTGAACCGATAGCCGTTGTAGCTCTTCCGCAGCTCCGTCTCGACCTCGCACTCGGCCGCGGTCGCCGCGAACGAGCACGCGTCGAGCATCTCCTGCACGACGTCATGGAGCCTGCGCTCGTCCTGGCAGCGTGCCTCGGCGAGGAACGAGCACCACTCGGGGACGATGTTGCCGGCAGTACCGCCGGAGACGAGGCCGACGTTCGCCGTCGTCTCCTCGTCGATACGGCCGAGACGGAAGTCGGCGATCGCCTTTGCCGCAGCCTGAATCGCGGAGCGCCCCTCCTCGGGATACATCCCCGAGTGCGCGGCGCGACCGTGAAACGTCACCTCCACGGCCTGCGCCCACGGCGCGCCGAGGATGATCTCGCCGATCGGCGCCGCCTGGTCGTACACGTAGCCGAGCGTGGCGTGCAGCCGCTCCGCGTCGAACGCAGCCGCGCCGAGCAGGCCGACCTCCTCCTTCGGCGTGAACAGCAGCTCGATTCCGGCGTGCGGCCGGCCCTCCGCAAGGAGGCGGCGCACACCTTCGAGCATCGCGACGACCGCCGACTTGTTGTCCGCGCCGAGGATCGTGCCGCCCGCGTTGCGGACGATGCCGTCCTCGACGACGGGCTCGAGCGGCCCGCTCGGCGGCACGGTGTCGAGATGCGCGCAGAAGAACAGCGGCGTCCCTGGAGCCGTGGCCTCGACGCGCGCGTAGATGTTCCCCATCGTCGAGCCGATGCGCGCGCCGGCGTCGTCCTCGTCAGGCTCGAGTCCGAGGCCGCGCAGATAGCGGAGGACGACGTCGGCGACCGCGCGTTCCTCGCCGGGTGGGCTCGGCAGCGCAGCCAGTTCGAGGAAGAGCTCGAGCGTCTCGCTCAAGCGGCTGCGAGCGGTTTCGTGCGCTCGTGCGCGCGGGCGAGGGCGGCCGCGACGAAGCCGCGGAACAGCGGCGCCGGACGGGTCGGACGCGACTTGAACTCCGGGTGGAACTGGCTCGCGACGAACCATGGATGGTCGGGCAGCTCGACGATCTCCACGAGGCGCCCCTGCTCGAACGTGC
The DNA here is from genome assembly GCA_036511815.1 of Gaiellaceae bacterium. Classification (GTDB taxonomy): domain Bacteria; phylum Actinomycetota; class Thermoleophilia; order Gaiellales; family Gaiellaceae; genus Palsa-739. The sequence goes on from DATCBP010000077.1 coordinate 16,350, forward strand.
CGGAGATGACGAGGCCGGCGTCGACCAGCTGCTCGCGGTAGTGGTTGTTCACCTCGTAGCGGTGGCGGTGGCGCTCGAAGATCACGGCGTCGCCGTAGAGCTCTCGGGCCCGGGTCCCCTCGGCCACCTCGACTGCCTGCGCGCCGAGCCGCATCGTGCCGCCGAGGTCCTCGATGCCTTTCTGCTCCGGCAGCAGGTCGATCACCGGGTAGGGCGTCTCCGGGTCCATCTCCGTCGAGTTGGCGCCGTCGAGCCCGACGACGTGACGCGCGAACTCCGAGACGGCGACGTGCATGCCGAGGCAGATGCCGAGATACGGGATCCGCCGCTCGCGCGCGACCTGGCAGGCGAGGATCTTCCCTTCCCAGCCGCGGGCGCCGAAGCCGCCGGGGACGAGCACGCCGTCGACGGTGTCCAGCAGCTCCGCCGCCTCGTCGTACGACATGTTCTCCGCGTCGACCCAGCGGACGCGCACCGCGCAGCCGTTGTACAGCCCACCGTGCTTCAGCGCCTCGTGCACGGAGAGATACGCGTCCCGAAGCTTCACGTACTTGCCGACGAGCGCGATCTCGACGAGCTCGTGGCGCTCGTCGATGCGGCGCGTCAGCTCTTCCCATTCGCCGAGATCGGCCGCCTGCGTCTCGAGCCCGAGCTTCTTGCACACGAGCTCGTCGAGCCCCTCGGCCTTCAGCACGGACGGGACGAGGTAGACGTCGGGGACGTCGGGGCAGGCGATCACTGCGCCGGGATCGACGTCGGCGAACAGCGCGATCTTGTCGCGAATGTCTCGCGAGAGCTCCTCGTGCGAGCGGCAGACGACGACGTCGGGGTGGATGCCGATGCGGCGCAGCTCGTTCACGGAATGCTGCGTCGGCTTCGTCTTCAGCTCGCCGGCCGCCTCGATGAACGGCACGAGCGTCACGTGCACGTACATCACGTTCTCGGGGCCGACCTCGCGGCGGAACTGGCGGATCGCCTCGAGGAACGGCAGCGACTCGATGTCGCCGACGGTGCCGCCGATCTCGGAGATGACGACGTCGACCGGGCCGGCCTCCGCCGCGCGCCGGATCCGCGCCTTGATCTCGTTCGTGATGTGCGGGATCACCTGCACGGTCGCGCCGAGGAAGTCGCCTTTGCGCTCCTTGCGCAGGACGGTGTCCCAGATCGCGCCGGCGCTGTGGCTCGCGTTGCGGAGGAAGTTCTCGTCGACGAAGCGCTCGTAGTGGCCGATGTCGAGGTCGGTCTCGGCCCCGTCCTCCGTCACGTAGACCTCGCCGTGCTGGAACGGGCTCATCGTCCCCGGGTCGACGTTGAGGTATGGGTCGAACTTCTGGAGTTGGACGCGGAGGCCGCGGGCCTTGAGCAGCCGGCCGAGCGACGCGGCGACGATTCCCTTCCCGAGCGCGGAGACAACTCCCCCGGTGACGAAGACGTACTTCGGGGCCCGTGCGCTCACGGGATTTCAGAGTAGCAGCGGATCCGGCCGGACGCGGTCACGATTCCTCGCCGGTGCGCAGGAGCGCATGGAGGCGCGCGAGCGCCTGCGCCGGAAAGCGGCGGCGGAGCCCGATCAGGAAGGGCCCGTCCACGAGCAGGGAGACCTCGGTGCGCTTCTCGTCGAGGGCCCGCAGGGTCAGCTGCGCGTCGATCCGGTCGCCGGTGAGCTGGAACGCGAGCCGCTCCTGCGGCACGACGTCGAGCACGAGGAGCGTGCCCGTCATCTGCGGCTTCCGGAGGTAGCTCGGCTGGTTCGGCCCCACCACCCGCCAGCGTGCGCCGGGGACGAACCCGCGCCGGTCCGGCTCGACGCCGGACACGCCGGGCCACCAGTCACCGAGGTTGTACGGATCGGCGAGGAACGCCCAGACGTCCTCGATGGGCGCGAGCAGCGTCCGGTCGGCCACATATCGCGGCACTACCTGACGCTCGCGAGGAACTCCTGGCCGCCGAGCATGCGCTCGAGCTCGGCGCGCCGCTCTCCTTCGGCGAGCTGCTCGATCCGCGTGTGCGTCGGATCGCCGGGGATCTTCTCGACCCGGAAGTGCCGCTCGGCGAGCGCGGCGATCTGCGGCAGGTGCGTGATCGTGATCACCTGCGCGCGCTCGGCGAGCCGCTGGAGGACGCGCCCGACCGCGTTTGCGGTCTCGCCGCCGATGCCCGCGTCGATCTCGTCGAAGATGAGCGTCTCGCCGCCGGCGACGGCGGCGATCGCGAGCGCGATCCGCGAGAGCTCGCCGCCGGAGGCGGTCTCGGCCACCGGTGCGAACGGCAGCCCGGCGTTCGGGCGCACGAGGAACGTCGTCTCGTCGGCGCCGGTGGCGCCCGGGTCGCGCTCGTGCAGCTCGCAGACGAATTCGCCGTCGCCCATGCCGACGTCGTGCAGTTCGGACGCGACGGCGTCCGCGAACGCGGGGGCTGCCGCGTTGCGCTCGGCGCGCAGCTCGGTTGCGAGGTCGTGAACGCGCCCCTCGGCGGCGACAAGCGCTGCGGCTGCTGCGGCTGCCGGGTCGGCGCCTCCGTCGAGGGCGGCGAGCTCGGCGCGCGCCTCCGCGGCGCGGGCGAGCAGCTCCTCGTACGTTGCGATGCGGTAGCGCCGTTTCACCTCGGCGATCCGCTCGAGCCTGGACTCGATCTCCTCGAGCCGCCCCGGCTCGGCCTCGAGCGAGGCGAGAAACGAATGGAGCGCAGACGCCGTCTCGCGCAGGCGCAGCTCGGCGTCGCGCAGCTCGTCGCCGGCGGCGCGCAACTCGGGAGCGATCCCTTCGAGCGGGGCGACGGCACGCTCCGCGATCGCGACGAGGCCGGCGGCGCCGTCGCCGTCCTCCGGCGCGAGCGCCTGTGTCGCGGCGGCGCCCGCCTCGGCCAGCTCGGCGACGTGCCGGACGCGGTCGCGATCGGTGCGCAGCCGTTCCTCGTCGGCGGGCTCCATCCCGTCCGTGTCCTCGGCGAGCGCGCGCAGCTCCGCGAGCCGGGCCTCGGCCAGCGCGGCGTTCGCCGTCAGCTCCTCGTGCCGCCGGCGCGCGGCCGTCAGATCGCGCCAGGCCGCGCGGGCCCCGGCGCGGCGGCGCAGCTGCTCCTCCCCGCAGAAGCGGTCGAGCACCTCGAGCTGGTACGACGGCCGGGCGAGGCGCCGCTGCTCGAACTGCCCGGACATGGCGACGACGCGCTCGACCGCGGCCGCGACGTCCTCGCGGGCGCCTGCGCGACCCCACGCGTACGCACGCGTGCGGCCGTCGCCGTAGACGCGGCGCGCCGCAACCAGGGTCTCCTCGTCCTCCGGCTTCAGCTCGTAGAGCGCCTCGTTCTCCTCGTCCGCCGTCGGCAGGTCGAGCTCTGCCTCGACGTACGCCTCGTCGCCGGCCGGGCCGACGAACGACGCGTCGCCCTTCATGCCGAGCAGCAGGCCGACCGCCTGGGCGAGGATCGTCTTGCCGGCGCCGGTCTCGCCGGTGATCGCGTTCAGCCCGGGCGCGAGCTCGAGCTCGGCCTCGCGGATGAGCACGAGGTTCTCGATGCGAAGCCGTCGGAGCACCGGATCGAGTGTAGTGAGGCGGCAGGACCGCGACCATCGGCCCAAAAGGTCATTCGTGCGAGGTGAACGTCTCGCGGTAGCGGCTGAAGAAGGTCGTTTCCGGCAGGGTCGCGAGGAGGCTGCGCTGGGCGCACATCCGTACGGCCACCGGGGCGCGCTCCTCGACCTCGTTCACGCGGTGTCCGTCCACGAGCACGACGACGTCCACGTCGGGGGTGCGGTTGACGATGGTCACGTCCGGCCCACGAGGCAGGACGAGCGGCCGCGCGTGGAGCGAGTGCGGCGCGATGAAGGTGACCGCCATCGCATCGAGGCCGCGGACGAGGACAGGGCCGCCGTTCGAGAGGTTGTATGCGGTCGAGCCGGAGGGACTCGAACAGATGATCCCGTCGCACGGGATCGTGCCGAGGTCCTCGCCGCCGACCGCCCAGGCGACCTCGACCATGCGGCCGAGCGTGGCGCTCGTGACGACGACGTCGTTGACGGCGACGTGCGTTTCGGCGCCGATGTCGACCTCGAGCGTCGGTAGCTCGACGACCATGTACTCGCCGGCGAAGACGCGGGCGAGGTCGCGCTCGAGCTCCTCCGGCTCGATCGCGGCGAGGAAGCCGACGCGGCCGAAGTTGACGCCGATCAGCGGCGTGTCGCTGCCAAGCAGGCGGCCGAGCGTGCGCAGCATCGTTCCGTCGCCGCCGAGCGCGACGGCGAGGTCGGCACCGCACGGGTCGGCATCCTCGGCGAGCAGCGTCACGCCGGACTGCTCGGCGACCGCGCGAACGCGTGCGACGGCCGCCCGCACGTCGACCCGGCCGTGCGAGATCACGGCGGCCGTTCTAACCGGCCGCGACCGCTCTGTCGATCCGTTCGTCGAGGTCATCGGGAAGCGTCGGGTCCTCGGCCTGCTCGAGCTGGAGAAAGAACTCCCGGTTGCCCTTCGGCCCCGGCAGACCGGAGTCTACGACGCCGGCCACCCCGGCCCCCCATTCGAGCGCCGCGGTCGCGACCTCGCGCAGCACGCGCGCATGGACGAGCGGGTCGCGGACGACGCCGCCCTTGCCGACCTCGGCGCGTCCCGCCTCGAACTGCGGCTTCACGAGCACGAGCGCCTGCCAGCCCGGCGCCGCGAGCCGCAGCGCCGGCGGGAGCGCGACCCGCACCGAGATGAACGAGACGTCGCAGACGACGAGCTGCGGGGCGAAGGGCAGCTCGGTCAGCGCGCGCGCGTTCGTCCGCTCGAGCACCGTCACGCGCTCGTCCGCGCGGAGGCGCGGATGGAGCTGCCCGTAGCCGACGTCGACTGCGAGCACGCGCGCCGCGCCGCGTTGCAGCAGCACGTCGGTGAACCCGCCCGTCGACGCACCGACGTCGAGGCAGTCGAGCCCGGCCGGATCGACCCCGAGCGCATCGAGCGCGTGCGCGAGCTTGTCGCCGCCGCGCGAGACGAAGGCCGGCCCGCGCTCCACGCTCAGCTCGACGGCCTCGTCGACCTGCTGGCCCGGCTTGTCGTACCCCGGGACGAGCCCTGCCATCACGAGCGCCTGCGCCTGCGTGCGCGACTCGGCGAGCCCGCGCTCCACGAGCAGTACGTCGAGGCGCTTCTTCGTCACCCCCCGACTATCGCCCTTCTGGGTCATGTCCTGGTGTCAGCTATGCCGTGCGGACGGCGAGGCCGTCGACGATCTCGCGCAGCACCGCCGTGTCGGCGTGGATGTAATCGAGCCGGGCGCGGGCGCGCTCTGCGGCCTCGTCGGCGAGACGGCGGGCCCCGGCGGGGCCGTGAGTCTGCACGTAGCCGTCGCCGTCGAGGATGTCGTCGACGATCTGGAACAGCAGCCCGAGCTCGCCGCCGAACGCGCGCCACGGTGCCTGCTCCGCCTTCGCCACGCCCGCCGCCCACAACCCGAGACCGACGGAGGCCGCGAACAGGCAGCCCGTCTTCAGCGAGTGCAACGTCGCCTCGTCGGGCGCCGTGCCGGTGATGTCCAGGTACTGGCCGCCGATCATCCCGAGCGTCGCCTCCGCGAGCTCGCGCGCCACAGCCGTCGTCTCGTACGACGTCGCCAGCCGGAACGCCTCCGCCACGAGCGCGTCGCCGGCAAGGATCCCCACCGCCTCGCCGTAGCGCTTCCACGTCGCGGGCTGCCCGCGCCGCTCCTCGTCGTCGTCGAGCGCGGGGAGATCGTCGTGGACGAGCGAGAACGTGTGCACGAGCTCGAGCGCGCACGCGGCAGGCATCGCCGCGTCGAGCTCGCCGCCGGCCGCCGCCGCCGTGGCGAGGCAGATCACCGGCCGCACGCGCTTGCCGCCCGCGAGGAGCGAGTACCGCACGGATTCCTCCTGGCCGTGCAGCTGCGGCCAGAGCTCCAGCCGCTCCAGCTTCTCCTCGACGAGCACCCGCAGCGCGTCAGGAGTGTGCGGCATCCGCCTCCGCGGCCCGCTTGGCCCGCTCGAGCTCCTCCTCGACGGCCTTGGCGAGCTCGGACAGCTCGTTGAGGATCTCGAGCGCCCGTTCGGGCGAGCCGCCGCCCTCCTGCGCGAGCAGGTCGAGCTCGCCGCGCGCCGCCTCGAGCCGCGCGAGCAGCTCCTCCGCCCTTCCCAACGAGTCCTCGGTCGTCATGCCGACGCTGCCTCCTCCTCCCGCACGATCCTGCCAAGAATGCCGTTGACGAGTCTCCCAGCGTCGTCGGATGCGTACCGCTTCGCAAGCGTGACCGCCTCGTCGAGGACGACCTCGCGCGGCACCTCCGCCTCGTCGAGCTCCTCGATCGCCACGCGGAGGACGTTTCGCTCGACGGCGCCGAGACGATCCGCGGTCCAGTCGTCGGCAGCGGCCGTGATGCGCTCGTCCAGCTCGGGCGTGCGCGCCGCCACCGCGTCGACGATCCGGCGCGTGTACTCGTCCACCTCGCCCTCGTAGAGCGATCCGATCGGCGTCGAGGTCACATCCCACTGGTAGAGGACGAAGACCGCGGCGCGGCGCGCCTCGCGGCGGCTGACCGCCGTCATCGCCCCTCGAGCTCCTCGACGGCGACGTCGACCGCAACGACGTCGAGTCCGCACATGCGCGTCAGCGCGCCTGCGACCTGCTCCTGCACCTCACGGGCCGCGGCGGGCAGGACCGTGCCGTACGGGACGGCGAGCTCGAGCTCGACGCGCGCGCGCGCACCTTCGATCTCCACGGCGAGCTTGCGGCGCGCACGGCGCACGCGCACGCCCTCGACGCCTTCGGCGGCCTGGACGACGATCTGCGCGAGCGTCCCGTCCGGGACCGTGATCGTGTCGCCGTCGTTGCGAACGACGACCGTCATGCGCCGGCCAGCGCGGGCAGCCGCGCTCCCGCCTCCGCGAGGAACGAGGTCGAGTACTCGCCGCTGCGGAACTCGTCGCTGTCGAGGATCTCGAGCGCGACCTCGCGCGTCGTCGGCACTCCGCGCACCTCGAGCTCGCCCAGTGCGCGACGCGCGCGCGCAATCGCGGCGTCACGTGTGTCGTCGCGCACGATCACCTTCGCGATCAGCGAGTCGTAGTACGGCGAGATCGTCGTTCCGTCCTCGACGAACGTGTCGACGCGGACGCCTGGCCCGAGCGGCGGCCGGAAGCGCTCGATCAGACCCGGCGCGGGCGCGAAGCCGCGCGACGGATCCTCCGCGTTGATGCGGATCTCGATCGCGTGCCCTGCGCGCGGCGCGCGGCCCGTCAGCGGCAGCCGTTCGCCGGCGGCGATCCGCAGCTGCAGTCGGACGAGATCGAGGCCCGTGACGAGCTCGGTCACCGGATGCTCGACCTGGAGCCGTGCGTTGAGCTCGATGAACGAGAACGCACCGTCGGGCCCGACGAGGAACTCGAAGGTTCCGGCGTTGCGGTAGCCGACGTGCACGCACGCGCGCTCCGCGGCGGACTCCATCGCCTCGCGCAGCACCGGGTCGAGCGCGGGCGACGGCGACTCCTCGATGAGCTTCTGGTGCCGGCGCTGGATCGAGCACTCGCGCTCGCCGCACGTGAGGACGCCGCCGTGCCCGTCGCAGATCACCTGGATCTCGACGTGCCGCGCAGACGAGATCATCTTCTCGACGTAGAGCGTGCCGTCGGAGAACGCCGCCAGCGCCTCCGCCGAAGCGCGTGCATACGCGTCCTCGATCTCCTCGGGCGCCGTCACGAGACGCATGCCGCGCCCGCCGCCGCCTGCTGCCGCCTTCAGCAGCACGGGATAGCCGAGCTCGTCCGCAGCGATACGCGCGGCGGCCAGGGTCGCCGTCCCCTCCGTCCCGGACACGAGCGGCACACCCGCGGCGCGCATCTCCGCCTTGGCCTGCGCCTTGTCGCCCATCCGCGCCATCACGTCCGCGGGCGGGCCGATGAAGACGAGGTCGTTGTCCGCGCAGGCGCGCACGAAGTCGTCGTTCTCGGACAGGAACCCGTAGCCGGGATGGACCGCCTCGCAGCCCGTCGTCGTCGCGGCGGCGATGATCGCCGGCATGCTGAGGTAGCTCTCCGACGCAGGCGGCGGGCCGATGCGCACGGAGCGGTCGGCGAGGCGCACGTGCAGCGCATCCTCGTCCGCGGTCGAATAGACGGCGACCGCCTCGATCCCCAGCTCGTGCAACGCCCGAATCACGCGCACGGCGATCTCGCCGCGGTTGGCCACAAGGACGCGCGTGAACACGGGCTAAACCGCGTCCAGCGGGCGGCCGGTGAGCGGCTCGAGATCGAAGAGCGCCTGGCCGAACTCGACCGGCTGCGCGTTCTCGACGTGGATCCTGCGCACGATCGCCTCGAGCTCCGCCTTCACCTCGTTCATCAGCTTCATCGCCTCGAGGATGCAGAGCGTCTGGCCGAGAGCGACGACGTCTCCCTCCTCGACGAACGACGGCGCCCCGGGCTCCGAGGCCCGGTAGAACGTGCCGACCATCGGCGACTCGACGCGCACCAGGCCGTTGGACGGCCGCGTGACGGGTGCAGCCGGCGACGGCTCCGGGATCGCGAGCGGGGAGTCGGTCATCGGCTCGGGAGTCCCCTCTGCGACCGAGCGCACGGACACGCGCATCCCCTCCTCCTCGATCGTCAGCTCGCCGATGCCCGACTCCTGGACGATCCGCACGACCTCGCGGATGCGGTCCGCCCGCTGCTTCTCGACGCCCGCGAGCTCGTCCTCGTCGCGCCGGCCGCGTCCGCGGATGCCGAGCAGGAGCCGCTCCGCGTCCTCGCCGAAGAGCCCGAGCAGGAGCAGCTCCTCCTCGCTCGCCGCGATCCCCTCGGCCTGCTCCCGCACCTCGCTCAGCGGCGGCGCGGCGTCCTCCGTGCTCTCCGGGTCGTTCGTCAACGCGACGGCCCGCGTGACCGCGGGGTCGATCGGTCCCGGCGGCACGCCGAAGCGGCCCGAGACGAGCGCACGCAGCTCGTCGACGATCGTGAGGTAGCGGCTCGCCGCGAGCACGTTGAGCAGGGCCTGCGAGGCGAGCACCTGGCCGATCGGCGGGGCGAGCGGCGGCCACCCGACCTCGGCGCGAATGCGGTCGAGCTCCTCGAGCACCTCCTCGAGCCGGTCGCCCGCGCCTTCGGCGCGCAGCGTCGCGTCGACGCCGGCGACGAGGCCGGCGGGGACGTCGTGCTGGGCGGCCCGGACGGCCACGCGCGGGGCGAGCGGCGCCACCGGCTGGTCGCCGATGTGCTCGTCGACGAGGTCGGAGGCCTCCCAGAGCGCGGCCACGTCGACGCCGGAGTCGAGCCCCATGCCGGCGAGCGCCTCCGCAAGCGCCTCCCCGGAGACCCGGTGGAGGGTCAGCGCGAGCGGGTAGATCGCGCAGGCGATCAGCTGCGCGCCCGCGCGGGCCGCGGCGAGCGTCGACGCGAGGGCGCTGCCGCCGGCGCCCTGAAGGTAGATGCCGACCGGCAGCCCGCTCGCCTCGGCGAGCGCGGGCACGAGCTCCTCCGCCCGGTGCGGCTGGAGGGAGCCGGTCGGGTCGTGCAGGAGGACGCGGATCGCCCCGAGCTCCGGCAGCATCTTCGCGCGCTCGATCAACGTGTCTACCTCGCCCGTGCGGCCGGGGCTGTAGACGAGGCCCGCCTCGAAGTCGCGGTCGGCGGCGACGATCGCCTCGGCCGCCTCGCGCAGGTTGGAGACGTCGTTGAGCGGGTCGTGGAGCCGGAAGACGTCGATGCCATTCTCGGCGGCGGAGGCGACGAAGCGGCGCGCGAAGTCAGCGTCCACCGGCCGCGAGCCGACGAGGAAGCGGCCGCGCAGCGCGAGCCCGAGCGGCGTCTTCACCCGCGCCTTCAGCGCGCGGATGCGCTCCCACGGGCTCTCGATCCCACGCTGGACGGCCGCGTCGAAGACGCCGCCGCCGGAGACCTCGAGGTAGGCGAACCCCGCCCGGTCGAGGATCTCGGCCAGCCGGAGCTGCTCGGCGGTCGGCACCTGGCCTGCGAGCGGCTCCTGCCCGAGCAGGCGAATCGTCGTGTCGACGAGCTTCGGCACGCGGGGACCTTACCGCGCTTCAGCCGTCAGCTACCGAGCGCGTCGATCGCCGCGCCCGCGCCGGTGAGGAAGAGGGCCGCCGTGACGAAGACCCAGCCCTCGGGCAGGTCGAGCCGACGCCAGGCCAGCCTCGTGCCGGCCGCGAACCGCAGCAGGAGGCATACGGTCGCCGCCACCCAGAACGCGAAGGCGAGCGAGCTCGCCAGCGAGGACGCGCCGCGGATGAGGTCGAAGAGGGCTCCGGCGACCGTCGCGGCCACGGCTCCCACGGCGACGAGGGTCACGATCTTCCGCATCGGCTACGCGCGGGAGATGTAACGCTTCTCGCGCGGGTCGACCTTCAGCTTGTCGCCCACGTTCACGAACAGCGGCACGTTGACGACGGCGCCCGTCTCGAGCGTCGCCGGCTTCGTCGTGTTCGAGACGGTGTCGCCCTTCACGCCGGGCTCGGTCTCGACGACCGTCAGCTCGACCGACGCGGGCAGCTGCACGCCCGACGGCTTGCCGTCCACCTCCAGCACCTGCACGGTCGCGTTCGGCTGCATGAACGGGAGCTCGTCCTCGAGATCCCCGCGCGGCACGGCGAACTGCTCGAACGTCTCGGCGTCCATGAAGTGCACGTCGGAGCCATCGTCGTAGAGGTACTGGACGTTCTTCACCTCGGTGTGCACGCGTGCGAACTTCTCGCCCGCGCGGAAGGTTCGGTCGACGACGGCACCGGAGCCGAGGCCTTTCAGCTTCGTCCGCACGAACGCGCCGCCCTTGCCCGGCTTCACGTGCTGGAACTCGACGATGCGCCACACCTGGCCGTCGAGCTCGATATGCATGCCGTTCTTGAACTGGTTCGTGTTGACGGTCTCGGCCATGGGCGCGTGAGTCTAGCTATCCGACCTCGACGAGGTCCTTCGTCAGACAGGTCAGGTTCTCGATTCCGGCGGCGGTGACGACGACGTCGTCCTCGATGCGGATTCCGAAGCGGCCTTCGAGGTAGACGCCGGGCTCGACGGTGACGACGTTGCCCGGCTCGAGCACGTCGCTCGTCTCCGTGGACATGCGCGGCAGCTCGTGCACGTCGAGCCCGAGGCCGTGGCCGAGACCGTGGCCGAAGGTGCCGGCGAAAGGGCTCACGTCGACGACGCGGCGCGCGACGGCGTCCGCTTCGAGCGCCGGCAGGCCGCCGCGGATCGCGCCGAGCGCAGCGTCCTGTGCGGCACGGACGACCGCGTACGCCTCGGCGGCCTCGCCGTCGAGCGGCCCCGTGGCGAACGTGCGGGTGTAGTCGGATGCGTAGCCGTCGATCGTGCAGCCGGCGTCGATCACGACGAGCTCGCCGGCGCCGATCGCCCGGTCGCCCGCGCGCGCGTGCGGGCGCGCGCCTGTCGGCCCCGCTCCGACGATCGATTCGAAGGCGAGGCCCTCGCCGCCCTCCTCGTGGAACAGCCGGGTCAGATCCCACGAGACGGCGCGTTCGCTTCGCCCGACGAACGGCACCTCGGCCAGGCGCTCGTAGACGCGGTCGGTGATCGCGCACGCGCGGCGAATCGCATCCAGCTCGCCCGCGTCCTTCACCGCGCGCAGGCGCTCGACGACGCCTTCGCGCGGGACGAGGTCGAGCCCGTCCTTCCCGAGCAGCTCGAACTGCGCGTACGAGAGCGCCGCCGCCTCGAAGGCGATCCGGCCCGAGAGGGTCTCCGCCAGCTCGCCGAGCACGGACCTGCGGGTCTGCACGACGTCGACGCCCGCGACTGCTCGCGCCGCCTCGATGTACCGGAAGTCGGTGAAGAGCCGCACGCGCTCCGGCTCCACGAGCAGCACGGCGTTCGAGCTGTCGAAGCCGACGAGGTAGCGGATGTTCGTCGGGCTGGTGACGAGCAGCGGCTCCTCGAGGTGCTCGCGCAGCCGGGCGATGCGTGTGCTCATCCGTTCTCCTTTACGTACTGGAGGGCGAGGCGGTAGCCCTCGGGCCCCTGGCCGACGAAGCGGGCGGCGACGAGGTCGCGGATCACGGACGCGCGCCGCCATTCTTCGCGCTCGTCGACGTTCGAGAGATGCACCTCGACGATCGGAACGGTCAGCAGCTCGAGCGCGTCGTGGATCGACCACGCGTAGTGCGTCCACGCGGCCGGGTTGACGATCATGCCGTCGGCGTTGTCGTAGGCGTCGTGGCACCACTTGATGAACTCGCCCTCGCTGTTCGTCTGCCGGCACTGCACCGTCAGCTCGAGCTCGCGTCCCCACTCGTAGATCCGGCTCTCGAGCTCCGCGAGCGAGAGGCCGCCGTAGAGGGCCGGGTCGCGCCGGCCGAGGACGTTGAGGTTGACGCCGTTCAGGACGAGCACGCGCACGAGCGCGACTCTATCCCGCGATCACGTCGTCCAGCGCGCGCCGCACCTCCGCCTCGGGAACGTGTACGTCCCAGCGCGGGCCGTCGTCGCCGAGCAGCACGAGCCGCAGCTCGCCGCCGACCACCTTCTTGTCGCGCTGCATCGCCTGCCAGGCGAGCTCGCGGTCGACGCGAACCGGCCGCGGGTGGAGGATCTCCTCCACCTGGCCGATGTCCCGACCGGACAGCCGGAGGGCGGCGAGGAGCCCGAGCGCGACGGCCTGGCCGTGCGTCACGCCCTCGTAGCGCGCCGCCGCCTCGAGCGCGTGCGCGAACGTGTGGCCGAGGTTGAGGATCTTCCGCTCCGCCTCGTCATGCGGATCGCGCAGGCAGACGGCGGCCTTGAAGGCGGCGCAGCGGCGGACGAGCTCGTCGTCGGGCAGCTCCCAGAGCGGCTTGCCGGCGAGCAGGCCGGTCTTCACGACCTCGGCCATCCCCTCGCGGCGCTGCGCCTCCGGCAGCGTCCCGAGCAGCGCCGGGTCGATCACCGTCCGCACGGGCCAGTGGAAGGCGCCGACGAGGTTCTTGCCCTGCGGCAGGTCGACGGCGGTCTTGCCGCCGATCGCCGCGTCGACCTGCGCGACGAGGCTCGACGGCACCGGCACCCACGGAATGCCGCGCAGGTAGGTCGCGGCGGCGAAGCCGGCTGCGTCCGTCGTGCAGCCGCCGCCGAGCGCGACGATCGTGCCGCCGCGGTCGAGGCGCAGCTCCTGCCAGAGTCCGTCGAGCGCGGTCAGCGTCTTCGCCTCCTCGCCCGCCGGGAGCTCGTGCATCTGCGCGAGCCGGCGGCCGAGCGCGAGCTGCGCGTCCGCGCCGTGGATGCCGGCGACGTTCGGGTCGGAGACGAGCGCGACTGCGCCGTCGCCCGGCACGAGCTCGCCGAGCCGGGTAAGCGCGCCCCGCTCGACATGGACACCTGCTGCGGCGAGGACGGCGTCGTCGACGTCGTGTGCCACGACGTCCGCCACCTCGGCGTAGAGCGGGCGGCGCTCCTCGTAGAGGCGCCGGAACTCCGCCTCGTCCTGCGCGAGCGGACGGTCGCTGCCGCGCGCGCGCTCCCAGCACGTATCGACGTCCTCGTCGAGCCAGACGGTGATCGCGCGCTCGCGCAGCGCGTCGCGCACCGCACCGGAGGTCACGGCGCCGCCGCCGAGGTCGACCACCAGCCGGTGCCGGCTCAGCAGGGTGCTGCGCACGACACGCAGCTCATGCTCGCGAAACGCCGGTTCGCCCGCCGCGAACAACTCGGCGATCGTCGCGTTCGCCGCCCGCTCGATCGAGCTGTCGACGTCCGTATAGCCGAGACGCGTCCGCCCGACGAGATCGCGCGCGAGCGTCGTCTTGCCGGCGCCCATGAAGCCGACGAGCGCGACGTGTTTGTTCAGCGTGGCGACCAGTCGATTCGCTCCAGGTACGCGCGCCACGCGGCGACGAAGTCGATGAGCGCGTCGCCGCCGAACTTCTCGCGCGCCGCGCGCGCAAGCTCCCATGCGACCGACGCTTCCGCGACGACGGCGAGCGCCTCCACGGCGGAGACGTCGCTGCGCTCGACGAGCGCCTGCGCCGGCTCATTCGTGGCGAGATCGACGGAGGCGAGCGGTTTCATCAGCGTCGGCAGCGGCTTCATCCCCGCGCGCACGACGAGCTCCTCGCCGTTCGACATTCCGCCCTCGATCCCGCCCGCGCGGTTCGTCTCCCGGTGCAGACCGCGCTCGTCGCGGAGGATCTCGTCGTGCGCCTCCGAGCCGCGCAGCCCTGCCAGCGCGAAGCCGTCGCCGACCTCGACGCCCTTTACCGCCTGGATACCCATCAGGGTCGCGGCCAGGCGCGCGTCGAGCCGGTCATCCTTGCGGGCGTACGAGCCGAGCCCCGGCGGCACGCCGCGTGCGCGCACCTCGACGACGCCGCCGAGCGTGTCGCGCTCCGCGCGCGCCTCGTCGACGCTCGCCGGGTCGGCGCCCGCCTGGGCGAGGGCCGTCCCCGTCACCTCGATGCCTATCTCCCGCAGCAGCGCCTTCGCGACCGCGCCGGCGGCGACGTGCACGGCCGTGTGCCGCGCCGAGGCCCGCTCGAGCGCGTTGCGCACGTCCGCATGCCCGTACTTCTGCACGCCCGCGAGGTCGGCGTGGCCGGGCCGCGGGAGCGTCACCGCCTTCGTCCCCTTCCCTTCCGGCTCGCCCTCGGACGGCCATGGATTCATCCCCCATGTCCAGTTCTTGTGGTCGCGATTTCGCACGACGAGCGCGAGCGGCGTGCCGAGCGTCCGCCCGTGCCGCAGCCCGGCGAGCACCTCGACCTCATCGGTCTCGATCTGCTGGCGCGGCGAGCGGCCGTAGCCCTGCTGGCGCCGGCGCAGGTCGGCGTCGATCGCCGCGCGGTCGAGCGCGAGCCCGGCCGGGAGGCCGGACACGATCGCGACGAGCGCAGGTCCGTGGGACTCGCCTGCCGTGGCCAGCTCGAGCGTCACTGCGTCAAGCCTAGAGCGGCGCGCATCGCGGAGACGGGTGCAGCGATGCCCGTCCACCGCTCGAAGCTCGCGGCGCCCTGCCGGACAAGCGCCTCGAGCCCGTCAACGACCTGACACCCGGCGGCGCGCGCCGCCGCGACGAGCACGGTCTCGCCGTCGCCGTAGGCGAGGTCGACGACGACCTGCCCGGCGTGCGGCTCGACGAGCAGCTCGTCCCGCACCGGCGTCGCGTTGACGATGAGATCGCAGCCCTCGGCGTCCGGCGGCCACACCCCGCGCCGGGAGAACTGGCGCACCTCGCCGTGGAACCCGGGCAGAAGCGTGTGCGCGGCGCCGCCGTCGCCGATCAGGCAGACGCGCTCCGAGCGAATGCCCGCGACGATCTCCTTGTCGGTGTTGAACCCGAGCACGCGCCCGTTCACGAAGGCGAGCGTGTTCACCGCGTCGCCTTCCGCCTCATCGCAGAGCGCGGCCGCGACGCGCTTGTGCGGGATGGTCACGTTCGCGCCGGCGAACCCTCCGGCGACGATCCCGCGCAGCGCTTCCTCGAGCTGCGACGGCGGCACGTCGAGCGCGACGTAGGCCCAATCGAGCCAGGTCGCCGCGAACGCCTCGTTCTGCATCTTCGGCGAGAGCGAGTGCGCGACCGGATGCCCGAGCAGGGCGACGAGCTTCGTCGTGGCGCCGATGCTCATCTACTTGAATCCGTACTGCTGCTCGTGCTTCAGGAAGTCGTTGTAGTTCGCGGTGAAGTAGTGGTGGACCCTGTCGGGCTTGCGGACGAAGTAGAGCCAGTCGCCGGGCGTCGGATGCGCCGCCGCCTGGATCGACGCGAGACCCGGATTCGCGATCGGCGTCGGCGGCAGCCCCAGGATCCGCGGGTTGCGCGTGTTGTACGGATTCGAGCTGTTCAGCTCGGACTCGGTCAGCGACTTCGTTCCCGGCACGTTGAGGCCGTACCGCGTCGTCGCGTCGATGCCGAGGTTCATGCGCGCGTGCAGGCGGTTGTAGATCACGCGCGCGATCTTCGGCCGCTCGTCGGGGGCGAGCGCTTCCTTCTCGACGAGCGACGCGATGATCAGCACGTCGTACGGGGTGAGGTTCTTCGAGCGCGCATAGGAGAGGTTCACCTGCGACCAGTTCGCGTGGAATGCCTGGAGCTGCGCGCGCACGAGCTGCTTCGACGTCGTGTGTGTGAGGAAGTCGTACGTCGCCGGGAACAGGAACCCCTCCATGTTCCGCCGCTTCCGCCCGAAGCCGACGATCACCCGCGGCTTCGTCGCGGCGAGATACGTCTTGCTCGAGAGCAGGGGTCGCCCGCCGCGCTCGCGGTGCGCGATGCCGGCCACCACCTGGACGCGCTGTGCCATCTGCACGCGCGTGAATCCTTCCGGGAAGACGACGCGGAACGGCTTCGGCGCCGCGACGGTCGCAGGCGGGGCCCCCGCTCCGCCGCCGCCGCGACCGGCGAGCTTCACGATCGCGAGCACGAGCAGCCCGGCCGCGACGAGCACTCCGACCGCCCCCAGCCTCCGCACGAGCACCCGGCGCCGCGACACGATCCGCGGCGGCGGCCCCGGCTTCGGCGGCATTACGCCGGGGCGCCGCTCGACCACACCAGGTAGCCAGAGAGGAGATGCGCTGCCGCGCGCGCATCCTCGGACGAGTCCGAGGGCGTCTGCTGCGCCAGATCGGTGGTGAAGCGCTCGTCGAAGAGGACGACCGGGACGAGCGCGGCGGCGAGCGCGGTGCGGAGCGCGCTCGCGAAGCGCTCGGTCGCGCGCGCCTGCTGCCCCCGCTCGCCGTGCAGGGTCAGCGGATGGCCGACGACGACCCGCTCGGCGCGCTCCAGCTCGACGAGCCGCACGAGCTCGGCGATGCCGGCCTCGCTGCTCGCGCTCTCGACGACGCAGAGCGGCCGCGCGATCACGCCGGTCGGGTCGGAGACCGCGACGCCGGTGCGGGCGGAGCCGAAGTCGATCGCCATCACCTTCATGCCAGCACCGCTGCGACCGCCTGCTTGCCGGCGGCGAGCGCGTCGCGCACGCCGTCCGGGTTCTTGCCGCCCGCCTCGGCGAGCGTCGGCCTGCCTCCTCCTCCGCCGCCGATGTGCGTCCCGAGCTCGCGCACGAGCTGCGTCGCGTCGAGCCCGCGCGCGACGAGCGACTCGTCGAAGTTGAGCACGAGATAGGCGCGGCCCTCGTCGGTCGAGCCGACGATCGCGCCCTCGGCCTTCTCCTGCTGGCGGAGCCGGTCGGAGAGGTCGCGCAGCGGCCCGCCTTTCAGCCCTTTGACCTCGGCGAGGACGACCGGGCCTTCGCGCTCGGTCGAGACGATCTCCGTCTCCGCCTCGCGCGCCGGCTTCGCCGCCGTCTTGCGCACCTTCTCGAGCTCGACGCGCAGGCCGTCAGCCTCGCGGGCGCGTTCGTGGAGGAGCGCGAACGCCTCGCCGGACGTGACCGCCTCGATCCGCCGCGCCCCGGCGCCGACGGAGCTCTCGCTGAGGATCGCGAACGGGCCGATCTCGGCGGTCGAGCGCACGTGCGTGCCCCCGCACAGCTCGACGGACCAGCTCCCGATGTCGACGACGCGGACGATGTCGCCGTACTTCTCGCCGAACAGCATCATCGCGCCGAGCTTCCGCGCCTCTGCGATCGGCGTCTCGAAGATCCGCACCGGCAGGTTCGCGAACACGCGCTCGTTGACGCGCTTCTCCACTTCCGCACGCTCGGCGGCGGTGAGGGCCTGCGGATGTGTGAAGTCGAAACGGAGCTTGTCGGGCCGCACGGCGGAGCCGGCCTGGCGGACGTGGTCGCCGAGCACCTCGCGCAGACACTCGTGCAGGAGGTGCGTGCCGGTGTGATTCGCCATCGTGGGGAAGCGAATCGGCCACGGCACGACGGCCTTCACGCGATCGCCCGCGGCGAAGCCCGCGCCGTCGAACAGCAGCGCCTGGTCGCCTTCGAGGCGATAGGCCGCGCTCAGCTCTGCGCGCGCACCGTCGTCCTTCTCGATCCAGCCCGCGTCGGTGACCTGGCCGCCGCCGGCGGGATAGAACGGAGACTCGCGCAGCTTGGCGAGAAACGTCCCGTCCTCGAGCTGCTCGAGCGCGCCGATCTGCGTCAACACCTCGGTCTTCTCGTAGCCGACGAACTCGCTCTTGAAATCGGCGCCCGTCGCGAACTCGGCGGCACGCTGTGCGTCGGCACCGGCCACGCCGGCACGCGAAACCTCGCGATGCTCCTCCATCAGCCGCGTGTACTCGTCCACGTCGATCGGCTCGCCGCGCTCGCGCGCAAGCTCCTCGGTGAGCTCGATCGGGAAGCCGTACGTGGCCGCGAGCGTGAAGGCGTCCTCGCCGCTGATCGCGCCGCGCGCCGCGGCTTCTTCGAACACCTTCATTCCGCGCTCGAGCGTCTCGCCGAAGCGCTCTTCCTCGGCGGCGAGGATCCGGTGGATCTCGCGGCGGTGCTCGACGAGCTCCGGATACGCGTCGCCCATCTGCTCGATCACCGTGTCCGCGAGGCCGGGCAGGAACGGCGCGTGCATGCCGATGCGCAGCCCGTGCTGCACGGCGCGCCGGATGATGCGGCGCAGGACGTAGCCGCGGCCCTCATTCGACGGCGTCACCCCCTCCGCGACGATGAACGTCATGCCGCGGCCGTGGTCGGCAAGCACGCGGTGCGCCTTCGTCGCGTCGGGCGTCTCGCCGTAGGCGACGCCGGACTGCGCCGCGATCCACCGCATGATCAGCTGGTAGCCGTCGGTGTCGTAGACCGACGCGACGTCCTGGACGATGCGCGCCGTGCGCTCGAGGCCGAGGCCGGTGTCGATGTTCTGTTTCGGGAGATCGGTGAGCGTGCCGTCGGGATGCAGCTCGTACGCCATGAAGACGAGATTCCAGAACTCGAGGAAGCGCTCGCAGCGCGTGCAGCCGGGCCGGCAGTCCGGCTCGCCGCAGCCCGCGGCCTTGCCCCAGTCGTAGTAGATCTCCGAGTCCGGGCCGCACGGCCCGGGGCCGCCGACCGACCAGAAGTTCTCGGAGGACGGCAGCGGCACGATCCGCTCCGGGGGCATGCCGATCTTCTTCCAGAGCTCGATCGAGACCTCGTCCGGGCCGAGCTTCAGCTCGGGGTCGCCCGCGTGGACGCTGACCCAGATCCGGTCCCAGTCGAGGCCGAGCCGGTCGCGAACGAACTCGGTCGCGTACTCGATCGCGCCCTCCTTGAAGTATTCGCCGAACGAGAAGTTGCCGAGCATCTCGAAGAACGTGAGGTGATACGTGTCGAGGCCGACCTCGTCGATGTCGACGGTGCGGAAGCACTTCTGCGAGAGCGTCGTCCGCGGTGCCGGCGGCTGCTCGCGGCCGAGGAAGAACGGCATCTGTGGCTGCATGCCGGCGGTCACGAGCAGGGTCGAGCGGTCGTCGGCGCGTGGGACGAGCGACCCCGACGGGCGCCGCAGATGGCCCTTCTCCTCGAAGAACGCGAGGAACCCTTCCCGGATCTCGGCCGACGTGTGCACGGCGGCCATTGTAGGTGCGGGCCTGGCGGTTCCCTGGGCCGAGGACAGCGGACGGTCGGCGTAGGATCGCCGCGTGGGAGACGGCCGCCGCCAACCGCCGCGCCGCCGCCGGTATCGCTACCGGCTGAAGCGGCTGACGCCGCTCGTCGTCGCGGTCGCGGTCGCCGGCCTCGCCGGCGCCTGGGTCGGCTCGCGCCAGCCGTCGGCGTCGATCGAAGCCGGCGCCCACGGCCAGGTCGCCGCGGGGCAGCCCGCCGGGCAGCGCGCGCCGGCGCACAGGGCGGCTCCCGAGCGTCTCCTCACGGCCGGCTCGCTGCTGTCGCATCGTTTCTCGCCGGCGCTCGTCGCCTCCGCGGCGATCCTCGTCGACGCGGACACCGGCCGCGTCCTGTGGGAGCTGAACGCGCACGAGCGGCGGCCGGTCGCGTCGACGACGAAGATCATGACCGCCCTGCTCGCGCTGCGGAAGCTGAAGCCGCACGACATCGTCACCGTCGACCCGTCGGTTCCGCGCGTCCCGCTCGTGCGCGAGGGCCTGCGCGCCGGCGAGCGCGTGCAGGCGTGGAAGCTCTTCTACTCGATGCTCCTGTACTCGGGGAACGACGACGCGCTCGCGCTGGCGATCGCCGCCGGCGGCGACAAGTGGAGCTTCGTCCACGAGATGAACGCCGAGGCGCAAGAACTCGGCCTCGACGACACGCACTTCATCTCGCCGAGCGGCGTCGTCGACCGTGGCAACTTCTCGAGCGCCTGGGATCTAGCGGCGCTCACGCGCGTCGCGCTCCGCAACCCGCGCTTCAAGCAGATCGTGCGAACGAAGGTCGAGCACGTCACGTGGTCGGCTCCGACGTACTCGAAGATCTACATCAACAACAACCGGCTGCTGAGCGAGTACCCCGGCGCGAACGGGATCAAGACGGGGTACACGCACAAGGCCGGGCCGTGCCTCGTCGCGTCGGCGACGCGCAACGGCGTCACGCTGATCGCCGTCGTGCTCAACTCGAGCGACATGTACGGCGACGCGACGCGCCTGCTGAACCTCGGCTTCTCGAATCTCTAAGAGGCTCTCGCATCATGACGTTCGTCTGCGACACAATCGCTTCATTGTGTGAGAGCCTCTAAGAGCTGCCGGCGTCGCGTAGCTCGTCGGCGAGCTCCTGCTCGCGGCGCGCAGCCGCGTCCTTGCCGGCCTGCACCGCATGCCGCCAGTCGCGCTTCGTCTTGAAGTCGGACGCGCCGTAGCTGAGACCCGTGGCGAACCCGGAAACCTTCTGGACGGGCTTCGTGATCGCCATGCTGACGGCGCGGATCGCCGTGTCGACGCTGTCGGCCGCGTCGACCGCGCTGTCGGTGATCTTGTCCACCTTGTCAAGCTGCCCGTTGACGCGATCGACGCTGCCGCCGACCTTGTTGATCACCGGCAGGACCTCCTGCTCCGCGCCGGCGATGAGCGACGACAGCCGGGCGACGGTACCGCCGATCCGCACGAGCAGATAGGCGGCCGAGAGGCCGATCGCGAGCAGGAAGACCGCGAGCGCGCCGCGCCAGAGATCGCCCCAGAGGGAAGCTGCTGCGAGCACGAACGCGATCTTAGTCGGCTTCGGCCGAGGAGACGACGCCGCACCCGACGACGGCGTCGCCGTCGTACAGCACCGCGGCCTGGCCACGAGCGACGCCGTACGCGGGTTCGTCGAGCTCGAGCTCGAAGCCGCGCGCGCTCGGCGTCACCCGGGCGGAGACGGCCGGCGACCGGTAACGGAGCTTCGCCTCCGCCCGCTCGACATCGACGTAGAGCCGGCCCGACGCCCTCACCCGGCGCCGCGCAAGCGCCTCGCGCGGGCCCACGACGACGGTGTTCGACCGGGCGTCCGCGCCGAGCACGTAGAGCGGATGCGCGGCCGCCACGCCGATCCCCTTGCGCTGACCCGGCGTGAAACCCCAGAAGCCGTCGTGCGCGCCCAGCTCGCGGCCTGCCTCGTCGACGATCGAGCCCTCGCGCTGCACGAGTCCGTGCCGGCCGAGAAAGGCGCGGTAGTCGTCCCCGGCGAGGAAGCACGCCTCCTGGCTCTCGGCGCGCTGCGCGACCGCGAGTCCGGCCCGCTCCGCCTCCGCGCGCGTCTCGGCCTTGTCCTGATCGCCGAGCGGGAACCAGATGCGGCCAAGCCTGTCCGGATCGAGGCGGGCGAGCATGTACGACTGGTCCTTTGCCGGGTCCGCGCCGCGCGCGAGCAGGCGGCGGCCGCGATGCTCGACGATCCGCGCGTAGTGGCCCGTCGCGAGACGCGACGCGCCCGCGCGGCGCGCGAACGCGAGTAGCTCCGCGAAGCGAAAGCCGCCGTTGCAGCGGATGCAGGGGTTCGGCGTCTCTCCGCGCGCGTAGCCGCGGACGAACGGCGCGACGACCGCGCGCCGGAACTCCTCGCGCAGGTCGAGCGTGACGTGCGGAAGGCCGAGCCGATGACACGTCTCGCGTGCGGCGATCACCGCCGCCGGCGAACAGCAGGCGCGCTCGTTGTCGGGACCGGCCGGGTCGAGCCAGAGACGCAGCGTGACGCCGATCGCGTCGGGCGAGGCGCGGAGGAGCGCGACCGCACTGTCGACGCCGCCGCTCATCGCGACGGCAGTCCGCGTGGGGTGCGCTTCGGCGCGAAACACCGGCCCGAGCGCGTTCGCGAGCGCGTCGACCGCGAGCGTCTCGCCGCCGACCGCAGCCGCCTCGAGCAGCGTCGCTCCCGCGAGCCGGCGCTCGAGTCCCGGCGCATCCGCCTCGACGATGCGATCGCCGTCGACGAGCAGGCGCACTGCCGCCCAGTCGCCGCCGCGCGTCGAGTCTCCGAATGTCTCGAGCACGAGGGCACGGTAGACGAAGAAGAGGCGGAGCCTTGCGGCTCCGCCCCCTGCTCCACCCTGCCGATGAATCCGAGCTATGTGAACCTGGCTAACCAGGTGGGTGCCGTGCCTTCCATCGAACCGCCAGGCGGCCTCCGTCAGGACGCGTGCTCCCTTTATGTAGGCGTTGGTTCTACATTGAAGCCCGGACCACGCACCGGGTCGAGTGCGGCCACTGTACTCGCCGCGTGCGCTACTTGGCGAAGCGCCACTGAATCGGCTGCGTCCCGACGACGCCGAGCTCCTGTGCGAGGGCCGGCGTCAGGTCGAAGGTGTGTCCGGGAACCGTGGGATGGCGGTCGATCACGTGCACGACCACGCGCTTGCTCCCGTATTCGAGCTCGAGCTTCGCGCCGCAGGGCAGCACCGGATGCGCGACGCCGATCGTCGTCGCTCCGACCACCTTTCCGCACGCCGTTCGCGTGTGTCCGGCCGCGGGCGTGTACGACGCGGCGAGCGCCGTGTACCACGGGCCGCCCGACGACGACGATCCGTGGCGGAGGTGAAGGACGACGAGCACGACCGCCACCGTGACCACCGCGACCGCGGCGAGGGCGCCGACGCGCACGCCCCGCGAGGAGGTCACCGGCTGACCACGAGGTCGCCGAAGCTGTCGCGGACGAGCCCGTCGAAGTCGACGGGCAGCAGGCCGTCCGGGCCGGCGAACTCGCGCAGGTACATGAGCAGGAATGTCCGCTCCTCGTCGCGGACGGCATCGCCGCCCGCCCGCTCGCGCGACAGGCGTTCGAGATCCCAGACGTTCCACTGTTGCGGGCCGGCCCCGACGCCGATCGGGACGACGACGCCGTACGCCGGCGCCGGCTCGGGGATCGGCTCCGGCAGCGGCTCGGGCTCCAGTTCCGGCACGGCGACGAGCACCGGGAACTCGGCGGCGGCCGGTTCGGGTTCGGGTTCGGGTTCGGGCTCGGGCGCGGGAGGGGGTTCGGGAGCGGGCGGAGGCGCGGGTTCGGGCTCCGGAGCCGGTGCGGCCGCGACCACGGGCTCGGGGCGAAGCACGCGCACATGCGCCTCGGGGGCGGGCCGCTCGACGGCGGCGACCGGCTCGGGCGCGACCGCCGGCTGGACGGCCGCCGCGGCGGGCGCCGCCACGCGCCGGGTGCGCGCAGGGCGCAGCGCGAGAATGCCCTGGAGCAGCACGACGCCGCCGCCCCGCGCGATCGTCACCTCGACGACGATCACGAGCAGATACGCCACCACGGCGGCGGCGACGATCGTGTACGGCCCCTCCCCGAGGTGGAGCGAGACCACCGGCACCGCGATGAGGACGGCGGCCTCGACGATATTTCTAGGGCCGAAGACGCGCCGCACCGGGGTGACCTAGAGCTCGGGCTCGGACTGCTCCTCGTCCGCGCTGTCGTCGTGGCCGGCCGCAGGCTGCGGCGGCGACACGGGCGGCGCGGACGGGTTCTCGGCTGCAGGCGGCGCGGAGACCGGAGGCGCCGATGCAGGCGGGACGGACGCCGGCGGGGCCGCCGGCGCAGCAGGACCGGAGAAGGCTGCTGCAGGCGGATGCGGCCGCGTCGGTTCGGCAGCCTGTTGCGCCGCGTGGACGATCGCGGTGGCGACCGTCGAGATCGCGTCCTGCCCGAGCCCGGCGGCTGCGAGCAGCTGCTCGGCGCCGTGCTGCGCGCGGGCAAGCACCGCGGATGCCTGGGCACGGGCCCATTCGAGCGTCTGCTCGACCTCGGCCCGGGCGGCGTTCGTCAGCTCGGTCGCCTGGTGGCGCGACTGCTCGAGCAGCCGGCTGCCACGCGCTTCGGCCTCCTGGAGCTCCTGCGTCGCCTCGGCATGGGACTTCGCGAGCAGCTCGCGCGACTCGTTCTTCGCAGCGTTCAGCATCTCCGCCCGCTGGCGCTCGCTCTCGAGGCGGTAGCGCTCGATCTCGGCTTCGCGGTCCTGGAGATCCTTCTGGCGGCGGCTGACCTCTTCCTCGGTGCGGCCGAGCTGGGTCGCGGAGGCGGTCTGCGCGTCGCGCTCGATCGTGTCGGCGAACTCGGCGGCGGCGCGGATCAGGTGCAGCGCATCCATGCGCACGGCGTGGCCGGTCGGCTCGATGGCCGCGCCACGCCCGGCGCCGGCTGCCTGAAGGACACGGAGCTGCGCCTGAAGCTGCGCAGCATGGCGGCGGAAGGAGTCGAAGGCGTCACGCACGCGCTCCGCGTCGAGACCGTCCCCGACCTTGGGGATGTCATCGATGCTCGGCAGTGACGTCAGCGACGGCACCGCGGCCCTCCCGGGGCCCTCGATTGCCATGTTCCGGTCCTCCTGTCTGCGGCTAGGCGCGCAACGCGCGCTTCACAAAGTATGACTTCTGCATCGGCGAGGCGACACCTACACTTGATCCGGCGGGACAATGGATCGTATTCCGATGTCTCGCAGGGTCGCTTCCGGCATCGTAGTCGGCGCTCCGGTGAGCGGGTCAGAGCCGCTCGCGACCTTCGGAAAGGCGATCACCTGGCGGATGTCGGGCTCGCCGGCCATGAGGGCGACGAACCGGTCGATGCCCATGGCAAAGCCGCCGTGCGGCGGCGCGCCCATCGTGAGGGCGTCGAGCAGGAACCCGAACTTCGCGCGCTGCTCGTCCCCGTCCATCCCCATCGTCCGGAAGACGGCCTGCTGGATGTCCGCCCGGTGGATCCGGATCGACCCGGAGCCGAGCTCCCAGGCGTTCCAGATCAGGTCGTAGTGCTGGCTGAGGGCGGCGCCCGGATCGGCTTCGATCTTGTCCACGTCGCCCGGGACGGCCGCGGTGAAGGGATGGTGGAGGAACGTCCAGTTGCCCGTGTCCTCGTCGCGCTCGAACAGCGGGAAGTCGATCACCCAGTGGAAGACCTCCTCCCCGGTCTCGGCGAGGCCGAGCTCGCGGCCGAGGTGCGTGCGGAGCCCGCCGAGGACACGGCTGACGAGGGCGTCGTCGCCCGCGGCGAAGAGCACCGTCGTGCCCGGGTCGGAGGCGAGCGCCGCGAGCTCTTCCACGGAGAGGAACTTCGCGATCGGCGACCGCGTCTCGCCCGACTCGTCCCGGACGAGATACGCGAGCCCCTTCGCTCCCCACTCCTTCGCGACCTCCTCGAGCCGCCCGAGCTCGGCGCGGGAGAACGCGCGCGGCGCGACGAGGTAGCGCACGACGGGCGCGCCCGCGAAGACGCCGAACTGCGAGCCGCGCGTGAGCGCGGTCGCGTCCTCGATCTCGAGGCCGAAGCGCAGGTCCGGCTTGTCGGTGCCGTAGCGCGCCATCGCCTGTGCGTACGGCATGCGCGGGAACGGCCGCTCCGGCGGCTCGCGGCCGATCGCCTCGAACGAGGCGACGACGCAGCGCTCGAGCACGTCGAGCACGTCCTCGCGGTCGACGAACGACATCTCGAGGTCGAGCTGGCGGAACTCGAACTGCCGGTCGGCGCGGAGATCCTCGTCGCGCCAGCAGGTGGCGATCTGGTAGTAGCGGTCGATCCCGCCCACCATCGTCAGCTGCTTGAACAGCTGCGGCGACTGCGCGAGCGCGAAGAAGCGTCCCGGCTGGAGGCGAACCGGCACGAGGAAGTCGCGCGCGCCCTCCGGCGTCCCCTTCGTCATGCTCGGCGTCCACACGTCGACGAAGCCAAGACCGTCCATCTCGCGGCGGATCGCGGTGATGATCGCGTGGTTGAGG
The DNA here is from genome assembly GCA_036511815.1 of Gaiellaceae bacterium. GTDB lineage: Bacteria > Actinomycetota > Thermoleophilia > Gaiellales > Gaiellaceae > Palsa-739. The sequence goes on from DATCBP010000077.1 coordinate 42,290, forward strand.
CGCAGGTTGCGCTGCATGCGCTCGCTCCGCATGTCGAGCCAGCGGTAGCGAAGCCGCAGAACCTCGTCGACGTTCTCGTCGCCGATCTGGAACGGCAGCGGCTCCGACGGCGCGAGGATACGCAGTGTGTCGACCTGCACCTCGATCGAGCCGGTCGGGATGTTCGGGTTCACCGCCTCGGGCGCGCGGCGCACGACCTCCCCCTCCGCCTGGAGGACGAACTCGTTGCGAATCTCGTGCGCGACCGCCGCCGCCTCGGGAGCGCGCTCCGGGTTGACCACGAGCTGCACCTTGCCGGAGTAGTCGCGCAGGTCGACGAAGACGAGACCGCCATGATCTCGCCGCGTGTCGGCCCAGCCGGCAAGGGTGATCCGCTTGCCGACGTCGTCGGCCGTGACGGCGCCGCAGGTCATGTCGCGCCAGCTCATGCGAGCAGCTCCTTCAGCTCGGCGGTGTCGCGGATCTCGACGTCGAGCTCGCCGCCCCGGCGCAGCGACCACCCGCCGGCGCCGAGGACGAGCGTGGCGTGGGCGTGTTTCTGCCCGTAGCCGAGCTGCCCCTTGAGCGAGCGGCCCGCGTAGTCGGTGTCGGCGGCGATTCCGGCGGCGCGCAGCTCCTGCACGACCGTGACCCCGCTCTGCCCCGGTTCGACCGCGACGAAGACGTCGAGCTTCCGCACCTCGGCGGTGACGCCCTCCAGCTCGAGCGAGAGGACGAGCCGCTCGATGCCCGCGCCGAAGCCGATTCCCGGCGTCGGCGGGCCGCCGATCTCCTCGACGAGATAGTCGTAGCGCCCGCCGCCGCAGATCGTCGAGGCCTGCGCGCTCTCGTCCGGGCCGAGGAACTCGAACGCGGTGCGCGTGTAGTAGTCGAGGCCGCGCACGAGCGTCGGCTCGACGGTGTACGCGACGCCGTACGCGTCGAGGTAGCTGCGCACCTGCGCGAAGTGCTCGGCGCAAGCGTCGCAGAGCGAGTCGCCGATCTTCGGCGCGCCCTCGAGCGCCGCGCGCACATGCTCGTTCTTCACGTCGAAGACGCGCAGCGGGTTCGTGGCGCGCTTCTGCCGCGCGTCGTCGTCGAGCACATCCGCATGCGCGTCGAGCCACGCTTCGAGCTTCTCGACGTACGCGGGCCGGCACTCGCGGTCGCCGATCGAGTTGAGCTGGAGCTCATAGCGCGTCACGCCGAGGTTGCGCAGCAGCGTGTCGTAGTACTCGATCACCTCGGCGTCGACGGCCGGGTCGGCGGAGCCGATGCTCTCGAGCGAGAGCTGGTAATGCTCGCGGTACCGCCCGCGCTGCGGCGCGGCGTAGCGGTACATCGTCGCGAGCGTGAAGAGCTTCACGGGCTGCGGCTCCTGCTTCATCCCGTGCTCGATGTACGCGCGGCAGATCGGAGCAGTTCCCTCCGGGCGCAGCGTGAGCGAGCGGTCGCCCTTGTCGGCGAACGTGTACATCTCCTTCTGCACGATGTCGGAGCCGGCGCCGGACGTGCGCGCGAACAACTCGGTGTCCTCGAACACCGGCGTCTGGATGCGGCGGTAACCGTAGAGCGCGCAGAGACGCTCCATCTCCCCCGTCACCTTCTGCCAGAGCGGCTGGTCGGATGGGAGGATGTCGTGCGTGCCGCGCGGCGCTTCGATGCGCGTCACAGGGGTCCTCATGCGCGGAGCTCCGCAAGGAACGGGTTGCGCGCGAGCTCGTCGCCGAGCGTCGTCGAAGGCCCATGGCCGGGATAGACCACCGTCTCGGGCGGATAGCGGTCGAGCAGCGTGCGCACGGACGCGACGAGCGTGTCCCAGTCGGCGCCGGGCAGGTCGACGCGGCCCACCCCGCCGGCGAAGAGGAGGTCGCCGCTGAACAGGCAGCCCTCGGCGTGGAACGCGACGTGAGCGGGCGAGTGGCCGGGAATGGCGACGCACTCGAAGGACATGCCGGCGACGTCGAGCGTCTCGCCGCCCGCGAGCAGGTGGTCGGGCGCGTACGAGCGGCCGGGCGCGCCGAGCGGCGCGAAATCGGGGTAGCGCTCGAGCCGGTCGCGCTCGCCCTCCGGCATGTAGACGGGGGCGCCGGTGCCCTCGGCGAGGTCGGCGACGCCGCCGACGTGGTCGAAGTGCCCGTGCGTGATGAGGATCGTCGCGCACGAGGCACCCATGCCGGCGAGCTCGAGCCGCAGCGCGGCCGCGTCCCCGCCCGGGTCGATCACCGCGGCCTCGGTCGCGCCGCGGCTCGCGCGGGCGACGTAGCAGTTCGTCTGGATCGGCCCCAGCTCGTAGCGGTCGACGACGATGCTCATGCTCAGCGCTTCTTCGGCCGCTGCGGCAATCCTGTGCCGCCCCTCTCCTTGCGCAGCTCGTAGCGCTTGTACGCGAAGCGGTCGATCAGGTACGTGAACGGGACGAACAGCGCCGTGTAGACGAGCGCGAGCAGGGCCGCGGTGCCGTAGCCGCCCTTGTGCCGTGCGCCGAGCGTGAAGAGCGCGAAGACGACCGCGCCGAGGAGCAGCGCGCGCTTGCCGGCCCGCTGCCACGACGGCGGCTGCGGCTCGCGCCGCGCGCGGGGCGGCCGGGAGGATCGCTTCTTGCCGGCCGGCTTGGAGCCGTTCGTCGAGCTCACGCGCGATTTCGTGCGGGACGACGACGCCCCGGCCTCGTCCGGCGCCCCTTCGAGCTCGTGGCCCTCGGAGTCGAGGTAGACGAACTCGTATTCGTGGCGCTTCGTCTTCGCCTCGCGGCGCTTCTGCTTCCTCGACGGCATGCGGCCTAGCCTAACGCGCCTGCGACCACGACCCGGTCGACGATCTCGCCGCCGAGGTGGTACGCGAGGTAGCGCCAGTCGGGCGCGTCGAGCAGGACGACGTCGGCGCGGTAGCCGGGCGCGAGGCGGCCAAGCCGGCCGGCCCGGCCGAGCACGTGGGCCGCGTTGACGGTGCATGCCGCGAGGGACTCCGCCGGCGAGAGCTTCAGCTGCGTGGCGGCGAGCGAGCAGCAGAGCGGCAGGCTCTCGCAGAACGCGCTGCCCGGGTTGAAGTCGGTGGCGAGGGCCACCGCCGCGCCCGCGTCGACGAGCGCGCGGGCCGGGGGCATCGGCCGCCCGAGGAAGAGCGCGCTCGCCGGCAGGACGACCCCGACGACGCCGCTGGCCGCCAGGGCACGCACGCCGTCGCCGCCGGTGGCCTCGAGGTGGTCGACGGAGCGCGCGCCGAGCTCGACCGCGAGCGGGATCGCGCCCTGCTCGGTGAACTGGTCGCCGTGGAGGCGGAGCGCGAGGCCGGCGCCGCGGCACGCCTCGAGATAGCGGCGCGCCTGCTCCGCGTCGAACGCTCCGCGCTCGAGGAAGACGTCGGCCGCCTCCGCGATCCGGGCAGCCTCGGGCAGCACCTCCTCGAGCGCGAAGTCGAGGTACGCGTCGGCGTCGCCCTCGAACTCGGGCGGTACGGCATGGGCGCCGAGCCACGTCGGGATCCCGCCCGCGGCCCGGATCGCGGACAGCGACGCGAGCTCGGTGTCGCGGTCCAGGCCGTAGCCGGACTTCGCCTCGAACGTCGTCGTCCCGTGGCGCAGCATCCAGCCGCGGTGCCGCTCGACCGCGGCCCGCAGGCCGGCCTCGCCCGCGGCGCGCGTCGCGTCGACGGTGGCGAGAATGCCGCCGCCGCGCGCGTGCAGCTCCTCGTACGACGCGCCCGCGGCCCGGAAGGAGAACTCCTCGACGCGGTCGCCGCCGAACGCCGCGTGCGTGTGACAGTCGACGAGGCCGGGGATCGCGCAGCGGCCGCGGCCGTCCAGCTCGACGACGTCGCCGTCGAGCGCGGATAGATCGCGCATCCGCCCGACGGCCTCGATCGTCTCGCCGCGACAGAGGACGTAGGCGTCCTCGAGCAGCTCCACCTCGTCGAGCGCCGCGCCTCGCAACGGGGCGCCGCGACCGGCGGGCGTCGCGAGCTGTGCGAGGTCGCGGATGAGCAGCCGCGCGGGGCTCACGCGTCGTGCGGCGCGGACGGGATCTTCAGCCCGCCCCGCTCGGCTGCCTCGACCGCGTCCTCGTAGCCGGCGTCGACATGGCGCATCACACCGGTGCCGGGGTCGCTCGTGAGCACGCGCGCGAGCCGTTCCGCCGCCTCGTCGGTGCCGTCGGCGACGACGACCATCCCCGCGTGGATCGAGTTGCCGATCCCGACGCCGCCGCCGTGGTGCACGGATACCCACGTCGCTCCTGCGGCGACGTTGACGAGTGCGTTGAGGATCGGCCAGTCGGCGATCGCGTCGGAGCCGTCGCGCATCGCCTCGGTCTCGCGGTACGGCGAAGCGACCGAGCCGGAGTCGAGGTGGTCGCGCCCGATCGCGACCGGCGCCGACACCGCGCCACTGTGCACGAGCCCGTTGATCGCGAGCCCTGCCTTGGCGCGGTCGCCGAAGCCGAGCCAGCAGATCCGCGCGGGCAGCCCCTGGAACGCGACGCGCTCCGGCGCGAGCTCGAGCCACCGCTGGAGCAGCGGATCGTCCGGGAACAGCGCTGCGAGTGCCGCGTCGATCGTCGCGATCTCGGTCGGGTCCCCGGACAGCACCGCCCAGCGAAACGGCCCGACGCCGCGAGCGAACAACGGCCGGATATAGGCCGGGACGAAGCCCGGGTATGAGAAGGCCTCCGTTACGCCACCGTCGCGGGCCTCACCTCGCAGGTTGTTGCCATAATCGAAAACATACGCGCCGAGCCGGACGTACTCGAGCATGCCCTCGACGTGCGCAACGATCGACTCCCGCGCGCGACGCAGGTACTCGTCCGGATCGGACGCGCGCAACGCCGATGCCTCGTCGACCTCGAGCCCGGCGGGGACGTACCCCGTGAGCGGGTCGTGTGCGGCGGTCTGATCGGTGACGAGGTCGAAACGCTCGCCGCGTGCCGCCAGCGCGGGAACGACCTCCGACGCGTTGCCGAGCAAGCCGACCGAGAGCGCGCGGCCAGCGGCTGCCGCTGCGCGGATGCGCGCGAGCGCGTCGTCGAGCGAGTCGGTCGCCTCGTCGAGGTAGCGCGTCTCGAGCCGTCGCTCGATCCGGTGGGGGTCGACCTCGACGCAGAGTATCGCCGCGCCCGCCATCGTTCCCGCGAGCGGCTGCGCGCCGCCCATGCCGCCCAGCCCTGCGGTCAGGATCGTCCGCCCGCTCAGGTCGGGCGAGCCGAAGTGCTTCTCGCCCGCCGCGGCGAAAGTCTGGAAGGTGCCC
>DATCBP010000078.1:0-86335 GCA_036511815.1 Gaiellaceae bacterium
CGAGCGACAGCGGCGCCAGCCGTAGCGCGACGACGTACACCACCCATCCGGCGATGCCGCCGAGGAAGCCGAGCGTCCAGCGCCCGCTGTGGACGAGCGACCCGAACGAGCGCAGCGGGTGGCGCAACGACAGCGGCGGCACACGCGACGCCGCCGCGTGCTGAAGCGCGTAGGAGGCATTGATCGCAACCGCCGAAACGACGGCGAGGACGAGACCGACCGCAATCACTGAAAGGGAAGGTACGCCTCGGCGGCCAGTGTGGCGACGCCGACGCGCGGCAGATCGCGCCGACGCTCGTACACGACGAACCGGCGCTGCCACGCCGGAAAGAACTTCCGGTTGAAGAGCAGCAGGTTGTCGAACTGGAACCAGCCCTTCAGCCGGCGCAGCGTGGCCGCCTCCACGCGCTCCACGGCCGTCAGGCGCCCGTTCGGCGCGAGCACGGCGGCGAACGGTGCGAAGTTGAGCGAGACCCGGCCGAAGCCCTCGCGCCGCGCCCACGAGATCGACTCGCAGACCAGCCACTCCGTGAAGCCGTTCGGCACCCCGCGCAAACGCGGCATCGACGAGAGCGACAGCGCCGAGCCTGCGTGCACGACGCCGAAGTGCAGGAAGCCCATCGGCCGGCCGGCGCCGTCGAATCCGACGACGAACATCGCGTCGGCGTCGCCGAGGCGGAAGAGCGCGTCGTGCGCCATCGCGAAGCCGCGCTCCGGATTGTCGCCGCGGGACAGCCGCGCGATCGCCTCGAGCTCGGCGCGCATCGCGTCGTCGATCTCGCTCGGCCGGAGAGCCTGTGCGGTGAAACCCGCGGCAGCCAGTCGGTGCACCGACTGGCGCACCTTGCGGATCGGCCGCCCGTCGAGGGAGAACGCCGCGGTGTCGACCACCGCCTCGTCGCCGTGATACAGCGCGCGCAGGCCGAGCGCTCGGTAGAGGCCGAGCGACGACTCCGAGACACCCAGCACGGCGATCCGCCAGCCGCGCTCGTGCGCGAAGTCGAGGAAGCGGCGCAGCAGCTCGCCGAAGGCGTCCCCTCGGCCGATCGGATCGCCGGAGACGATCGCGACGCCGCCGATCACGCGATAGGCGATGAAGGCGGATTCGTCGTCCGCAAAGAAGTACGACTTGTCGGCGCGCAATGCGAACGGCGCGAGCGTGTCGGCCCCCCACCTCGTGACGAGACGGTGCGCGAGCTCGAGGTCGCCCTGACCGCGCCGCTGGCGGTAGCGCCACGGCGCGAGCCACTCGACGAGGACGAACGCGAGCGTCCCCCAGCCGAGCAGGAACGCAGAGACCGGGAACCAGTCGGCGAGCGCGCCGCCGAGATGGTCGGCGCCGTGGAAGCTGAGCCCGGCGAGCGCCCGGCCCGTGACGCGCAGCGCGAACGAGACCGTGTAGGGCTGATCGGCCATCAACCGGTTGATCCAGAGGGTCGCGATCCCGTAGACGGCGACGGCGCCGGCCAGCACGACGGCGTGCAGCAGCACCCGCGGCCGCGCCGACGGATCGCCGTGCAAGCGGAAGTCCGCGCGCCGCGCGAGCAGTGCGACGACCGCGACACCCGTGACGATCGCTCCCTCGTCGAACCGGCGCTCGACGTGGAGCGCGAGGAGCACCGTGAGCAGGACGACGGCGATCTGCCACGCACGCCGGTTTCCACGCGCGAGACCTCGCGCCGTCACGACGAGCGCGGCCGCGAGCGGAGCGACGAGCGCCTTCGTGATCCCATGTACGTGCGCGGCGTCGAAGCCGACGACGAGCGAGCGCCGGTGCTCGGGAAAGAGCGCGTCGAGGACGGCGAGCAGCGCCACGCCCGCGACGATCCACGCGAGCACGAGCCGCGAGCGGGGCTGCGCGGAGCTGCGCGGACGCCCGACGAGCGCGCCGGCGATCCCCGCGAGAACGGACGGAATCACCATCGCCTGCTCTGCTGCTGCCGCGTGGAACGCCTGATGCGCGGGAATCTGCCGCACGACGAGGATCGAGAGGCCGTCGACGGCGTAGAGCCACGCCCCGACCGCGATCGCGAGCAGCAGGCCCGCAGTCAGCCGTTCCAAGCGCACCCACCGGGCGAGCAGCGCGAGCAGGACGGCGGCGGCGCCCCAGACGACGAGATACAGCGCGATCGGCACGCTGCCGTGCTGCGAGAGCTCGTCGAGCGGGAGCGCATCGTGTACGACCGGGCCGGGCAGCGAGACGGCCGGGCGCACGAGATACAGCCAGCCGGTCGCCGCGGCGAGGATGCCGAGTGCGAGCGCCGCTGCGAGCGCGCTGCGGCCGACCCTAATCACGTGCGAGCCTCGTCGCGGCGACGGCGTACGCACGCGTCGCGTTGTCGCGCCAGATCGCCCAGTTGTGGCCGCCGAAGACCTCGAAGTAGCGGTGCGGCAGCCGCGCCGCGGCGAGCTCGTGCGAGAACGCCGCGTTCTGCTTGCGCAGTGGGTCGGTCGACCCCGAGTAGAACCAGAAGTACGTGCCGAGCCGGCGCAGCTCGGGCGCGACGCCCCCGAGCAGGCGGCGCGGGTCGTTCGCCCGCAGGAGCTCCAGCTTCGAGCCGAAGATCGAGCGCAGCTTGTCGGGGCGCTCGTAGCCGGACCAGCTCTCGACGACCGAGAACTCCCGCGGATGGTGGAGCGCGATGTTGATCGCGCCGTAGCCTCCCTCGGACAGGCCGCCGATTGCGCGACCGGCCGCGGTTGGAATCGTGCGCAGATGCGCGTCGACGTAGTGCACGAGATCGCGCGAGACGAACGTCGCCCAGTCGTTGTGCGCCGAGACGCCGTTCGCCCACTCCTCGTCGGTGAACGTGTCCGTCGAGCCGAACGGCAACACGAGGATGAGCGGCTGCGCGCGGCCCGTCACCGTCGCGACGTCGTCGACGATGCCCATCTGCACGGTCTCGAGGAAGGCCAGCGGGCGGCCGGGGAAGCCGTGCAGCAGGTAGAGCACCGGATAGCGGCGATGCGGGTGCTGCGCGTAGCCCGACGGCAGGTACGCGTAGGCCTCCTGCCTGCGCCCGCCGAGGGCGGGGCTCGGCACCAGCAGCCGCCGCACCGTGCCGGGCCGCGTGACGTACGCCGGCTCCCGCGGCGGGGCAAAGCCGCGGTAGGCGAGATAATTGTCCAGATAGCTGTGGGCGCCCCACAGGCCGACCCCGACGAAGACGGCAAGCGCAGCGGCGCCCCCCGTCGCGGCGCGGATTCCCTGGTGCCTCAGCCGCGCTGCGGTCACCCTCAGGGTGTAGCGTCGAGACATTAACGGCGCGTTGCGCGTTGATTGTGGTCGGACAATGAAGAGAGCCGGGCTCCTATTCCTGGCAGGCGTTGCGCTCGCCGCCGTCACGGCCGCGGTCGCTGCGACGGTGCTCGAACGCCGGCAGGATGTCTCGTTCCGGTCGGAGGCGCTCGGCGGGACGCTCCACTACGAGGTCTACCTCCCGGCGGACTACGCGACGGGCGACCGCCGCTATCCGGTCGTCTACTTCCTGCACGGGCTCCCCTCGACGGGCACCGCCTACAAGACGATCGGCTTCGTCGAGACCGCGCTCGACAAGCTCGACCGGCAGGCGATCCTCGTCGTGCCGCAGGGCGCGCGAGCCGGCGAGCCCGATCCCGAGTATCTCGACCAGGGCGCGGACGACGGCTGGGACACGGCGATCGCGGGCGAGCTCCCGCGCGTCGTCGACGCACGCTTCCGCACGATTCGCTCGCGCGACGGACGCGCGCTCGTCGGCGTCTCGGCCGGCGGCTACGGCGCGATGCATCTCGCGCTCGAGCATCTCGACGAGTTCGCGGTCGTCGAATCGTGGAGCGGCTACTTCCACCCCACCGACCCCACCGGGACGAAGCCGCTCGACCTCGGCTCCGAGGCGAAGAACAGCAGCGCCGACGTCCACAAACAGGCGGAGGCCGCCGCCGCCCGGCTCAAGCAGCTCCCCACCTTCATCGCCTTCTACGTCGGCCGCGCCGACTGGCGCTTCTCGGCGGAGAACGAGCAGCTCAACCAGGAGCTGACCCGGGCGGGCATCCCGCACGTCTTCCGCCTCTACGCGGGCGGCCACGACCAGCGCCTGTGGCAGCGCTACGCGCCGGAGTGGCTGTCGCTCGCCCTCGCGCACCTCGCCCCGGCGCGCGCAGCCTAGAATTGGCGCATGGCCGCCACTGCGAAGCCGAGTACGCTCGACCCGCACGACTTCCTCGCGCTCGATCTGCTCCTCAGCCACGAGGAGCGCGCGCTCCGCGACACGATCCGGCAATTCGTGCGCGAGCGCATCCTGCCCGACATCGGCGACTGGTTCGACCAGGCGATCCTGCCGCGTGAGCTGACGAAGGAACTCGCGCAGCTCGGCCTGTTCGGCATGCACCTCGAGGGCTACGGCCTCCCCGGCGCGAGCTCCGTCATGTACGGGCTGACCTGCATGGAGCTCGAGGCGGGCGACGCCGGCATCCGCAGCCTCGTCTCCGTCCAGGGCTCGCTCGCGATGTTCGCGATCTGGCGCTGGGGCTCCGAGGAGCAGAAGCAGCGCTGGCTGCCCGCGATGCACGAGGGCGACGCGATCGGCTGCTTCGGGCTGACCGAGCCGGACGCCGGCTCCGACCCAGGCGCCATGCGGACGCACGCGAAGCGCGACGGCTCCGACTGGATCCTCAACGGCTCGAAGATGTGGATCACGAACGGCTCGATCGCGGACGTCGCCGTCGTCTGGGCGCGCACGGAGGAAGGGCAGATCAACGGCTTCATCGTCGAGAAGGGCATGCCGGGCTTCGAGGCGCCCGAGATGCACAAGAAGATGTCGCTGCGCGCGTCGATCACCTCGGAGCTCGTCCTCCACGACGTACGCGTCCCCGAGGAGAACCGCTTCCCCGAGGTGACGAGCCTGCGCGGGCCGCTCTCCTGCCTCGACGAGGCCCGCTTCGGGATCGTCTGGGGCTCGGTCGGCTCCGGCCGCGCCTGCTTCGAGGCGGCGCTCGACTACGCGAAGCAGCGCATGGTGTTCGGCAAGCCGATCGCCGGCTACCAGCTGACACAGCAGAAGCTCGCCGAGATGGCGCTCGAAGTGAACAGGGGCACGCTCGTCGCGTTGCACCTCGGCCGCATGAAGGACGAGGGAACGCTGCGTCCCGAGCACGTGAGCATGGGCAAGATGGGGAACGTCCGCGGCGCCCTCGACGTTGCACGCTCGGCACGCTCGGTCCTCGGCGGCAACGGGATCACGCTCGAGTACCCGGTGATCCGCCACATGAACAACCTCGAGTCGGTCCTCACGTACGAGGGCACGCACGAGGTGCACACGCTCGTAGTCGGCCACGCGCTGACCGGCGAGAACGCGTTTCGCTAGAGCTCGCCGTCCCAGTAGTCGAGCGCCTCGTCGCGCAGCACCAGGCGCTCACGGCCGTCAGCCCAGATCAGCACCTTGCCGCTGTCCGGGTACCCCGCGACCGCGAGGGGTGACTTCGTCGAGCCGATGAGGACGCGGAACGGCCCGTCCGAGTCGTTGCGGAGTTGGTGCGTGCCCGGCTCACCCTCGGGGAAGTGGACGACATCGCCCAGCGCGAGCAAGCGCTCGCCCTCCGGCGTGCGCAGCGTCGGGCGGCCGGCGACGACGATGAGGAACTCCTCGCAGCCGAGCTCCCAGTGATACGGCCAGAGCTTCTCGCCCGGCGGCACCTCGTACACCGTCGCGCCGAGCAACTCGGCGCCGAGGCGGCGTCCGATCACCACTCGCCGGTGGAGGAAGCCGGGCCTGTCCTCGCCGTCGTCGAGCTCGCACTCGAGCAGGTTGAAGACCTCGTTCATGCCTCGCCCTCGAAGACGTCGAGATTCGCCTCGGGCCGGTTCATCAGCCGCACGACGTGCCCGTCGGCCCGCGTCCATCCCGCAAGCACACCGATCTTGCCGCTGTCCGGGTAGACGCACACCTCGGGGTCGGAGATCGTCGAGAGCACGACCACGCGCGCCGTCTCCACGCTGTCGTTGCGCACCTGGTGCGCGCCCACGGGCCCGCGCAGGAAGACGGCAACGTCCCACGGTCGCAGAACCTTTTCGCCGTCGGGCGAGCGCAGGGTGGGCGTGCCGGCGACGACGAGCAGCCACTCCTCCTCGCCGACGTGCCAGTGATAGAGGGAGACGCGCTCGCCCGGCGCGAGCTCGTACACCGTGCCGCCCCAGAGCGTCGCACCGAGCTCGTCACCGAACCGGAGCTCGTGCTGCGCGTAGCCCGCGCGCGCGCCGGCGTCCGGCAGCTCGCCGAAGAGATTCAGAAGCCGACTCCGTCCGGCGCCGGGAGCGGGCTCGTTGCGAGGCCCGGGCGCGCGCCGCCCTCGTTGTACTCGGACGGAGCGACGTCGTTCGGCCCGTCCGGGTAGAACAGACTTGCCACGCGCTGGATCTGACGCCGGCCCACGCCGAGCTCGTACTGCCCGCCGCCGTACATGCGGATGCCGCGCTGCTCGCACGCCTCGATGCACTCGACGAGCTTGCGCACCGACCCGAAACGCGACGGCTTCACGTTCAGCCAGCGGGGCGCGAGCGGCAAGCCGTCGAGGTCGGCGAGCGAATGCACCGGCGCGTCGAAGCTGAGCCTCTCCTCGGCGCCGCGCAGGGCCTCGCGGCAGCCGTCCTCGAGCCAGGGATCCTCGATCACGACGCCGGGGAACACCTCTGCGACGGTGCTGTAGAGCTCGGGGTCGGGCGCCAGGTCGACCGACGTGCCCCGGTAGTACGCCTTCAGGTCGAGCACGCGCACGCGGTCGAGCGCCGCGAGGCGCGCCATCTGCTCCCGGTTCCAGTCCTCCTCGACGTCGAGCTTGAACTCGAGCGCAGGGTTCAGCTCGAGGTACGGCTCGATCTCCGCGCGCGTCGACGCGACGAAGCGCACGGGGTTGTCTGCGCGGCCGACGAGCTCGCCGAGCGAGCGGCGGGCCTGGCGCAGGCCGAGATCGAGGGCGGCGCTTTCGAACGCCCACCGGCGGTAGTCACGCGACGCGTCCATCTGCGGAGCGGCGGGCCAGAGCACGAGCTCGTCCAGCCGGCGCGAGAAGCTGTCGAGCGTCCATGTGCCCGGCAGCGGCTCGGCGGCCGGAAAGCCGTCGTGGTCGGGCGGCGTGTATGTGACGTCCTCGCCCTCGCCGCGCTCGCCGCCGCCTTCGAGCACGACCGTCGTCGTCACGCGCGTCCGGCCGCCGGGCGTCGGCAGCTCTCGCCGCAACAAGGAGTAGCCGTCGATGTCGACGTCGAGCCCGGCCAGCGAATCCCAGAGCGGCATACTCCGAGCATATGAGCCGCGCGCTTCTCTGCGCAGCAGTGCTGCTCGCCTGCTCCGCCCCGGCTGCGGCGGCGGCGCTGCCGCGCGCCGGGACGCTCGTGCCAGGCCGCTCGCTCGGCGGCATCCGCCTCGGCGAGAGCGCGACGCACGTGCGCACGGCGCTCGGCCACACGTTCGGCGTGTGCCTCGGCTGTGTGCGCACGACCTGGTACTTCACGTACCGCGCCTTCGACGACCGCGGGCTCGCGGTGGAGCTGACGGCCGGACGGGTGTCCGCGGTCTACACATTGTGGCAGCCGCCCGGCTGGCATGCGCCGCGCGGTCTCCAGCTCGGTGCGGTCGAAGCGCAGGTCACCGAGCTCGCCGGCATCCTCGCGCCGGTGCCGTGCTCCGACTATGCCGCGTACGTCCACGACGGCGCCGGCGTGCGCACCGTCTACTACCTGACGAAGGACAAGCTCTGGGGCTTCGGGCTGATGCGCGCGGGCGCGAATCCATGCCGGTGATCGAGCTCGTAGACGTGCAGGCAGCGGCACAGCGCCTGCGTGGCGTCGCGAATCGAACGCCGGTCCTCACCTCCCGTACGCTCGACGGCGTGGTCGGCGCCGCCGTGCACCTCAAGGCGGAATGCTTCCAGCGCGGCGGCGCGTTCAAGTTCCGCGGCGCGTACAACAAGATCTCGTCGCTGGCGGACGACGTGCGCGCACGCGGCGTGCTTGCCTATTCCTCCGGCAACCACGCGCAGGCGGTCGCGATCGCCGCCCAGCTGCTCGGAACGCGCGCGACGATCCTCATGCCCGAGGACGCGCCCGCGGCGAAGCTCGACGCGACGCGCGGTTACGGCGCCGAGGTCGTGAGCTACGACCGATGGACGGAGAGCCGTGAGGAGATCGGGGCGCGCCTCGCCGAGGAGCGTGCGCTCGCCCTCGTCAAGCCGTACGACGACCCACTCGTGATGGCGGGCCAGGGCACGACTGCGCTCGAGCTGCTCGAGGACGCGATCGGACTCGACATCCTCGTTGTTCCGGTCGGCGGCGGCGGGTTGATCGCCGGCTGCGCCACGGCCGCAAAGGCGCTGCTCCCCGAGATCCGCGTCGTCGGCGTCGAGCCTGAAGCGGGCGACGACACGAGACGCTCGCTCGCCGAGGGCACGCGCGTCCCGATCGAGATCCCCCGCACGATCGCCGACGGTCTCCAGACATCGACGCCCGGCGAGCTGACGTTCGAGGTCAACCGCCGGCTCGTCGACGAGGTCGTGACGGTCACGGATGCCGAGATCCTCGATGCGATGTCGTTCCTCTTCGACCGTCTCAAGGTCGTCACCGAGCCGAGCGGCGCCGTCGGCGTCGCAGCGCTGCTCGCCGGCCGCATCGACGTGGGCGGCAAGCGGGTCGGCGTCGTCCTGTCAGGCGGGAATGTCGGCGTCGCGCGCTTCGCCGAGCTGCTCGGCGGGCGCTAGGAACCCGGCGCAGAACACGTCGACGAGCATCCGCTCCGCGCCGGCGACGACGTCGTCGCGGTCAGGGATCTGGCCGAGCACCCAGCCGCTGAGCATCTCCTCGATCCCGCCGTAGAAGAGGATGCCGGCGAGCCGCGGATCGAAGTCGCCCCGAAACTCCCCGCGCTCCTGACCGTTGGCGATGATGCGCTGGATCGCCTCGATCGGCTTCACGAGCTCGCCGATCCGTTCCTGCACCTCCGGGCTGCGAGCGATCTCGCGCACGATCACGCGCACGACGTCGGGGTGGCGGCGCCAAGAGCCGAGCAGCCTCGCCGCGACGCGCTGAAGCTGATCGCGCGCGGGCGCGTCCGACCGCTCGACGCCGTCGATCTCGCCGAGCAGGTCGGCCCACTCCTCCCGGAAGATCGTCTCGAGCACCTCGTCCTTCGACGAGAAGTAGTGGTAGAGCAGGCCGTGCGCGACGCCGGCCTCCTTCGCGATGTCGCTGACGCGCGACGCGTGGAAGCCCCTGCGCGCGAAGACACGAACGGCGGCATCCAGAATGATGCGCCGCTTCTCTTCGGCTCCGGTGGCGCGCTCGACCAAGGCCGTCGAAGGGTAGTGCTAGCTTCGAGTGCGATGCAGCGGCCGCTTGCAGAGCAGCTTGTCGTCGATCTGACCCGTTACCTCCCGGGCGCGTTCGCGAGCGCGGAGCTATTGCGCCTGGGTGCGCGCATCGTGCGCATCGAGCAGCCCGGCGGCGACCCGATGCGGGCGACCGCTCCCGGCTGGTTCGACGCCCTGAACGCCGGCAAGGAATCCGTCGTGTGCGATCTCCCGGCGGAGGCGGCGTTCGTGCAGGCCTTCCTGGCCCGCGCCGACGTCGTGCTGGAGTCGTTCCGGCCCGGCGTGGCAGCGCGGCTCGGCGTCGGCCCCGGCGACGCAGCGCCTCGCACGGTGTACTGCTCGCTCACCGGCTTCGGGCTCGGCGGCCGCCACGAGCAACGGGCCGGCCACGACCTCAACTACCTTGGCTGGGCCGGCGTGCTTGAAGACACCGCACCTGCTTGGCCGCCTGTGCAGATCGCGGATCTCGCCGCCGGAGCGCTTGGCGCTGTCACCGAGGTGCTCGCAGCGCTGTTCGAGCGCGAGCGTACGGGTCGCGGCGCGCACCTCACCGTCTCGATGACGCACGGTTCGCACCGGCTCGTCGCCCACCGGCTCGCCGGAGACCCTCGGCCGCGGCTCCTCACCGGAGGGCTTGCCTGCTATCGGACCTACGCGACCGCAGACGGCCGCCACCTGACTGTCGGCGCGCTCGAGCCGAAGTTCTTCTCCCGCCTGTGCGAGCTGCTCGACCGGCCGGAGCTCACCGAGCGCCAGTACGACGACGAGCAGGAGACGCTCGCGGCGGCACTGGCCGAGAAGTTTGCGTCGAACTCGCTCGAGCACTGGCTACGGCTGTTCGACGGCGAGGACGTGTGCGTAGGACCGGTCGCGACGCTTGCCGAAGCCGGCGCCGACCTCGACACGCTCCCTCCCGGCCATGCTCCACCGCTCGGCGAGCACACGGAGGCATGGCGCGCGGAGCTCGGCGCGTGCTAGTCACGCTCGCCTCCACCTCCGCGATTCGCGCCGAAGCGCGCGCCGCCCGTCTGCTCGTCGGCACCGGCGGCGAAACAGTCGTCGCCGTCGAGTCCGACGGCACGCGGACGAAGGTGCTTTCCGACGCGAAGGACGCCGCGTACTCGCCCGACGGGACGCTGATCGCCTTCGCCCGGGACGGCGACCTCTGGCTCGCGAACGCCGACGGCAGCGGCCAGCGCCGGCTTGCCCGGACGCGCGACGTCGACGAGTGGAGTCCGGCGTGGCTGCCGGACGGCAGCGCGATCGTCTACACGGCGAGCGTGAACGGGACGCGGCAGATCCGGCTGTTCCCGCTGCCGACCGGGCCGTCGCGGCGCATCGCCGCGAGCAGCGCGGCCGAGTACGCGCCCGCCGTCTCCCGCAGCGGCCGCCTCGCGTTCGTCTCGACGCGCAGCGGCGCACCGACGATTTACGTCGCCCAGACGAACGGCGGCGGCGCGACCGCGTTCGACATCCCACCACCACCACCACCGCCGACGACAACGACAACGACAACAACGACAACGACAACGCCCGCTGCCCCACCGCCGGCGCCGCCGGCCGACATCCGCGATCTGGCGTGGTCGCCGGACGGCACCCGTCTCGCATACACCGTGGAGGCCGCGGACGGATCGACCGAGGTCGTCGTCGACGACGGGACGACCCGGACACCGCTGTCAGCCGCGCCCGGGAAGGACGAGCATCCGGCGTGGTCGCCCGACGGCTCGCGCGTCGCCTTCGACGACGGCGCCGGCAACGTCGTCTCGACGGCGCCCGACGGCTCCGGCCGACGCGCACTCGGGCTCGGTCAGCCGCTCGACTGGCGCGTCGTGCCGGTCGGGCATCCGCTCTTCCCGAATCTCGTGCAGCGGCCGCCGAGCGGTCTCGTGGTCACGCGGGGCGCGAACGGACACTGGCTGCTCGGCTTCACCTCGCTCGTCGACAATCGCGGCCCCGGCGTGCTCTGGATCCGCGGCGTGAGGGCGCCCGGCGCGAACGTGATGCAGGCGACCCAGCTCGTGCAGCTCGCGGGCGGGGGCGTGCGCGTGCTGCCGCACTCAGGCGAGCTGCACTACACCGATGCGCCGCCGCATTACCACTGGCACCTGCTCGGATTCGACCGCTACGAACTGCTCCGCGTCGGCGACCTCGACGTGCTCGTACGCGACCGCAAGAGCGGCTTCTGCCTCGCCGACCACTACGGCACCTCGCCCAGCGTCCCGCACGGGCTGCCGCGCTTCCTCGGCAACTGCGCGCAGTTCCAGCCGCAGGCGCGCTCCGTCACCGAGGGCTCATCCGTCGGCTACACCGACCGCTACCCCGCGTTTTTCCACGGACAGGATCTCGACATCACAAAGGTGCCGCCGGGACACTACTGGCTCGTGCACCACGTCAACTCCGACTTCCACCTCCGCGAGGCGCACTACAACGACGACGTCGCGTCGCTCCTCGTGCGGATCTCATGGCCCGAGGGGCGCAGCGAGGCGCCACAGGTGACGCCGCTGCGGGTGTGCCGACGCGAGACCTGCTAGGCGGTTAGCCCTTGTCGCCGCCGCCGGCGATCCGGCCGAGCGCCTGCTGGAACTCGGCGGGGATGATCCAAACCTTGTTCGACTCGCCCTGCGCGATCAGCGGCAGCGCCTGGAGGTACTGGTAGGCGAGCAGCTGCGGGTCCGGATTGCCCGCATGGATCGCGCTGAAGACGGTGTCGATCGCCTTCGCCTGGCCCTCGGCGGCGAGGATCGTCGCCTGCCGCTGGCCCTCGGCGCGGAGCACGGCAGCCTGCTTCTCGCCCTCGGCGGTGAGGATCGCAGACTGCTTCTGGCCCTCGGCCTGGAGGATGGTGGCCCGCTTCTCGCGGTCGGCGCGCATCTGCTTCTCCATCGAATCCTTGATCGACCCGGGCGGGTCGATCGCCTTCAGCTCGACGCGGTTGACGCGGATCCCCCACTTCCCGGTCGCCTCGTCGAGCACGCCGCGCAGCTGGCCGTTGATCTCGTCGCGCGACGTGAGCGTCGTCTCGAGCGCCATGCCGCCGATCACGTTGCGGAGCGTCGTCACGGTGAGCTGCTCGATCGCCTGGATGTAGTTCGCGATCTCGTACGTCGCCGCCTTCGCGTCCGTCACCTGGAAGTAGATGACCGAGTCGATGTTCACGACGAGGTTGTCCTCGGTGATCACGGGCTGCGGCGGGAACGAGACGACCTGTTCGCGCAGGTCGATCAGCGGCCGCAGCCGGTCGATGAACGGCACGACGATCGCGAGACCCGGGGTGAGCGTGCGGTGATAGCGACCGAGCCGCTCGATCACGCCCGCGCGGGCCTGAGGGACGATGCGCAGCGTGCGCGCGAGGACCGCAAGCACGAGCACGGCGACGACGAGCACGACGATCAGACCGGTCATGGCAGCTCCTTTGGGTTCACTGATAGACGAGCGCCGTCGCGCCCTCGATCTTCGCAACCTCGACCTGCGTGCCGGGCTCGAAGACCTGGTCGGGCGTGTAGGAGCGCGCCGTCCACTCCTCGCCGCCGATGCGGACGAGCCCGTCGTGCGCGTCGACGCGCCGCAGCACGGTCGCGTGCGCGCCTTCGAGCGCGGCCGTACCGGTGCGCAGGGCAGGCGGCATGCGCAGGTGCGCTCGCGCGATCGGCCGCAGTACGCCGAGCGACGCGAACGAGGCGGTTGCGAAGAGGACGAGCTGGAGCCAGACGGCGGCGCCGGCGACCGCGGCCAGCGCGGCCACCACCGCGGCGAGCGCCACCGGACCGAGAAAGAAGAGGCCCGGCGTGAATATCTCGCCCACGGCGAGCAGCACCGCTGCGATCACCCAGGCAAGCCACGCTGCCACGATTCAGAGTGTAGTCCGCAAGCCAAGGACGTCCGGGAGCGCCCGGAGGTCCGCGACGCGCGGCTCGAAGGCCGGATGGCGGCCGGCCCGGTCGACGAGAACGGCGTGCATGCCGATCGCGAGCGCCCCCTCGATGTCGTCTTCGATCACGTCCCCGACCATCCACGCCTCGCTCGGCTCGACGGCGAGCAGCTCGAGCACGGCCCGGAAGATCGACGCGTGCGGCTTGGTCTTGCCGTGCTGGAACGAGCTGATGCCGGCGTCGACGTCGAGCCCGTGATGGCGCGCGAACGCATGGACGTCGCGTGAGGAGTTGGAGATAAGGCCGAGCTTCAGGCCCGCGCGGCGGAGCTCCGCGAGCACGGGAATCGCATCCTCGTAGAGCTCGAAGTTCTCGTGGCGTTCCCACCCACGCGTGATCTCGACGGCGCACGCGTGCGACGAGGGCTGCGTCCCGCCCATGCCGAGCACGATCCGCTCGGTGAACGCGAACCAGATCTCCTCGTCGTGCTCGAACTCGGGATGGCGCTCGAGGTCGATGAGCGCGGCGTCGCGCGCAGCGTCGTAGCGCGACGCGTCGAGCACGAGGCCGTAGCGCGTGCCGGCGCGGACGTAGCCTTCCGGCCCGAGCTCCGGACCGGGCTGGACGAGCGTGAAGTCGATGTCGAAGAGGACGGCGCGCAGCGTCATGCGCCTTCCAGCAGCCAGCGCACCGTCTCGATGTGCGGTTCGACGTAGTCGCTGCCGCCGGACCACGCGACCGTCTGCGCGACCGTCCAGCCGAGCGCCCGCCCGCGATCGAGGCCGAACTCGTCCGTGAGACGGTCGAGGCGGAACACGACGTCACGCTTCGAATGCCCGAGCTCGAAGGAGCGGACGATCGACGCGACGGCGAACTCGCGCTCGCCCGCCAGCGGCTTCGGATCGATCACGAGCCACGGCTCACGCTCCGCGGCGAGGACGTTCCCGCCGTGGAGATCCTGGTGGAGGAGCATCTGCTCTCCCTGCGTCGGGGCGAGCTCACGGATGTAGTGCAACGCAGCGTCCTTCAGGGTTCGGTCGCAGACGTTGCGCTCGATCTCGTCGACCCAGTACGTCGTCTCGTCCTCGAGCGTGTGGAACCCGTCGCAGCTCTTCCACAGGCGGGGCAGGAGTCCGATCAGGACGTCGAGTGCGTCGGGCGCGCCGGCGAGGGACGTGCCAGGAATGCAGCGTTCGAGCAGCAGCGCGTGACGTTCGTCGTCGCGCGCGAGCAGCCGCACGGCGCCGTCGCCGTCCCAGCGCTCGAGCGCGTCGGCCTCCTGCTCGACCTCGCGGTCCGGGTTCGAGAGCTTCAACACCGCGGGAGTCCCGTCGGGCAGGTCGGCACGAACGGCATGGGCGACGGCACCCGCGAGGTACGGCTCACCGAGCCGCAGCTGCCAGAGCTCGACGCACTCGTCGAGGAGCTCCGGTACGCGCGGCAGCCACTCGGCGCGCGTCAGGCTCGCGTCGGCCACCGGTATGCGTCGGCCTGCCGGTTCGCAAGTGACGGCAGCTTCGCGCGAATCTCGTGCAGCCGCACCCGGTCGAGCTCGGCGACGATCACCGTCTCCTCGTCCGGCGCCTGCGCGAGCACGACGCCCCACGGGTCGACGATGAGCGAGCGGCCATACGCAGGCTTGCCGGGCAGTGTCTCGCCGACCTGGCCGGCGGCGGCGACGTAGTACTGGTTCTCGATCGCCCGTGCCCGCAGCAGCACGTGCCAGTGATCCTTGCCGGTCGGCGTCGTGAAGTGCGCCGGCACGGTCGCGAGCTCCGCGCCCTCGAGCGCGAGGATGCGGTAGAGCTCGGGAAAGCGGACGTCGTAGCAGACCGTCAGCCCGACCCCCCAGCCCTCCACGCGCGCGACGACCGGCTCCGTGCCCGGCTCCTCGGCCTCGGACTCGCGGTAGACGTGGCCGCCGACCTCGACGTCGAAGAGGTGGATCTTGCGGTAGACCGCGACGAGCTCGCCCTCGGGGCCGAAGACGCAGCTCGTGTTCGAGAGCTTCTCGCGGCCCTCGCGGCGCTCGGTGATCGAGCCGCCGACGAGCGTGATCCCGAGCGTGCGGGCCCAGCCGGACATCGCCTCGGTCGACGCGCCGCCCTCGAGCGGCTCGGCGGCGGTGCGGTAGTCGTCCGCGGAGCCGATCAGGTTCCACTTCTCGGGCAGCACGACGAGGTCGGCGCCGGTCGACGCAGCGCGCGCGACGAGCGCCTCGGCGCGGTCGAGATTCGCGGCCTTGTCCTGCCGGCTCGTCATCTGCACGCAGGCGACGCGGATCCGGTCGGGCATACCGGTCTCACGCTACCCTATGGGCCGCACGGCGGGGTGTGGCGCAGCCTGGTAGCGCGCTCCGTTCGGGTCGGAGAGGTCCCCAGTTCGAATCTGGGCACCCCGATTGAAGGGCCGCGACCACGACGGTCGCGGCCTCTTCTCTCTCTAGCCGACCTCGTAGCGGCCCGGGAAGCGCTCGGCGAGGAGGCGCACGAGCAGCGCGCCGGGGAGACCGACGACGTTCAGGTAGTCGCCCTCGACGCGACCGACAAGCGCAGCGCCGCGGCCCTGGATCGCATAGGCGCCCGCCCGCCCCTCCCATTCGCCGGCCGCCAAGTAGGACGTGATGTCGCGCGGCGAGAGCGCGCGGAACGTGACGAGCGTCGCCGCCGCCTCGACCACCTCCCACTCCGTCGTATGCAGGCAGACGCCGGACAGGACCGCGTGGGTGCGCCCCGACAGGACGGTGAGCGTGCGCTCCGCCTCGGTCGCGTTCGCCGGCTTCCCGAACAGCCTCCCGCCGAGGACGACCGTCGTGTCGACGCCCAGCACCGGCTTGCCGCCGGCCTGGCCGGCGACCGATCGCGCCTTGCCGCGGGCGTGCTCGCACACGAGCTCCGTCGCGTCCGCCTCCGGCGGGTCGTGCTCGTCGTAGTGCGGCGCCATCGCCTCGAACGGGATCCCGAGCTGCTCGAGGACCGCCCGCCGCTGCGGCGACGTCGACGCGAGAAGAAGAGGCGGAACGCTCACCGCCTGCGCGCCACCCAGATCTCCTCGTTCGGCCACTTCCGGGCCCACTCGACGGGCACGTCGCTGTAGTACGGGTGCGTCGTCGCGGCGGCCGGCGGCTGGAGCTCGATCAGGTCGAGGATCTCCAAGCCGTTGCTGCGCAGGACGCGAACCCATTCCCCATGGGTGAGCTGGAACTCGATGCCTCCGTCCCACTCCTCCCGGTAGAGGCCGTGATACGGCTGCAGGAGCTCGGTGGTGATCTCGCCTTCGGGCGGAAAGCAGATCATCGCGAGCGGCGTCGAGTGCAGGAACACCAGCCGGCCGCCCGGACGCAGGAGCCGCGCCGCCTCGGGGATCCACCGGTACGGGTCGGCCCAGGTCGAGGCGCCGTGCTCGGAGTGCACGAGATCGAACGACGCGTCCGGGAGCGGCACCGATTCGCCCGGCGCCTCGATCAGCGGAAACTCGATCCCGGTCTCGACCTGCAGCCGCCGTGCGGTTGAGAGCTGCGCCGGCGTCGGATCGACGCCGACGACGCGCGCACCGCGTTTCGCGAGCCACGCGGAGAAGTACGCCGTCCCGCAGCCGAGCTCGACGACGTCGAGGCCGGCGACGTCTCCGAGGATGCCGAGCTCCGCCTCCGGCACGCCGAACATCCCCCACGTGATCGTCTCGCGCGCCCACGCGCGCGCCGCGTTCGCGTCCGTCCACTCCGCGTTGCGGACCGTCCAGCGCTCGCGGTTGGCCGCGACCGAGTCCGGCTCAGGCGAGCTCATCGGCGGCGAACCAGAGCTCGATCTCGCGCTCGGCCGACTCCGGAGAGTCGGAGCCGTGCACGAGGTTGTCCGGCATCGACACCGCCAGATCGCCGCGAATCGTCCCCGGCTCCGCGTTCGCGGGGCTCGTCGCGCCGATCGTCTTGCGCATCGTCGCGATCGCGCCCTCGCCCTCGACGACGAGCGCCCACGTCGGCCCCGAGGTGATGAATGCCACGAGCTCGGGGAAGAACGGCTTCTCCGCGTGCTCTGCGTAATGGCGCTCGCCGAGGTCGCTGCTCACGGTCAGCAGCTTCCCTGCGCGGATCGTGAAGCCACGCCGCTCGATCCGGCCGAGAATCTCGCCCGCGAGACGCCGCCGCACGGCGTCGGGTTTGATCAGGATGAGGGTGCGCTCGACGGCCACGGGGCGGGAGTGTAGTTACTCGGCCTTGCGCTGACGCTCGGTGCGCAGCGTCGCGGGTGGCAACGGCGGCGGCGCGGTCACCACCGCCGGTTCGATCGTCGTCTCGCAGAACGGACAGATCTGCCACAGCGCCTCGAGCGGTGCCTTGCACTTCACGCATGCCTGCTTGAGCTTCGTCGTGCAGATCGGGCAGACGAGGAAGCCTGGGTCGACCTCGGAGCGGCAGACGGGACAGTGGAGATCGCGCTTCGAGAGCCTGTCCTCCATCGCGCGGATCTCGAGCTCGCGCTCTCGTACGTCGTCGAGGTATTCCGGCGGCCGGAACAACATGTAGATGAACGGCCCCACGTACGGCGGCACGAGCCCGAGCAGCGTCGCGATTCCGACGAGCCAGGGATCGTCGACCCGGCGCCGCGCGTCCTTGTAGACCCAGTACGCGAAGGCGATCCAGAAGACGAACAAGAAGAAGAACAGCAGGTTCCGGATCACGAGCCACGTGCCGGAGGAGAAGAAGCCGGCGACGACGGTGAACGCGCTCACAGCAGGACCTTCCCGATCAGGTAGCCGGCCGCGAACGCGCCGCCGACGATCACGACGAGCACGAGCGCGGCGACGGCGAAGATGCCGAGCTTGTCGGTGACGCTATGGGCTGTCGGCCTGGGCACTGAGCTCGGTAAGAAGATAGAGGGAGCCCGTGACGAGAACCGCGCCGTCAGGGCCGGCGAGCTCGACCGCGCGACGGCGGGCCTCGGCCGGTTCAGGGATGGATTCCACATGTCCAAAGTACGGTTCGGCGCGCGAGGCAAGTTCCCCTGCGGGGACGGCACGGTCGTTTTCGGACTGGGTGGCGACCAGCCGGCCGCACAGAACGGACAGCGCCTCGAGCAGCAGCTCGGGCCGCTTGTCCCGGAGGATCGAGGCGACGAGGACGTAGTCGCGGCTCGGCAGGCGCGGTAGGAGGTAGCCGACCCCGGCGAGGTTGTGAGCGCCGTCCCAGATCTCGAGCGGCCGGCGGCCGCGCCGCTCGAGCCGCCCTGGGAGGGTGACGTCCTCGGCGGCGTGCGGGTCGACCGCCCGTTCGAGGAACGCCTCGGCAGCGGCCACCGCGAGCGCGAGGTTGCTCGCAGCGGTGACGACGACGTCGCCCGCGCCGTTGTCGACGGCGAGGCCGCGCCACTCCGGCTCGGCGAGGACGACGGTGCAACCGGGCTGCACGACGGCGAGCTTCTCGGCTGCGATCGCCTCGCGCGTGTCGCCGAGCACGTCCATGTGGTCGAGCGCGACGCTCGTGAGCACGACCACCCTCGTCCGGAGCACGTTCGTGGCGTCGTGACGGCCTCCGAGACCCGCCTCGACGACCGCGACCTCGACGCCGGCGTCCGCGAACGCGAGCAGCGCGGCCGCGGTGAGCGCCTCGAACTGCGTCGCACCGACAGCCGCGGCCTCGGAGCGGACGGCCGCGACCGCGCGCTCGAAGTCGGCGTCCGCGCCGCGGACGCGGATCCGCTCGCTCCAGCCGCGCACGTGCGGCGAGAGATACGTGCCGACGGCCAGACCCGCGTCGGAGAGGAGCGCCTCGGTCATGCGCGCCGTCGTCGACTTGCCGTTCGTGCCGACGACGTGCACCGCGGGGTAGTGCAGCTGCGGATCGCCGAGCGCCGCGAGCAGCGAGCGCATGCGCTCGAGCCCGAAGCCGTCCGCCGGCCACGGGCTGAGCGAGGCGATCCAGTCAGCCGCCGAGAGCTGCAAGCTCGGCCCTGTACTCGGCGAGCTTCTCGCGCTCCGCGTCGACGACGTCGGACGCGGCGTTCGCGACGAACTTCTCGTTCGCGAGCATGCGCTCGGCGCGCGCGATCTCCTTTTCGACGCGCGTCCGCTCCGCGCCGACGTCGCCCCGGCCGTCCGCCGACGGACGCACGACCGCTTCGAAGATCCGCAACGCGTCGCCGGCGACGGCGATCCGAACGCCGCTGCGGCGATAGATGCGCGCGGCGGTCTGCGCGTTGTCGAGCGCCTTCACGTCGCCGGCGTACTCTGCGTCCGCTTCGGGCCACAGCGCGACGACGAGCCGCGACGCCCGCGCGGGCAGGTTCGACCAGATCTCCTCGGTCACGTGCGGCAGCACCGGGTGCAGCAGCTTGAGCAGCCGCTCGAGCGCGGCGAACGCGGTCGCCTTGACGTCGGGATCGTCGAGCCGCGGCTTGATCGACTCGAGGTACCAGTCGCAGAAGTCGTCGAAGGTGAGGTGATAGAGCCGGTCGACGGCGTGCGCGAAATCGTACGTCGTGAGATCTGCCTCCACCTCGGCGCGCGTCGCGTCGATCCGCGCGAGGATCCAGCGCTCTTCGAGCGACGACGGGCGCGCGGCCACCTCGTCGCCGCCGGACATGAGCAGCAGGCGGCTCGCGTTCCAGAGCTTGTTCGCGAGCTTCCGCCCCGCCTCGATCGAGCCCTCCGAGAACTTGATGTCCTGCGTCGACGACATCTTCAGCAGCCCATAGCGGGTCGCGTCCGCGCCGTGCGCCGCGATCATGTCGAGCGGGTCGACGCCGTTGCCGAGGCTCTTCGACATCGGCCGCCCGACCGAGTCGAGCACGTTCGAGTTGATGACTACGTGGCTGAACGGAATGTCCTTCATCAGCTCGAGGCCGGCCATGATCATCCGGTTCTCCCAGAGGAAGATGATCCCGCGACCCGTCACGTTCGCGTCGCCCGGGTAGAAGGCGCGCAGCTCGGGCGTGTCGTCCGGCCAGCCGAGCGTCGCGAACGGCCAGAGCGCGGACGAGAACCAGGTGTCGAGCACGTCCGGGTCGCGCACGAGATCCTGCGAGCCGCACTCGGCACACGCGTCGGGCTCCGTCTCCGCGCAGATCACGTGGCCGTCGGGGCAGTACCAGATCGGCAGCTGATGTCCCCACCAGAGCTGGCGCGAGACGTTCCACGGCCGGATCGCCTTGAGCCAGTCGAGCGCGACGCGGCCGTGCACCGGCGGATGGAACGCCACGCGCCCCGACTCGAGCGATTCGATCGCCGGCCGCGCGAGCTCGTCCATCGCGCACCACCACTGAAGCGAGACGAGCGGCTGGATGCGGGTGCCCGACCGCTCACAGTGACCGACGGCGTGCCGGTAGCTCTCGCGCTTCTCGAGCTGGTCGTGCTCGCGGAGCCACGCGACGACGCGCTCGGCCGCCTCGTCCTCCGTCAGCCCGATGTACTCGGCCGGAATGTCGCCGGTCATCCGACCGTCCAGGTCGATCACCGACGGCTCGGGCAGTCCGTGGTCGCGGCCGATCTCGAAGTCGAGCGGATCGTGGCCCGGCGTGATCTTCAGCGCGCCGGTGCCGAACTCCGGCTCCACGCGCTCGTCGGAGATCACTGGGACGACCCGTCCGACCACGGGCACGATCACGTCTCTGCCGATCAATCCGGTGTAGCGCTCGTCGCCGGGATGCACCGCGACGGCGACGTCCGCGAGGATCGTCGCCGGCCGCACCGTCGCGATCGTCACCGAGCCCGACCCGTCGGCGAGCGGGTAGCGCGCGTACGTCAGGGCGTCGTCGACGTCGCGGTGCTCCACCTCGAGGTCGGAGATGGAGGTGCGGCAGTCGCTGCACCAGTTGATGATCCGGTTGTCGCGGAAGATCCAACCCCGTTCGTACAGGTGCACGAAGAAGCGCATGACCGCGCGGACGTACGCGTCGTCCATCGTGAAGCGCTCCCGCTCGTAGTCGAGCGAGCAGCCGAGGCTGCGGAACTGGCCCATGATCACGCCCCCGTACTCGCGCAGCCACGCCCACACCTGCTCGAGGAACGCCTCGCGGCCGATCTCCAGGCGCGAGGTCCCCTCCGCGCGGAGCTTCTTCTCGACGACGGCCTGGGTGGCGATTCCGGCGTGGTCATAACCGGGCTGCCAGAGCGTGTTGAAGCCCCGCATCCGGTGCCAGCGGATGAGCGCGTCCTGGATCGACGCGTTGAGCGCGTGGCCCATGTGCAGGACGCCGGTCACGTTCGGCGGCGGCACGGCGATCACGTAGCTCGGCCGTTCCGACTCCGGGTCGGCGTGGAAGAGGCCTTCCTCCTCCCACGTTCGCTGCCAGCGCGCTTCGACGCCCTGTGGCTTGTAGAGCGGCTCCATGAGGCCGATCCTAGCCAGGGCGGAGAGAGTCGATCCGGTGAGGTCAGGCAGCGACTATGACTTCAGTATGCCAAAGGGGCTCGACCGGCTGCTCGTGCTCGCCGCCGCGATCTTGCTCGTCGCGATCTCCTGGGACGCGCTGTCGCGGCATCCCGCCGGGCACATCTCGGCGCCGCCGCTCGACCGGCCGCCGGCCGCCGCGCCCGTGCCGGAGCAGGTGCGGCTCGTGCCTTCCTCGACCGCCTTCCTGGCGCGGTGCCCCGCCGGCGATCTTCACCTCAGCGTCGGGCCCGGCCGGATGCTGACACTCCGCTTCGCGGGCGACCGCTGCCACGTGCCGCCGCTCCATCTGCGCGCCGTCGTCCACGACATGGCGGGCGCGGTCGCGTACAGCGGGCCGGCGCTCGCGCACGAGGATCTGTCCGGGAACTACGCCGTCAGCGGCGTGGCGCACGCGCGTCTGCTCGCGCCGTGCGGGGACTTGACCGTCAGCGGCTCGGGGCTGAGCGCGAGCGGGACAATCCGCTGCCCCTAGCCGTGCGCCAGTCGCGCGGCTGCGCTCCGACCTGCTCGAGGATCGTCTCGAGCAGATGGAACGACGAGAGGACGTGCTCGCGTGCGAGCTCCCGCGCGCCGGTCGCGCTGCCGGCCGCGAGCGCCTGCTTGATCGCGCGGTGCTGCTCGGCGTTCTTCACGTAGAGGCCGTCGAGCGAGTGGTCGCCCGGCGCCCAGACGGCGGGCCCGGAGAAGGTGCGGCGCGCGCTCTTCGCGAGCTGCTCGACGAGCGGCAGGTCGGCGACGCGGTAGATGACGTCGTGGAACGCGTGGTTCGCGCGCACCCAGTCGCCCATGATCGAGCGCCGCTCCTCGCCGGGCTCGCGCGAGCGCAGCTCGAGCGAGATCGCGGCGAACCGGGTCTCGCATTCGTCGATCTCGGCGAGCTCCTCGGGTGTGATCCGCGTCGCGGCCACCTCCGTGGCCAGCCCCTCGAGCTCGGCGCGCACCATGAACGCCTCGTGGAGCTCGTCGCGCGAGATGGTGCGGACGCGGACGCCGCGGTTCGGTACGAAGGACACGAGCCCGAGCGCGGCGAGGCGACGCAGGGCCTCCCGGACGGGCGTGCGCGAGACGTTGAACTGCTCGGAGAGCTGCTCCTGGCGGAGCACGGTGCCGGGGGCGAGCTCGCCGGAGACGATCGCCTCCTCGATCACGAGCGCGATGTCGTCGGCCTTCGTGGTGTCGAGGCTCACGTCCATGAGTTTACGCCTGACCCGCTGGGGACCCGGTCTACGCGACGGCTTCCTGGGTCTCGAACTGGGCCTCCTCCGTCGAGCCCTTGAGGGCGAGCGTCGAGCTGTCCGGCGCCACTGCCTGGGCGACGAGGTCGAAGTAGCCGGCGCCGACCTCGCGCTGATGCCGGGTCGCCGTATAGCCGTGCTCCTCGAGCTCGAACTCGTGCTCCTGGAGCCGCACGTACGCCGTCATGCCGTCGCGGCCGTAGCCGCGGGCGAGCTCGAACATGCCGGCGTTGAGCGCGTGGAAGCCGGCGAGCGTGATGAACTGGAAGCGGTAGCCCCACTCGCCGAGCTGCTGCTGGAAGCCGGCGATCTGGTCGTCGTCGAGATGCTGCCGCCAGTTGAACGAGGGCGAGCAGTTGTACGCGAGCAGCTTGCCCGGGAACTTCTCGTGAATCGCCTGCGCGAAGTCGCGCGCTTCGCCGAGATCCGGTGTCGAGGTCTCGAACCAGAGCAGGTCGGCATACGGCGCGTACGCGAGCGAACGCGAGATCGCCGCGTCGATCCCGTCGCGGACGCGGAAGAAGCCCTCCGACGTGCGCTCGCCCGTGACGAACTCCCGGTCGTAGTCGTCGACGTCGCTCGTGAGCAGCGCGGCCGACAGTGCGTCGGTACGTGCGACGAGCACCGTCGGCACGTCGAGCACGTCGGCGGCGAGCCGTGCGGCGTTCAGGGTCCTGACGAACTGGGACGTCGGCACGAGCACCTTGCCGCCGAGATGGCCGCATTTCTTCTCCGACGCGAGCTGGTCCTCGTAGTGCACGCCGGCGGCGCCGGCTTCGATCATCGAGCGCATCAGCTCGTACGCGTTGAGCGGGCCGCCGAAGCCGGCCTCGGCGTCGGCGAGGATCGGCGCGAACCAGTGCGTGCCGTTGCGCCCTTCCGACCAGTCGATCTGGTCGGCGCGCATCAGCGCGCTGTTGATCCGCTTGACGAGCGCCGGCGCGCTGTTCGCCGGATAGAGGCTCTGGTCCGGATACGTGGCGCCGGCGAGGTTGCCGTCGGCCGCCACCTGCCAGCCCGAGAGGTAGACCGCCTCGAGCCCCGCCTTGACCATCTGCACCGCCTGGCCGCCGGTCAGCGCTCCGAGCGCACGGACCGGCTCGTCCCGGCCGAGCAGCTCCCAGAGCCGCTCCGCGCCGAGCCGGGCGACCGTCTGCTCCGGCACGACCGAGCCGCGCAGCCGCACGACCTGCTCCGCGCTGTATGTCCGCTCGATCCCCTGCCAGCGCCCGCTCTGCCAGCGGGCTTCCTGCCGCTCGGTCTCCTCTTGGATCCGAATATCGCGCTCCATCGCGGTCTCCCTCGCTCGTTGGCGCTATTTCGGATCCTAGATGAACGCCTGGACGGTACGCAAGCGGGAAAACGGACAAAGCTGGATCCAGAAGGGGCCGCGGGTCAGCGGTAGTAGCGGAAGACGACCTCGGCCACGCAGACGGGCTTGTCGCCACCCTCGCGCTCGATCGTGGCGGTCATCGTCGTCTGAACGCCGCCGTCGAACTCGTCGCTCGAGTCGACGCGGAACGTGCCCCGCACGCGCGAGCCCGAGGGAACGGGCGCGGGGAAGCGGACGCGGTTCAGGCCGTAGTTGATCCCCATCCCGCCCTCCTGCCGCGGCACCACCTCGTACGACATCGCCGGCAGCAGCGAGAGCGTGAGGTAGCCGTGGCCGATCGTCGTCCCGAACGGGCCTGCTGCGGCGCGCTCACGGTCGACGTGGATCCACTGGTCGTCGCCGGTCGCCGCGGCGAACGCGTCGATGCGCTCCTGCGAGACCTCGACCCAGGACGAAGGGCCGAACTCGGTGCCGGGCGTCAGCGCGCTCACGCCGGCCGACGCCTACGCACTCTGCTCGACGGCCTCTTCAGGCTCGTCGTCGACGTACGTGCCGGCGCTCGTGACGAGCGTCGGGCGAATGCCCTGCGCGATGCACTCCTTCGTGATCACGCACTTGGTGACGTCGCGGCGCGAGGGCAGCTCGAACATCACGTCGAGCAGCGCGCTCTCGATGATCGAGCGCAGGCCGCGTGCGCCGGTCTCGCGGGCGAGCGCCTTGTCGGCGATCTCCCACAGTCCGTCCTCGGTGAAGACGAGCTCGATGTTGTCGTACCCGAAGAAACGCTGGTACTGCTTCGAGAGCGCGTTCTTCGGCTCGGTGAGGATCTGGACGAGGTCCTCGCGACGAAGCTGGTGCACCGCGGACACGACCGGCAGGCGGCCGATGAACTCGGGGATCAGCCCGAAGTTGAGGAGATCCTCCGGCATCACGTCGGCGAGCAGGTCGGACGACTCGAACGAGTTCTTCGAGCGGACGTCGGCACCGAAGCCGACGGCGTTCTTGCCGATCCGCCGGCCGATGATCTTGTCGAGCCCGGCGAACGCGCCGCCGCAGATGAAGAGGATGTTCGTCGTGTCGATCGAGAGGAATTCCTGGTGCGGGTGCTTGCGCCCGCCCTGCGGCGGCACCGACGCAACCGTCCCCTCGAGGATCTTCAGCAGGGCTTGCTGCACGCCCTCGCCGGAGACGTCGCGCGTGATCGACGGGTTGTCCGCCTTGCGCGCGATCTTGTCGACCTCGTCGATGTAGATGATCCCCGTCTCCGCCTTCTTGATGTCGAAGTCGGCGGCCTGGATCAGCTTCAGGAGGATGTTCTCGACGTCCTCGCCGACATAGCCCGCCTCGGTGAGCGCGGTGGCGTCGGCGATCGCGAACGGCACGTTGAGGATGCGCGCCAGCGTCTGCGCCAGCAGCGTCTTCCCGCAGCCGGTCGGGCCGAGCAGGAGGATGTTCGACTTCTGGAGCTCGACGTCGTTCTCGTCGGTACCCATCTGCACGCGCTTGTAGTGGTTGTAGACGGCCACGGAGAGCGTGCGCTTCGCCTCTTCCTGCGAGACGACGTAGTCGTTCAGCACCGAGTAGATGTCCCGCGGGCGCGGCAGGTTGTCGAGGTCGAGCGGAGTCGGAGTCGTCAGCTCCTCGTCGATGATCTCGTTGCAGAGATCGATGCACTCGTCGCAGATGTACACGCCGGGGCCGGCGATCAATTTCTTGACCTGCCTCTGGCTCTTCCCACAGAAGCTGCAAAGCAGCTGCTCGTTGCCGTCGCTTGCCCTAGCCACCTGTCTCCTTGTACCTCGGATCGGCCTTTTCGTCTACCGGTGCGCGATCACGTTGTCGACGATCCCGTACTCGTGCGCCTCACTGGCAGTCAAGTAGTAGTCCCGCTCCATGTCCTTCGAGACCTTGTCGACGGGCTGATTCGTGTGCAACGCGATGATCTCCTCCAGGCTCCGCTTGAGATTGATCGTCTCGCGGGCCTGGATCTCGATATCGGTGCCCTGGCCCTGGAAGCCTCCGGACACCTGATGGATGAGGATCTTGGCATTCGGCAGCGCGGTGCGCTTTCCCTCCGCGCCGGCCGCAAGCAGGAGCGCGCCCATCGACATCGCGATGCCGACGCACGTCGTTGCGACGTCCGGCTTGATGAACTGCATCGTGTCGTAGATCGCGAGGCCCGAGTACACCGCGCCGCCCGGCGAGTTGATGTAGAGCTGGATGTCCTTGTCCGGGTCCTCGGACTCGAGATGGATCATCTGGGCGACGATCAGGTTGGCGACCATGTCGTCGATCGGCGTACCGAGGAAGATGATGCGCTCGTTCAGGAGCCGCGAGTAGATGTCGAAGAAGCGCTCGCCGCGCGAGGTCTGTTCGATGACAGACGGGATGACCAGATTCGTCGGATTCATTTCGCTCCTCCGCTACCGGGGGTCCATAGTTTCGTCTCAGTCTGAGGCTTTTCCTTGTCGGGAGTCCAAATTGCGTCGCGGGCTGCCGCGAGCTCGCGCGGAATCCGCTTCACCTCGGCGGTGATCCGGTCGAGGGCGTTGCGCAGGCGCAGGTCGTCGCGGAGCGTCTCGACGCGGCCGTTCTCGCGCAAGCGGAGAAGCATCTCGTCCGGGTCGTCTCCGAGCGCATTCGCCTGCTCGCGCACGAGCGCCTCGATCTCCTCGTCCGCGATCGCGATCTCGAGCTGGTCGGCCGCGGCTTCGAGCACGAGCTCGCGGGCGACGGAACGCGTCGCCTCCTCGCGCAGACGCTCGAGCAGCTGGTCGGGCTGCTGGCCGGTCATCGCGAGGTACGTGTCGAGCTGGACGCCGCGCGCCTCGATCTGGCGCGCGAGGCTGCGCAGCAGCTCGCGGGTGCGCGCCTCGACGAGCGGCCCGCTCGCGTCGACCTTCGACGCCGCGACGAGCGCGTCGGCGACGTCGCTGCGGAACTGCGCCTCGGTCTCTTCCTCGAGCTGTGCGCGGAGCCGCGACTCGACGTCCGTGCGAAGCTCCTCGATCGTCTCGAACTCGGTGGCGGAGCGCGCGAGCTCGTCGTCGAGCGGCGGCAGCACCTTCTCCTTGATCTCCTTCAGCAGCAGCGTGATCGACTGCTTCGTCCCGTCGGCCAGCTCGAACTCGATCTCCTTCGTCTCGCCCGCGCTCATGCCGACGACGCCCTGCTCGATCTCCTCGACCACCGCGCCGCGCCCGAGCTCGACGACGTAGTCGCGGCGGCTCTCCCCTTCTTCGGCGAGGAGGTCGACGACGACGGTGTCGTCGGGGGCGACGGGGCGACCCTCGACGGGGACGAGCTCGGCCACGGTCGACTGGAGTGCCTCGAGCTCGCGCTCGATCAGCTCCGCCGGCACCTCGGGCTCGAAGGCGCCGACCTCGAGCTGCGTCCAGTCGGCGAGCTCGGGCTTCGCCTGCACCGCGACGGTCGCGGTGAACTGCCAGTCCTCGCTGTCGGTCGCGGGCAGCTCGAAGTCGTACTTCGGCTGCTCGACCGGACGGACGCGCGTCTGCGCGGCGGCGTTCCAGAACCAGCCCGTGATGTGGCTCTCGACGGCCTCGGCCATCAGCCGCTCGCGGCCGACGCGCTGGAGCAGCACCTGCCGCGGGACCTTGCCCTTACGGAAGCCTGGGATCTTCGCGGTCGTCGCCAGGTCGGTGGCGGCGTGCTCGACCGCGTGGTGGACGTCGTGGGACGGCACCTGGACGGTCAGTCGAACCCGGTTCTCGGGCAGCTCCTCGACCTGGGTCTGCATCCGGCCATTCAAGCAGAGCCCTGTCGGGCTCGGTCGCGTACGCTCGGCCGGTTGCGCCTGTTCGTCCTCACCCGCCACGCCAATTCGACGCTCAACGCACAGGGCCGCGTGAACGGCGATCCGGGCGTCCCCGTGCCGCTCACCGACGAGGGGCGGGCCGCTGCGGAGCGGCTCGGGCAGCAACTCGCGGAGCAGCCGTTCGACCTCTGCGTGCACACGCGCTTCGCTCGAACGAGGGAGACGGCGGACGTGATTCTCGCCGGGCGCGACGTGCCCCGGCTCGAGGAGCCGCTGCTCGACGACATCGACGTCGGCGACCTCGAGGGCGCGACGCTCGAGGCCTATCGAGCCTGGAAGCTCGCGCACCCGCGCGACGAGCCGTTTCCCGGCGGTGAGAGCCTCGACGACGCCGCCCGCCGCTACGCGGTTGCATTCGCACGGCTCGCTGCGCGGCCGGAGCGGGCGATCCTCGTCGTCTGCCATGAGATCGGGATGCGCTACGCGCTCAACGGCGCGGCCGGCTCGAGCGACCTCGACGCTCCCGCGCGCAGGATTCCGAACGCGACGCCGTACCTCTTCGACGGGGCGGCGCTCGGGCGGGCGGCAGAGCAGGTGGCGCTGCTCGCCGGGAATCCCTCGAACGGGTAGCAGGGCGCAAGGCGCGCGCGGCGAAATGCGTGATCCGCCGATGGACGCGTGGGGCTGGATTCTGATGACCGTCGTGACCCTGATCTGGGTCGGGATGTTCGGCGCCCTCGTGTATCTCGCGTCGGCGCGAGTCGCTGCACGACGCTGATGGCGGCGCTCTGCACGAGCTCTGGCGTGCTCTGAGCTTCGCGTTCGGGATGACGGGGGAGGTCCTCTGGGCGCTCATCCTCGGCTTCGCGCTGTCGGCCGCGGTCCACGCCGTCGTCTGGAAGCGCGAGCTGCGGCGGCTTCTCCCCGACGCCTCACCGCGCACACTGCTCGTCGCCTCAGGGCTGGGTGCAGCGTCGTCCTCATGCTCGTATGCGTCGGTCGCGCTCGCGCGCTCGCTCGTGCGCAAGGGCGCAGACTTCACGGCGGCGATGGCGTTCGAGATCGCCTCGACGCACGCTTGATGCGGGCGAGAGGACTCGAACCTCCAAGGGCTTGCGCCCAGCGGGACCTAAACCCGCCGCGTCTACCAGTTCCGCCACACCCGCGAACATCCTCAGGATAGAGGCCGGTCTCGTATAGTCCCGCCCCGTGGGCGGGATGAAGCCGGAGGATCTCTACGAGCTGACGGGCGTCGCCGACCCGCGGATCTCACCGGACGGCACCCGCGTCGCGTATCAGGTGTGGTCGATCGACAAAGAGTCGAACGAGTACCGCGGCGCGATCTGGATGGCGAGCCTCGACGGCTCGGAGGCGCCGCGCCGCTTCACATCCGGCGAGAAGAGCGACGGGAGTCCGCAGTGGTCGCCGGACGGCAAGTGGCTCGCGTTCATCTCGAACCGTGGCGGCGAGAAGCAGTCGGCGCAGCTGTACGTGATTCCCGCCGAGGGTGGTGAAGCACGCAAGCTCACGGACATGAAGGAGAGCGTCGAGGAGACGGCCTGGTCGCCCGACTCGACGCGGCTCGCGTTCGCGGCCCGCGTGCGCGACGAGGCCTACGAGGAAGAGGACGACCGGAAGCGGAAGCCGCGGCGCGTCACGCGCCTCATCTACAAGCTCGACAGCGTCGGGTGGACGACCGACCGCCGCCGGCACCTGTTCGTCGTCGACCTCGAGGGCACGGAGCCGCGACAGCTCACCGACGGCGATTACGAGGACGGCGAGCACGTCTGGACGCCGGACGGCGCGCGGATCGTCTTCAGCGCGCTCCGGGACGAGCGCTGGGACACCGAGCTGATCAGCCGTCTCTACGTCGTCGACGCGGAAGGCGGCCAGCCGGAGCCGCTGACGAGCGCAGCAGGATCCTATGAGCAGCCGTCGTTCTCGCCGGACGGCACACGGCTCGCCTACCGCTTCACGCCGGAGGACGGGACGTTTCCGCACCACGGCCAGCTCGGCGTGATGCAGCCGGACGGCACGCAGGAGAGACTGCTGACGACGCCGCTCGACCGGCAGTGCGCGCCGCACGGCGACAGTCGTGAGCCGCTCTGGGACGGCGAGCGCGTGGTCTTCACGGTCGAGGACGGCGGCAACGTGCACGTGTATGCAGTCGCGACCGACGGCGCGTCGGCGCCGGAGCTGCTCGTCGGCGGCGAGCAGTCGATCGCCGGATACGACTACCGCGCCGGACAGCTCGTGTACGTCTCCAGCACGCATACGAACATGCGCGAGCTGTACGCGGGCACGGAAGGCCGCAGGCTGACGGACGTCGGCGCCTCGTTCACCGCCGAGCGCGAGCTCGTCGACGCGGAGCGCTTCACCGCCGTGTCGAAGGACGGCACGGAGGTCGACGCGTGGCTGATGCGTCCGGCGGGCTTCGAGCCGGGAGAGCGCTACCCGGTGCTCCTGAACGTGCACGGAGGTCCCTTCACCCAGTACGGCACCGGTTTCTTCGACGAGTTCCAGGTGTACGCCGGCGCGGGCTACGCGGTGCTCTTCGCGAACCCCCGCGGCGGCTCCGGCTATTCCGAGGCGTGGGGGCGCGCGATCCGCGGCCCGATCGACGGCAGCGGCCCGGGCTGGGGCACCGTCGACTACGAGGACGTGCTTGCAGCCGTCGACACGGCGCTGGAGCGATTCGACTTCCTCGATCCCGACCGGCTCGGGGTGATCGGCGGCTCGTACGGCGGCTTCATGACGACGTGGACGATCTCGCACGACCACCGCTTCAAGGCGGCGGTGTCCGAGCGCGCGGTCAACCAGATGGTGAGCGCCGCCGGCTCGAGCGACATCTTCTGGGCCTTCCAGCGCCAGTTCGGCGGCCCCTGGTACGAGCACGTCGACGCCTGGCTCGAGCTCTCGCCGGCGACGTATGCGCAGAACATCGAGACGCCCGTGCTGATCCTGCACTCGGAGCAGGATCTGCGGTGCAACGTCGAGCAGGGAGAGCATCTGTTCACGCTGCTGCGCCTGCTCGGCAAAGAGGTGGAGATGCTGCGCTTCCCGGCGGAGAGCCATGAGCTCTCGCGCGCCGGCTCGCCGTTGCATCGCGTGCTTCGCTTCGAGGCGATCCTCGAATGGTTCGGGCGTTATCTCGCGCCCTGAGAAAGTGCTGCGCAAACAACGCGGCAGCTTCACTCTGGCGCGGACCGCCGGCGGCTACCAGCTATTCCAGTGCACCATCGTGTCGAGCGGCTTGCGCATGCCCGGCTTGAAGTCCGTGCCGATCGTGTAGGCGACCGGGATCAGCGCGACCTGCGTGACGTCGTCGTACGGGATGCCGAGGATCTCCGCCACTTCGCGCTCGTGCATCAGGTGGAACGTCGTCCACACGGAGCCGAGGCCGCGCGAGCGTGCGGCGAGCATGAACGACCAGGCGGCCGGGATGATCGAAGCGAAGAGCGACGCGACGAGCGCGTTCGGCTTCCCCTCGAACCGGCCCTCGACGCAGGGGATCACGTGCACCGGCACCTCGTGGATGTGTTCGGCGAGGTGCACGACCGCGTCCCCGATGCGCGCACCCTGCCCTTCGCGGGGGCCGCCGCGCTCGAGGTACGGATAGGCCACCGTGCGCCAGATCTCGCCGAGCGCCGCGCGCTTGTCCGCGTCGGTTACGACGACGAAATGCCAGTTCTGCGAGTAAGAGGCGGTGGGCGCCTGCTGCGCAAGGCGGAAACACTCCTCGAGTACCTCGGGTTCCACCGGCCGCGACAGGTCGAGGCGCTTCCGCACGGCGCGCGTCGTGGAGAGAAGCTCGTCCGGGGTCAACTCCAGGAGCACGCAGCGATCATCGCAGATGACCGCACGTTCGCCGCTCGAGGTTATTCGCCGGGCTCGCCGTCCCCCGGCGGGCGGGGCGGCGGCTCTCCCCAGCGGCCATCCCCGTAGTCGCGCGCGGGCGGGCCCGCGAAGTAGTACTGAGCAAGCCGTAACACCTGGTCGTCATCGAGGCGATCGATGTCGACGCGCACGTCGGCAACCACCTTGGCGGCGACGTCCTTCCGGTGCTTCTCGACGTAGGCCACCCAGTGGTGCGACGCATTCGACTTGCCCTTGCCGTGCCCCAAGAGGAGGATCGCCGCTGCCGGCGACACGGCATCGGCGATCTCCCGCCAGTACTCCGGACTGTCGGCTTCGTAGGCTCCGCTCGGGTTCCCGGCGTGGTGGTGAACCTTGTGGAAGTGGCCGAGCGGATCGGGGGCGACGATGTGCTCCGGCCGTTCGCCGGGTGACGCGTCGGTGGGATAGATCGAGGTTTCGTGGAAATCGATGACCGCGACGACGTTCTTGCCCTGAACGAGTTCGATGTCATCGGCCATGGTCGGACCTCCTTGCTCTCGGCCTCGAGGTTCTCCTGCCTGTCTATCACCTCACGGTGCTGTGAGGTGAGCCGCCGTCGCGTGGCGATGGCCCCGGGAGGAGTCGAACCTCCGCGCGCAGCTTCGAAGGCTGCCGCTCTATCCGCTGAGCTACGGGGCCGTGCTGAAGAAGGGTAACCCGGAGATCAGGCCGCGACCGGCGCGCCGTACTTCTTCTTCAGGTACGCGAGATACGGCTTCGCGTCGATCGTCGACCCGACGGCTCGTCGCAGCGTCTCCTGCGGCGCGAACTTCCGTGCGTTGGCGTGCACGTGCTCGCCGAGCCACTCGCGCAGCGGCGCGAACTCGCCGCGCTCGACCTGCCGGTCGAGATCGCCGAGGTCGTCGG
Source organism: Gaiellaceae bacterium (assembly GCA_036511815.1). Lineage (GTDB taxonomy): Bacteria > Actinomycetota > Thermoleophilia > Gaiellales > Gaiellaceae > Palsa-739. Next base: position 32,705 of record DATCBP010000078.1, read on the forward strand.
CCGCCTTCTCCCAGATCTGCACCGACATCACCGATCCGAGCAGGTACGTCGAGAAGTACCCGATCGCACCTGACGACCAGTGCATGTCCTGGAGGACGCCGTTCGCGTCGTCCGGCACGTCGACACCGAGGTACTCGTCCATCTTCTCCGCCCACCGCCGTGGCAGATCGTGCAGCTCGATGCGCCCGTTGACCATGTCCTGCTCGAGCTCGAAGCGCAGGATCACGTGCATGCCGTACGTGACCTCGTCGGCGCGGATGCGGATCAGCGACGGGCGCACCCGGTTGATCGCGGCGTAGAAGCGCTCGAGCTCGACGCCGCCGAACTGCGACGGGAAGATCTCCTGGAGCCGCGGATAGAAGAAGCGCCAGAACGGGAGGCTGCGGCCGACGAGATTCTCCCACAGCCGGCTCTGCGACTCGTGGATCCCGAGCGATGCCGCGTCGCCGATCGGCAGGTGCGCGATGCGTGCCGGCAGCTGGTGCTGGTACAGGCCGTGCCCGTACTCGTGCATCGTCGAGAAGAGCGACTTGAGGCTGTCCTCGTAGTAGTGCGTCGTGATCCTGATGTCGTCGATGCCGGCGCCCGACGCGAACGGATGCTCCGTCGAGTCGATGCGCCAGGCGCCGGGACGGTGCCCGAACATGTCGACGACCTCCCAGTCGAGCGCGATCTGGTCGTCGATCGGGAAGTGACCGGTGAGGAACGACTGGTCGACGTCGTTTCCGGCCTGCTCCGCGATCAGCGGCACGAGCTCGGCTTTGACCTCGTCGAAGATCCGCGTCACCTCGACCGCCTTCATTTCCGGCTCGAAGTCGTCGAGGAGGATGTCGTACGGCTCGTCCTGCGGCTCGAAGCAGGCGATGTAGCGGCGGCGCAGCTCCATGTTGCGCTCGAGCAGCGGCAGGAACAACTCGAAGTCGGAGGTCGCCTTCGCCTCCAGCCACACCGGTGCCGCCTCCGAGGCGGCGCGCGTCATCTCCGCGCGCAGCTCGGCCGGGACGCGCACGGCCTTGTCGTAGTCGCGCCGGGTGAGCCGGATCAGCGCGTAGTCGTCCGAGTCGGGATCGAGCGAGTCGGCGCGCGGCGCGAGCTCGGCGAGCAGCCGGCCGACCTCCGGGTCGGTGAGCTGCTCGTGCGAGAGCCGCTGGAGCAGGCCCATGTGCCCGGCCCGCTGGCGGCCGCCGGCAGGCGGCATCATCGTGCGCTGGTCCCAGGCGAGCAGCCCCGTGAGCTCGTCGAGCGCGTGCTGCTCGGTGAGGCGCGTCTTCAGGGTCTCGAGCGCGTCGGGCACGGCCGGACAGACTACCGGGGAGATGACAAGAGTGCACGGCAACGAGAACGCTGCCGTCGTGACGTGAGGGTGGCGGACGGGACTCGAACCCGCGGCCACCGGGACCACAACCCGGAGCTCTACCAACTGAGCTACCGCCACCGCGAGGCCGCTACAGGGTACCCGAGCCGGAACGGTCGCTCTCCGCGGACGGCGTTACCCTTCGAACGTGCGCCCGTAGCTCAGGGGACAGAGCGGCGGACTTCTAATCCGCGGGTCGCAGGTTCGAATCCTGCCGGGCGCGCCTCTCTGGGTAGGCTCCTCCCATGAGCTCAGCCACCCTGCACACCAACCACGGCGCGATCGCGGTCGAGTTGTTCGACGAGGACGCGCCAAAGACGGTCGCCAACTTCGTGAAGCTCGCCGGCGACGGCTTCTACGACGGCGTCATCTTCCACCGCGTGATCCCGGACTTCATGGTCCAGGGCGGCGATCCCACGGGCACCGGCTCCGGCGGCCCCGGCTACACCTTCGAGGACGAGTTCAACAAGCAGCAGGTCGTGCGCGGCGCGCTCGCGATGGCGAACGCCGGCCCGAACACGAACGGCAGCCAGTTCTTCATCGTCACCGCCGACGCGTGCCCCTGGCTCGACGGCAAGCACACGGTGTTCGGCCGCGTGACGGACGGGATGGACGTCGTCAATGTCATCTCCGCGCTCGAGACGGACGCGCGCGACCGGCCGCGCGAGGACGTCGTGATCGAGCGAGTGGAGCTCGTCCCCGCTTAGGTTGGTCAGCTGGGACGACGTGGTCGTGCTCGGCCGCGAGCTCCCCGAGACGGAGGAGGGGACGTCGTACGGCCGACCCGCGCTGAAGGTGCGCGGCAAGTTCGTCGTCGCCCTGCGCACCGACCCGGACGCGCTCGTCGTCCGCTGCGATCTCGACGAGAAGCCGTTCCTGCTCGAAGCGCGCCCGGACATCCTGTTCGAGACGCCGCACTACCACGGCTACGGCGCCGTGCTGATCCGGCTCGAAGCGCCGCTCGACGACGTCCGCGAGTTCCTGGTCGACTCGTGGCTGCTCGCGGCGCCAAAGCGACTTGCCAAACAACTGGCGGAGGCTGAGTAACATGCGCAGGCGAATCGCAGTTCTGGCAGCCCTGGCCGGCTGTCTTCCCGTGGCCGTCGCGTCGGCGACCGCGCCGCCCGTCGGACCGCTGCCGAAGGCGCCGCTGACGACGGTATCGATCCCGCCCGGCGGCCTCGTCTCGGTGACGCTGCCTGCACGCGCGAGCGGATTCGAATGGCGCCAGGCACGGCCGGTGAATACCAAGGTGCTCCGCGAGGTCGGCGAAGCCGACGTCGGCCCGAACGTCGTGATCGTGTACCAGGCGGTCAAGCCGGGCACGGCCACCGTCATCTACGCGCTCACGAAGGGCGAGCGGACGAAGGCCTACAAGGCGATCGAGTACCGCGTCGTCGTCAGGAGCCTTGCCTGAGCCGCAGCTCGTCGAACGCGCCCTCGAGCTGCTCGTCGCGGAGGAAGCGCAGCAGGTAGAACGCGAACACCGCGAAGAAGACGACCGCCTCCTCCACCGCCATCGTCACGCCCGCGATCTGCTGGTCGGCGAGCGGCGACGGCCCCCACGTGCGCGGAGCGTGCGCGTAGAACGAGTAGATCGCGCGCGGCACGAGCGCGAGCACGAGCCCGAGCGGCGACGCGAGCACGAACGCCGCGAAGAGGTATGCCGCCTTGACGCCCGCCGAGGTGACACCGTGGACGACCGGCCACCAGAGTCCAAGCCCGGCGAGGAGATACGTCACGTGCTCGACGTGCAGCAGCGAATGGGGATGACGCAGCGCGAAGTCGTAGATCGCAGGCAGATGCCACACGTAGTACGTGCACAGCCAGAGCGGCAGCGCGACGAGGGGACGCAGCAGCGGGAAGCCGGTCGCACGCGCTGCGAGCGCCGGCGGGATCGCGAGCACGAGTAGGCCTGGCGCCCACTCGGCAAGCACGACGTTCTGAAGTAGGTGCGCCCACAGGAACGTGTGCAGCGCGAATCGCTGAAGCGGGGTCGCGAAGGCGGCGACGATCAGTGCGAGTGCGACGGCGAGCAGAACGAGCTGCCGCCCCTTCGGTCGGGCCGTCAACCAGAGAACAGCGACGATCGGAGCAAGTGCCGTGACCTCGAGAGGCAAGCTCACGACTCGTACGCTAGACGAGAGCGGGCGGCGGGAATCGAACCCGCGTCATCGGGTTGGAAACCCGAAGCTTTGCCATTAAGCTACGCCCGCGTTCGAGGCATACGGTACCGCCCGACGCGCCTTCTGATGGTATGACCCCGCTGTGGATGCACGCGACGTCGCGGTCGTCGGCGCGGGCTCGGCAGGGCTCGCCACTGCCGAGCTGCTCCGCCGTGCCGGCGTCGATGCGCTGTTGCTCGAGGCCGGGCCGGAGCCCGGCGCCGCCTGGCGAGAGCGCTACGACCGGCTGCACCTGCACACGCCGAGGCTGCTCTCCGGGCTGCCGGGCCGCCGCATCCCGCGCCGCTACGGCCGCTGGGTGTCGCGCGACGACCTGCTCGCATACCTGCGCAAGTACGCGGAGCCGCTCGACGTGCGCCCGAACTCTCGCGTTCGCAGGATCGAGCACGACGGCGAAGCCTGGCGGCTCGACCTCGACGACGAGCCTCTCTCGGCGCGCGTCGTCATCGTCGCCACCGGCTACAACGGGAAACCGTTCATCCCGGACTGGCCCGGCCGCGACCGCTTCGCCGGCGAGCTGATCCACTCGTCCGAGTACAGGAACGCGATGCCGTTTCGCGACCGCGACGTGCTCGTCGTCGGCGCGGGGAACTCGGGCGCCGAGATCGCAACCGACGTCGCCGAAGGCGGTGCCGTCCGCGCGCGACTCTCGGTGCGGACGCCGCCGCAGATCGTGCGCCGCGCGACCGCCGGCATCCCGGCACAGCTGATCGGCATCGCGATCAGGCACCTGCCGCCCGACTGGGTCGACCCGATCTCGAAGACGCAGCGGAAGCTCTCCATCCCCGACCTCGCACGCTATGGGCTGCCACGACCCGAGGTCGGCATCCGCAGTGCGTTCCTCGCAACGGGCACGACGCCGATCCTCGACGTCGGCATCGTCCACGCCGTGCGCACGCAGATCGTCGAGATCGTCGCCGCGGTCGAGAGCTTCGACGGCGCGGACGTGCTGCTCGCCGACGGCTCGCGCATCGACCCGGACGTGCTGATCGCGGCGACCGGCTTCCGCGCCGGCCTCGACGAACTCGTCGGCCACCTCGGCGTGCTCGGCCCGCGCGGCCTGCCGCTGCGCACGGACGGCGAGCCGGTGCTGCCGGGCCTCTGGTTCGTCGGCTTCACGCCGACGCTCGGCGGCCAGCTGCGCGAGGGCAGCATCGCCGCGACCAAGGTGGCCGCAGCGGTCGCCGCGTCGCTCCAGGACTAATCGGGGCGGGCAGACTCGAACTGCCGGCCTTCGCGTCCCAAACGCGATGCTCTACCAGGCTGAGCTACGCCCCGGCCACGAAGGCTACCGCGCAGGACCGCCGGGGTACGTGGATTCGACGAGCGCGCGAAGCTCGGCGAGCTTCTCGCCACGCCGTTCGTCCCGCGCCCCGCGGTCGGCCTCGAGGACGAGCCGAAGCAGGAACGGCGCCAGCTCGCGCGGATCGAAAGGCTTTGTCACGCAGCCGAAGCCGCCGATGGCGAGACGGCGCGCGTAGTCGCGAACCTCGACGCGCCCCGTGAGGACGACGATCGGGATGTCGCGGGTTCGCTCGTCGGCGAGCAGGCCCTCGGCTACCTGCCACCCGTCGAGGCGCGGCAGCATCAGATCGAGCAGCACGACGTCGGGCAGCTCCTCGCGGGCCAGCTCGAGCCCGGCGGCGCCGTCGGCCGCCTCGAGCACCTCCATCCCCTCGACCTCGAGGTTGACGCGGCAGATGAGGCGGATCGGCGCCTCGTCGTCCACCACGAGCACGCGCGTCACTCTCCGACCTTTCCGGCCGTCGAACGGGATTCCTCCACGTTGCAAAGATGGGCCGTCCGGCCCATTGTCGGGATTCCTGAGGGTGTTTAGCGTCTCCCGCACTGGGCGATGCGAATCGCGGTTGCGTCCGGCTCCGGCCGGCGCCCGCGGCGAGCAACTCGAGGGAGCCCGTCGCAACGACCCCCCAAGCGGCGGGCTTTCTCATTTCCAAAAGTGTTAACGCCATCCTCATCGGGGTGGAGCTATCGTGGCCCGCGCCTTGGTGAAGCGCGTCCTCCTGGCCTCTCCGCGAGGCTACTGCGCAGGTGTCGAGCGGGCCGTCGAGACGGTCGAGCGCGCGCTTGCCCTCTACGGGAGCCCCGTCTACGTGCGCAAGCAGATCGTGCACAACTCGCACGTCGTACGCGATCTCGAGGAGCGCGGGGCGATCTTCGTCGACTCGGTCGAAGAGATTCCCGAGGGAAGTGCCGTCGTGTTCTCGGCGCACGGCGTCGCGCCGGCGGTGCACGCGGCTGCCGCGGCGCGCGGGCTGATCACCATCGACGCCACCTGCCCGCTCGTGACGAAGGTGCATACGCAGGCGCGCCGGTTCGCGGAAGACGGCCACACGATCGTGCTGATCGGTCACGCCGGGCACGAGGAGGTCGAAGGGACGACCGGCGAGGCGCCCGCAGCGATCGTGCTCGTGGAATCGATCGGCGACGCCGAGCTCGTCTCCTTCCCCGCCGGCGCCAAGCTCGCCTACATCACGCAGACGACGCTCTCGGTCGACGAGACGCGCGAGATCGTCGACGTGCTCCGCCGCCGCTTCCCGGCGATCGAGGGGCCGCCGACGGAGGACATCTGCTACGCGACCTCCAACCGGCAGTGGGCCGTGAAGGAGTTACTCGCCGAGGTCGACCTGCTGCTCGTGATCGGCTCGCACAACTCGTCGAACTCCCAACGGCTCGTCGACGTGGCCTCGGCGGCCGGGGTGACCGCCTATCTCGTCGACGACGCGTCGGAGATCGACGAGGCCTGGCTCGACGGCGTCACCGTCGCGGGAGTGACGTCCGGCGCGTCCGCTCCGGAGCCGCTCGTCGACGGCGTCTGCGACTGGTTCCGCGCGCACGGCATCGGCGACATCTCGGAGTTCAGCTCGGCCTACGAGGATGTCGTGTTCCGCCTGCCGGTCGAGCTGCGCCGCGCGGAACGTTCCGCCGCGTAGCATCGCGGCCGTGAGGCCGCGCCCCCACCGGCTCGAGCGTCTGCCCGAGCAGTACTTCACGGGGCTGCTCGCACGCGTCGCCAGGGCGGAGGCGCAGGACGGTCCCCCGCTCGTCGACCTTGGCCGCGGCAACCCGGATGTTCCGCCGCCGGCGCACGTGATCGACGCGCTCGCGAGCGCGGCCGCGCGACCGGACACGCACGGCTACGCGCCGTTCGCGGGGCTGCCCGCGCTCAAAGAGGCGATCGCGGCGCGCTACCGCGACGTGTACGGCGTCGAGATCGACCCGGCACGCGAGGTCGCCGTGCTTCCCGGCTCGAAGACCGGGCTGATCGAGTTCGCGCAGGTCACCACCGAGCGCGGCGACACGATCGTGCTGCCGGATCCGGGCTATCCCGACTACCGATCTGCGGTCGCGGTCGCCGCGGCGGAGCTGGCGACGCTGCCGCTGTCCGACGACGGCCGTCCGGACTGGGACGCCGCGCCGTCGCAAGCAGCGGCGCTGTACCTCAACTACCCGTCGAACCCGGTGGCGGCGTGCGCGCCGCCGGGCGTGTTCGCCGAGCTCGTCGAGTGGGCGCGCCGGGCCGGCGCGTGGGTGCTGCACGACTTCGCCTACGGGGATCTCGTCTTCGACGGCCGGCGGCCCGAGAGCTTTCTCGCGCAGGACGGCGCGCGCGAGGTCGGCCTCGAGCTGTTCTCGATGTCGAAGTCGTACGGGATGGCCGGCTGGCGGCTGGGGTTCGCCGTCGGCAACGCGGAGCTCGTGGCACGGATTGAGGATCTCCAGAATCACGTCTTCGCCGGCGTGTTCATGCCCGCGCAGGAGGCGGGAGTCGCGGCGCTGACCGGGCCACAGGAGACGGTCGAGGCGCGACGGCTGCTCTACGAGGCTCGGCGTGACCGGGCCGTCGCGGCGCTCGCCGGGGTCGACGCGCGCGGCGAGGGCACCTTCTTCGTCTGGTTCCGGCTGCCCGACGGCGTCGACTGCGAGCACCTGCTCGAGGAGCACCGCGTCGCGGTCGCGCCGGGCGAAGGCTTCGGCGAGCGCGGGCGCGGTTGGGCGCGGCTGTCGCTCGCGACGCCGGACGAGACGCTCGACGAGGGTCTCGCCCGTCTCCGCCACGCGTTCGCGTGACCCGAACGGCCACGTCTCGGTGCCTGGCACCGGGACGTCGCTCAGGGAGACGTGTCGGGGCCTGAGAGGCCGCCCCCCGACTCGCGGACGTCTCCAGCGGACCCGTCTCGGTGCCTGGCACCGAGACGCGGCTCTCACTGGCGACCCCGGACGCTTCCGGCTAGGCCTGGGTCTTCGCGATCGCGAGCTCGGCGCCGACACCGATCTCGACCGCGAGCACCTCGCGCGCGAGCCAGTCGCGGTGACGCGCGACGAGCTCGCCGTCCGCCTCCGGCACGGTGAGGTCGATCCGGTCGGTCATCTCGAGCCCCGCGTCCTTGCGCATCGTGTTCACGAGGCGGATCAGGTCGTACACGCGGCCTTCGAGCAGCAGCTCGTCGTCGAGCGCCGTGTCGAGCGCGACGATGACGCCGTCGGCGGAGGCGACCGCCGAGCCTTCTCGCCCGAGCCGCTCGACGAGCACCTCGTGAGGCTCGAGCTCGTGGCCGGCGGCGCGGAAGCGGCCCCCGTCGAGCGCCTCGAACTCGCCGCCCCGGAGCGCCTGCTGCACCGCGCGCAGCTCCTTGCCGAGCCGGGGGCCGAGCAGCGGGAGGTTCGGCTTCACGCGGAGCTCGGCGTCGACCGGGCCGAATTCGACCTCTTTCACGCGCACCTCGGCGGCGATCTCCGCGGCATGCGCACGGGCCCCGTTCACGCCCTCGACGACGAGCCGGCGTAGCGGCTGGCGCAGCTTCAGGCCGGAGGCGGCGCGCGCCTGGTGCGCGAGCGTGACGACGCGGCGCACCTTCGCGATCTCGTCGAGCAGCGCGCGGTCCGGCTCCGCGACATCGGGCCAACCGGCCAGGTGCACCGACTCTGGCCCGTCGGGCACGAGGTTGCGCCAGAGATGGTCGGTGAGGAACGGCAGGATCGGTGCCATCACCCGCAACGCCTGCACGAACGCGTACCAGAGCGTCGCCAGCGCCGTCGTGTCACCGTCCCAGAAGCGCGCGCGCGAGCGGCGGATGTACCAGTTCGAGAGGTCGTCGACATACGCCTCGTAGGCGCGCATGACGTCGACGGTCAGCCACGACTCGTAGGCCGCTTCCGCGTCGCACACGAACGCGTGGGTGCGCTCGACGAGCCAGCGATCGAGCGGCTGCAGCTCGCCCGACGGCTCGAGTGACGACCACGCCGGACGAAAGCCCTCGATGTTCGCGTACGAGACGAAGAACGAGACGGAGTTCCACAGCGTCAGCACCTCGCGCCTGATCTCGTGCGCCGGCCCGAAGCCGAACAGGAGGTTCCGGTCGGGCGGCTGCGCGCAGTACTGCCAGCGCATCACGTCGGCGCCCATGCGCGCGAACGCGTCCTCGGCCGAGATCGTGTTCCCCCACGAGCCGTGCATCTCGCGGCCCGTCTCGTCGAGCATCTTCTCGTAGCCGAGCACCTGGCGGAACGGGGCGCGCCCGGTCAGGACGACCGACATGAACAGCTGCGAGTAGAACCACAGCCGGATCTGCTCGCGCATCTCCGTCACCCAGTCGGCCGGAAACCACTTCTCCCAGTACGCGTGATTCGGCAGGTCCGCCGTCGTCAGCCCGCGCGCGGCACCCGTCGCGTAGCCCTGCGGCTTCCACTCCGGGTTCTGCCAGCCGAGCGTCGAGAACGGGACGATGCCGGCGTCGAGCCAGACGTCGCCCACCTCCAGCACCCGCTCCACCGATTCGCCGCACGCCTCGCAGCGGACCGGCACGCGGTCGATCCACGGCCGCCGCAGCTCCTCGAGCTGCTCGAGCCCGCCGAGCGCACGCTCCTCGAGCTCGGCGCGCGAACCGATCACGTTCAGCGTCCCGCACGCGCACGGATAGAACGGCAGCGGCAGGCCGTAGTAACGCCGCCGCGAGATGTTCCAGTCGCCCATGTTGCGCAGCCAGTCGTCCATGCGCTTGCCCATGTACTCGGGCGTCCACGCGATCGTTGCGTTCGCGTCGAGCAGGGGCTGGCGCAGCTCGTCGACGGAGATGAGCCAGTCGTCGGCGATGCGGAAGATCAACGGCGTGTCGCAGCGCCAGCAGTGCGGATACGAGTGCGCGTACGTCGTCGCCTGCACGAGCAAGCCGCGCTCGCCGAGATTGCCGACGATCTGATCGGCCGCCTCGACCGTGGACAGGCCGTGCAGCCAGCCGTAGTCGTCATAGAACCGCCCCGACTCGTCGACGGGCGTGAGCACCGGCAGGTCGTGCACGTTCGAGAGCTCGAAGTCCTCGCCGCCGCAGCCGGGCGCGATGTGGACGATCCCGGTGCCCTGATCGAGCGTCACCTCGTCCCAGGGGATCACGCGGTGCTCGACGGCGGAGCCGGGGGGCAGCGTGTCGAACGGCCCCGAGTAGCGCCACCCGACGAGCGCCGAGCCCGGTAGCCGTTCCTCGAAATCCTCGTCCGGATAGAGAGCGACGCCGACCCACTCGCCGTTCGCGCGCCGGCCGTACTCCGCGTCCGGCTTGACCGCCGCGGCGACGTTCGCCGGTAGCGTCCACGGCGTCGTCGTCCAGATCACGAGCGACTCGCCGGGCCGGTCGATCAGCGGGAAGCGGACGAACAGCGACGGGTCGAGCCGCTCCTGGTAGACGCCCGATTGCGAGAGCTCGTGCTGCGACAGCGACGTGCCGCAGCGCGGGCACCACTCCGTCGAACGGTGCCCCATCGCGAGCCAGCCGCGCTCGTGCACCACCTTGAGCATCCGCCAGACGTACTCGATGTTCGTGTCGCTGAACGTGTAGTAGTCGTTGCCCCAGTCCATCCACATGCCGAGCCGCTTCGATCCCCTCGTCAGCTCCCGTGAGTACGAGACGACGGCGTCCCGGCATTTGCGGGCGAAGTTGTCGAGGCCGTACTCCTCGATCTCCTGCTTCGAGTTGAAGCCGAGCTCGTGCTCGACGCCGACCTCGATCCAGAGGCCCTGGCAGTCGAACCCGTTCTGATAGCGCTGGTCGAAGCCGCGGAGCCCCTTGTAGCGCTGGAAGACGTCTTTCAGCGTCCGGCCCCAGGCCGTGTGGACGCCGAGGGTCTTGTTGGCCGTGACCGGCCCGTCGAAGAACGAGAAGGCCGGGCCGCCCCGGTTTCGCTCCCGCAGGCGGTCGAAGATACCGGCCTCGTCCCACCAGGCGAGAACCTCCTCCTCGAGCGAGGCGTGGTCGGGTACCGTCGGGAGCGGCTGGAAGACTTGGTCGGCCATCGGGAAGCGAAGTGTAGAGCCGTGCGTTCTTCTCTACAGGGAGTCGAACCACCTCCTCCCCGGAACGAACCGAAAGGATCATTGAATGGCAACTGACGTAACCGACGCGACCTTCGAGACCGAGGTGCTCCAGAGCGGCGAGCCCGTGCTCGTCGACTTCTGGGCCGAGTGGTGCGGGCCGTGCCACGCGGTCGCACCCGTGCTCGAGAAGATCGCCGAGGAGCGCAAGCTCAAGCTCGTCAAGGTCAACATCGACGAGAACCAGGATCTCGCTGTCCGCTACGGGATCCAGTCGATCCCGAACATGGTGCTCTTCGAGGGCGGCACACCGAAGGCCTCGGCGATCGGCGCCATGCCGAAGGGCATGCTCGAGCGCCAGCTGGGCCTCGAGTAGGAGGATTCCCGGCAGAGGGCCTCGCGCCCTCTGCCGCCCATCGACGAACCGTGCCCCGCGCCTCCGCAACCCAGCACGAGCTCGCCCGCGTCGAGCTGCTCGCCGGCCTGCCGGGTGAGGTGCTCGCCCGGCTCGCAAAGCGGATGGAGCGCGAGGAGGTCCCGCCCGGCACCGCGATCGTGCGGGAAGGCGAGCCCGGCGACCGCTTCTACGTCCTTTTCGCAGGAATGCTCAGCGTCACGCAGCGCGACCTCGGCAGTCGCGGCGTGCTCCGCCCGGGCGACCACTTCGGCGAGGTGGCGCTCGCGATGGGGATGCCGCGCACGGCGACGGTCAGCGCGATCACGCCCGCCGTTGTCGCGAGCTGCGACCGCGCCACCTTCGACGAGCTGCTGCGCCCGCTCTTCGCGGACGACGACTAGCGCGCCTCGGCGAGCACCGCGTCGCTGAACGCCGGCCACACCTCTTTCGCCCACTCGCCGAACTCGCGGTCGGTGAGTACCGCGCAGGCGACCCCTGCATCCGGGTCGACCCAGAGGAACGTACCCGCGGCGCCGAAGTGGCCGAACGTGCGCGCCGAGTTGTGCGCGCCGGTCCAGTGCGGCGACTTCGCGTCGCGCAGCTCGAAGGCGAGACCCCAGTCGTTCGGCTCCATCCTCCCCCAGCCCGGGAGCACGCCCGCGAGGCCGGGGAACTGCACCGACGCCGCCTCCGCGAGCGTCTCGGAGGCGAGAAGCGTGGGCGCGAGCAGCTCGCGCCCAAGCGCCAGCAGGTCGTCGAGCGGCCCGCGGTAGCCCCACGCCGGCGAGCCGACGAGCGAGCCCGCGAGCCCGAGCGGCTGGGCCACCGCGCTGCGGAAATAGTCGGCGAACGGCATCCCCGCCCGCTCCGCGACGAGCTCGGCAGCACGCTCGATGCCGGCGTTCGAATAGATCCGCCGCCGTTCCGGCGGCATCAGCGGCGGACCTTCGTCGGTCGGCAGGCCCGACGCGTGTGCGAGCAGATGCCGCAGCGTCGAAGCGGGCGGGCCGGCAGCCTCGTCGAGCGCCACCGTCCCCTCCTCGATCGCGACGAGCACCGCCAGCCCAGTCAGGAGCTTCGTCACCGAGGCCCAGCGCAGCTCCGCGCCGCGCGGGCCGTGGACGCCGAGCTCCTGCCCGGCCCGCGTCACGCCGGCCGCCGCGGTGCGGGCTCCCCAGCCCTCGATCGTTCTCAGCGCCTCCACGGCGGGAGATACTAGGGAGGTGGAGCGCCGCATCGTCTCGTCGGGCTCGGCCTGGGAGGAGCGGGGCGCGTACAGCCGCGCCGTCGCTGCCGGCGACCGCGTCTTCGTGGCGGGGACGGCACCGACCATGCCCGAGAACGCCGACCCGCCCGCCGACCCGTACGGTCAGGCCCGCCGCTGCCTCGAGATCATCGAGGCCGCTCTGCGAGAGCTCGGCGGCAGCCTCGACCACGTCGTGCGAACGCGCCTGCTGATGACCGACGCCTCGTTCGCGCCGGAGATCCTGCGTGCGCACCGCGAGGCCTTCGCAACGGCGCGGCCGGCCTGCACCGGCGTGGTCGTGGGTCTGATCGACCCCCGCTGGCTCGTCGAGATCGAAGTGGACGCGGTGCTGCCGTGAGCCAGATCTATCCCGCCTCGATCACCGGCAAGGGAAGCCGGTACGCGGAAGGCGGCAGCGCGCTCGACCACGCCTTCGGTTCAAGCGACGCGTACACCCTCGGCGTGGAGGAGGAGTACATGCTCCTCGACTCCGAGACGTTCGACCTCGTGCAGCACATCGACACGGTGCTCGCCGCCGTGAGCGGGCACGAGCTCGAGCCGCGCATCAACGCGGAGCTGATGCAGTCGGTGCTCGAGGTCGCGACGCCCGTCTGCCACACGGCCGCGGACGTGGACGCGCAGCTGCGCCTGCTACGCGCCTACGTGTGCGAGGTCGCGCACGGAGAGGGCATGCGCGTCGGCTCGGCGGGCACGCACCCGTTCTCGCTGTTCGAGCGCCAGCGCATCACGGCGCGCGACCGCTACCGCGCCCTCGTCGACCAGATGCAGTACATCGCGCGGCGCGAGCTGATCTTCGGGCTGCACGTCCACGTCGCCGTCGACAACCCCGAGAAGGCGATCCAGGTCGTGAACGCGCTGATCGGGCACCTGGCCGAGCTTGTCGCGCTCTCGGCGAGCTCGCCGTTCTGGCGCGGCGAGCCGACCGGGCTCCGCTCGTCGCGTCACATGGTGTTCGCCGCGTTCCCGCGCTCAGGCCCGCCCCCACGCTTTCTCAACTACGCCGACTATGCGGAGGTGATCGGCCAGCTCGAGCGCACCGGCTGCATCGCGGACTACACGCACATCTGGTGGGACATCCGGCTGCACCCGCGGCTGGGCACGATCGAGATCCGGATCTGCGACGCCGTCACGCAACTCGAGGACGTCGTCGCGATCGCCGCCCTCTGCCAGGCGCTCGTCAAGCACTACTCCGAGCGCTTTGACGCGGGCGAGGAGGTGCCGTCCTTCCATCGGATCCTCACCACCGAGAACAAGTGGCTCGCCGCGCGCTACGGACTCGAAGCGCCGGTGATGGACCTCGTCACGGGCCGCCGCAACCGGCTGCCGATCACGCAGGTGATCCGGCGCACGCTCAAGCTCGTCGAGCCGCACGCACGCGAGCTCGGCTCGGAGGCGGAGCTCGCCGGCATCGAAGCGATCCTCCGGCGCGGCAACGGCGCCGACCGCCAGCTGCGCGTCTTCAACGCGAACCGCGACATCGTCGAGGTCGTGCGGGAGATCGCCACGCTGACCGAGGTCGGCGCGCTGCCTGCACCCGCGTAGTTACGCTCAGGACATGCTGGCGGTGGGCGAGCGGATTCCCGAGGCGCGGGTCTGGACGACGCCGCACGAGAACGCGACGCTTCAGGAGATCGTCGCCGAAGGCCCGATCCTGCTGCTCTTCTACCTCTTCGATTGGTCCGCGACCTGCACGAACGAGCTGGAGCTGTTGCGCGACAAGAGCAAGGAGTTCCGCGCGGCCGGCGTGCAGCCGTATGCGGTCTCGCGCGACTCGCCCTGGACACACGTCGCCTGGACGCAGGTGCTCGACCTCGACTTTCCGCTGCTGTCGGACTGGAACTGCGAGGCGACCCACGGGTTCGGCGTCGCGCACGAGTATCGCGGCCTGAGAGACGTGTCGCGGCGCTCTGCGTTCCTGATCGACGGTGAGGGAGTCGTGCGCGGGGCGTGGGTGTACGAGAGCAACGCGTTCCCGGACTTCGACGAATTGCTCGCTGCGGCGCGCGCCGAACAACCGTCCGGCTAGCCGACGTTCCGCAGACGCGCGCGCGCGATCTGCTCCAGGCCGGCAAGGTTCCCGCAGACCTCGCAGCGGACGATCTGTGCAGTCCCGTCCTGATCGCCGGTGAGGATCCACCTGCCGTCGGGACTGAAGGTGGCGTCGTTCAGAGGTTGCGTGTTCCCCTGCAGGTAGAGGACGAGCTCGCCGGTCACGGCGTCCCACAGACCGGCGGTGAATTGGCTCGCCGTCACGACCCAGCGCCCATCCGGGCTGAAGGACGCGCTTCGCACCGGAAAGAAGTGGCCGCGCAGCACGTGGACGAGACGGCCGTTCGCAACGTCCCAGATGCGTGCGTCGTGATCGACGCTCGCCGTGACGAGCCGGCTGCCGTCGGGGGAGAACTCAGCGTCCTCGATGAGCGAGCGGTGGCCGGTGAGCCGGTGGAGGAGCTTGCCGGTGGTCGCATCCCACAGGTCTGCCTCGCGCGCCTCCGTCGTTGCGACCACCGCCCCGCTCGGCGCGAGGGTCGCGCGCTGCACGCGTACGCCGAGTGTGCGAAGGAGGCTGCCGTCGAGCGCATAGATGCGCACCTCGCCGTCGCGGGTCCGCGCGAGGAAGCGGCCGCGTGCGGCCGAGATCGCGACAACCGCGCCGGCAGCTCGGACGACCCGCGGCGCCCGCGTCCCCAGCGGCCAGATGCGAATCGTCCCGTCCTGCGAGCCGGTTACGAGCGTCCCATCGGCTGCGTATCCGAGGGCGGCGACATCGAGACCCTCGAGCGTCTCCGGCCGGCCGGCGCCGACGGCCCGCAGCAGGTCCCCGGCGGCGTCCGCAAGCGCGAACGACGTCCCGTGCGCGGCGGCGGCTGTGATCGGGCCCGGCAGCCGGTCGCTCGCCAGCAGCCGGCCGCCCACGCTCAGGACCTTCACCTCTCGCCCCGACGCGGAGAGCACGAGCGCGCCGGCGAACAGCGAGTCGACGCCGCCGTGCCGATGGTCGATCGCCGTCAGCGCATCGCCGCCGTTGGCGCTCCACAGCCGCGCGGTGCCGTCGTCGCCGGCCGTCACGATCGTGCTGCCCTGCGCGTCGTAGCCCACCCCCGTGACCGCATCGGTATGCCCGGCCAGAGGCGCAAGCAGCTTTCCGTCCCGGCTGTCGTAGATGCGAGCGAGTCGATCGCCGAACGCGACTGCGATCTCCTTGCCGTCCGGGCTGTACGCCGCGTCTTCGGCGATGCCAGTGGCGCCGACGAGCAGGAGGACGCGAACTCCGGTATGGAGATCCCACACGGCGGCTGTCCCGTCCGAGCTCGACGTGACGAGCGACAGCCCGTCCGGCGAGAAGGTCTCGGCGAGGACGTGACCCCCGTTCGGGAGGATGTGCAGGAGCTTTCCGGTCGCTGCCTTCCAGGTGCGAGCCGTCTTGTCGGTGCTCCCCGTCACGAGCAGGCGGCTGTCGCCGCTGAAGGCGAGCGAGCCGATACCCCGCTCCGGCAGAAGCTTCCGCAGGCGGCCCGTCCGCACGTCGATCAGTCGGGTAGCGATCTGCCCGGATCGCAACGCTGCATACGCGAGCAGCCGCTTGTTCGGGCTCAGCGCCGCGGCGACCACGGCGCCGTTGACGCGAATCGTCCGGACCGGGCCGTGGAGGCCGGCGAGCATCCGGATGTGGCCGCCGCTGGCAACGAGCAGCGTGCTGCCGGTGTACGCGAGTACCGAGATCGGAGCCGGCGTCTGGAGCTGCCGCAGCGCGCGGCCGTCGTTCGCGCGCCAGATCGTGACGCCGCCGTGGGCGTCACCCGTCGCGAACGAGCGCCCGTCCGGGCTCCACGCCGCGCGCGTGAACGGCTGCTGGCGCGGCAAGCCGACGAGTCTTTTGCCCGCCTCGTCGTACACGCCTAGTGCTCCGTTGCTGCCGGCGACGAGGAGCCGACCGCCGGAAGGCGCGAAGCTCGCCGCGACGACGGAGCCGCCGACCCGCACGACGCGCTGCTCGCGCATCGCGAGCAGGCTCGAGCGCAGCACGTTCTCCGTCTGGGTTCCGGGAGCGAGCCCGGCGGCGCGCAGCGCGAGCGCGAGGCTGACCGCCGGGTTCGCCGGGATGTCGGCGAGCGCCTGCGCCGCCAGCTCGCGCCCGTGGGCGCGCCGTGCCTGCGCGCGCGCTGCGCTGCGCTGCGTGAACGCGAAGACGGCGATCGCGCCGACAACGACGAGCGCGACGAGCGCGGCTGCGACGAACGAAAGCAGCCGCCGGCGTTGCCGCCGCGCAGACGCACGCTCGCGCTCGAGCTCGTAGCGGCCCCGCCACGCGAGCAGAGGATCGGCGAGCACCTCGTGATAGATCTCGTACCGCGCGGGCCCTCCCGCGGCCCCCTCGACCGCGGCGACGATGCGCTCGCGTCCGAGCAGCGCAAGCAGCCGCTGCAGCTCAGCCGGATCCACCGCGGCGTAGTCGGCCAGATCGGCAGCCGTATGCGAGGTCTTCGCTCCCGACGGCGTGACGAGCTGTCGCACGACGCGCGCCGCCGCGTCTTGCTCCGTCGCCGACAGCCGCTCGAGCGTTCCGTGAACGTGATCGCGCAGGATCGGCTCGGCGCCGCCGAGCGAGCGGAGCGTTTCCAGCCGCAGCACCGCCGATCCAGCCGCCTCCTCCTCGGCCCAGAGCCGCATCAGCACGAGCTGGAGGAACGGCGCCTCGACTTGCCCGGGCGAGAGCGCCGTCGCGGCTGCGCCGCCGAGATCGACGCGGCCGGCCGCCACCTCGTCGAGAAGCTCGTCGACGAGCGCGGGCTCCGCGCTGTGGGCGACGCCGGTGAGCTCCGTGTAGCGCTCGAGCGGACCGAGGACGGCCGCCCGTGCGGAGCGGCGATCGAGGCGCTCGAGCCGCAGCATGTTGGCGAAGAGGCCGGAGACACGCCCGGCGAACACATCGAGCTCAGCGAGCGAGTCGTCTCGAAGGGCAATCAGCACGTTGACGCGCAGGCCCGGCCGGCGCAGCAGCTCGGGAAGCGCCTCGCGCAGCGCCCTGCCGTCACCCTGGTGCAGGAAGTACTCCTCGAACTGGTCGAGGAGCAGATAGGCCTGGCCGCTGCGCTGCGCGACCGCCGCCATCGTGTCGACGAGTCCTGCGGTCGGTCCGAGCGCAGGCTCGGCGGCATGCGCCGATGCGATCACGCCCGCCTCGGGGTCGTCTGCCCACGCGTCGTGCACGATCACCGTGCCGTCGCCGAGCGCGCGCAGGCGCTGCGCAACGCCGGCGTGCAGCAGCGAGCTCTTGCCGACCCCGCTCGGCCCGTACAGGACGGTCAGCCTGGTCGAGACGAGATTCGCGACGATCGCCTCACGCTCACCTTCGCGCCCGAAGAACAGCAGCGCGTCCTCCGGCGAGTCGCCGAACGGCGCGAGCCCCTTGTATGGGCCTGCGGGCGGCTCGCTCACGCGCCCGTCCCGACGACGACGCGCTCCAGCTCGGCCATATACGCGGCCGGCGCCATGTCGATCACGTCGACGGTGCGCCTGCGCCAGAACTCGCGCTCAAGCGGCGTCGGGCCGGCGTGGACCGACCACGAGCGGTATCGGAGCGGCTCCTCACCCCAGAGGCGCCCCAGCACAACGCGCAGCGTCCAGTCGGAGAGCGCGTATCCGAGCAGGAGCAGATGCGTGCGCCGCAGCCGCGCTGCGAGCGCGACGGGCAGCCTGCCCGCGACGTCGCCGTAGTGGATGAAGTCGTCCTCGGTGACGGCGAAGCTCTCCCACGCGCGCTCCGGCGATGCGTCCAGCCGGCCCTGGAGATGGAGCACGACGGTTCGCTGCTCCAGAGAGAGCTCTGAGACGTACGCGTTCGGCCGCTCGATCGGCATGGTCACGCCCGAAGGAGACACGTGGCAGAAGCTGCCCCGATGCGGCCCCGCCGCGATGTAGCAGACGCTGTCGAACGGCTCGCCCGCATCCTCGAGGGCATGCTCGAGGGCGAGCTCGAAGCCGGTGGTGACGAAGAGCGGATGACCGGCGTCCCGGCTCCGGAGGAGCTCCGGAAGCTGCGCGAGGAAGCGGTGCAGCGGAGTGGGCGCGCCGTCCGCACCGACGAGCGTGTGGAGCGTGTCGTAGAGCGGCCCTGCTCCGTTGAGCGTGGCGACGGCCTGGGAGACACGGGCGAGCTCGGGACGGTCGGCCGGCAGGCCGAAATGTCGGGCGAGCTCGCTCGCGAGCGGCTCCACCTCGGAGCCGACCACGACCGTGACCCTTCCGGCCAGGAGCGACGCCGTGATCTCCTCGAAGTGCTCGCGGCCAGGCGTCGTGCCTGCCTCGGGCGGCGGCGCCTCCTGGCGCAAGATCGACGCGTGTAACTGCTGCAAGAGTGGGCTCGGCTCGATGCCGAGCGTGTTGACGAGCTCCTCGCGCCCGGCCCGGAAGACGGCGAGCGCGTCCGCCTGCCGGCCCGAACGGTAGAGAGCGAGCATCAGCTGGCCGCGCAGCCGCTCGCGCAGTGGGTACTGGCGGACGAGCGCTTCGAGATCGCCGGCGAGCTCGGCATGGCGGCCGAGGGCGAGCTCGGCCTCGGTGCGCTCCTCGATGAGCGCCAGCCGGAGCTCCGCCAGGCGGTCGATCTCACCCTGGACGAAGGGCTCGTATGCGAGCTCGGCGAGCGGCTCCCCACGCCAGAGCGCGAGCGCGTCACCGAGCAGCCGCGCGCGGCGCGGCGGGTCGCTCGCCCGCGCCTCGTCAACAAGTCTCCGCACGCGCGCGAGATCGAGCTGCCCCGCCTCGAGCCGCATCACGTAGCCGGGCGCGCGCGTCTCGATCGTTTCCGCGCCGAGCTCCTTGCGGAGCTGCGAGACGAAGTTCTGCAAGGAGGCAACCGCCGTCGCGGGCGGCTCGCCCGACCAGAGCGCGTCGATCAGCCGGTCGGTCGATACGACCCGCCCTGCCTCGAGGAGAAGCAGGGCGAGCACCGCGCGCTGCTTCGTTCCGCCGAGCGAAAGCGGGCGCCCGTCGGCCACCGCTTCGAGTGGACCGAGGATCCGAAACTCGAGTGTCACCGGCACGTTCTAACAGGCGCGCCACCCGGCGGCCGCCGGCCGTTAGCGCGCCGTTAGAGCGCGGTTTGAGACCGGCTCGACGGTGGCCGCATGACCGACACCGTTCGCAGGCTCAGCTGCCTCACCGCGTCGCTCCTCGCCGTTCTCGCCGGGAGCGCGAGCGCACATCCGTTCCTCCCCGCGCCGGTCGGCGCCGCACCGGTTCCCTACGCGCCCACCGAGCCTGACGGCGACGCCTCCGAGGGGATCGCGACGACGCCTCCGAACTCCGCCGTCGAGGCGGCGTTCCCGGAGCGGAGCTACGCCCCCGGGGAAACCGCGGTCCTGCACCTGCTCGGCAGCGGGCACGGCCTGCAGCTCCGGCTCTATCGCGCCGGGGCGGGGCACGACGGGCCGCTCGAGGGAACCCCGGTCGACGCCCCGACGGCGCTCACAGGCCCCGCGAGCGCCGTCCCGGTGACGCTGGGCTCGTGGCCGAGCGGCCTCTACTACGCACAGGTCACGACACCCGGCCGCGGCGTCTGGTACGCGCCGTTCGTCCTCCGCGCACCGAGGCTCGGCACGCACCGCATCCTCGTCGTCCTACCCACCAACACGTGGCAGGCCTACAACTTCGAGGACGAGGACTCCTGGTACCTCAACCCAGACGTTCACCGCGTCGACCTGACGCGGCCGTACATCGACGGCGGCGTGCCGCCGCACTACCACGGCTACGACCGCGGCTTCCTGCGCTGGCTGGCCGTCCACCACGAGACGCCCGACTACGTCTCCGACGACGACCTCGACCACATCACCTCGCCGAAGGCGCTTGCCCGCGCGTACGACCTGATCGTGTTCTCCGGCCACGAGGAATACGTGACCGGACACGAATACGAGCTGATCCAGGACTACCGCAACCTCGGCGGCAACCTCGCCTTCCTCTCGGCCAACGACTTCTTCTACAAGGTCGTGAAGCACGGCGACGCGATGAATGGCCGCTGGCGGTGGCGCGATGTCGGCCGCCCCGAGGCCGCTCTCGTCGGCGCGCAGTACGTTGACTGGAACCACGACCGCTATCCGAACCGTCCTTTCACGGTCACCGGCACCGCGCAGGCGGCCTGGTTCTTCCACGGCACCGGCCTGCACGACGGCACGACGTTCGGCACGTACGGGATCGAGGTCGACGCACCGGACAAGAGCTCGCCGCCCGGCACGCGCGTGCTCGCGAGCATCCACGACATCTTCGGGCCTGGCAAGAGCGCGGCGATGACGTACTACACGACGCCGCGCGGAGCGAAGGTCTTCTCGGCCGGCGTGATGAACTTCGGCGGATCGGCCCTGTGGCCCGTCGTCTCGATCATGATGGAGAACCTCTGGGCAGAGCTCAGCCGCCCGTGAGGCGCCGCGTCGCACTCGCCGCCGCCGGCGCCGTCCTCGCTGCCGGCGGGTTCGCCGCCGCCTACGTCGAGCTGTGGTGGCACCCCGTGCCCACGATCCGGGGCTCGACCGCGACGGAGTACACGCCGGCACTGAGCCCGGCTCCGCGCCGGCCCGCGGAGCCGGGCGTCGCCTGGCCAACGTACGGCTACGACCAGGAGCGCATTCGATCGGCGCCGTCGCTGCGCTTGCGGCCGCCGTTTCGGCGCGTGTGGACGTTCCACGGGCAGTCGCTGCTCGAGTTCCCGCCGGTCGTCGGCTACGGCCGCGTGTACATCACGACCTTCGACGGACACCTGCTCGCGCTCGACGCAGCCACGGGGAAGGCGCTGTGGCGCTACGTCTCGCGCCGTTGCGGCTGGGCCTCCCCCGCGCTCGCCGGCCATGTCGTGTACCAGACGTTCATCGGCAGCGCCGAATGCCGCTCGCGCGCCCGCACCGGCGTGATCGCCGCGTTCGACGCGCGCAGCGGCCGCATCCGCTGGCGCCGGTGGATCGGCGAGACGGAGTCGTCACCGCTCATCGCGCGCGACGTCGTCTACGTCGGCGACTGGAGCGGCCGCATCTGGGCGCTCGACGCCGCCACCGGCCGCGTGCGCTGGACATCCGACCTGCACGGCGCCGTGAAGGGCTCGCTCGCGCTCAGCGGGGCCCGGCTCTTCATCGGAACGTACGGCGGCGACGTGGTGTCGCTCGACGCGCGCACCGGACACGTGCTCTGGACGTCCGGCGGCCACGGCTCGATCTATTCGTCGCCGGCCGTCGCGTACGGACGCGTGTACGTCGGCTCGCTCGACGGAGGCGTCTACGCCTTCGGCGCGGCGACGGGCCATCTCCTCTGGGCGCGCCCGACCGGAGGCACCGTCTACGCGTCGCCGGCGATCTGGCGCGGGCGCGTGCTCATCGGCTCGTACGACCACACCTTCTACGCGCTCGACGCCGGCACCGGGGAAGTGCGCTGGCGCTTCCATGCGAATGGGCCGATCTCGGGCTCAGCGAGCGTGATCGACGGGCTCGTCTACTTCTCGACGCTCGCCGAGCGGACGTATGTCCTGCACGCCGCGGGCGGGCGGCACGTGGAGACGTGGGCCGACGGGAAGTACTCGCCGGTGGTCGCCGACGCGACGCACCTCTACTTCGTCGGGCTCGGAGACCTCGTCGCGCTCGCGGACCGCTGAGGCGCGCTACATGCCCATCGCGTGATAGCCGGAGTCGACGTAGAGCGTCGTCCCGGTCACGTTCTTCGCTCCGTCGCCGAGGAGATACGCCGCCGCCGCGCCGACGTCCTCGGCCGAGACGTGCCGGCGCAAGGGGGCGCGCTCCTCGACGATCGCCTCCATCGTCGGGAAGCCGGCGATCGAGCGCGCGGCGAGCGTGCGCACCGGGCCGGCGGAGATTGCGTTCACGCGGATGTTCTTCTGCCCGAGATCCCACGCGAGGTACTTGACTGATGCATCGAGCGTCGCCTTCGCGACGCCCATGACGTTGTAGTGCGGCACGGCGCGCTCGCCGCCGAGATACGTCATCGTCACGATCGAGCCGCCGCCGGCATGCTCCATCAGCGGCTCGGCCGCGCGCGCGCAGGCGACGAGCGAGTATGCGCTGACATCGACCGCAAGCCAGAAGCGGTCGCGCGGCGTGTCGGTGAAACGCCCCTCGAGATCCTCGGCGGCGGCAAACGCGACCGAGTGGACGAGGATGTCGAGCCCGCCGTCGAACGCCTTGCCCACCTCGGCGAACACGCGCGCAACGTCCTCGTCGGAGCGAACGTCACACTCGGTGACGAGCGCCGTGTCGACCGTCGCGGCAAGGTCGCGGACGCTCTGCTCGATCCGCTCGCCCTGGTATGTGAACGCGAGCCTCGCGCCTCCCTCGGCGAGCTGCTGCGCGATCGCCCAGGCGATCGAGCGCTTGTTCGCGACCCCGAGCACGAGCCCGCGCTTGCCTTCGAACGGCCCTGGCATCCGGGCGATCCTATCCCGACGGGGACGGGCGTCCGCTAGCCTGCGCGTCGTTGCGCCGCGCGCTCCCGCTCCTGATCTGCTGTGCGGCGCTCGTCGCCGCCCTGCCCGCCGCGGCCCAGCCGGCGCCGGTGCAGCGTGGGCTCGGCGGGCGGACGCTCCCGCGCCTGCGGGCCGGCACGATTCTCCAGCTGCGCGGTTCCCGCCTCGTGCGCGTGATCGCCGACCTGCCGCTGCCGCCGCTGGCGGCGCGATTCGGACGCGGGCTCTACACCGCCGGTGCAAGCCGCCGGCTCGACGTCAACTCCGCCTCCTCCCGCGCGTACGTGCGCCGGATCGACGAGGAGCAGGCGCGCGTCGCCGCGGCACTGCGCAGGGCGATCCCGCAGGTGCGCATCGGCCGCCGCTTCCAGGTGATCCTCGACGCGCTCACCATCTCGCTGCCGCCGTCGCAGCTGCCCGCGCTCGTGCGGCAGCCCTCGATCACGCATGTCTACCCGACTGTCGCGTACACGCTCGCGCTCGACCACTCGCCGTCCGTGATCGGCGCCGACGTCCTCCACGCGACAACCGGCGCGGACGGGACCGGGATCAAGATCGCCGTCGTCGACGACGGGATCGATCAGACGAACCCGTTCTTCGACCCCAAGGGCTTCTCGTACCCGCCCGGCTTCCCCAAGGGCGAGACGAAGTCGACGACGCCGAAGGTGATCGTCGCCAGGGTGTTCCCCGGCCCGAACTCGGGCGCGCCGGGCCGGCTCACCGTCGATCCCGCCTCGTCGTTCCACGGCACGCACGTCGCCGGCATCGCGGCCGGCGACTCCGGCACGACGGCGCCGGCCGGCTCGGACCATCCTGAGGTGACCGGGCTGAGCGGCGTCGCGCCGCGGGCCTGGCTCGGGAACTACCGCGTGTTCACCGTGCCGACGCCGATCGGGCACGTCGCGGACACGCCGGAGATCATCGCCGCCTTCGAGTCGGCAGTGGACGACGGCATGAACGTGATCAACTTCTCCGGCGGCGGTCCGCAGATCGACCCGGCGAACGACGCGCTCGTCGAGGCGATCCACAACGTCGCGGCCGCGGGCGTCGTGCCGGTGATCGCCGCCGGCAACGACCGCGACGACTTCGGCAACGGCAGCGTGGGGTCGCCGGGCACCGCACCCGATGCGATCTCCGTCGCCGCCGTCTCGAACACGCACGTGTTCGCACCCGCGCTGACGGTGACGGCGCCGGGCGCGCCGAGCATGCTCGCCGGCATTCCGTTCATCGGCGCCAACGCCACGCCCGCGCCCGTCGCGTGGAGCACGGGCGACCAGACACTCGTCGATGTCGGCTCGATCGTCGGCACGGACGGGAGGCCGGTCGACCCCCATCTCTGCGGGCCTCCGGGCAACCTCGCCTCGACGCGGGGCACGCTGCCGGCAGGCTCGCTCGCAGGCACGATCGCGCTCGTCGAGCGCGGACTGTGCCCGTTCACCGGCAAGGCGGAGCAGGCGAAGGCCGCAGGCGCGATCGGCGTGATCGTCTCGGACAACCGCCAGGGCGAGGCGAACGGGATCCCCGTGCGGCTGGCGCTCCCGGGAGGGATGATCGCCAACCTCGACGGGGACGACCTGCGCGCCTACATGACCGGCCACGGCGGCCGCACGACGATCCGCGTCGGCAGCAACGTGCTCGAGCTCGAGACCGGCCGCAGCGGCGTGATCACGAGCTTCTCTTCCTCGGGTCCGACGGCGTTCGGCCACGACCTGAAGCCGGACGTGAGCGCGCCCGGCGGCCAGATCCTCTCGGCCACGCTGCCGAACACGAATGCGTCGCGCTTCGCCGTCTTCGACGGCACCTCGATGGCGACGCCGCACGTCGCCGGCTCCGCCGCACTGCTCCTCCAGCTCCATCCGTCGTGGACGCCCGCAGAGGTGAAGTCGGCGCTCGTCGCGACCGCGGGCCCCGCGTGGGGCAACACGGCGCGCACGCAGGAAGCCCCCGTCACGCTCGAAGGGGGCGGCCTCGTCTCGCTCCCGGCGGCAGCCGACCCGCAGCTGTTCACCGACCCGGTCTCGCTCTCGTTCGAGGATCTCAGCGTGATCCACGGCGCAGCGAGCCGCGCGCTGCTCGTCCGCCTCACCGACGCCGGCGACGGCGCGGGCAGCTGGCAGGTGCAGCTCGAGCCGCAGGCGGCGACGGCGGGTGCCTCGCTCGACGTGACCGGCGTGATCGCCCTGCCGCCGGGCGGTGAGGTCGACCTGCCGGTCGTCGCGCGCGCGTCGGCCGACGCGACGCAGGGCGAGGACTACGGCTTCGTCGTGCTCCGGAAAGCCGCGATCACGCGTCGCATCCCGTACTTCTTCCTCGTCGACCGGCCGGCCCTTGCGAGCGCGCCCGTGTTGACGTTGAAGAAGACGCAGTCCGGTGACACCCGCCTCGGCGTCGACCGCGTGGACGCGTACCGCTATCCGGTGGCGCCCTTCGGCAACGCGCCGGACGCGCCGCCGATGGTCGAGGACGGCGCCGAGACCGTCTACAGGACCGAGATCAACGAGCCCGCAGCGAACGCCGGCGTATCGATCGTGTCGGAGACGCACGGCGCGCGCATCGACCCGTGGTATCTCGGCGCCGAGGACGAGAACACCGTGCAGGGCTACGCCGGCACGCCGATCGACGTCAACGCCCTGACGTACGACTACCTCGACGCCGTGAGCGCGGCCGGCTCCTCGTTCCCGCGCCAGCAGACGTTCTACGTCGCCGTCGACTCGGGCCGCGCGGCGTTCACGGGAACGCGCCTCGCGGGCCACTACGTGCTGCGCTCCTGGGTGAACGACGTGACGCCGCCGACGGTGAAGCTGCTCACCACCACCGTGTCGGGCGGACACCCGACGATCGTGCTCGAGACGCGCGATGCGCAATCCGGCGTCGATCCGCTCTCGTTGACGATCGGCTACCGGGGGATCCTCGTCGGCGCGACGACGTACGACCCGGACACCGGGCTCGCAGTGATCCCGCTGCCGGCGAACGCACCCGCCCTCGAGCCGGCAACGGTGCGGCTGAGCCTCGTCTCCTCCGACTACCAGGAGGCGAAGAACGTCGACACGGTCGGAACCGCGATCATGCCGAACACGCGCACAGCCTCCGTGCGGCTCCACGTCGTCGCGGGGACGGCCGTCGACTGGCTGCTGCCGGCGAGCGGCGCCTGCGTCGCGAAGCAGCAGCGGCTCGCCGTCGCGGCGAGCTCGACGCGCGGTGTCAAGCAGGTGCGCTTCACGATCGACGGGAAGCGCGCGACCGTCGTGCGCAACGGCGAGACCGGTCTCTGGGAGACGACTCTGAGCACGGCGGGGCTGCGGCGCGGCAAGCACACGATCGAAGCCGTCGCGCTCGACGGCGCAGGGCGCACAACCTCCGCACGACGTATCGTGAAGCTGTGTCAGCCGTAGAGCAGCGCATCGCAGTCGTGACCGGCGCCTCCTCCGGCATCGGCGCGGAGATCGCGCGCGGACTCGCGGGAAAGGGCTGGCACTGCGTCCTGCTCGCCCGGCGCGAGGACCGCCTGCGCCCGCTGGCCGAGGAGATCGGCGGCGAGTACGAGCTGTGCGACGTCTCGGACCGCAGCGTTGTCGAGTCGGTCGCGGCGCGCGTGCTCGAGCGTCACCCGCGTATCCACCTGCTCGTGAACAACGCCGGCATCCCTGCCCGCGCGACGTTCCTCGACGGAGGTCCGGAGGCGATCGAAAGCGTGCTGCGCACGAACTACCTCGGCAGCGTCTGGTGCCTTCGCGCCTTTCTGCCCGGCCTCGAAGCCGCCGCCCCCGCAGACGTCGTGAACATCGTCTCCGTCGTCGGTGAGGTGGCCTTCCCGCCCTCGGGGCCCTACGTTGCGTCGAAGCACGCGCAGCTCGCCTTCTCGCGCGCGACCGCGCCCGAGCTGCGGAACCGGGGCATCCGCGTCCACACGGTGAAGCCGGGCTTCGTCGAGACGGAGGGCTTCCCGCAGTCCGCGCTGCCGCCCCTGGCCCGCCGCGTCGTCGTCGGCCCGAAACGGATCGCGCGACACGTCCTCGCGTCACTCGAGCACGGGCGCGGCGAGTCGTCGGTGCCTCGCTTCTACACCGTGGCCGGGCCGCTCCAGGCGCTGTTTCCGAACCTTTTCGTGCTGATATTGGCCGGTCGCAGGCGTCGGCGTTAAGATCGGACAGCGATGACAATGGAGAGCTTCCATGTCGACGACGTGATGGCGGTGGCGCAGTTCCGCGCCGCGCTGCGCCAGTTTCTGCGCCGCAGCGAGCGCGTCGCACGCCAGTCCGGGCTGACGCCGCAGCGTCACTTGCTGCTCCTGATGATCAAGGGCGCGCCCGGCGGCAGCGAACAATCGACCGTGACCGAGCTCTCCGGGCGGCTCCAGCTCGCGCAGAGCACCGTGACCGAGCTCGTGCGCCGGGCCGAGGAAGCGGGGCTCATCGAGCGTGAACAGTCGGCGACCGACGCACGGGTCGCGCATCTGCGCCTGACCGCGGAGGGCGAGCGCCGGCTCGCGCTGTCCTTCACCGAGCTCGAGACCGAGCGTGCACAGCTGCGCGACGCGTTCGCGCACCTCGACGACGTCGGCTAGCGTCGCCGCGACCTGCCCGGCGTCGCGTTCGACGACGACGACGAGCTTCCGACGACCGTCACGACCTCGCAGTTCTTGACGGTGTCGACCGCGTCGACGTAGGCGCGGTCCCGGCCGGGACCGCAGTCGATGAAGTCCCGGAAGCCGTCTGCGGCGTAGATCGTGTCGGAGCCCGGCCCGCCGTAGATGTTGCTGCCACCGGGGCCGGTGACGGTGATGACATCGTTGCCGGAGCCACCGTAGAGCACGTCGTAGCCTCCGCCACCCTGAATCGCGTCATTGCCCCCGAGGCCGTAGATGACGTCGTCCTGGTCGGTGCCGACGATGTTATCGGACGTCGCGGTGCCGATGATCCGCCGGCCACGACGATGCGGCCACGGCGGGGTCACCGGCGCGGTCACGTCAGAGGGCGTCACGACCGTGCCGTACGCGTTCTTCGCGGTGACGAGGATGCGCAGCGTCGAGCCGAGATCGATCTGCGTCGGCGTGTACCTCGCCTTCGTTGCCTTGACGATGCGTCTGCAGGCGCCGCCGGTGGCGTCGCAGCGCTGCCACACGAACTTCGTCGAGATCGGTGTGTCCCCGCTGAACGAGCCGACGGAGGACAGCAGGGGCTGTCCGAGTGCGGCCGCCCCCGAGATCGAGGGACCGGAGCTCGCCGTGGGCGCAAAGTGCTGCCGGTCCACGATCGGAAACGTGTGGTTCGTGATTCCGCTCGCCGAACCGACGACATTCGTAGCGGTGATGTAGACGCGCAGGGAAAAGCCGATGTCCGTGGTCGCCGCCACGTAGCTGCTCGCCGTCGCACCGGTGATCGCGACGCATGTCGACAGGTCACCCACCGGGTCGCAGCGCCTCCACACGTACGCGTAGGTGAGGGGCGTCGAGCCGAACCAGCTTCCGGGACTGACGGAGAGCGTCTGCCCGACGATGTTCTGCCCGACGATCGCCGGCGTCACGCTCAGGGCCGGCGCCGTTGCGCCGACGATGTCGGTCGCAGCGGAGCTCTGCGACACCGAGCCGGCGGCGTTGGTGGCGGTCACCCTGACGCGGATCCGCATGCCGTACAGAGCAGGTGGGACGGTGAAGAAGCTCAACGTCGCCCCGGGGATCGCGAGGCACTGCCCGTTCAGGGGATCGGTGGGGTCGCATTTCGTCCACGAGTACGTGAACGTCATCGGGAACGAGCCGCCCCATGTCCCCGCCGTCGCGAAGAGGATGTCGCCGAGCATCGGCGTCGTCTCGCCGGTCGGGAGCGAGATCACCGGAGGTGTGAGGAGCGCGGGCGGATTGACGGAGCCTGCGAGCGTGACGACGCCGGTCGCCGCGGAGGGCGCCGACTGCGTCGCACCCGCGACGTTCGACGCGGTGACGATCGAGCGCAGCGTGTTGCCGACGTCGGCCGAGACGACGGCATACGTCGACGCCGTTGCGCCGGGAATGGATATGCACGAGTTCCCGCTCGAGTCGCAGCGCTCCCAGAGATAGCTGAAGCCGCCTGAGTTCGCTCCGCTCCACGACCCGTTCGTCGTGGAGAGCAGTTGCCCGGTCTGCGGCGCGAAGCCACCGCTGATCGAGGGCGGAGCGACTGCTATAGGCGCGATCGTCTGCCAGTCAGGCGTCGCGTCGGAGGTGTTCCCGTCTCGCGTCGACGGTGTCCCCCAGGCGCCCCCCGCCCCCTTCGCCGCGTCCTGGATGCCATGGGAGCTGTCGGCATAGACGATGCTCGTGCTGTCCGGCGACCAGCTCGGCGCCGTCTCCTCATCGGTTGCAAAGCTCGACGGCGACACCGTGACCTGGACAGGAGTGCCGCCGGTGACGGGCACGACGTAGATCTGGCTGTGGCCGCTCGCCGATGACTGGAAGGCGATCGACGAGCCGTCAGGCGACCAGGCCGGCTGCGACGTGCCGGAGATTCCCGTTGTCATGATCGGCGACGGCGATGCACCGGCGCTCGCCGCCACCGTGGCGATCACGCCGTTCGACGTGATGGCGAGCTGCGTTCCGTCGGGCGACCACGACGGATCCGCATTCGTACCTGACGTCGTGATCTGCAGGAGCGACCCGCCACCCGAAGCGACCACCCAGATCTGGTTCGCCTTGACATAGGCGATCTTCGTCCCGTCGGGCGACCAGACCGGCTCGGTGCCGGAGTCGAGGGCGGCGCCGGCGGTCGTACACGAGCTCACCGTGCACGTCTTGATCGAGCCTCCGGCCGAGAAGGCGAGCTTCGTGCCGTCGGGAGACCACGACGGATCGACGCCGCCGCTCAGGATCACGGTGCCGGTGTTGGCGGACAAGATGGAGCCGCCTTGCACGAAGGCGATGTCGCCGTTCGCACCGCTGCTCGTCGCGCCCAGTGCGCCGCCCAGCGGCAGAACCACGAGCAGAAGCGCGGCCGCGAGGGCCCAGACGAAACGACGGCCGAGCCGCATTCTGGAGTGTCTGTTCACTGAGCCAACGACCTTGGAGACCACCCTAGCGCCCGCCGCTCCAACAGATACCAACCCAGGTCGGCTTCGTAAACATCGGGGCCGTGCGGGGCCAGCCGGAGCGCCTGCTGACGCGCCTCGCCCTCGCAGCCGGCGAGGTCGAGATAGGCCCCCAGCGGCCGGTGCTCGACGTCGTGGCGGTCGCGGAGGAGGACGAGCTCGTTCGCCTCGAACAACTGCCGGAGGTCGATCTCGGGGAGCAGCCGCGTGTGGCTCGGATCGCGGGCGCGCTCGAAGCGGTCGAGGGCCAGCGCCTCGAGCGGGTCGACAGGCCCGAGCTGGTCGACGACGAGAATCCGGCCGCCCGGGCGCGTGACCCGCGCGAGCTCCGCGACGACCCGCTCCGGCCAGGGCACGTGATGGAGCGTGCGCAGCGTGCCCGCGAGGTCGAATGAGCCGTCCTCGAACGAGAGGTGCTCCGCGTCGCCCTCGACGAACGTGACATGCGCGAGCCCGTGCGCGCGCTCGCGCGCGAGTGTGAGCAGCTCGGGCACCCGATCGACGCCGACGACTTCGCGCACGATCGGCGCGAGCGCGAGGGCGAGCGCACCGGCGCCCGTGCCGACGTCGAGCGCGCGCTCGTCGCCGTGCGGCTGGACGAACGCGGCGACGCGCTCGGCGAGCTCCGCGGCGCGTGCATCCTGGCGCGCCGCCATGCGGTCGGCCGTGTGCGCGAACCGGTCAGGCGTCGACGATGACACGGCGGGACCGCGTTGGGTCGCTGTTGATTCCGGAGACGAGCTCGTAGGTAATCGTATCGGCAACGCGCGCGTGGCCCTCGGCGAGCACGCCGTGCCCGATCAGGACGACGGGTACGCCCACCGGCAGCTCGCGGTCGAGCTCGACTGCGAGCGAATCCATCGAGACGGTGCCGACGACGGGGCGCAACTCGCCTGCCACACGCAGCTGTGTCCC
This sequence comes from Gaiellaceae bacterium, assembly GCA_036511815.1. GTDB lineage: Bacteria > Actinomycetota > Thermoleophilia > Gaiellales > Gaiellaceae > Palsa-739. The sequence goes on from DATCBP010000078.1 coordinate 63,666, forward strand.
GGTGAGGTTGCGGCGGAAGCCGTCCGCATAGCCGACCGGGACGATCCCGATCCAGGTGTCGCGCTCGGCGACGTAACGGCGGCCGTAGCCGGTGCTTTCACCCGCCCGCAGCAGGCGCGACTGTGCGATGTGGCTCGTCCACCCGAGCACCGGCTCGAGCCCGTCGTCGATCGGATCGGTGCCGAATGGCGAGAGGCCGTAGAGCGCGATGCCGCAGCGGGCGGCGTCGAAATGCGACGACGGGTAGCGGAGCGCGGCCGCACTGTTCGCGATGTGGCGCGTGAGATGCGAGTACGGAGCGGTCGCCGCGCGAAAGCGATCGATCTGCCACTCGGTATAGGCCGCATCGGTGTCGGCGGTGGCGAGGTGGCTCATCAGCCCGACGACCTCGACGGGCGGCACCGGCAGCTCGGACAGCCCCCAGCGTCCCATGCCCGTCTCGAGCTTCAGGTGCACGCGGACGCCGCCCGGGATCTCGCCGGAGGCGACGACGAGCTCGAGTCCCGCGTCGCGCGCCTGCCCGACCTCGCGGTTGCCGGCAGGGCCGAGCACGACGATGCGGGCGACCGGGAACTCGCGGCGCAGCGCAAGCGCCTCGGGCACCGTTGCGACGCAGAGTGCGGCTGCGCCCGCACCGAGCGCAGCGCCGGCGCAGTCGGCGGCGCCGTGGCCGTATGCATTCGCCTTGACGACGGCCCAGAGCTGCGCACCGTCGAGCGCGCGCACGAGCGTGCGCACATTGCGCCTGAGTGCGCCGAGGTTGACGGTCAACTCGGAGCGCGCCACTGCTCTAGAGGAGCACGCGCGGGAGCGCTTCGATCAGGTCGCCGGCGACGAGGCCGGCGCGCTGCGGCGCCTCGACGGACGCGAGCTCGTGCGCGGCCGCGGCGGCTGCGGCCGCGACCTGCGCCTCCATGCCTTTTGCGAGGAACGCGGCGACGATTCCGGTCAGCACGTCGCCGGTGCCCGCCGTCGCGAGGGACGGCAGCCCGAGCGACGACACGAGGATGCCCCGGCCCGGGGCGGCAATCAGCGTGTCCGCGCCTTTGAGCAGGACGACGCACTGAAAGCGCTCGGAGGCCTCGCGCACCGCGACGAGCCGGTGCGCGGCGATCTCGCTCGACTCGCGACCGAGCAGGCGCGCGAGCTCGCCTTCGTGCGGCGTGAGCACACGCGGCGCCGGCCACTCCCCCGGCTCGAGCTCGAACAGCGCGTCCGCGTCGACGACGATCGGAAGCTCGACCTCGGCCAGCACGCGCCGGACGAGCTCATGGGGGCCCCGCCCGCGGCCCAGGCCGGGTCCGAGTGCGAGCGCGGACGCCTTGCGGGCGAGCTCGAGGACGATCTCCGTCGCCGCCTCCGCGACGATTCCGTCCTTCTCCGGCAGCGGCCGCTTCACCGCTTCGAGCAACCGCTGCTCGAGCACGGGCAGCGTCGACTCGGGCGCGGCTACGGTGACGTAGCCGACGTCCGCCCGCAACGCCGCCATCGCCGCGAGCGAGGGCGCTCCCGTCAGGCCGCGCGAACCGCCGACGACGAGCACGTGGCCCGCCGTGTACTTGTTGTCCGCGTCGCCGCGCCGCGGCACGTCGCGCAGCAGCTCGGCAGTGACGAGCCGGTGCCCCGTCTCCTGCGCGTGGAGCCCGATGTCCGCGATCACGACCTCGCCGGCGTGAAAGCGGCCCGGCGCGACGACGAGCCCGACCTTCGGCCCGTGAAACGTGACGGTCGCTCCGGCGTTCACTGCCGCGCCGGCAACCTCACCCGTGGACGCATTCACGCCCGACGGCAGGTCGATCGCGAGCACCGGCGCCCCCGACGCGTTCATCCGCGCGATCAGCGCCGCCGCGTCCGGTCGCGGCTCGCCGCTGAACCCGGTGCCGAAGAGCGCATCCACGACCACCTCCGGCTCGCCGAGCTCCGTCTCGCCGGCCTTGACGTCGACGACTCGGGCGTCGCGGCCCGCCGCCTCCAGGCGCCGCGCGACGACGCGCCCGTCGCCGCCGTTCGAGCCGCCCCCGCACACGACCGTCCAGCGGCGGGCGTCCGGCCAGCGGCTCAACGCGGTCAGCGCAGCCTGCTCGCCGGCGCGCTCCATCAGCTCGGGGGCGGACGCGGGGTAGTTCGGGTAGAGAGCCTCGGCGGCGCTCATCTCGACGGCGGTGTAGAGCGGCTCGAGCCCGCGCTGCTCAGGCATCGGCGACGACCGCAACCGCCTGCGCGAGTTCGCGCGAATGCGTCATCGAGAGGTCGATCGGCCCGGCGCCGACGCGCTCGGCCCACGCGGCGACGCTGCCGGAGAGATGCACGGACGGCTTCGGACGGCCGACGATCTCGATCTCCTTCCAGGCGAACGCGCGGGCGACGCCGAAGCCGAGCGCCTTGCCAACCGCCTCCTTGCCGGCAAAGCGGCCCGCGTAGCTCTGCGCAGGGTTCGGCCGCGAGTCGCAGTACGCCTGTTCCGCCGCCGTGAAGCAGCGGTCGCGGAAGCGCTCGTAGCGCTCGAGCGAGCGACGGACGCGCGCGATCTCGATCAGGTCGGTGCCGACGTGGATCACAGGTGCTCCTCCAGCCAGTCGGGGAGATGGCCGATCGAGGAGATGATGCCGTCCGGGACGACACGGGACGCCTCGACGGCGTCGGGCCGGAACTTCCCCGTCCGCACGAGCACCGTGTGCATGCCGATCCCGTGCGCTCCCGCGATGTCGCTCTCGAGGTCGTCGCCGACCATCCAGGCCATCTCAGGATCGGCGTCGAGCGCCTCGCAGGCCGCGGCGAAGTACGACGCGGTCGGCTTCCCGAGCACCGTCGCCTCGACCTCCGCCGCATATTCGAGGCCGGCGACGAAGGCGCCCGTGTCGAGCAGTGGGCCGCGCTTCGTCTGCCACCAGCGATTGCGATGGAGGCAGTAGAGCGCCGCGCCGAGCTCGAGCTCGGCGAACGCGCGCGCGAGATTCATGTACGAGAAGACGAGGTTCGCCTCGGGCGTCTCGTCGGCGCCGCCGATCAGCACTGCGTCCGCGTTCTCGCCGACGAGCTCGAGGCCCTCGAGATCGGCGACGAGCGCGTGCATCGTCAGCGCGAGCACGCGCTTCCCCTGAAGCGCCCGCACCGCGGCGGCCGCTGCGGTCTGGACCTCGTCGTCCTCGATCTCGATCCCGTGGGCGCGCAGCTGCTCCGCGAGCTGCGTCCGGGAACGGGTGGTCGTGTTCGTGACGAAGCGGAGGCGGTGTCCATCCTGCCGGAGCCGCCTGAGCGCCTCGACGGCACCGGGGATCGGATCGCCGGAGACATGCAGGACACCGTCGACGTCAAGGAGAATCGCAGCCATGGAAGGCTCCGAGTCTATTCGCGTGACGAGAACGGTTGCCGTGCCGCTCGCCGAGATCGAGCTGCGCACCTCGCGTTCGAGCGGTCCGGGCGGTCAGCACGCGCAGAAGACGGAGACGCGCGTCGAGGCCGTCTTCGACGTCGCGGCCTCGGGCGCGCTGTCCCCTGCGCAGAAGAAGCGCGTCCTGGCGAAGGCCGGGCCCGTCCTGCGGGCGGTCGCCCAGGACGAGCGGAGCCAGCTGCGGAACAAGGAACTCGCCGTCGAGCGGCTGACCGAGACGCTGCGCGAGGCGCTGCGTGTCCCCCGCCGCCGTGTCCCCACGAAACCGAGCAAGGCCTCGAAGGCGCGCCGCCTGGACGAAAAGAAGCGCCGCGGCGAGACGAAGCGCTTGCGGCGACCGCCCGGTTGAACGCCTACGGTCGATCTCCGCGCCGGCTGGCTCCGCGGCCGACGTTCCAACGACTACGACCAGGTCGCGGCCACCGCAGATTTGCGCGCGCTATTCCACCGTCACCGTTTTGGCGAGGTTGCGCGGCTGGTCGACGTTGAGACCGCGCAGCCGCGCGATCTTGTACGCGAGCAGCTGAAGCGGAACGACTGCGAGCGCGGCCTGGAGGAACGCCGGCGTCCGCGGCACGTAGATCACGTCGTCGGCATGGTGCTGGATGTCCTCGTTGCCACTCGTCGCGATCGCGATCACGTGCGCGCCGCGTGCGCGCGTCTCCTGGATGTTCGAGACGATCTTGTCGTAGACGTGGATGTTCGTCGCGACGACGACGACGGGCGTTCCCTCCTCGAGCAGCGCGATCGGACCGTGTTTCATCTCGCCGGCCGAGTACGCGTCGGTCGGGATGTACGAGATCTCCTTCAGCTTGAGCGCGCCCTCGAGCGCGACCGGCAGCCCGATGTGACGGCCGAGGTAGAGGAAGAACTGCTTCTCGTACATGCGCTGCGCGATGTCGTCGATCGGATGGTCGCCCTCGAGGAACTCGCTGATCTTGCTCGGCAGCTCGTGCACGCGGTCGAGGATGAACTCGATCTCCTCGGGCGGCAGCGTGCGGCGGATCTGGGCGAGCTTCAGCGCGATCAGATAGAGGAGCGCAACCTGCGCGGTAAATGTCTTCGACGCCGCGACGCCGACCTCGAGCCCGCAGCGAGTGTAGATCGACGAGTCGACCTCGCGCGTGATCTGCGTGCCCATCAGATTCGTAATCGCAAGCGTGCGGGCGCCGCGCTCGCGCGCGAGCCGCATCGCGTTCACCGTGTCGCGCGACTCGCCCGACTGCGAAATGCCGACGACGAGCGTGTCCTTCGACAGCACCGGGTTGCGGTAGATCCACTCGCTCGCGATGTCCGGCTCGACCGGCACGCGCGCCCACTCCTCGATCACGTAGCGGCCGACCACGGCCGCGTGATACGAGGTTCCGGCGGCGACGATGACGACGCGGCGCAGGTTCTGGATCTCGACCTCGGTCATCGCGAGCGCGTCGAGCACGAGCTTGTGACCGCGGACGCGGTCGCCGATCGTCTCGCGCACCGCCTCCGGCTGCTCGTAGATCTCCTTGAGCATGAACGTCTCGAAGCTGTCCTTCTCGGCCACGTCGTCGTCCCAGTCGACGTGCTCGAGCCCATGGCCCTCGACCTCGACGCCGTCGACGAAGAAGCGCGCGCCCGCGGGCGTGATCTCCACGACCTCGCCGTCGTCGAGGAAATAGGCCTCGCGGGTCTCGCTCAGGAAGGCGGCGACTGACGAGGCGATGAACATCTCGCCCTCGCCGGCGCCGACGACGAGCGGCGTCTGGCAGCGCACCCCGGCGAGCAGGTCCGGGTGGTCGTAATGGATGGCGACGATCGAGAAATGGCCCTCGAGCTGCGGATAAACGCGTGACAGCGCAGCGGCAAGATCGCCGTCGAGTTCGCGCTCGAGCATGTGCACGACCACCTCTGCATCCGTCTCCGAGACGAAGGTGTGACCTTGCGCGACGAGCTCGTCCTTCAGCTCGCGGTAGTTCTCGACGATCCCGTTGAGCACGATCGCGATCTTCGCGGCGTCGCAGCCGGCGAGCGGATGTGCGTTCGCCTCCGTCACGCCGCCGTGCGTCGCCCAGCGCGTGTGGCCGAGCCCGTGACGCGCGTGCGAGCCGTTCGGACCCGCCGCTTCGACGAGATTCTGGAGGTTGCCGACGGCGCGGATGTAGTCGAGCCCGCCGTCCTCGTGCAACACGATGCCGGCAGAGTCGTAGCCGCGGTACTCGAGGCGGCGCAGGCCTTGCAGCAGCAGCGGCTTCGCCTCTCTCTTACCGACGTATCCGATGATGCCGCACATCTCGAGCCTCCTTCTTCCGCCCTGAAAATGCGGCGAGCCCGGCTATAGGACCGCCCGCGCCGTCGCGGGAAAGGTCAGCCGAGCTCTGCGCTGACGAGCGACGCGATCCTAGCACAGAGGGCTTCCGCCTCTTCCACCGTCGCCGCCTCTGCGAGCACGCGCACGACGGGCTCCGTACCGGACGGACGCACGAGCACGCGCCCGCCGCCGTTCAGCTCACCGTTGACGCGTTCGAGCTGCTCGAGCAGGGAATCCGGGAGCGGGCCGCGGCCGCTGCGGGGGAGGTTCTGCTTGGCCTGCGGATAGCGCTCCATCACCGCGGCGACCTCGGCGAGGGTCCGTCCCTGCAGCGCGCCGCAGAGCAACAGCGAGGCGGCGAGCCCGTCGCCGGTGACGTGATCGCGCAGGCAGATGATGTGGCCGGATTGCTCGCCGCCGAGGATGCCACCTTCGCGGTAGAGCGCCTCGAGGACGTAGCGGTCGCCGACGTCGGTCGTCAGCACGCGAATCCCCCGCTCCGCCATTAGCCGGTGAAAGCCGAGATTCGTCATCGTCGTCACCGCGACGACGTCGACGCCGAGCTCCAGTGCGAGGATCGCGACGATCTGGTCGCCGTCGACTGCCACGCCGCTCGCGTCGACGGCGAGCATGCGGTCGCCGTCGCCGTCGAATGCGACGCCGAGATCGAAGTCGCCGCTCGTCACGAGCCGCTGGAGCGCCGACAGGTCGGTCGCCCCGCAGCCGACGTTGATGTTCGACCCGTTCGGCGCGTCGCCGATCGTCGTGACCTCGGCGCCGAGCTGCTCGAAGGCGCGCGGCGCGATCGACGCGTAGGCGCCGTTTGCGCAGTCGACCGCGATGCGCAGCCCGGTGAGGTCCGAGCCGAAGCGATCGAGAACGTGCTCGAGATAGCTCCCGACGGCGACGTCGATCCTGTCGATCTCGCCGCGGCCCGGCGCGGGCGCGTCGAGCAGCGCCTCGATCTGCTCCTCCTCCGCGTCGCTCAGCTTGCGACCGTTGCGGTCGAAGAACTTCGCGCCGTTGTACTCGGGCGGGTTGTGCGATGCGGAGATGACGACCCCGAGATCGAGCCCCAGCAGCGCCACCGCAGGCGTCGGTACCACGCCTGCGACCACGGCGGCGCCACCGGCGGACGCGACGCCGCGCGCAAACGCCTCCTCGAGCTCCTCGCCCGAGCCGCGGGTGTCGCGGCCGATGAAGACGCGCCCGCCGCCGGACCAGAGGGCCGACGCCTTCCCGAGCTTCTCGAACAGCTCGACCGTGACGAACTCGCCCACGATTCCGCGGACACCGTCGGTGCCGAAGTACGACCGCGCCACGGCGCGGGTCGCTAGCGCTTGGAGAACTGAGGCGCCTTGCGGGCCTTGTGCAGGCCGGCCTTCTTGCGCTCGACCTGGCGTGCGTCGCGCGTGAGATAGCCCTCGCGCTTCAGCGGCACGCGCAGCTCGGGGTTCGCCTCGACGAGCGCGCGGGCGACACCGTGCCGGACGGCGCCCGCCTGTCCGGTGAGGCCGCCGCCGTGCACCCGTACCCGCAGGTCGTACTGGCCCTCGAGTCCCGCCGTCTTCAACGGCGAGGTGGCGATCGTGCGCCAGACCGAGCGCGGGAAGTACTCCTCGAGCGTGCGGCCGTTCACCCACGTGGCGCCGTCTCCGGGCCGCAGGATCACCCGTGCGACGGAGGTCTTGCGCTTGCCGGTGCCACGGTACTGAGCGAGCTGGCTCAAATCACTGCTCCAGGGTCAAGGGACGCGGATTCTGTGCGGTGTGCGGATGCTCGGGCCCAGCGTAGACCTTCAGCTTCGTCAACTGCTGCCGCGCGAGTCGATTCTTAGGAAGCATCCCCTTCACGGCGGCGCGGATCACCTCGGTCGGCCGGCGCTGGAGCTGCTCGCGCAGCGTCCGGCTGCGCAGCCCGCCGGGGTAGCCGGAGTGCCGGTGGTACATCTTCTGGTCGAGCTTGTTGCCCGTGACCGCGATCTTGTCTGCGTTCACGACAATGACGAAGTCGCCCGTATCGACGTGCGGCGTGAACTGCGGCTTGCGCTTGCCGCGCAGCGTGTCGGCGATCTGGGTCGCCAGACGGCCCAGGACCTGGCCCTCGGCGTCGACGAGAAACCACTCGCGCGTGATCTCTCCCGGTTTGGCGCTGTACGTCTTCATAGATAGGACGGCACGGACCATGCTCGCGCCGGGGCGAGATTGTAGCGGAGACGCCTAGTCGGCGGGCGCGGCGAGCGGCCTGAGCGCGGGCCGGGCGACGAGCCAGAGGGCGGGCACGGCGGCGAGCGCGGCCGCGAGGGGGGCCAGTGCGATCACACCGGAGCCGCTGTAGACGAGGCCGCCCACGAGCGCGAGCGCCGCGGCCGTGAAGCCCGAGAGGAGGTCGGAGAAGCCGACGAGCCTGCCCCTTTCCGAGGGGGAGGTGAGCGCGACGAGCTCCGTCGTCGCGGCCACATAGCTGAAGTTCCAGCCCAGCCCGAGCCCGAGGAGCGCGAGGCTCATCCCGCCCACGCTGCCGAACCAGATCAGCGCCGTGTTCGAAAGGGCCATCAGCGCGAGCCCGCCGACGAGCGCGCGGCGCCGGCCGAAGCGGTCGATCAGGTCGCCGACGACGAGGACGAGCCCGTACATGCCGACGATGTGGACGCTGATCATCGTGAAGACGTCGCCCTCGTGGTGGCCGCGCCCGACGGCGACGTAGCCGGCGAGGTTCATCACGCCGGCCATCACCGCAAAACTCGCGCACGCGGCGACGAGTGCCGAGGCGACGCCCGGGCGCCGGACGATCTCCGCGAGCGGCGCCGCCGGCCCGTCGTCGTCGCGGTCGGTTGCGTACCTGGCGGCGATCTCCTTCGGATCGGGCCGCACGAGCGACGAGATGAAGACGCCGAGCACCATGAAGGGGACGCCGAGCAGCCACGGCCACGCAAGCTCGTGCGCCGTCAGCGCCCGGTTCCCGAACAGCGGCCCGAACAGCACGGGCCCCCAGATCGCGCCGGACACGGCGCCGAAGAGGACGAACGAGATGCCGCGCGCCCGCCGTGACGGCGGGAACATCTCGGCCGCGGCGGCGCGCGAAAGCTGCACGATCGCCCCGGACGCCCCCACGAGCGCGAGCCCGGCCGCGACGACGGCGGCCGATGAGAGCCGGCAGCCCGCGGACACGACGGCGCAGCCGACGCCGCCCGAGACGAAGCCGGCGCGGATCACGGGCATGCGGCCGACCTTGTCCATCAGGCGACCCGCCGGCCCGACGGCGATCGCCCCGGCGAGCAGGAAGATCGCGGGCCCGAGCCCGAGGATGCCGGTGATGCCGGTGACCGCGACGAGCGTGAGCGAGCTGAGCGCGGCCGCGAGCTGGAACATGCCGGAGTTGCAGACGAGCCCGCCGGCGAGCAAGAACGCGTTGCGCCGGACTGGAGCCGCGATCTCGACGCTCACGCGCCGAGTGTACGCAGCAGGCCGTCGGCGAATGCGCGCGCACCGCCGTGCGACGGATGCCGAACGCACGCCGCATCCGCGAGCACCGATGCGGCGGTGCGGCCGACCGCGACGACGCGCCGTCCGCGCACGAGCTCGACGAGGAACGGTTCCGCAGCCTCGATCTCCGCCCGTGTCGGGCGGCGGTTCGAGCGCGCCGTGCCGGGATGCGTGGGGACGACGTTCCAGAGCAGCACCTCGTCCCCGAGCCCGAGCTCGGCGAGCACCCGATGCACGACCGTCGCCGTCGCCTCTGCGGGCCCGGTTCCGGTCAGCTGGCGCTCCGACGTAAAGGGAACGCCGCTGATCCGCGCGCCGCGATAGCCGGCGGCCTCGCCGACGAGCACGGTCTCCGCCGCCGCGTGCGCGTCGAGATATGCGCGCAGGCGGTCGCGCCGCAGCTCGGAGCGGGCGTACTGGTTGTACGTGCCGCCGATGCGCGTGCGCGCCAGCCGCGCGACGAGATCCACCGCACTACTCGTAGACGATGAACTCGAGCAACGACCCGTCGGGGTCGCGAAAGTAGACGCTCGAGCCCGCACCGCGCGCGCCGGTTCGCGGTGCCGGTCCAAGCTCGACCTCGACGCCGTGCGCGCCGAGGTGCGCGACCGCTTCGGCGGGCGTCCCGTCCCAGACGAAACACAGGTCGCTGTTTCCCGGCCGCACCGGGTCGGCGGCCCGCGGCTCCGGCGTCGCCCCCGGCCCGTGCACGTTCAGCTGCCGGCCGTCCGGCAACCGGTACGCGACGCGACCGCGGTCGAGCTCGACGATCTCTACACCAAGCACGTCGCGGTAAAACGCGTTCGAGCGGTCGTAGTCGGCGACCGCAATCACGATGTGGTCCACACGGAGGCGAGGTCCCATCCCGCGAATCATTGCTCAGCAGCCACCACCGCCCGTGCGGCGGGACGCACCGCCCCCGTCAGCCAGGCGGACGGCGGCTCGACCGGCGTCCGCTCTGGGGAGCACAACCTCGGCCGGAGCGGGACGCGGAGCGTCTCGCTCCGCGACTACTCCCACTCGATCGTGGCGGGAGGCTTCGAGGTGATGTCGAGCACGACGCGGTTGACGCCGGGAATCTCGTTCACGATCCGGCTCGAGATCGTCTCCAGCAAGTCGTATGGCAGGCGTGCCCAGTCCGCCGTCATCGCGTCGTCGCTCGTGACCGCGCGGATCGCGATCGGATGCCCGTACGTGCGCTCGTCGCCCTGCACGCCGACCGAGCGGATCGCGGGCAGCACGGCGAACGACTGCCAGAGGTCGCGGTAGAGGCCGGCGCGGCGGATCTCCTCGAGGAGGATCGCGTCCGCCTCCCGCAGGATCTCCAGGCGCTCGGCGGTGACGTCGCCGATGATCCTGATCGCGAGCCCCGGCCCGGGGAACGGCTGGCGCCAGACCATCCGCTCCGGCATCCCGAGCTCCTCGCCGACGCGCCGCACCTCGTCCTTGAACAGGAGGCGCAACGGCTCGACGAGCTTCATCTTCATGTCGTCGGGGAGGCCGCCGACGTTGTGGTGCGACTTGATCGTCGCGGCGACGCCCTCCGTGCCCCCCGACTCGATCACGTCGCTGTACAACGTCCCTTGCACGAGCCAGCGCGTGTCGCCCAGCCGGCGTGCCTCCTCCTCGAACACGCGGATGAACTCGCGGCCGATGATCTTCCGCTTCTGCTCGGGATCCTCGACGCCCGCGAGCAGCCCGATGAAGCGCTCCTGCGCCTGGACGTGCACGAGCGGCACGTGGAAGTGGCCGGCGAACGTCTCGACGACCTGCTCAGCCTCGTTCTTGCGCATCATTCCGTGGTCGACGAACACGCACGTGAGCTGGTCGCCGACAGCCTTGTGCACGAGCAGCGCGGCGACGGCCGAGTCGACTCCGCCGGACAGCGCGCAGAGGACGCGCTCCGAGCCGACCTGCGCGCGGACTCGCTCCACCTGCTCTTCGATCACCGCCGCCGGCGTCCACGCGGGCGGCGCGCCCGCAACCTCGTAGAGGAAGTTCTTCAACACCTGCATCCCGTGCGGCGTGTGCACGACCTCGGGATGGAACTGCACGCCGTACAGGTGACGCTCGGGAGCCTCGAATGCGGCGATCGGGGTCGACGACGAGCCGGCGACGACGCGCGCGCCGGTCGGCGCCGCGACGACGGAGTCGCCGTGCGACATCCACACCGTCTGGTCGGCGGGTGTGTCGTGAAGCAGCAGCGACTCCTCCGCGTGCAGCTCCGTCTTGCCGAACTCCGAGACGCCCGTGCGGTCGACGCGCCCGCCGAGCTCCTGCGCCATCAGCTGCATGCCGTAGCAGATGCCGAGCGTCGGGATGCCGAGCTCGAAGATGCGCGGGTCGACGTGCGGCGCGCCGTCGGCGTACACCGACTTCGGACCGCCGCTGAGGATCAGCGCGTACGGGTTGCGCGCGCGCACCGCCTCCGGGGAGATGGTGTGCCCGACGAGCTCCGAGTAAACGCGACACTCGCGGACGCGGCGGGCGATCAGCTGCGAGTACTGCCCGCCGAGGTCGATCACCAGCACCGGCCGGTCCTCGACCGCCGGGAACGGGACGACGTTCGACGGCTCAGCGGCGATAGTTCGGCGCTTCCTTCGTGATCGTCACATCGTGCGGATGCGACTCGCGCAGCCCCGCGGCGGTGATCCGGATGAAGCTCGCGCGCTTCATCTCCTCGATCGTCGCCGCGCCGCAGTAGCCCATCGCCTGCCGGAGGCCGCCCACGAGCTGGTACACGATCGGCCCGAGCGGGCCTTTATACGGGATGCGGCCTTCGATGCCCTCGGGGACGAGCCTGTCCACGTCCTCGACGTCGCCCTGGAAGTAGCGGTCCTTCGAGAACGAGCGCGCGCGCATCGCGCCGAGCGAGCCCATGCCGCGGTACTCCTTGAAGCGCTCGCCCTGGAGGAGGATGACCTCGCCTGGCGCCTCGTCGACGCCCGCGAGCAGCGAGCCGAGCATGACGGTGTCCGCGCCGGCGGCGATCGCCTTCGCGATGTCGCCCGAAGACGTCATCCCGCCGTCGCCGATCAGCGGCACGCCCTCGGCAGCCGCGATCTCGGCGCAGTCGTAGATCGCCGTCACCTGCGGCACGCCGACGCCTGCGACGACACGGGTGGTGCAGATCGAACCCGGCCCTACACCGGCCTTCACGCCGTCCGCGCCCGCGTCGATCAGCGCGCGCGTCGCCTCGGCGGTGGCGACGTTCCCCGCGATCACCTCGACCGAGGAGACGCCCTTGATCGTCGCGACCATTTCGACGACGCCGCGCGAGTGGCCGTGCGCGGTGTCGACGATCAGCAGGTCGGCGCCGCCCGCGACGAGCGCCTGCGCGCGCTCGACCGCGTCGTCGCCGACGCCGACGGCGGCGCCGACGCGCAGCCGGCCGCGCTCGTCCTTCGTCGCCTGCGGGTACTCGATCTTCTTCTGGATGTCCTTCACCGTGATCAGGCCGCGCAGCTTCCCGTCTGCGTCGACGACCGGCAGCTTTTCGATCTTGTTCCGGTGGAGGATCTCCTGCGCCTCCACGAGCGTCGTCCCGACCGGGGCCGTGACGAGGTTCCGCGCGGTCATGAGCGCCGACACCGGCTGCTCGACGTCGTCCTCGAAGCGGAGGTCGCGGTTCGTGAGGATCCCGACGAGGATCCCGCCCGCGTCCGTGATCGGCACGCCCGAGACCTTGTAGCGAGCCATCAGCTCGAGCGCGTCGCGCACGAGCGCGACCGGCGGGAGCGTAACCGGCTCAACGATCATCCCCGACTCCGAACGCTTCACCTTGTCCACCTCGGCGACCTGATCCTCGATCGAGAGGTTGCGGTGGAGGATCCCGATCCCGCCCTCGCGCGCGAGCGCGATCGCCAGCCCCGCCTCGGTGACGGTGTCCATTGCCGCCGAGACGACGGGGATGCTCAACTCGATCGTGCGCGTCAGCCGCGTCCTCGTCGAGACGTCGTTCGGCAGCACGCTCGACTCGGCAGGCACGAGCAGCACGTCGTCGAAGGTCAGGCCTTCCTTCGCGAACTTGCGATCGAGGTCGACGAGGCGCTGGAGCTCCTCCGGGCGGAACTCGACGCTCACCGCGACCCTCCCTTCATGCACGAAACCCAGGCGCCGTCGGGTCGCCTGGGCTCGGAATCGCCGTGCTGCGCAAGAACTTTCAAGAAGGTCGATGGTACCACCCGCCGCGGACGCGAGAAGCCAAACACCCCCCTAACACGGGCTGGCTACCGTGCATGTCGATGCGCATGTTGTTCGCCGCGCTCGGGGTCGCGGCCGTCACCGTGCACACGGCTGCTGCCACGCCCCGCCCGCAGACCGTCTACGAGAGCGGCCCGCACCAGCAGATCAGCGCGTTCGCGCAGGACGGCCCGCTGCTCGCCTGGTTCGCCGCGAGCGACACGAGCTGCAACAGCGTCGAGATCCTCCAGCTCGCGAACGGGACGCACATCGAGCTGCCGGGCGCGGCAACGGAGAACGTCACCTGCCGCTGGAACGTCGTCCCGCCCGTCCGCCTCGCGCTCGCCGGCACGAAGGCGCTCTGGACGCTGCGCGAAGCGGCCCCGCCCGCACCGCTGCCGTTCGACTACATCCTCGGTGCCGGGCTCGGCAACACGCAGGAGCGGCGCTTCCAGGAGATCGCCCACTCGAACCGCGGCGCCGGGCTCTGGCTCGGAGGCATCGCGGGCGACACGGATACGCTCGTCTACGCGATCGCGTCCGTCGACTACGTGAACGAGGTCGCGTGCCTCTCGACGCCGGCCGCCCCACGCGCCTGTGCGGTGAAGATCGACGGAGGCGGGATCTACCGCGTCGTCGGGCGCACGGACCGGCTCGTGCCGCACACGGAGGCCGCCGTCGCGGTCGCAGCCGAGGGCACCACGGTCGCGTACCTCCCGGCGTCGTCGGTCGGCGCGCACGGGGCGCCCAAGGCGAGCGCCGCGCAACCGATCGAGATCCGCAACGCGACGAGCGGCCGCGCGATCGCGGCGGCAAAGCCCCAAGGGGTTCCGCTCGCGATCGCGCTCTCGCCGACGGTGCTCGCCACACTCGAGCGGACACCGCTCGGGCTCCGTCTCGCGTGGTACTCGCCGAAGACCGGCGCACTCAAGGGCTCCGTCCCGGTGCCCGCGACGACGAGCCTCGACGTGTCCGCCAGCGACCGTTTGATCGTCTTCCGCGTCGGCCGCTCGATCCGGAGCATCGACGTGGCAAGCGCGCAGGCGCGCACCCTCGCAAAGGCCGCGGCGACGCCGATCGGGCTCTCGGTCGAGGGCGAACGTGTCGCCTGGGCCGAGAACGTGAAGGGTCGCGGCCGCATCCGCGACCTCGTCGTCGGCTGAGCCTCTAAGCGGCCGAATCTCTACGCCGAAACCGGGTCGAGCTCTTCCAGCTCGACGTCCGCCGCGATGCGCATCGCCTCACGCGGATCGAAGCGCCCTGCGCCGAGCTCGAGCACCGACGCCGCGGCACAGCCGACCGCGCTGCGCAGCGCCTCGTCGACGGGCCTGTCGTTGAAGCGCGCCGCGAGGAAGCCGGCGAGCAGGACGTCGCCCGCGCCGACGGAAGCCAGGGGGTCGAGCCGCGGCAGCGACGCGCGCAGCCGGCGCACCTGCCGCTCCTCGCGGAAGAGCGCGAAGCACGACGTCTCCTCGGTGATCAGGACGTTGCGCGCGCCGAGGTCGGCAATCGTCTCGAGGGCCATCAGGAAGTCCTCGTCGCTCTCGAACTCCTGCCCGACGAGGCTCTCCGCCTCGCGCTGGTTCGGCGAGACGAGGAACGGCTCGGCGTCAACGCCCATGCGCAGCGCCTCGCCCTCGCAGTCGAGGACACACTCGACGCCGCGCCGGTTCAGGTCGCGAATCGCCTCGGCGTAGAAGTCGTCCTCGACGTCCCGCGGGAGCGAGCCGCAGAACACGACGAACGACGCGATCGGCGACAGGTAGTGCAGCTTGTCGAGCAGCGTCTCGAGCTCGCCGGCGCGAACCGCCGGGCCCCACTCGTAGATCTCGGTCAGTTCGCCCGTCGTCGGGTCGACGACCGCGATCGAGGTGCGCGACTCGTCCTCGATGCGGACGAAGTCGTTGAGGATCCCGTCGCGGGCGAGGTCCTCGACGATCCGATCGCCCGTGCTGCCGCCGGCGAGTCCGGTCGCGACGACGGGCGCCTCGAGGCTCTTGAGCGCACGCGCGACGTTGATCCCCTTCCCGCCTGCGAGGGTGAGGCTCGCGCTCGCACGGTGCCGGTGACCGGGTTGGAAGCTCGGCACGGTGAGCGTGCGATCGACTGCCGCGTTGAGTGTGACGGTGACGATCATCTGGAGGTCACCCGAGGAGACCCCACAGATCATGCATGGTCCGGGTCGCGTACCAGCGGACCTTGCCGCCGAGGCCTGGTTTCGCCACGGAACGGGCGGCGAACAGCGGCCGGCTGCCGAGCAGCTTGCCGCCGGCCCAGATCTCGATCCGGCCCAGCCGCTGGCCCTGCGTGACCGGCAGGGTGACCGCAGCGGGGGCGATCACGAGCGCCACCACGGGCCGCCCGGCCCGCACGACGCGCACGAGCGACCGCGACGCGACGAGGGAGACCGCGGCGCGGCCGTACGGCAGCGACACGCGCGCGTACGACGTCGGCTCGACGAGTGTCAGTGTCCGGTACTGCGCCACGCCCCACGCGAGCAGCCGTTGGAGATCCGCGTTGCGCAGCGCGCGCGTCGGGCTGCCGAGAATCACCGCGTAGATCGTGTAGCCCTGCCGTCGCACTGCGGCGACCTCGCACCAGCCGGCGTTGTCCGTATGCCCGGTCTTGACGCCGATCACGCCCGGGAAGGCACCGAGCAAGTCGTTCCACGTGTGCACCGTGAACGTTCCGTTCTCGATCACGTCGCTGCGCTCGCGGACGATCGAACGCACGATCGGAGATCGCATCGCCACGCGCGCGAGCACCGAGACGTCGCGCGCGCTCGAAAGGTGGCCCGGCGCGTCGAGCCCGTCCGGCCGCACGAAGTGCGTCGCGCGCAGGCCGAGCTGCTCCGCGCGCGCGTTCATCCAGGAGATGAAGAGCGGGCGGTCGTTGTCGGAAGCGGCGTCGGCGAGGGCGTCTGCAGCATCGTTCGCGCTTTCGATCAGCGCTCCCTTGAGCAGATCGAGGACGGTGATCCGCTCGCCGGCCCGAAGCGGGATTCGCGAGCCGCCGACGCGCGCGGCCTGCCGCGTCACCGTGACAACCTCGTCGAGGTCGAGATGCTTCAGCGCAACGAGCACCGTCATCAGCTTCGTGATGCTCGCGATGGGAAGCCGTTCGTTCGCGTCGCGCGACGCGAGCACCGTGCCGGTCGAGGCATTGACGATCGTGAATGCGCTCGCGTCGGGCTGCGGCACGGCCGCGTGCGCCGCTCCGGCGAAGACCGACGCGGCGGCGACCACCATCACCACGAGCAGCCGGCGCATCGGCGGCAGGATAGCGGCGGCCCGGCTCGGTTACTTCACGCGGATGCGCTGACCCACCTGGAGCGCGTTCGAGCTCACCCCGGGGTTGAGCTGCTCGATCGCCGCGACCGACGTGCCCGCCGCCGCCGCAATCGAGCCGAACGTGTCGCCGCGCTTCACCGTGGTGTACTGCGCGCCCGTCGTCGTCCGGGGGTGCGCGGGCGCCGTCGTCGCGGGAACCGACGCTGTAGCCGGATGCGTGAGGGGACCCACGGTGGTGGTGCCGGCGCCGCCGCCGCCGCCGAGGCCGGACCGGATCAGCAGCACGGCGATCGTGACGCCGAGCAGGAACGCAGCCGGGGCGGCGTACCGCGACACCCGTCGGCGCGAGTCAGGGTCGGGCACCGCCTACCAGCCGGAAGCGGCCCAGACCTCGCGCGCGAGCCGGGCAGCCTCGCCGCCGACGGCGGTGCGCCAGTCGGAGCTGCCGCCGCGGTACGCGTAGATGACGGACCGCGACGCCGCGACGAGCGCGCTCGCCGGCCCGCTCGTGAAGGCGGGGGCGAGGTCCGCCGGGCTGCCTCCCTGGGCGCCGACGCCCGGCAGCAGGAGCACGGCCTGCGGAAGGAGGCGCCGCGCCTCCGCGACCTCGCGCGGGAAGGTCGCGCCGACGACGGCGCCGACAGCGGAGAGTCCGCGCGCGCCGACGAGCTCCTCGCCCCACTCGCGCACGAGCCCGGCGACGTGCTGCCAGAGCAGCGTGCCGTCGGAGAGCGTCACGTCCTGGACGTCGGCGCCGCCTGCGTTCGAGGTCTTCACGAGGCAGAAGATGCCGGCGCCCTCGCGACGGCACGCGGCGAGGAACGGCTCGACCGCGTCACGGCCGAGGTACGGGTTGACGGTCACGGCGTCCGCGAGCGCCGGCTCGACGCCGCGCGCCTCGACGAACGCGGCTGCGTACGCGCGCGCGGTCGAGCCGATGTCGCCGCGCTTCGCGTCCGCGATCACGAGCAGTCCGGCTGCGCGCGCGTAGTCGCACACCTGCTCGAGCGCGCGCCAGCCGTCGGCGCCGAGCGCTTCGAAAAACGCCGACTGCGGCTTCACCGCGACGGCGTGCGGCGCCACCGCATCGATCACGCCGCAGCAGAACCGCTCGCAGGCGGCCGCGGCGTACTCCCGGCCGAGCCCGGCCTCGCCGCGCAGCTCGAGCGGCAGCTGGTCGGGGACGGGGTCGAGTCCGACGACGAGCTGGCTGTGCTTGCGCTCGACCGCCTCGGCGAGCCTGTCGGCGAAATGGCCGACCGACACTGCCGGTCCTGCGTGCACGTCCTGCGCCATCGAAGTCGAAATGTACTCCCGAGGCCGGAACGCGCGAGGGGCCGCCGAAGCGGCCCCTCGTCGATCCTCGGAGGAGACGTGCCAGGGAGCTGTGCTAGCCGCCCTTGACTGCCGACTTGAGGCCACTACCGGCCGAGAACTTCGGGACGCGCGCAGCCGCGATGTGCACCTTCTGGGTCGGATTGCGGGGATTGACTCCCATACGCGCGGCGCGCTGCTGCGTCGAGAACTTGCCGAAGCCGGTGAAGGCCACCTCACCGCCGGCCTTCAGCGTGTCAGTGATCGCCTCGAGAAATGCGTCCACTGCCTTCCCTGCGTCGCGAGCCGTCAACTGGCTGCGATTGGCCACCTCCGCCACGAATTCTTGTTTGGTCACGTGCCTCTCCTCCTGTCGTTATCGGTTGCACGGGCCTATTTGACCCTAGCAGGGTGATACTAACGGCTCAACCATGCGGCTTTGCGGGGATTTTCGCTCTGGCGAGCAAGTCTCCTGCCCGAAAGAGCGGGCGCAGACGCACCGCGTGGCGGGCCAGGGCGTCCGCCCCGCCCTCCTCGCGGTCGACGACGCAGACCGCCGTGCGCACCACGAGACCGGCCGCGCGGAGCGCCTCGACGGAGTCGAGCAGGGCGCCCCCGGAGGTGACCACGTCCTCCACCAGACAGACGCAATCGCCCTCCTCGTAGGGCCCTTCGAGCCGTTTGGCGGTGCCGTACTCCTTCGCCGCCTTGCGCACGATCACGAACGGCAGACCCGACTCGAGCGACGCCGCCGCCGCGAGCGCAACCGCGCCGAGCTCGGGCCCGGCGAGCCGCGTCGCCTCCGGATCGTGCTCCCGGACGAGCGCCGCGAGCCGCTGGCCGAGCGGCCGCAGCAGCTCGGGCTGCGTCTCGAACCGGTACTTGTCGAGGTAGTAGCGCGAGCGCTTGCCCGACCGCAGCAGGAAGTCTCCCTCGAGGTACGCGCGCTCGACGAGCGCGTCGGCGAGCGCGTCGTCGTTCACCGGCGTGCGGCGTCGAGCGCGTCGCGAACGATCGGCAGCAGCGTCTCCGCCTCGGACGAGCCGTCCACGAACGACACCATGGAGCCGTCCCCGAAGTAGACGTCGACGCGCTCTCGCCGCCGTCCGGCGGAGCGACGGTAGAGCACGCTGCCGGCGAAGATCCCGGTGGCGAAGCCGAGCAGGCCGAGGAGCTTACGCTTCACCCTCGCCCGTCCCTTCGCTCTTGGGCTCGGCCGGGCGCCGGCGCCGCTTCGGCTTCGGCGGCTCGGCCGCCGCACCGCGCAGGCAGCTCTTCAGGTCGTAGAAGACGAGGCCGGCCGTCGGATCGGGCCCGGTCGTCGCGGCGATGCGACGCGGCCCGTCGCAGACGACGAAGACGCTTCCCTCGTGCGTCGACGCCTCGAGCTGGGTCACGTCTCCGCCGCCCGAGCGAAAGGCGGCGGCGCCCTCGAGCAGGGCGGTCGCCGCCTCGACGAGCGAGCGCGCCGCGCCCTCGTCGGCGAGCGTCGAGCCCTGGATGCCGTCCGCGTCGAAGAGCGCAGCTGCGTCGATCTGGGACGAGATCTCGGTGAGGTCGGCAAGGGCCTGGGCGGCGTCCATTCCGGCCTGAGGCTAACACGGTGCAAACTGCGACCGGTGCGAATCCAGAAACGGGCGCTCATGTCGAAGTTCTTCGCCGACCGCGGCACGCACCTCGCCGCGATGGTGGCCTACTTCGCGCTGCTCTCGTTCGTGCCGCTCGTCTTTCTCGCGCTGGCGCTGCTCGGACTCGCGCACCGCGCCGACGCCTCCGACTTCCTCGTGCGCGAGCTGAGCCACGCCTTCCCCGGCAGCTCGCTCAAGAGCATCCTCTCGCTCGTGCACACCGTGCAGGACAACGCGACGACGCTCGGCGTGATCGGCGGCATCGGCCTGCTCTGGTCGTCGCTCTCGCTCTTCAGCGCACTCGAGTCGGCCGTCAACATCGTCTACGCGCGCCCGAACCGGAAGTTCCTGCACGGGAAGGGCCTCGCCGTTACGTTCATGATCGGCTCGCTCGTGACGCTGTTCGCGAGCCTCGTCGTCGGCGCGCTCGGCGTCGAGGCGCTCAAGCAGTACGCGCCGGGATTCGTGAGCAACGGGGCGGTGGCCTACGTCGTGTCGATCACAGTCTCGCTGCTCGGCATCTTCCTCTTCCTGTTCGCCGTGTACCTCGTGCTGCCGAACACGCCCGTTTCGATGCGCGAGGCGCTGCCGGGCGCGATCGCGGCGGCGATCCTGCTCGAGGCGTCGTTCCAGGTGCTGCCGGTGTTCGTGCGCTTCGCGGACGTCAACGTCACGCTGCGCGTCCTCGGCGGGCCGGCGATCCTGCTCATCTGGCTCTACGTGATGGCGAACGTGATCGTCTTCGGCGCGGAGATCAACTGGTGGGGGACGCAGCGGCGCGACGCGCCCGCGAATTAGCGTTTTCCCTGCGGCGCAGGCACGCCCTCCTGCACCACCGACTCGACCTCGCCGTTCTGACGGATGAAGAAGAACCACGTGTGCGCCTGCGCGCCGTGATTCCACGCCTCCGTGAGCGTGACGACGGCGCGCTCGCGCTTCACGAGCGAGACGTCCGTCGAGCAGGTCGCGCGGAGCTTCTTCGCCGGCGGCGGCCCGCCCGGAAGCAGGCACGGAAGCGACCCCGGCTCGTGCGGGAACATCGGTGCGAATTTGCGGGCCCGCTCGCCGTACGAGAAGAATGCAGCGAGCACGCGGCGGTTCGCCGAGCTGTTGCTTCCGCACCCGGCGACGGCGAGGGCGAAGGCAGCTCCGAGCGCGACGAGCAGCCCGCGCGCGGCGCGCGCGCGGTGCGAGTTGCGCGCCTTCCAGTCGTCGCCGAGCTCGGCCACCGTGCGCTCTTCCCCGTCGGGAACGAAGACCGGGTCGAAGCCGAAGCCCCCGCTGCCGCGGGACTCCTCGGCGATGCGGCCCGCGAGCGTGCCCGTCCCCCGCACCTCCTCGCCGGCCGGCGAGATCGCGACGAGCTCGGAGACGTAGCGCGCGCGTCGGTCCGGCACGCCTTCGAGCTCGCCGAGCAGCTTCGCGATCGCGGGAGCTCCCTCGGGTGCGTAGCGGGCCGAGTGCAGCCCGGGACGGCCGCCAAGCGCCTCGACCTCGAGCCCGGAGTCCTCGCCGATCGTCCAGCGGTCGGCGCCGGCGAGCCCGTGGCCGAAGCGCGCCTTCGCGCGCGCGTTCTCGACGTACGTCTCGCCGACCTCGTCGGGCCAGTCCGCCGCGTCGAGCGGCTCGACCTCCCAGCCCGGCAGCAGCAGCTCGAGCTCCTGCGCCTTGTGCGCATTGCGCGAGCACAGGTACGCCTTCACTCCGACCAGCGCACCTCGAGTACGCCGTCGATCTCGCCGACGGCGGAGACGATCGTCGGCGCGGCGATGCCGCGCAGCTCGACGTCGATCGCCATGCTGCGGCGGTCGCCCTCCTGCGCGATCTCGAGCGACGTGACACGGCCGCCGTGCGACTCGACCGCCTCGAGCACGGGCACGGGACTGCCGCCGGCCGGGATGTCGACGACGAGCCTGTCCGTCTCGGGCCGGTAGCGGCGGACGATCTTGTAGGCGACGATCCGCAGCGGCCCGAGCGTGAGGATCGCGCCGAACGTCGCGATGATCGCTGCGTCGTAGTACCCGGCGCCGGACGCCATGCCGATCGCGGCCACGAGCCAGAGCGTCGCCGCGGTTGTGAGGCCGCGCACGGACAAACCCTGTCGGATGATCGCGCCCGCGCCGAGGAAGCCGATGCCGCTAACGATCTGCGCAGCGACACGCGACGGGTCCAGCCGCACGAGCACCTGCGGCCCGCTGTGCGCGAGGACGTCGCTGAACCCGTACGCGGACACGAGGGTGAAGAGCGCGGAGCCGACCGAGACGAGGAGGTGCGTGCGAAGCCCCGCCTGGCGCTCGCGCAGCTCCCGCTCCATCCCGACCGCTCCGCCGAGCAGCGCGGCCACGAGCAGCCGAAGAAGCACCTGCGGCCACGCGAGGGTGAGGCCGGTGACGGCGGTACTAAGCACGCTCGAGCGACACCGCCTCGGCCTGGAGCTCCGCGATCTCGGCGATCCCGCTCTCGGCGAGCGTAAGCAACTCGTCGAGCCGCGCGCGCGTGAACGGGTCGCGCTCGGCCGTCGCCTGCACTTCGACGAGCCGCCCGTCGCCGGTCATCACGACGTTCATGTCCGTGTCCGCGTTCGAGTCCTCGCTGTAGTCGAGGTCGAGCAGCGCCGACCCGTCGACGACCCCGACCGAGATCGCGGCCACCGAGTCGACGAAGGTGCGCGAGAGCCCGAAGCGGTCGAGCGCGCGCATGCCCGCGACGTATGCGCCGCAGATCGCGGCGCAACGTGTCCCGCCGTCGGCCTGGAGCACGTCGCAGTCGAGCCACATCGTCCGCTCGCCAAGCGCGCGGAAGTCGACGACCGCGCGCAGCGCCCTCCCGATCAGGCGCTGGATCTCGACCGTGCGACCCTGCTGCTTGCCGCGCGACGCCTCGCGCTCGACGCGGTCACCCGTCGACGCCGGCAGCAGCGAGTACTCGGCCGTCATCCAGCCGCGGCCCTGGTTGCGCAGCCAGCGCGGCACCTCCTCCTGGATCATCGCCGTGCAGAGCACGATCGTCTTGCCCTGCGTGACGAGCGCGGAGCCGTGCGCCTGCTCGAGCCAGTCGGACTCGATCGCGATCGGCCGGAGCTCGTCCGGCCGGCGG
>DATCBP010000079.1:0-17797 GCA_036511815.1 Gaiellaceae bacterium
TCCCTGAAGGTTGAGGATCACCGGGACGCCCTCCTTGAAGCGGTCGGCGATCTGCTGGGCGTCGTTGAAGCTCCGGGGCAGGACGAGATGGACGCGCACGGAGCCGCCGCACGGCGCAGGGGCGCTCTCGACGCCGCGCAGGCGCCGCGGCTCCGGCGCCGGCCGGAGGATGCTCGTGCGGGCGCTCGACGCGGTCGGCTCCGGGTCGGTCCAGTCGTCGAACTCCTCGCGGCGCCCCCGCCGCGGCGCGAGCCTCCGCACGTTCGGCCGGTCCGCGTAGACGCGCTGGAGCTCCTCGTCGGTGAGGTATCCGTCCTCGTCCCAGTCCTCCTCTTCGGCGATGCCGAAGTACACGAGAGTCCTGTTCCACACGTCGGCGAAGCCCATGGTTGCGCGGGATCTTACCGTCGCTGGAGGATGCCCTCAGCCGCGCCAGAGCACGGAGCCGACGCGGATGTGGGTCGCGCCCTCCTCCGCCGCGACGCGGTAGTCCTGGCTCGTCCCCATCGACAGCTCGTGCAGCCCATGGAGCTCGGCGAGCTCGCGGAGGCGGCGGAACCAGGGGCGCGACGCTTCGGGGTCGACGGCGGCGGGCGGCATCGTCATCAGGCCGCGCACGGCCGGGTACAGCCCGAGGAATGCCGCGAGACGCTCGGGCGCGACGCCCGACTTCGTCGGCTCGCCCGAGAGGTTCACCTCGACGAGAGCCGGAATGGTCAAGCGGCGCGCGGCCGACTCCGAGTCGAGGGAGTGGCAGAGCTCGCACGTCGCGTTCACTGTCGCTGCCTTGCGGCTCTGGAGGTGGCCGATGAAGTGCCAGCGGAACGCGTCGCCGTAGCGCTCGTGCTTCGCCGCAAGATCCTGCGCCCTGTTCTCGCCGACGACCGGGATTCCGGCTTCGACGAGCGCCTGCATGTCGTCGAGCGCGACGTACTTCGTTGCCGCGACGATGGTCACCCCCGCGCCGACCTCGGCGGAGATGCGCGCGTAGCGCTCGCGGATCGCGCCGGGATCAAGCGACGTAGGCGATCACTCCCTGGCGGCCCGTCTTACCGCGGTCCCGCCGGTGCGAGAAGAAACGCGCCGCGTCACACGAGGTGCAGATATCGAAGCGGTCGACCTGCTCGACGCCTGCGGCGCGGAGTGCGCGTTCCGCCGCGGTCCAGAGGTCGAGCTTCCCGCCGCGCATCACGTCGTCACCGAACGCCTCGCGGAACGGGTCTGCGACCTCGTCCCCGACGTCGTAGCAGCACGGCCCGATTCCCGGTCCGATCGCGGCGGAGAGCCGGCCCGGGCCGAGCGTTCTCACTCCGGCCGCGACGACGCCGCCGAGCAGGCCGCGCCAGCCTGCGTGGAGGATCCCGACCGCCGGTGGTCCGTCCGCGCGGGCGATCGCGATCGGCAGGCAGTCGGCGGTCAGGAGCAGCATCGCGCGCCCGGGCTCGTCGCTCCAGAGGCCGTCGCAGTGGTCGTAGACCGTGCCGGGAGTGACGATCCCGCGCGACTGGGCGCGGGTCACCGTCGCGCCGTGGCGCTGCCATGCCATCGTCGCCCCGTCCGGGTCGGCGTCGACCGCGCTGCAGAGACGCGTGCGGTTCTCGACTACGCGCGCTGGATCGTCCTCTGTCCGGATCCCAAGGTTGAGCGAGTTGAACGGCCCGTCGCTGACGCCGCCGAGCCGGGTCGAGAACGCAACGCGATACGGGCCCGGCGCGTTCCAGTCGATCAGAGCGAGAGCGGCCACCCCTCCAGCTTCGCACGCGTGCCGATTTCGAGCGCCGCCCCATCCGTCTCCACTCCCGGGCAGCGCAACCAGGCCCGCTCGGTGTGGTGGCAGTAGCCCTCCGCCCCGTCCGGGTCGCGGTAGCTGACGCCGGCGAACGCCTCGGGGGGCGCCTCGACGAGATACCGACCGACGCGGACCCGCCCAGGCTCGAGCTCCGCCTTCGTGCGAAAGATCCGCAGGACGCCGCTCACGGCGCCGCGTTCGCTCGCATGGAGGGCGACCTCGGGCGGCTTCCGCGCCTTCGCGGTCAGCCCGTCGACCCAGCAGCCGTCGCCAGGCTCTGCCGCAAGCTCGACCCGATCGCCGTCGACCTCGACGACGCCCGAGATCGCGAGTGCCGCCTTCACGACGACGACCCGCCGTCGGCGGCGGGGTCGGTGGGGACGTGCAGCGTGCAGCGGATCCAGTAGCGGCGGGCGACGATGAGGTGCCAGACCTCGTAGCGGCCGGGCCGGCCGTCCCAGCGCAACGCGTTCGCGCTCACTCCGTCCGCCCCGGCAGCCGCCGCGCGTGTTCGAGCAGCAGCTCTCGCGTGTTTCGCGCCGGGTCGTCGACGACCCACCGGAGCAGGTCGTGAAGCGCGCCGCCGAGCGCGGGACCGGGCCGGAAGCCGAGTGCGATCAGGTCGGTGCCGTCCACGGCGAGATCGACGAGCCGGTGCGGGTGCTTCCGTTCCCGTTCGAGCACGGCGCGGAAGCGATCGAGACGCTCGATGTCCGCGTGCGGCGGCGGCTCGCCGCTCGACCCTCGCTTGCCGAGATAGTCGGCCTGCTTGTGGTCGACGAGCTCGAAGGCAAGCTCATCGCCGTGCTTCGCGAGAAAACGACGGGCGCGAACGGCGTCGCCCTTGCCGACGTCGAACATGTGGTGGCGAACGATCCGCACGACGCGCTGCCGCAACGCGTTCGGGTAGCGCAGCCGGCGCAGCGCCTGTCCGGCGAGCGCCGCCCCGATCTGGTCGTGGCCCCGCGGCGCTTGGCCGGACCGTGCGTAGTAGTGGAGGCGCCCGTCGGTGCCGCGCCACGCCGACTCGGGTTTGCCGAGGTCGTGGAAGAGCGCCGCCAGCCGCACCGCGAGCGAAAAGCCCGCGTCAGCAGCCGCCTGCACGACGGCGAACGTGTGCTCGTCGACCGTGAGGTCGTGATAGCGACTCTCTTGCTCGAAGCCGATCGCGGGCCCGAACTCGGGGACCATCTCCACCAGCACCCCGGTATCGCGTGCGAGTCGCAGCGCCCGCGCCGGCTCGCTGCCGAGCAGGAGCCTCGACAGCTCTCCCATGCCGTCGGCGCCGAGCCCGCCGCCGATTCGCTCGCCCGAGACGAGCCTGACCGACGCTGCTTCGGCGCGCATCTGCTCGAGCGTGTTCGGCTCCGGCTCGAAGCCGAGCTGCGACACGAAGCGAAGCGCGCGCACGAGGCGTAGCGGATCTTCGGCGAAGCTCGTCGGCGAAACCGCGCGGAGCACACCGCGCTCGAGATCCTCGCGACCACCGAGGGGGTCGACGATTGCGCCGGTCTCGAGCCGCCGCGCCATCGCGTTGACCGTGAAGTCTCGCCGGCGCATGTCGTCATCGACCGAGAGAGAGGGGTCGGCGACGATCTCGAAGTCGTGGCGGCCCGGACCGGTGCTGATCTCGGCGCGCGGCGGCGCAAACTCGATCCCCGCTGGGGCGAGCGCACGCACCTTCTTGTCGCGCGGGTGCAGCCGGACTCCGACGAGCCGTCCGGCGACGACGAGCTCCTCGACACGCCCGTGCGCCTCGAGCGCCCGTGTCAGCCCGTCCGTATCGACACCGGGCACGAGGAAGTCCGCGTCCTTCGGGTCCAGGCCGAGCAGCTCGTCGCGTACGGCGCCGCCGACGACGTACGCGTCGAGGCCGAGCGAGCGGACGTAGTCCTCAAGCTGTTGCCTCACCCGCGCATTGTCTCAGCGCGGAGCGGACGCTCAGACGTGGGCTATGGCCTCGATCTCGACGAGCGCGCCGGATGGGAGCCTCGCGACCTCCACGGTCGACCGGGCAGGAGGCCGGTCGCCGACGTGCTTCGCGTAGACGGAGTTCATCGCCTGGAAGTCGTCGAGGTTCTGGAGGAACACCGTCGTCTTGACGAGCCGGTCGAGGCTGCTCCCCGCCTCCTCGAGGATGGCGCCCACGTTCACGAGCACCGCCTCCGTCTGCGCCTCGATCGTGTCGCCGGCGGCGATGCCGAGCTGACCCGAGACGAAGACGAAGTCCCCGGCGCGGATGGCCTGCGAGTACGGCGCGCCCTGGAAGGGCCCCGGAGCTGCCTCGGTGCGAACGACGGTCTTGTCAGCCACTCTCGTCTCCTTTCGAACAGGCTTGGGCCAGTGCAACGCCGAGACCCTTGAAGATCGCCTCGAGCACGTGCTGCGAGTCGGTCCCGTTGAGCAGGCGAATGTGCAGGGTGAGGCCGGCGCCGTCGGCGAGACGCTCGAGGAAGCGCCGAGCGACGTCGGTGCCGAGGCCGCCGATGCGGGCCTGTGTCAGGTCGACGTTCGAGACGAGAAGCGGCGTGTCCGAGACCTCGAGCACGACGTTCGCGAGCGCCTCGGCGGACGTCATCATCCCGACGCCGTGGCCGCGGGCTCCGTCCTCCCGCAACGGGCCGGCGAGCGCTCGACCGAGCGCACTTCCCGCCTCCCCGACCTCGGCCTCGGCAGTGTCCGGCTCGACCTCGAGCACGAGGTCGAAGCGGGCGTACTCGGCGAGGCGCTCGACGAGCCGGTCGAGCACGGGCAGACCGGTGTCGACCGTCGCCGCTCCGGTGCCCCGGAGATCGACTCGGATCCCGCTGCGGCCCGGCGCCTGTTCGGGTGGGCTCATGCGTTCAGCCCTCGATCCGCTCGATCGAAGCTCCGAGGGCGCGGAGGCGGTCGTCGATCCGCTCGTAGCCTCGGTCGATCTCGCGCACGTTGCCGATCGTCGACGTCCCTTCGGCGCACAGCGCGGCGAGCAGCATCGCCATGCCGGCGCGGATGTCCGGGCTCGACATCCGCTCGCCGTAGAGCCGCGACGGCCCGGTGATCACGACTCGATGCGGGTCGCAGAGGATGATCCGGGCACCGAGGCCGACGAGCTTGTCGACGAAGAACAGCCGGTTCTCGAACATCTTCTCGAACACCATCACGGTGCCGCGCGCCTGGGTCGCGACAGCGACCGCGATCGAGGTCAGGTCGGCGGGAAACGCCGGCCACGGCCCGTCGTCGATCTTCGGGATCGCACCGCCGATGTCGTCCTCGATCACGAGCTCCTGGCCGTCCGGCACGCGGATGGTCGTGCCTTCCATCTCGACGCGGATGCCGAGGCGGCGGAAGACGGGCATGATCGCGACGAGGTCCTCGGGGCGGCAGTTGTCGATCACGAGCTCGCCCTCGGTGATCGCTCCGAGCCCGATGAAGCTCGCCACCTCGATGTGGTCCGGGCCGATCGAGTACTCGCCGCCGCGCAGGCGATCGGTTCCGCGCACGCGCAGGACATTCGTCCCGATCCCCTCGATGTCGGCGCCGAGCGAGACGAGGAAACGACAGAGATCCTGGACGTGCGGCTCGCACGCGGCGTTGCTCAGCACCGTCTCGCCAACCGCGAGGCTCGCCGCCATCACGGCGTTCTCCGTGCCGGTCACGCTCGCCTCGTCGAGGAAGATGTGCGCGCCCACGAGTTTGCTCGCGCGCATCGTAAAGCGGCGGCCCGCGTCGATCTCGGCGCCGAGCTGCTGGAACGCGTGAATGTGCGTGTCCACACGGCGGCGCCCGATCACGTCACCGCCGGGCGGCGGCACGATCGCGTTGCCGAAACGCGCGAGCAGCGGGCCGGCGAGCAGCACCGACGCTCGTATGCGCCGGCAGAGCTCCTCGTCGAGCTCGGTCTTCGTCACATTGGCAGCGCGGACGCGAACGTCGTTGTCGCCGATCCATTCGACCTCGACGCCGACGTCGGCGAGCAGGTCGAGCATCGTCTGCACGTCGAGAATGCGCGGCAAGTTGCGCAGCACGACCTCGTCTTCGGTGAGGAGGCACGCCGCAAGGATCGGAAGCGCTCCGTTCTTGTTCCCGGCTGCACGGATGCGGCCGTTCAGCGGGCGCGCTCCCTCGATCACGAAGGCGTCGGCGACAGCAGGGACGACGGCCATGAGGCGGGTATCCTAGCCACGTGGCGAACCCGACCCGTGACCAGGCCTGGGAGACGCTGAACGCGTACACGAAGAGCGTGTCGCTTCTGCGGCACGCGCTCGCCGTCGAGGCGTCGACGGCCGCGTACGCCCGCAAGCTCGGCGGCGACGAGGAGCTGTGGCGCGTGTCGGCGCTGCTGCACGACTTCGACTACGAGATCCATCCGACCCTCGACAAGCACCCGCAGGACGGTGCGCCGATCCTGCGGGAGGCCGGATACCCCGACGAGGTCGTCGACACGGTGCTCTCGCACGCGGAGCACCTCGGCCTTCCACGCGACACGCCGCTGAAGAAGGCGCTGTTCGCCTGCGACGAGCTATCTGGCTTCGTGCACGCGTGCGCCCTCGTCCGTCCGGCGGGCCTCGAGGGCCTCGAGCCCAAGTCGGTGCGGAAGAAGCTCAAGCAGCCCTCGTTCGCAGCGGGCGTCCATCGCGAGGATGTCTACAAGGGTGCCGACGAGCTGGGCGTCGACCTCGACGAGCACATCGCGACGGTCGTCGAAGCGCTGAAGCCGATCGCATCCGAGCTCGGCCTCCCGGCGCCCGCACAGTAGCTAGAGGTACACGCGACCGACTGGGAGTACCCACCTCCCTCCCCGTTGGCCCGAGCCTATCGCCGCTGCGGAGGCCGATGGTGACGAAAGACCGGTGCCTTCGCGCCGCATGCGTTTGTGCTCAGAGCGTGGCGACGCCGTCGACGAGCCGCTCCACGTCCTCCTCGTTCGTCCACCAGCCGCACGAGGCGCGCACGAGGTTGCGGCCGGGCAGCTCCCGCACGATCACGCCGCGGTCGGCCAGGCCCGCGACGAGCTCCGTCGGGTCGCCCGGCGGCCGGAACGCGACGAGCGTCGAGTGGCCCGGCGGCGTCACCACCTCGACGCGTTCCGCCAGGCGCTCCCGGCAGCGCGCCGCGATCTCCGCCGCACGCTCGTAGCGCCAGTCCGGATGCGTGCCGAGCGCGGTGACGAGACCAACGAGCGTCGGCGTGCCCGTCCAGCCGGCGTCGAAGCGCGCGGCCCCCTCCTTCGGCGTGAAGGCGCCGGAAGGCTCGTAGGCGGATTGCGCCGGATACCCTGGCGCCGCGACACGCAGATGTTCCGGATCCCGCACGTAAAGAGCGCCGCACGGGTCGGGCGCGCACAGCCACTTCTGCGCCGAGACCGTGTAGAAGTCGAGCCCGGCGGCCTCCGTCCGGATCGCGCCGGCCGACTGGGCCCCGTCGGCGAGCACCGGCAGGCCGCTCTCCGCCTTCAGCCGCGCAAGATCGAGCTTGCGTCCCGTCGTCCAGAGCACGTGCGAGAGCGCGAGCAGCCTCGTGCGCGGCGTGACCGACGCGAGGATCGCATCCTCGTCGGCAGCCGCGACGACGACGCGCACGCCCGACGCGTGCACGGCGCCGGTGAGGCCGAAATGCTCCTGGTCCGTGGTCACGACCTCGTCGTCGGGCCGTAGCCCCAGTCCGGCGATCACGACCGCGCATCCCCGGGTGGTCGAGTCGACGAGCGCAACGAGCCCCGCCTCGACCTCGAGCACGTCTGCGATCCCGCGCCGGGCGCGCTCGCGCAGCTCGAGCATCGCCTCGAACCGCGCCTTGCTGCTCCGGCCCTCGTACAGCTCGGACTCGGCCTCTGCGACGAACGCCTCGACCGTGGCGCGCGCGAGCGGACCGTTCGTGCCCGCGTTCAGATACGCGTAGCGATCGAGCACGGGGAACTGCGCACGCGCTTCCTCGAAAGTCATCCGATGTGGAGTTCTACCGGTGCGTGGTCCGAGAGGAGCCGTCCTTCGATGTGGCGCCGCCCCTCGGGCCATGCCTGGGGCGGTGTCGACGGGAGGCCGCGGACGATGATCTGGTCGATTCCCGCCGCGGGCTGCGAGAACTTCCGCCTCCGCAGCTCGTCGTAGACACCGCCCGCCGCGGGGGTGACGTTGCCGTCCCCACAGAGCACGATCGGAGCGTCCGGTTGCGCGTAGAGCTCGACGAGGTTGACCGCTCGGCGGAACTGCGCATCGGCGAACCGCGTCGTCGCATGGAAGTTGGCGACGATCCCGAGGCCATCGACGCGAACGGCCTGGCACACCCGGCGCTCGCCCTCGCCCGCGCTGCTCAAGAGCGACCACCACCACTGCGCCGGCGTGGGCAGCGACCGGGCGACGAGGATCGCGTTCGCCTGCCCCGTGAACGCGGAGCGGAGCAGCCCATGGTGGAGACCGGTGACCGCCTTGCCGAGTCGGGCGCTGACGAGCCGCGGGCGCGCGGCGATGGCCCCGAACGCCTCCATCCCACTCCACTCCTCCAACCGCGACAGCGCCCACACCGGCACCTCCTGGAGGCAGAGCAGGTCGGGCCGGTCCGCTGCCGCCAGCCGGACCATCTCCTCGAGGTACGCGCGCCGCTCGGGCGGGTCGGCGTTACCGTGGAAGACGTTCCAGGTACGGACGAGCAGCGGCACGAGCGTAGCCTACGACCCGTGCGAATCGTGCTCGCCGACCCGCCCGCATTCACGCCGCCCTACGACGATGCGCTCGCGGCGGCGCTCGCTCGCGCTGGCGCAGACGTCGAGCTCGTCACGTCGCGCTTCCGCTTCGGCGACGTGCCGCACGCCGACGGGTATGTGCGCAGCGAGCTCTTCTACCCGCTGTCGTCGCGGCTCTTCCGGCGATCGCCCCTGCGCCTGCCGCTAAAGGCGGTCGAGCACCCGTTCGGGCTTGCGCGTCTCGTCCGGCGGCCCGCCGACGTGCTCCATGTCCAGTGGCTCGCGGCGCCCGAGCTCGACGTTCGGCTCTTCCATCCGCGCGTTCCCGCCGTCTTCACCGCGCACGACCTGCTGCCGCGCCGAACGGCCGGCAAGGCCGAGCTCTGGAGCCGCCTGCTCGCCCGCTTCGACCGCATCGTCGTGCACAGCGAGTACGGCCGGGACACGCTCGCCGCGCTCGGCGTCGACGCCGCCGCGCTTCGCGTCGTTCCCCATCCCGTCTTCCCGAGCGAGCCTGAGCGCCGCGACGACGGCCGCACCGTGCTCTGTTTCGGCGTGATCCGGCCGTACAAGGGGCTCGCCGACGCGATCGAAGCCGTTCGGCGCGCCGGCAACGCGCGGCTCCTCGTCGCCGGCGATCCGCTCGAGCCGATCGAGCCGTACCGCGCCCTGGCGCATGGCCTCGACGTCGACTGGCGCCTCGGCTACCTCCCGCAGCCGGAGGTCGACCGCGCGCTCGGCGAAACGACGCTCGCCGTCTTTCCCTACCTGCCGGAGCTCGACCAGAGCGGTGCGTTGCTGCGCGCGCTCGGCGCGGGCGTGCCGGCGGTCGCGTACGACGTCGGCGGAATCGCGGAGCCGGTCCGCCGCTTCGGTGCGGGCCGCGTCGTCGCCGCGGGCGACGTGGACGCGCTCGCTGCCGCAGTGCACGAGCTGCTCTCCGAACCTGCGGCGCTCGAGCGGGCGCGCGCCGGCGCACGGGCGGCCCGCGCGGAGCTGACGTGGGACGCCGCCGCCGCGGCACATCTCGCGATGTACGAGGAACTCGTGTGATCTTCCGCCGCCGCTTCGCCGACGTGATCTCGCGCCAGCTCGACGTCTTCGCCCAGGACGAGGCCGCGCTCCTCGCGGAGGTGCGCGAGGCCGAGCAGACGTACAACCGCGCCGACCGCGACGAGGCCGAGGAGAAGTACGGCGACTACGTCGACGTCGTCGAAACGGCGACAGAGGCGCTCGCCGACATGCGCGACCGGTTCGCACGCACGCTCGACGAGGCCACCGGCGAGGAGTACGAGGCCGCTTTCAACCGTACCGTGAAGCGGCGCTGGCCTCCATTCGGGCTCGAGATCGAGAACCGCTGAGCGAGGTCAGCGGTGCCCAAAGTGGTGCGCGCTCGGCAGCGAGCCGTGCACGTCGGCGCCGTCCGTCAGCTTCCGCGCGAGCCGGCCGAGGCTCACGAGCTCGCGCACGAGCAGGTTCCGGTTGCGATCGAGGTGCTCGTACCGGCCGCGCGCGAGCAGCAGCGGTTCGCCGCGCACCACCGCGCGGAAGCGCTCGTACACCGCAGGCGGCACGATCAGGTTCACCTGCCCGTGCTCGTCCTCGAGCAACATGAACACGACGCCCTTCGCGGTCGACGGCCGCTGCCGCGCCACGACCATTCCCGCAAAGGCGACGCGTGCGCCGTGCGGAAGCTCGAGCAGCTCGAGGCTCGACAGCGTTCCGGCCGGCAGGTGCGGGCGCATCAGCGCGAGCGGGTGCACGCCGATCGAGAGACTCGTCGTGCGGTAGTCGGCGAGCATTCGCTCCCACGTCGTCGGCTCGGGAAGATCCGGCGTCTCGACCGTCGGCTCGAGCGGCAGCGCGAGCTGCTTCTCACCCTCGTCCGAGCCCGCCACGTGCTGTGGACGCGGGACGAGCCCGAGCTCCCACAGGAGCTCCCGCCTGGGCGGGCCGAAGGAATCGCAGGCTCCGCTCTCGACGAGCGCCACCAGCTCGTCGCGCGAGAGCGCCGTACGCTGTGCGAGCTCGCGGACGTTCGCGAAAGCGCCGTCGGCGTCGCGTTCGGCGACGACTGCTTCGGCGTCGTCCTCGCCAACGCCCTGCACGTACTTCAATCCGACCCGTACCGCGCCGTCCTCGATCTCGCAGCCGGCACCGCTGCGATTGACATCGGGCGGACGCGTCTCGACGCCGCGCCGCTGCGCGTCGCGCACGAGCGTCGCCGGCGGATAGAAACCCATCGGCTGCGCATTCAGCAGCGAGGCGAGGAACTCCGCCTCGTAGTGATGCCGCAGCCACGCCGACTGATACGCGAGCAACCCGAACGCGGCCGCGTGGGACTTGGGGAATCCGAAGCCGGAGAAGCCGACGAGCTTGTCGTACACCATGTGCGCGGTCGCCTCGTCGACTCCCTTGCCGAGCGCGCCCGCGATGAAGCGGCCCCGATACGCCTCGAGCGCGGCGTGTGAGCGCTTGCGGCTCATCGCCCGCCGCAAGCCTTCCGCCTCGCCGACGGTGAACCCGGCGAGATGAATCGCGACGTCGAGCACCTGGTCCTGGAAGACGACGACGCCGAGCGTGTCGCGCAGCGGCTCCCGCAGGAGCGGGTGGTCGGCCGGCGGCACGAAGCCCGGATCCTCGCGCAGCTTCTGGCGCCGCTCGATGTACGGATGCACGGCCTTCCCCTGGATCGGCCCCGGCCGGACGAGCGCAACCTGCACCGTGAGGTCATCGAGATTCTCGGGCCGCGTGCGCAGGAGCGACTGCATTTGCGCGCGGCTCTCGATCTGGAAGCAGCCGACCGTGTCCGCACGCTGGATCTCGTCGTACACGGCCGGATCGTCGAGCGGCACCCGTGAGAGGTCGATCGGCGCGCCACGCGTGCGTGCGATCAGGTCGACGCACTCCTCGATCGCGGACAGCATTCCCAGTCCGAGCAGGTCGATCTTCAGGAAGCCGGCGTCCGCGCAGGAGTCCTTGTCCCACTGGCACATCTGCCGGCCCTCCATCGCCGCGGGCTGCACGGGCACGAGCTCGACGAGCGGGCGGGTCGCGATCACCATCCCGCCCGGATGCTGGGAGATATGACGCGGCAGCCCGCCGATCTCGGCACAGAGCTCGCCGAAAGCGCGCCAGCGCGGCGAGGCGAGCTTGCGCGCGGCGTCCGGCAGCAGCGCGAGCTCCTCGCCGACGTGCGCCGCACTCCAGCCGTCGGAGAGCTTCGCCAGCCGCTCGAGCTCGGCGAACGGGAGGCCGAGCGCCTTGCCAACGTCGCGGATCGCCCCGCGCGACCGGTACGTGGCGAAGGTCGCGACAAGCGCTGCGTGCTCGCGCCCATATCGCTCGGTGACACGGACGATCAGCCGCTCGCGGATGTCCCGCGGGAAGTCCAGGTCGATGTCCGGGACAGACGAGAGCTCGTGGTTGAGGAAGCGGCCGAGCGAGAGCTTCGCTGCGACCGGATCGACGTGCGAAAGGCCGGTCAGGTAGCAGACGAGCGAGCCGACGGAGGAGCCACGTCCGCGGCCGGGCGGCAGGACGTGGCGCATCGAGCCGGGCCCGCGCACCTCGAGCGCCACCTCGCGCGCCAGCTCGAGCACCTCCCAGTGGAGCAGGAAGAAGCCGGCGAGCCCGAGCTCGTCGATGAGCACGAGCTCCTCCTCGAGCCGCTCCCGCACGCGCCGCTTGTGGCCGTTGAGACCGGAGTAACGCTCCGCGAACGCGTCCTCGCAGATACGGCGCAGCTGCACGATCGCCGGGTCGGAGCCGTCGGAGAAATCCGGATACCGGTAGCCGAGCTCCTGCGTCAGGTCGAAGGTGAGCCGCTCCGCAAGCTCGGCGGTATGCATGACCGCGTCGCGATCGTCGGAAAAGCGCTCGAGCATGTCCGCGGGCGCGGCGAGAACGCACTCGTGGTTGCCGCGCCGCTCACGCTCGCTGCCGTCGAGCGAGGTGCGGGAGCGAATCGCAACGAGCACGTCCTGGAGCGCGGCGCGCGGCGCGGCGTGCGCATGCACGTCTCCCGAGACGACGGTGCGAACCTTCAGCGTCCGGGCAAGATCGCGCAGCGCCGCGTTGCGGCGCGCGTCGCCTCGCTCGTACGGGCGCTGGAGCTCGACCGCGAAACGGTCGCGGCCGAATACGCGTGCGAGTTTGGCGGCGGCATTCGGGTCACGCACTGCGAGCCCGTGCCGCGCACAGCCGGAGAGACAGACGAGCCCCTCGTTCAGCTGTTCGAGCAGGCACGGATCGAGCGACGGCGGCAGCGGCTCCCGCCCTTCCTTCGGCCGCGTCCGCGCGTGAGCAGCCGTGAGCAGCCGGCAGAGGTTCGCGTAGCCCTGCGCCGACTCGACGAGCAGCGTGACGTGCGAGCCGCCGTCGAGGGTGACCTCCGCCCCGGTGATCGGGCGGACGCCGAGATGCTTCGCCGCGTGCGCGAACTCGAGCGAGCCGTAGACGCCGTCGTGATCGGTGAGCGCGAGCGCGGGGTAGCCGAGCTCCGCCGCCCGTGCCGCCAGCTCCTCCGGCTGGGACGCCCCGTCGAGGAACGAATAGGCGCTGTGCGCGTGGAGCTCGATGTAGGCCACCCCCCTGTTCTACACGAACATGTGTTCGTATGGAACCCCGGGGCTCAGCTCCTGCGCGGCACGTAGACGAACGTCACGTCTTCCAGCGAGACCCGTGCCCGGCGGTCGAAGCCGAACCTCACCCCGCCGGGCCGGTTGTACTCGGCGACGGCGAACGAGCCGTCGGCGTGCACCGCCGTGACGAGCGCGAGGTGACCGAACTTCCCCGACTCCGGCCAGACGGCGACGGCGCCCACTCGAGCTCTATGGCCGGTCGCGATGCGGTGGCGCTCCGCGACCTCCGGCCAATACCGGGCGTCCATGGAGCCTGCGACGAACCAGTCCGTGCGATAGCCGTTCGCCGCGAGCGCCCACGCGACGTACGACGTGCAATTGCACGTGTTCATCTTCCAGCGGTCGACATCGTCGCGCTCCCCCGCCCCCGGGCACGCTCGCGCGTACGGGTACCCGCTCGTGACGAGCTGCTGCCGCGCCTGCGCACCCGCCGCGATCGCGAGAGCCGCCAGAACGACGGCGGCAGCTACGGGTGATGCACGAGGCTCCACAGCGGTGTGTCGTGCGCCCCGAGCGGCACGAAGTCCATCCCGTCGGGGGTGTTCAGGAGTCCCGGCGCCCGGCCGGGCGAGTCGGGTCGTCCGTACTGCCACACGATCGCGTTCTTTCGTGGGTCGACGATCACGACGCGATCACGATAGTCGTCGTTGATCGCAATGTCGCCGTTCGGGAGCATGATCGCGAGTGAGGGATGGTTCAGTGCCGCCCAGCCGGACGATGGCCCGTACCGCCACAGGACGTGGCCGTATCGCGTCATGATCAGAACCGCCCCCGGGTTGGTGTAGTCGGCCAGGAGGATGCGGCCGCCGGGGAGCATCTGGGGGTCCGACGGGTACGACACGGGGGCGCGCACGGCCCAGCGCAGGCGGCCGTTGTGCGCGATGTTGTCGATCCATGACCCCTGGATCTCGGAGACGAGGACACCCCCGTCCTTCAACGGCGTGTCGCCGTTCACCGCGCCGAACGCCCGCGGTGGATCGTGATAGCACGCTCCGGTACGCCCGAGTTGACGCACGATCTTGTGCGCACGGATGAAGAGGATGCGGCAGTTGTACGCGTCCGCGACCGTGAGAGTGCCGTCCGGCAGCACATACGCATCGTCCGGCGTGTTCAGCTCGTTGGGGCCACTTCCTCTAACTCCGGGCGTCCCGTAGAGATGCACGCGCGCGTGCGTGCGAATGTTGATCGAGACGATCGTGTGCGCCTCCTCCTCGTTCGAAACGATCGCCTTCCCTCCAGGTTCGACGAACGCGTCGTCGTTGAAGTTCAGGTGGATCCCGCGCGCAAGGTCATGCGCCGTCGGAAAGAGCCACAGGACACGATGGTGATCGTCGACGAGCAGAATGCGGTTGTTGCCGCGATCCGCGATCACGAGTGCGCCCGGAAGCGGCCCGGCCGTGCGAACCGCCCGTACGCGTGCCGCGCCGCGGCGCCGGACCGCAGTGCCGCCGGTGGTCGTCGCCGCGACGGTTGCCGCCGCCCGCGTCTCGTGCTTGTCGCGGATCGCGCCGAGGGCGATCACGCCGACCGCGAAGGCGCCGACGAGTAGGACGAGCCGCCTGCCCGTGCGCCGCCTGCGAGGCGGCCGACGCGATCGGGTCACACGACGAGCCTAGCGGCTGTTGCGGGCGGCGCGGTCGTGCTCGTTTGCAATGCTTGGCACATGAGCACGAGGCGCGTCTTCCTCCGGCAAACCGGAACCGCGGGCCTCGCGCTGCTCGGCGGCACGCTGTGGAAGACGGCACCCGCGGCGGCCCGGGCTCGCCGCGGCGCGCTCCCGCTCAAGCATCTCGTCATCTCGTGCCAGGAGAACCGCGCGTTCGACCACTACTTCGGCTATGCGCCCGCGGTCCAGGCGAAGGGCTACGGCCCGCCCAAGAGCTACACGCTGCGGGACGCGCAGGGAAAGCGACATGCGCCGTTCCACCTCACCCAGCTCTCGAGCCCGGATCCCGGCCACTCGTGGGGCAACGTGCACCTGCAGGCGGACGGCGGAAAGATGGACGGCTTCTACGAGAGCGCGGCACTCACCACCGGGGACGGCCGAAACGGCATCGGCTACTACACCGCGCAGGAGCTGCCGTTCTACTACAGCCTCTTCGCCGACGCCGGCCTGTGCGCGAACTACCACTGCTCCGTCCTCGGCCCGACCTGGCCGAACCGCCTCTATTTCGTCTCGGGCACGTCGGGTGGAATCACGACGAACGGCGTCTTCGGCTACGGCGTCTTCGACTCGAAGAAGTGGCCGACAATCTACGACCTCCTCGACGAGCACGGGGTCACGTGGAAGATCTACAACATCGGCACCGACAGCATCGTCGACACGGACAACGTTGCGGTGTTCTGGAGCCGGTACGCGCACGACAAGCGCACGACCGCGACGAGCAAGGAATATCTCTCGGACTGTCGCGCCGGCACGCTGCCGCAGGTCTCGTGGCTCGTGCCGAGCTTCTCGATGCATCTCGACGAGCATCCGCCGGCCGACGTCATGGTCGGGATGAAGCTCCAGCAGCAGATGATCGAAGCGCTGCGCGCGTCGAAGCTGTGGCAGGACGCCGCGTTCTTGCTCACGTACGACGAGCACGGCGGCTTCTTCGACCACGTCGTCCCGCCGCGCGTCGACGCGTACGGGCTCGGGGTACGCGTGCCGCTGTGGGTGATCTCGCCGCACGCGCGCAAGGGTGTGGTGACGTCGAAGAAAACGGCCGAGCACACGTCGATCCTCAAGCTGATCGAGCGGGTGCACGGGCTGCCGACGCTCGCCTCGGCGAACCGCCAGTTCGACCATGCGACGCCCAAGGGCCCGAACTACGACGCCGGGGGCGCGCCCGCGCCGCCCCGGGACGGCGACGAACGGCTCAGCGATCTCTCCGACCTGTTCGCGTTCTGACGCGTCACGCTCCCCGCTGGGTGAACCACCCCTTGCCGGTCCCGTCGTGGAAGGCGACGGTGTTCTCGCCGCTCTCGAGCACGACCTCGAAGTAGCGGCGCACGACGGGCTCCTCGGTCCACCAGCGGTCGAGCACCCGCCACTCCTCGCGCACGACAACGACCGACTGGTGGTTCACCTGCCACGGCGTGCCGTCGAAGTTCGATTCGACGCGCGCCGGGCGCGGCTCGTTCAGTCGTCCCGCGGTACGAACAGCGCTCGCGTCTCGGGAATGCGCGACCACGGTGCGACCTCCACGACGGTGCAGACCGAGCCGGAGCCGGTGCTCGCGCGCACCTGGCGCAGACCCTCGCTCAGCCGGCTGCGGTTCTCGGCGCCGGCGGCGAGCAGCTCGAGCTGCCGGCCGGCGGGATCCGTGAGTTCGACGAGCTCGACCCGGAGCTCGAGCACGGGCGCCGTCAGCTCGGCGAGCTTCGGTGCGAGCACGATGCGAATCCGGTCGGCGTCCGCGCTCGGCTCGCGCAGCGTCAGCGTCCGCCGCCAGGAACCGCCTCCGACGATGACAGCGGTGAGCGCGACCTTGCGGACGAAGCGGTCTCGCCGCTCCGGCCGTGCCAGCGTCGTCTCGACGAGCGCGCCGAGCGCACGGCGCAGCGTCAGCTCGTTGCCGACCGCTTCCGGGAACGCGAGCGTCTCGGCGAGCTCGGCCGGCGGACGGCGACCGCGCACGCGCGCGGCCGCCCCGCCTCTCGCCAGGCTCCAGGCGCGCCGGCCGTCCGGCCCCAGACGTTCGGCGACGGCGCCACCCGGGAGCCCGGCAAGCTGTCCAAGCCTGCGAACTCCGAGCGATTCGAGCTCTTCGTAGCGCTGCCGGTCGAGCGGCAGCAGTGTCAGCGGCAGAGGCGCGAGGAAGCGCCCGACGTCTTCGTCGCGCACGACGAGCACCTGCCCGGGCCGTGCGACCGATGCGGCAGCGAGCGCGGTGAAGCGCCGCCCGGCCGCGCCGAGGCGCGCGTCCCACGCAGGCCCGGCGGCTGCGAGTGCACGTTGAAGCGCAGGTTGGAGGCCGCCGTACAGCCGCTCGACCCCGCGGGTCTCGAAGTAGGCGACGCCTGTCGCGGCCGGCTCGACCGCGAAGCCTGCGTCCTCGAGCGAGCTGACGACCTCCTCCCACGCCTGTTCGGCGGCAGCCGGGTCGGGATCGACGAGCACGAGCCGCGGGCACGTTGCCAGCGCCTCGCCCAGGCGCATCCGCGGTCGCACGCCCGCCGCCTCGGCTGCCGCCGTCACCGGCCCCAACAGGGGCTCCCCGCCCGCCTCCGGCGCGAGCGCCGCCGGGCGGAGCGCAAGGGAGGGTGTCTTGCGCAGCGCCGCCTTGAGCTCGAAGCCGGGGATGGTTAGGCAGGCGATCATGGGAACGTATGTTCTATACGAACACCTGTTCCCCTGTCAAGCAGTCTGAAACTCCTAGAGCGCGACCTCGGCCGCCGGGCCGACCATTCGAACGAAGCGAGGCACGACGTCGAGCGCGTTCTCCCGCGCGCACCACTCGATGTCGTCCTCGAGGCCGTGCTTGCGGAGGTTGCGTGCGCTCTGGCTCGCCCCCAGTCCGGCGACCGAGTTCGGGAAGCTCGCCGCCAGCCGCGCCGCCGCCGCGGCCGAGTCCGCGTGCTCGCCGCCGAGCGCGGCAACGATGCGGCCGGCGCAGTACGCGTCGTCGAGCGCGAGCTCGCCGAGCACGCCCGCGCACAGCACCGCGACGTCTTCCCCGGTCTCCCGTGCCGCGAACGCAACCGCGGCGAGGTTCAGCAGCG
>DATCBP010000080.1:0-22111 GCA_036511815.1 Gaiellaceae bacterium
GCCGGCGGGTCAGGCTCGAGCCGCCGGAGGATCCGGAGCAGCTCCGGCTGTCGCTCTCCTAGCGTGGAGCGGCGCGGTCGAGATAGGGATGAGCAGAGGCCGGATGCCGGCGAGCAGCGACTGCTCGGCCACGCGCGCGGCCCGGTTCGCCGAGCGCACCGAGGCAAGGTGGCGCCCCGCGAGCACGAGCGTCCCGCCCCCGGTGGCGAGGGCCGAGACGACCGTCCAGTCCATGGGCGGAGTCTAGGTATTGCTCACCGGCCGAGCGGTGCGCCTACACTTCCCGGATCGCATGACCCCGAACGAGATCACCTGCCTGATCGTGGACGACCACGAGGTCGTACGCGAGGGCCTCCGCCTCTCGCTCTCACGCGCGCCGCACATCCGGGTGATCGGCGAGGCCGGCGACGGCGAGAGCGCTGTCGCGCTCGCGGAGCGCCGCCGCCCCGACGTCGTGATCATGGACGTGCGCATGCCCGGCATGGACGGGCTCGAGGCGACGAAGCTGCTGACGGAGCGGGTGCCCGACAGCGCCGTCCTCATCTTCACGGCGTACAGCGAGCGCAGCCTGCTCACGCGCGGCCTCGAGTCGGGCGCGAAGGGATACATCCTCAAGGAGGCGCCGCACCAGACGCTGCTGCGCGCGATCGAGAAGGTCGCGAGCGGCGTGGGCTACGTCGACCCCGCGCTCATGCCCGCGTTCCTGACGGGCAAGGACCGCGACGACATGCTCACCGCCCGCGAGCGCGAGATCCTCCAGCTGCTCGCAGACGGCATGTCGAACGCCGACGTCGCGGCGAAGCTCTTCATCAGCCAGGAGACGGTGAAGAGCCACGTGCGGCACATCCTCGCGAAGCTCGAGGCCGACACCCGCACGCACGCGGTCGCGATCGCGCTCCGCGACTCGATCATCGACTAGCCGTGAACGACCCCGCGCGGCGCGAGCTCACCGAACAGGTTCTCGCAGCGGAACAGGACGAGCGGCGGCGGATCGCTCTCTTCCTGCACGACGGGCCGGTGCAGTCGCTCGCCGGCGTCGCGCTCATGCTCGACGCGGCACTCGACCTCGTCACGCGCGGCAGCGCGGAGCAGGCGGCCGACGTGCTCGAGAAGGCGCTCCTACGCACGCGCCTGACGATCGGCGAGCTGCGCGACCTCTCGTTCAGCCTCGAGCCGGTGGTGCTGCGCGACCACGGCTTCGGGACGGCCGTGAATGCGCTGCTCCAGGATCGCGGCATCGAGCACGGCTTCCAGGTCGAGCTCGACACGAGCCTCGCCGAGAAGCTCGGCGAGCGCGCACAGGCTGCGCTCTACCAGATCGTGCGCGAGGCGCTCGAGGGCGCGATCCGGCGCGGGCCGCCGCACACGTTCTCCGTGCACGTGCAGCAGGCGCGACCCGACACGCTCGAGGCGACGATCAGCGACGACGCGCCCGGCGAGCGGCGCCGGCGCTCGATCGAGGTGCTCGAAGAGCGTGCGCGCACGCTCGGCGCCTCGCTGTCCGTCGAACAGACGGATCACGGGACGACGATGCGGCTCGCGCTGCCGACGTACGCGACCTCCGAGTAGGATCGACCCGCATGAACGAGCATCTCGTCTTCGTCTGGAAGACCTCCGGCTACGAGCTGGTCGAGCAGGAAGGCGATCCGCCCGCCGTCGGCGACGAGGTCCAGCAGAACGGCACGACCCTTCTCGTCACGAAGGTCGCGCCGT
The DNA here is from genome assembly GCA_036511815.1 of Gaiellaceae bacterium. Classification (GTDB taxonomy): domain Bacteria; phylum Actinomycetota; class Thermoleophilia; order Gaiellales; family Gaiellaceae; genus Palsa-739. Next base: position 1,714 of record DATCBP010000080.1, read on the forward strand.
CGCCGCTGCCGAGGGACACACGCGTGTGCGTGTACCTCTCCGGCGAGTAGCCCTACTCGATCGGTTCGTTGTGGACGTCGTTCTCGACGGCGTACTTGTCGGTGAGCTCGTCGACGACGGCCATGCCTTTGGGAAATGCGTAGTTGATCTCGACGAACGCGTTCCACTTGTCCGGGAGCGCGTCCTCGGGAAAGATCGCCTCGACCGGGCATTCTGGCTCGCAGGCGCCGCAGTCGATGCACTCTTCAGGGTCGATCACGAGGATACGGCCGGCCTCGTGGATGCAGTCCACCGGGCAGACGTCCACGCACGACTTGTCTTTGATGTCGATACAGGGTTCCGCGATGATGTAGGTCACGGCGCTTACTCTATCGGGGCGTTCCGGCGTCGACCTCGAAGAAGTGTCAGCTGGACGGGGTCAGCTCGTCGACGAGCTCGCGGGCCCGCTCGACGAGCGCCGACTTTGCAACAACCTGGTCGAAGCCCGCGGCGTGCGCAGCGCGCAGGCCCGCCGTGTCGGTGTGGTTCGTGTATCCGAGGATCGGCACGTCCGGGTAGGTGTCCGCCACCTCGACCGGGTCGATGCGGGAGATGTCGGCGATCACGAGGTCGGGACTCTCGGTGTGGTCGACCGTGATCAGGTGGTGCCCGACGAGCAGAGCGTCGAGCTTGCCCCGGAAGAAGAGGTCGACCCCACAGAGCAGGATCGTGGCCACGCGCTAAGGGTAAAGGCGCATGCGGGCGTCCTCAAGGGCCGCTAGCCTCGCCGCACCGGTGACGAGCGAGGCGGAGGAGCAGCTGGAAGCCGGTCTGGCGCTCATTCGCGCGGGCCGGTTCTTCGAGGCGCACGAGGAGCTCGAGCTCGTCTGGCGGGCTGCGGCGGCCGTGGAGCGGGACTTCTACCAGGGCCTCGTCCACGTCGCGGTGGCCTGGTACCAGGCAGGGCGCGGCCGTCAGGTGGCGACCGCGAGCCAGCTGGGGAAGGCCGCCCGCCGCCTCGGCCCGTTTGCGCCGGCGCACCGGGGCGTCGACGTGGCGGATCTCCTGGCCCAGGTGGCAACCGCACAACAGACGGTGGCCGGGGGATCGCTGGTGCTCGGAACGCTGCGGATCTGACGACTACGGCTTCGTCAGCCCGATGTCATCGAGCACGCGGTTCAGGGCGACGTGGAGCCACCAGTCGCGATGGAAGAAAAGCAGCAGGCCGAGCGCAACGAGCGTCACGCCGCTTGCGACCTGGATCACGACGTAGCGGTCGCGCAGCCAGCGAAACGTTCCCATCGCCCGCGCGAACGCGACGCCGGCGACGACGAACGCCGCGCCGAGCCCGAGCGCGTACGCGGCGAGCAGCGCCGCCCCCTTCAGCACCGTGCCGGTGCCGCTCGCGAGCACGAGCACGGAAGCGAGCACGACGCCGATGCACGGCGCCGCGCAGACCGCGAACGCGCCGCCGAGCAGCGCGCCCGAGCCGCGCCGCCGCGCACCGGTCAGCAGCCCCGGCGCGAGCACGCGCTCGGGCACGGGCAGCAGCCCGACGAACGCGAGACCGAGCACGATGAGCACGAAGCCGGCGACGTCGGCCTGCGCGCTCGGCGTGACCGCGCTCCCGATCGCCGCCGCCCCGGCGCCGAGCACGACGAAGACGGCGGTGAAGCCGAGGATGAACGGCACGCTCGAGGAGACGACGCGGCGGATCGTCCCCCGTTGCCCGAGCCGTCCCGCCTCGACGCTCGAGAGCGCCGAGAGGTAGCCCGGCACGAGCGGCAGCACGCACGGCGTGATCACGGACACGAAGCCGGCGGCGAACGCGATCGGAAGGCGCGCGCCCATCAGTCGAGGCGGGCGAGCAGCTCGTCGAGCCGCTGCTCGGTCTCCGCGTCGAGCTCCGGCTGCGGCTTCCCGTTCGGCGACGGCGGGCCGCCGGGCGGCCCGTCCGGCTCATGCGTGCGGCTCCAGCGCCAGACGCCGATCGCGAGCAGCGCTGCCCCGAGGAGCACGCCGCCGATCGGCAGCCACCAGGCGAGCAGGTCGAAGCCCTTGTGCGTCGGCGCGGCGAGGATGCCGGCGCCGAAGTTCGCGACGAGCTCGCCCTCGATCTGGTTCGCGGTCGCGCACTCGCCGACCCGTTTCTGGATGTACGCCTTGATCGACTGCGCCGCGGGCGCGTCCGACTGGTCGAGCGTCGTGTGGCACGTCGGGCACATGATCTGGCCCTCGAGGTACGTGAGCGACGTCCGCGGCTGCGAGCACGCGGCCGCGGCTGGCCCGGCGAGCGCGAGCGCCGCGGCGGCCACGGCGGCGAGCCGGACGATCACGCGTGCAGCGCCTTCAGCAGTCCGCGCTGGAACTCGGAGGCGAACGACTGCGCGTTGATCGGCCCCGGAATGTGCAGCACCAGCCGGCCCTCCCGGTCGACGACGTACGTCTCCGGCACTTGTGTGATCCCGTAGCGGTTCTCGGTGACGTTCCCGGAGCCGTCCTCGACCATCGGGAAGGTCAGCGCGTGCGCGCGGACGAAGCGGCGCGCGTCACCGGTGACGTCGTGGTAGTCGATCCCGACGAAGACGACGCCCTGCGACTTGTAGCGCCGGTAGCTGCGCTCGAGCGTCGCGGCCTCCGACTTGCACGGGACGCACCACGAGGCCCAGAAGTTGAGGACGACCGTCTTGCCGCGCAGCGATGCGAGGTCGAGCGTGCCGCTGCCGTCGAGCGAGTGGAGTGAGAAGACCGGCGCCGCCGTTCCGAGCTTCGGCGCGTGGTGCTGGTGCGTGAGCTTCCAGATGAGGAGCACGAGTAGCGCGGCGACGACGGCCAGCGCCGCAGCCTGGCCGGCGAGCTTCAGCGTCCGGCTCACGAGTCGATCGCCGCCCGGATGCCCCGCTCGAACCCCTTCGCCTGGTTCACGACCGTGCCGACGATCGGCCCGCCGACGAGGCGGCCCCGCCGGTCGACGAAGAACGTCTCCGGCGTGCCGAGCAGCCCGTAGTGGTAGACGATCGAGCCCGGGTCGCGCACGACCGGATACGTGATGCCGTGCACGCGCACGAACGTCCGCGCGTCGCTGACCGCGTCCTGGAAGTCGACGCCGACGAAGACGACGCCCTCGCTCCGGTACTGCCGGTACGCCGCCTCGAGCACCTTCGACTCCGCCTTGCACGGCGCGCACGACGACTGGAAGAAGTTGATCACCACCGGCTTGCCGCGCAGCGAGGCGAGCTTCAGCGTGCCGGAGCCCGCGAGCAGCCTGGCCGAGAACAGCGGCGCAGGGCCGCCGGCGCGCGGCAGCGGCGTCTGATGCGTCAAGCGCCACACGAGCACGCCGAGCAGGCTGCCGACCGCGGCGAGCGCAGCGATCTGGCCGACGAGTTTGAGGCTGCGCATCAGGCGGAAACGATGAAAACGGGAGTGCCGACGTTGACGCGGTCGAACACCCATTCCGCCTGTGGAATGAGCATGCGGATGCAGCCGTGCGAGAGCGAGTAGCCGATCGAGCCCGACTCCGGCGTGCCGTGGATGCCGACGCCGGGCGAGGAGATCCCCATCCAACGCGTGCCGAGCGGATTGTCCGGTCCCGGCGGCGTCGGCTTCTCACCCTTCGCCCACGCGTCGTTCGGCGGATACCACCACGGGTTCTTCCATTTCACGATGATCTGGAAGCGGCCGAGCGGCGTCGGGTAGATCGACTGCCCGGTGGCGACGTGGAACTGCCGGACGAGCTTCACGCCGCGGTAGAGGTTGAGCACGTTCGAGCCGCGCCGGATCACGATCACGGGGCCGGCCGCCTCCGTCGCCACGGTCGGCTTCGGCTCGTGCGCAGGCACGTCGACCGGCGTGTGGACTCCGTTCGCGAGCGCCTTCCGCAGCGCCAGCACCGCCGCGGCCCGCTCGATCACGAGCCCCCGCTCGGACATCGTCACGAACGGCTTGAGGTTGCGCAGCAGGAGCCGCGCGGCAACCGCCTTGTGGTTGTAGCGGCCGGCGAGCTGCGCGATGAACGCGCGCACGTCCGCGACGTTCACGCTCGCGCGCAGGCCGAGCGATGTCCCCGGCTGGACGGTCAGCGCCTTCGCGACCGCGGCGTCGGCGGGAACCTCGACTCCCATCGATGCGGGCGTGACGCGGATCGTCCGGTCGCCGACGCGGAGCACTGCCGGCTGCGCGAAGCGCGCAAGCACGGCCTGCGTGGCGGCGTCGGCGGTCAGGCCGCCGATCGCGACGCCGCCGAGCACGACGCCGGCCGGGACGGTCGCCGGGGCGGCGGCTGTCGTCGTCGTCGTGGCGGGCGGCGGCGTGTCCGCGAGCCCGGCCGCGGCAAGCACGCCGGCAGCCGTGCAGGCGGCGAGAAGCACGATGAAAAGTCCGGCGTTTTTGACCATCTACGACTCGGGCAGGAGGATCCGCGGGTCGTCGCTGATGATACCGTCGATACCGCTTGCGAGCAGTGCTCGTACGCGCTCCGGCTCGTTCACCGTCCAGACGTAGACCGCCGCGCCGAGCTCGTGGCACGCGGCGACGGCGGCCGGCGTCACGACCGCCCAGTTGAGCGTCGCGGCGCTCGCCCCCGCGCTTCGGAGCCGGCCGGGGAGCCGGCGTGGCAGCAGCGCGCGCAGCACCGCCAGCCCTGGGCGAAGCGCCGGCTGCAGCAGCGCCCGCGAGGACACGCCGTGCCGGTCGTCCGGGTACGTGTACGCACGCGGCAGCTCGGGGGCGTGCGCGGCGAAGGCGGCGAGCGTCCGCAGCGAGACGGAGCTGACGAAGCAGCGGCCGAGCAGGTCGTGCCGGGCGAGCGCCTCGACCATCCCCGCCTCCAGCCCGGGCAGCTTCACGTCGAGCTGGACGGCCAGCCCCAGCCGGGCGGCGAGCGCGAGCCCGTCGTCGAGGGTCGCGCTGTCCGCGGGCAGATCCGGCCCGTGCGCGAGCACGAGCGTGCCGTCAGGGCGGGCCAGGACGTCCAGCTCGACCGCGTCCACGCCGTGGGCGGCAGCCGCCTCGATCGCGGCGAGGCTGTTCTCGGGCGCGAGCGCGGCCGCGCCCCGGTGCCCGACGCGGACGACGTCCCGGTTCCCCCGGAGCAGCTCCATCGGGGCCAGTATCGCCGCAGGCATCTTGTCCCTAGACTTTGCGGGTGGCCCGGCCCATGCCCACGAAGCAGGCGACGCCCGACGAGGACGTCCCGCTCGACCCGTCCGCGATCGAGCTGCGCTACCGCTACCACCGCGCCCGCCGGCACGCGCGCGTGCTGCGGCGCCAGGAGAGCCGGCTCGCGCAGTACCGGTTCTTCATCGTGCTGGCCGTCCTGCTCACGCTCGCGATCGCCTTCGTGCTCGGCAGCTGGCACGAGATCCAGCGGCTCTTCGGCCTTTAGGGTCGCGATTCGCTCATACTTGCTCCTGTGCAGACGCCGGAGCCGATGCCGGGGCCGCCCGCTGCGGTCGAACACCCGGAGCCCCGCCCCGCCGCGCGGCCGCTCGTGCCCGGTTACTGGGGAGAGCGTCTCGCCTGGATCGCCGGGCTCGTGCTCGCCATCTCCGCGTTCACCGACTGGTACGCGGGGAGCCAGACGGACGGCCTCACGCTCTCGGTCACCGGCTGGCACACGGGCACGCTCGGCAAGCTCGTCTTCTTCATCGGCCTGGCCACGCTGATCCTCGAGGCGCTGCGCGAGGCCGGGATCGAGCTGCCGGCGACCGTGCCCGAGAGCCTCGTCCTGATCGCCTTCGGCGCGCTCGCCACGATCTTCGTGCTGATCAGGATCATCTCGATCCCCGACACGTTCTTCGACACGGCCGGCCGCGGGATCGGGATCTTCATCAGCCTGCTCGCGGCAATCGTCCTGATCGTCGCCGGTCTGCTGCAAGCAGCAGAAGAGATGTAGCTGTCCCGAGCACGATGCCGCCGAGCACGTCGAGCGGCCAGTGCACGCCGACATAGATCCGCGAGAACCCGATCGCGAGCGCGAACACGTAGAGCAGCGGTACCGCGCGCGGCACGGCGGCGGCGAGCATCGTCGCGCACGCGAAGCTCGTGGTCGTGTGCCCCGACGGGAAGGAACCGCTGTGCGGCACGTGCACCAGCGGCGGCGGCTCCGCGTAGCGCGAGGGCGGACGTTCCACGTCGGTGGCCCACTGGAGCAGCGACGCTGCGCCGTCGGCGATCGCATCCGCGAGCGCGACCATGAGGAACACGGACGGCCGCCGTCGCACGAGTGCGAGCACGAGCGCGAGCGCGAGCCAGACTGCGCCCCACGTCCCGATCGCCGAGAGCCAGACGAACACCTCGTTCAGCGGGTGCCACCGGTGGTGGACGACCCAGCGCTCGAGCCGGCGGTCGAAGCCGATCAGGCCGGAACCAGCTGCTTCGCCTGGTCGAGCAGTTGCTGGAGGTCGAACGGCTTGCCGACGAAGCCCTGCGCGCCGCGCGCAGCCGCCTGCCCGTGCGCCTCCTCGTCCAGCTTGCTGCTGAACATCACCACGGGGATCGCTCCGGTCCCGTACCGCTCGTGGATCGCGCGCAGCAGCTCCCAGCCGTCGACGAGCGGCATCATCACGTCGACGAGGATGAGCGCCGGCCTCGCCTGCTCGATCGCCGCGAGACCCGCCTCGGCGCTGCCGGCTTCGCCGACCGTGTATCCCTCGAGCTCGAGGTTGACGCGGACAAGCTCGCGCAGGCGCTCGTCGTCGTCGACGATGAGCACGAGCGGGCCGCCCCTCGCCCGGCCGCGCGGCCCCGAGCGCTCGAGGAACGCCTCGAGGTCTGTGCGCCGGTACCGGCGGTGGCCGCCGGGCGTGTAGAAGGCGGGCACCCGGCCGTGATCCGACCATTTCCGGATCGTCGATTGCGCTACGCCGAGAAAGCGGGCCGCTTGCCCGAGAGTCAACCAGTCGCCGTCGTCCGTGTGTGCCATCGGCATCCCGCCCGGAACCCATCGTAGAGCGTTGTAGCGTACGCCTAGTGCTGCAGCGTTCGCACCGTCGTGATCGTGATCCCCGGCTTGGGGTTGTCGTGGAGCGCCTCGCCGACGGCGACGCCGACCGCGAACACCGCGGCGACGAGCACGATGGCGAGCAGCCACCGGATCACGACAGATAGTCGACGGCGCCGCGCTGGTAGCCGTGGAAGGCAGCGTCGAGGACGAGCACGAGGTCGCGCGGCCAGCCCGGCGCCGGCGCGCCCTCCGCGAGCGCCTGGCGCGCCCAGCGGTCGGCGTCCGCGTACGCCGCCGCGAGCTGCTCGAGCGTGTACGTCTGGCCGACGCGCTTGCGCAGCTCGTCCGACACGACCTCGACCTGCGCGACGAGCCGGTCGTAGCGGCGCTTGTCGTCGCGCTCGGCCTCGAGCCGGCGGCGCCCCTCCTCCCATTCGTGGCGGACGAGGATGAGTGCGTCGGCGGACATGGAGACCGACTCTACTAATCGGCTTCGCTACAGCACCGATCCGGCCAGAGCGGGGCGACCTCGGCGACGATCCGCTCGCCGAGCTCGTAACCCGGCCGTGCGAGCGCGAAGGCCGCGTGGGCGTGGAGGCACTTGAGCGAGCCGGCCCGGCCGGCGCCGCCGATGCCGAGCTCGAGCGAGGTGCCGCCGTCGCGGCCGGTCTCCCCCGCCGCGAGCGCGCGGCGGATGCGCCGCTGCTCCTCGTCGCCGCGGGCGAGGCTCGCGGCGAGCGCCGGCTCGGCCGCGACGGCGCCCGTCCAGCGCTCGACGCCGCCGGCCGCCTCGAGCCGCGACACGGCAGCGACGAGATAGCGGCAGGTGAGGTAGTACGTCGTCGGAAAAGGCTCGCCGGACGGGTCGTACGGGCTCTGCTCGGTCACCGCCGGCAGGCCGAAGGGACAGCGCAGCGCGACGCGGTGGAACGCCCGCGGCTCGCGGCCGATCTGGCGGGCGACCGCGCTGCGGTCTGCGTCAGCGTCCACGGGGAGCCAGGCTAGCGCGCTCCCGCTTCCGCCACTGCTCGATGCCCTTGACGATGAAGAAGGTCGATGCGTCGAAAACCCGCATGACTACGCCGATTAGTCGTCCTCCGCGGAAGGAAACGCAACTAGAAACGTAACTATAACCGTAATCGCCATTTGATCCTTGCCCTCGCGCGCGCGAGTAATTATTCGAGGGCCTGCTGAGCCTCCGCGTCCAGCTGCACCGAAATCGCCTTCCTCGGCATCGCCTCGGGTTGTATCGCGTTTGTCATACAGAGTCAGCAGGCTTGCAACGCGCAGGCCGTGGGTAGGTTTGAACGGTGGGATCCACGTCCAGGCGCACGCGCAGGAGAAGCCGCAGGTGGCTCTGGGCGCCCGTTGCGTTCCTGGCGATCGCCGCGCTGGGACTGGCGGCGGGCGTCGTCTGGTGGTCGGGGGCGACGCTTCGGCTCGACGCCGTCGCGCTCGCGCGCGTCGAGCTGCAGCCGCTCGCGGGGTCGCTCGTCTCGGCGACGGCGTCCGGGTCCGACGGCGCGAAGATCCCGCTCGCGGTCGACGGCGGACGGCTGACGCCGCGGGCGCTGGTCGCTCCCGGCGAGCGGGTCACGGTGGTCGTCCGCGTGAGCAGGCCGCACTGGCTGCGGTGGGCGCTCGGCTCGAGCCGGATCGAGCGCCTGACGGTGAGGGCGCCGCTTCCTGCGCTCCCGGACCGGTGGCTGAGCGTTGCTTCGGGCGCGCCGCTCGAGCTGCGGTTCGCCGAGCCTGTCGACCGCGTCTCCTACCGCACCGCGCATGGCAGGAAGACCGTCCCGGTCGGAGGCAAGCGTGCCGTCTCGCTCGGCGTGCAGGCGCCGTCCGGAACCACCGAGGTCGCGAGCGCCGTCCGCCCCTGGGAACGGCTCGGTGGGCGCGTCCGCGTCACGTGGTTCCCGGTCTCGAGCCGGCCGGTCGTCCTCGTCAGTCCCGGAACGGGCGAGCCGATCTCGCCGCGCGCCCCGATCCGGCTCACGTTCTCGCAGCCGATCGACAAGGCGCTCGGCGCCGCGCGGCCGCGGTTCTCGGCGAAGGTTCCGGGGCACTGGAGCGAGGCCGACAGTCACACGCTCGTCTTCACGCCGAGCGGGTTCGGCTTCCCGCTTGCCGGCTCGCTGCACCTGGAGCTGCCTGCCGGGCTCAGTGCCGTCGTCGGCACGAAGGCCGTCAACCCGGCCTCCACGCTCGACTGGACGATCGCGGGCGCCGACTTTCTCCGCCTCCAGCAGCTCCTCGCCGACGCCGGCTACCTGCCGGTCAGCTGGCAACCGGTAGGCGCGCCGGTGGCGCAGCGGCTCGTCGCCGAGATCAACGCGGCGGTCGATCCGCCGGCGGGCGGGTTCACCTGGCGCTACCCGAACACCCCGCCCGAGCTGAAGCGCCTCTGGCTGGTGGGGAAGCCGAACACGATCACGCGGGGGGCGGTGATGATGTTCGAGCACGACCACGGCCTGCCGGTCGACGGGTCGGCCGGCCCGCAGGTCTGGCATGCGCTCTTGCGCGACGCGGTCGCGGGCAAGCGGCGCACCGACGGCTACAGCTACGTCTACGTGCACCGCAACGTGCCGCAGCTGCTGACGCTCTGGCACAACGGCACCACCGTCCTCACCTCGCCGGGGAACACCGGCGTTCCAGCGGCGCCGACGCAGCTCGGCACGTTCGCCGTCTTCGAGCACATCCCGGTCGGCACGATGAGCGGCACGAATCCCGACGGCTCGCACTACCACGACCCCGGGATTCGCTGGATCAGCTACTTCCACCGCGGCGAGGCGCTGCATGCCTTCAACCGCGCCTCCTTCGGCACGCCGCAGAGCCTCGGCTGCGTCGAGCTCCCGCTCGCGACCGCGGCGAAGGTCTGGCCCTATACGCCGATCGGCACGCTCGTCACGATCGAGAACTGAGCTTTCGCACGCCGCCTCGCATAGGGGTCAACCCAACGAGCCGATCTGTCGATGCCTTCCGTCGTGTTTGCCCTCTGCCGATACTGCGGCGACAAGCTCGAGCGCGCCCGTCTCTTGCAGCCCGGTTGGACGCCGCGAACGTAGACCTGCGTGTGCTCGGAGCGCGGATGCCCGCACCGGTCGCAGAGCGGCGAGTTCTCGCACTTGGTGCAGATCTCGAGCGGTTCAGATGGCGGTACCTCGACAATGTCGCTTTCGTGCTCACGGAGCCGTGAGGTTCAGCGCGCAACCGACTGCCGCTCGTCGTCGTGTTCGGTAGCCTCGACCCCCGGTCCGCCCTCGCCTCCGAGCACGCCCGAACATGCTCCGCGTCCTTAGCGCCGACGGGCCGGCGCACTCCCGATCGGAGAGACAATCAACGTCAGCTGCTGCAAAGACTCGACGATCACCATGTCGCCCACATCGGCACCGCCACGACAGCGCGCCTTCCACCGCTCGCCCCAAAGACGCACGGTGCCATCCGGCCAGCAAGCAGCGACCACCTCGACACGTCGTCCGATCAGCGTCTCGGGCCCGACTGCCAACGGGATACGCCTCGTAGAGACAAACCAGAACGCCTTCTCGGCAACCTCCCAAACGATCGCCAACGCAACCAGCGCAATCCCCCAGGGCGCCCGAACCACAAAAACGGCCAGCAGCACCGCCGCCGCGATCGCCAACATCCCGCAATCGTAGCCGCGGCGAAAACACGACGCGATCCGGGCTTCTTGGTCGGCTGACAACCTTCTCGGAGATCGCAATGCGATTACTCTCGACCGTCTCGCCAACTGCTCGAACAGACCTCGCTCTCGCACGGCTGCCACCACGAACGCGCAGGCGTGCGCACATACTTTGGACGAGTCTCACCGCCTCTTCCGCGAGGAAGCTCGTCCCGTCGCCGGGCTCGTTCGCCTGACGCACTCTGCCGCCAGATCAACGGTGGCCAGGAACTCCTCGACCGCGGCGGCGAAGCGCTCCCGAGCCTGCCCCCCCGCTCATGCTCATATCGCTCTCGAGCGTTCTTAGCGCGAGCGAGCAACCGGTCATCCGTCGCCATCCGGCGCAGCGCAACGAACGTAACTCCAACGTAACTGGAGCACTCTCCACACGGCATCTAGAGGCGTCTGACGGAACATCAGTGAATCGACGCAATGCGAGAATCTCCCTGCTCAGCGCGGTGTTAGCGACTTCCGCTCCCGTTTCCGCCACTGCTCGATGCCCTTGACGATGAAGAGATGCTCGCCGGGCCGGACGAAGCCGAGCACGCGCGCCTCGCGCGCCAGCGTCGCCGTCGCGGTCGACGCTCCGAGCCGCCGCTCGAGGGTGGCCTTCTCCGCCTGGAGGCGGTGCACGACCGCCTGCCGCTGGCTGAGCTGGCCGCGCGCGTCGACGTACGCCTTCAGCGGCCGGTAGTAGAGGAGCGCGACGAGCACGAGCGCGCCCACCGCGAGCCAGCGGCGGAACACGCTCGCGCGCGCGGGACGGCGACCCCTGTTCTTGGGCATAGCGCCTGGTTCGGCGCTACTGCCCGGCGTCCTGCGGTTCGTTCAGGCGATGTCGACTTTGATGACGTTCGTCGAGCCTGGGATGTTCACTGCCGTCCCGGCGGTGATCACGACGCGGTCGCCCGGCTCGACCAGCCCGGCGTCGCGCGCCGTGGCGACCGACACCGACCACAGCTCCTCGACGTCACGCGTCTCGGGGATCAGCAGCGGCGTCACGCCCCACTCGATCGCGAGCTGGCGGATCGCCCAGTCGACGTGCGTGAGCGCGACGATCGGACGCCGGGGACGCAGGCGCGCGACCGCCGACGCGGTGCGGCCGGTGAACGTCGGGACGAGGATCGCTTTCGCGCGCAGCGCTTCGGCGAGGTCGCACGCCGCGTTCGACATCGCGCCGCCGATCGTCGGGTTCTCGTTGGCCTCGGGCAGCTCGTGCCGGTAGCCCATGCTCGGCTCGACTGCGCGCGCGATCCGGTCCATGTACGCGACCGCCTCGACCGCGTAGTCGCCGACCGCCGTCTCGCCGGAGAGCATCACCGCGGAGGTGCCGTCGAGGATGGCGTTCGCGACGTCGCTCGCCTCGGCCCGCGTCGGCTCGGCGGAGTGCACCATCGACTCGAGCATCTGCGTCGCGGTGATCACCGGCTTGCCGCGCTCGAGCGCGCGTAGGATGATCCGCTTCTGGAGCAGCGGCACGAGCGCCGGCCCGATCTCCACGCCAAGGTCGCCGCGCGCGACCATCACCGCGTCGGCCTCCTCGAGCACGTCGTCGAGCACCTCGACCGCCTCGGCCTTCTCGATCTTCGCGATCACGTGTGCGTGCGAACCGGCCTCGTCGATCAATGCGCGCAGCTCGCGCACGTCCTTCGCCGACCGCACGAACGACAGTGCGACGAAGTCGACTCGGAGCGAGAGCGCGAACTCGAGGTCGGCGATGTCCTTCGTCGTCAGCGACGGAATCGGGATCGGAACGCCCGGCAGGTTGACGCCCTTGTGCGAGGTGACCTTGCCGCCCACGACGATCGCGCAGCGCGCGCGGCCGTGCTCGACCGCTTCGACGCGCAGCCGAACGAGCCCGTCGTCGATCAGCACGTCGTGGCCGGGCGCGAGCACCTCGCCGATCACGGCGGGCGCGACGGGCAGATCGTCGCCCGAGGCCGAGGTCTCCGCGCAGATCGTCACCTCGTTGCCGGTGTGCAGCACGACCGGCTCCTCGAGGTGCCCGACGCGCAGCTTCGGCCCCTGGAGGTCCGCGATCAGCGCGATCGGCCGGCCGACCTCCCACTCGATGTCGCGCACGAGACGCGCGCGCTCCGCGTGCTGCGCGTGGTCGCCGTGCGAGAGGTTGAGCCGGGCCGCGTCCATGCCGGCGGCCGCGAGCGCGCGCAGCTGCTCGGCCGAGCCCGACGCCGGGCCGAGCGTCGCGACGATCTTCGTCCGGCGTTCCGAGACCACGAAGCTCAGACTAGCGAGCGCGCGGGAACGCGCTCCAGCCCGGATACGACGCACGATCGCCGAGCGCCTCCTCGATCCGGAGCAGCTGGTTGTACTTCGCCACGCGGTCCGAGCGTGCCGGAGCCCCCGTCTTGATCTGGCCGGTGCCGAGCGCGACCGCGAGGTCGGCGATCGTCGCGTCCTCGGTCTCGCCCGAGCGATGCGACATCACGGCCGTGTAGCCGTTCGCCTGCGCGAGGCGCACCGCGTCGATCGTCTCCGTGAGCGTCCCGATCTGGTTGACCTTGACGAGGATCGAGTTGGCGACGCCACGCTCGATGCCGAGTTGAAGCCGCTCCGGGTTCGTGACGAAGATGTCGTCGCCGACGAGCTGGATCCGCCCGCCGAGCAGGTCGGTCGTCCGCTTCCAGCCGTCCCAGTCGTCCTCCGCGTTGCCGTCCTCGAGCGAGATGATCGGGAAGCGGTCGACGAGTCCGGCGTAGAACTCGGCCATCTCGGACGGCGTCGCTTCCCGCCCTTCGAAGCGGTACACGCCGTCGGCGAAGAACTCGCTCGACGCCGGATCGAGCGCGATCGCGACCGCGTCGAGATGCCCGGAGAGCTCCGCCGCCTCGAGGATCGCCTCGATCGCCGCCTCGCTCGTCGGCAGGTCGGGCGCGAAGCCGCCCTCGTCGCCGACCGCCGTCGCCAGCCCTTTCCCCTTCAGCACCTTCTGGAGCGCGTGGTAGACCTCCGCGCCGATCTGGAGCGCGCCCGCGAACGAGTCCGCGCCGACGGGGACGAGCATGAACTCCTGGAGGTCGATCGAGTTGGCAGCGTGGACGCCGCCGTTGATCACGTTCAGCATCGGCACCGGCAGCGTCGCCGCCGCCTCGCCGCCGAGGTAACGGAACAGCGGCTGCCCCGTCTCGGCGGCGGCCGCCTTCGCGGTGGCGAGCGAGACGCCGAGAATCGCGTTCGCGCCGAGCCTCCCCTTGTTCGGCGTGCCGTCGAGCTCGACGAGCTGCCGGTCGAGCGCGGCCTGCTCGGTTCCCTCGAGGCCGCAGACCGCGTCGGCGATCTCGCCGGCGACGTTCGCGACCGCGCGCGTCACGGCCTTGCCGCCGTACGCGGCTCCGCCGTCGCGCAGCTCCACCGCCTCGTGGATGCCCGTGGAGGCCCCGGACGGCACGGCGGCGCGGCCGGTCGCGCCGGACTCGAGCCGGACGTCCACCTCGACCGTGGGGTTGCCGCGGGAGTCGAGGATCTGGCGTGCACGTACGTCGGCGATCCGGGTCATGCGGATGTCTCCTTCGCGAGGTCGAAGTAGCGATCCTGCTCGTCGAGCGGCAGCTCGCTCCAGGTTTCGCCGCGCGCCGCCGCCAGACCCTCCGCGGTCTCCACTCTCCGGCGGAAGCGGTCGGCTGCGGCCCGCAGCTCGAGCTCGGGGTCGGCGTTGAGCCGCCGGGCGACGTTGACGCAGGCGAAGAGCACGTCCCCGAGCTCCTCCGCCTGACGCCGGTCCGGCTCCGTCTCGGCCGCGGGCGCGCCGCGCGCGCCCAGCTCGTCACGCAGCTCGCGCAGCTCGTCCTCGAGATCGGCGAGCGCGCCGTCGACGTCCGGGTAGTCGAAGTTCACGGCGGCGGCGCGCCGCTGCGCCTTGCGCGCGTAGAGGAGCGCGGGCAGCGTCTCCGGGATCTCGTGGAAGACGCCCGAGCGGCCCTCCTGGTCGCGCTTGATCTCCTCCCAGCGCACGCGGACTGCGCCGGCGCTGTCAGCCTCGCTCGCGCCGAAGACGTGGGGATGGCGCCGGACGAGCTTCTCGTGCACGCGGCGCGCCACCTCGGCGAGGTCGCCGTTGCCCTGCTCCTGGAGGAGCAGCGCGAGGAAGTACACCTGGAAGAGCAGGTCGCCGAGCTCGTCGAGCAGCTTCGCGTCGTCGTCGGCGAGCGCGGCGTCGGCGACCTCGTACGCCTCCTCGACCGTGTGCGGGACGATCGTTCGCGCCGTCTGCTCCCGGTCCCAGGGGCAGTCACGCCGCAACCGCTCGGTCAGAGCCTGGAGATCGAGTAGGGCCCCTTCGAGGCCCTCCACGTCAGCCGGTGGTGGTGGCAGGGGCGGTGGAGGACGTCGTCGCCGCGGGCTCGTAGCCGGTCGCGTACGCAACCTGCTTCGCAAACTCCTTCTTCAGCCCGTTGACCCACGCGGTCATCGCGCTCGTCTTCTTCGACTGGAGGAGCTGCGTCTTGATCGACGCCTGGACGCTGGCGAACTTCGTCACCTTGGCCGGCGTGATCGCGGAGAGCGCCTGGATGATGTGCCAGCCGTACTGCGTGTGCACCGGCGGCGAGGTCGCCCCCGTCTTCAGCGCGAACGCCTCCTTGTCGAAGGCCGCAACCGTCTGGCCCTTCGTGATCGTGAGCTTGCCGCCCTGCGCCGCGGAGCCGGGATCCTTCGAGTACTTCTTCGCAAGCGCGCCGAAGTCGGCGCCGCCCTTCAGCTGCGTCTCGAGCTGGTCGGCGAGCGTCTTGCTGGCCACGAGAATGTGCCGCACCTTGCGGCTCTCCGCCGTGCCGTACGACGACTTGTGCGAGACGTAGTACGCCTTGATCGCGGCGTCGCTGACCTTCACCGTCGCGGTCACCTTGTTGTAGAGCTTCTCGGAGAGGATCTGCGCGTACAGATCCTGCTCGATCTGCGCCTCCGTCAGCCCCTGCGCCTTCAGCTGCGCCAGGTACTTCGTCTGGCTGCTACCGAAGTACTGCGCCTTGATCTGCTTCAGCCGCGTCTGCACCTCGGCCGGGGTGACCTTGATCGAGAACGCCTTCGCCTTCTGGCCGAGCTCGTCTTCCTGGACGAGGTACTGGATCGCCTGGTCCTGAATGGCCTTGAACTGCGTCGTGCCGGCCTTGGGGAAGGCGGTCTTGCGCGCCTTGTAGTTGCGCACCGCGCCGGCCATCAGGTCGTTGAACGCCGACTTCGTGATCGTGTCCGGGCCGACGACGGCGACCGCGTTGGCCGGAACGCTCCTCGCGCCGCTGCCGCCACCGCCGCAGCCTGCTGCGAGCAGGACGACGATGAGGAGCGCAGGAAGAGGCAGGAAGCGAAGCAGTCTCATGGTTGAGTCCCCGGGAGGTCGGTAGCAGGAGTCGTCGTGCCTGGCAGTGCCTTCGAGCCTGTCACGCTGCCTGGCGGGCTTCCAAGATAGCATCGACCAGGCGGAGCGCCTGGGGAAACCCGTCTTCGCCGCGCAGGCTCACCTCCCTGCTTCCTACGGTGTAGACCGCCGTGTGGATCCTGTCGCGGAGCTCGTTCAGTTCCTGCGAGCCGAGGACGAGCCGGCCGACGGTCGCCTTGCCGCCCTGGAAGACGAGGTAGTCGGCGCCGAGCCGCGCCACCTTGATCTTCGCCTCCTGGATCGCGAACAGGTGCTCGACCGGCTCGGGCAGCGGCCCGTAGCGGTCGTCGAGCGCGGCCTGGAGCTCGCGCAGTTCGTCCTCCGTCTCCGAGAGCGCGAGCCGCCGGTGGATGTCGATGCGGAGCGCCTCCGAGGCGACGTACTGCTGGGGGACGTAGGCGTCGATGCGCGCGTCGACGCGGACGGGCCGGGCGGCGACGCGGTGCTTGCCCTCGAGCTCGGCCACCGCCTCGTTCAGCATCTCGACGTAGAGCTCGAAGCCGACGGCGGCGACGTGGCCGGACTGCTCCGCGCCGAGCAGCTCGCCGGCGCCGCGGATCTCGAGGTCGCGCATCGCGATCGCGAAGCCGGCGCCGAGCTCCGTGTGGTCGGCAAGCGTGGCGAGGCGGGCGCGCGCCTCGGCGGTCAGCTCGCGCGCGTCCGGATAGAAGAGGTACGCGTACGCGGTCTCGTCGGAGCGGCCGACGCGGCCGCGGATCTGGTAGAGCTGCGCGAGCCCGAGCGTGTCGGAGCGCTCGACGATCAGCGTGTTCGCCTGCGGGATGTCGATCCCCGACTCGATGATCGTCGTCGAGACGAGCACGTCCGCGTCGCCGCGCAGGAACGCGTGCATCTTCTCCTCGAGCTCCTTCTCGCGCATCTGACCGTGCGCGACGAGGAAGCGCAGGTTCGGGCAGAGCTGGCGCAGCTTCTCCGCAACCTCCTCGATCGTCTCGACGCGGTTGTGGAGGTAGAACGCCTGCCCGCCGCGCTCGTGCTCGCGCTCGAGCGCGAGCACGATCAGCTCCTCGTCGTACTCGCCGACGGCCGTGCGGATCGGGCGGCGGCCCTCGGGCGGAGTCTCGATGATCGAGATGTCGCGCATCCCCGCGAGGGACATGTGCAGCGTGCGCGGGATCGGCGTCGCGCTCAGCGTGAGCACGTCAACCTCGAGGCGCAGCGACTTGAGCAGCTCCTTCTGCGCGACGCCGAAGCGCTGCTCCTCGTCGAGGATGACGAGGCCGAGGTCCTGCGGAATCACGTCGCGGCTGAGCACGCGATGCGTCCCGATCAGCACGTCGACCTTGCCGGCGGCGAACTCGGCGAGCACGCGCTTGACGTCCTTCGGCGCGCGGAAGCGGGAGACCATCTCGACGGTGACCGGAAAGTCGCGAAAGCGGTCGCGAAAGGTGTTCCAGTGTTGCTCCGCGAGAATCGTCGTCGGCGCGAGCATCAGCACCTGCTTGCCGTTGACGGCGACCGCGAAGGCCGCGCGCACCGCCACCTCGGTCTTGCCGAAGCCGACGTCGCCGCACACGAGCCGGTCCATCGGCCGCGGCGCCTCGAGATCCTCCTTCACCGCCTCGATCGCGTTCTCCTGGTCCGGCGTCTCACGGTACGGGAACGACGCCTCGAGCTGCTCGAGCCACTCGTGGCTCATCTCGTACGCGACGCCTTCGCGGGTCTGCCGCTGCGCGTAGAGCGAGATCAGCTCGGAGGCGAGCTCCTGCACGGACTCGCGCGCGCGCGACTTGAGCAGCTGCCACGCCTTGCCGCCGAGCTTCGACAACGTCGGCGCCTTCGCGTCCGCGCCGACGTAGCGCGACACCTTGCCGACGTGCTCGTGCGGGACGTAGAGGCGGTCGTCGCCGCGAAACTCGAGGTGGAGGTAGTCGCGCGTGATGCCGCCGACCTCCTGCGTCTCGAAGCCGAGCAGCCGGCCGACGCCGTGGTCCTCGTGCACGACGAAGTCCCCGGTGCGCAGGTCGGCAAACGACTGGAGCGCGCGGCCGCCGAGGCGCCGCTCCTTCGGGACGCGGCGGCGGAAGAGCTGATGGTCGGGCAGGAGCACGAGGCCGAGCTCGCGCCACACGAAGCCGCGGCGCGCGGGCGCGACCGCGAACCGGATCCCCGCCTCGGCCGGGAGTTGCTCGCCCGGCTCAAGCGTGCGCGCCGCGACCTTGCGCAGCATGTTCTGCGTGCGCAGCGCCTCGCCGCGATGCGGGAAGGCGACGACGACGCGCTGACCCGCGCGCAGGAACGACTGGAGCTCGTTCTCCGCCTCGGCAAGCCCGCGCGCGGCAATCGCGGGGCGCTGCGCCTCGAACGCGAACGGCTGCATCTGCGGAAACGGGTCGAGCTCCGTCGCGCCGCCGAGCGAGACCTCGGCCAGACCGTCCTCCGCCCAGATGCGGCGCACGGCCTCGGGCTGGAAGACGAAGTCAGGGGCGCGGTCGAGCGGCGGCACGAGGTCGTCGGGGACGGGGCGAACCTCGCCCTCTTCCCCGTACCAGTCGTCGTCGAGATCGAGGCGGCGCTCGACGGCCGGATAGAGGATCGCCTCCTCGACGGGGTGGAGCGCGCGCTGCGTGAACGGCGAGAAGGCCCGGATCGACTCGATCTCGTCTCCGAAGAACTCGATGCGGAAGGGCTCGCGGCCGGTGGTCGGGAAAACGTCGACGAGGCCGCCGCGCACCGCGATCTGACCGCGGTCGTCGACCCGCTCGACCCGCTCGTAGCCGCCGAGGACGAGCGCGTCGGTCAGGCCTTCGACGCCGAGCTCGAGCCCGGCGCGCAGCTCGAGCGGCGCGGGGCGCGTCCTCGCCGGCGGCAGCAGCTCGGCGACCGCGCGGGCGGACGCGCAGACGAGCCCGCCGCGCTCGAGCACGGCGAGCGCGCGGGCGCGCTCGCCGACAAGATGCGGCGGCGGCTCGAGCCCCGACTCCCAGCGCACGCCGCGGCTCGCGAGCAGCCCGACGCGCTCCTCGCCGAGGAACCACGCCGCCGCCTCGGCGGCGTCGCGCGCGTCCGCATCCTCGGGCAGCAGGCAGACGAGCGGTCGGTCGAGGCGCTCGTGCAGCGCCGCCAGCACGAGTGGCAGCGCCGCCTCGCTGACGCGCGCACGCGTCGGCAGCGCCTCGACGAGCTGCGCGAGGTGCTCGTGCTCGGCGAGCTCGCGGACGAACGCGTGGAGGACGGGCGGGTCCACGACTCAGCGGCGGTTGACCGCGGCCTGTGCGCGCTCGACGCCCTCGTGGTCGAGCGTCTCGACGGCGTCCGCGGCCCGCGCGACCAGCGTCTCGGCGTCGTCGT
The DNA here is from genome assembly GCA_036511815.1 of Gaiellaceae bacterium. Classification (GTDB taxonomy): domain Bacteria; phylum Actinomycetota; class Thermoleophilia; order Gaiellales; family Gaiellaceae; genus Palsa-739. The sequence continues at coordinate 21,028 of DATCBP010000080.1, forward strand.
GTGGCGTGAAGTCGGAGAGGACGTAATCGGCGAGCGGGCGCGGGTCGCCACGCTCCGGCCGGCCGACGCCCACGCGCAGGCGCAGGAAGTCGGGGGTGCCCAGATGCTGCGCGATCGAGCGGAGGCCGTTGTGCCCGCCCAGGCCGCCGCCCACCTTCAGCTCGACGCGGCCGAGGTCGAAGTCCCCCTCGTCGTGGACAACGAGCACCGCGTCGGGCTCGAGTTTGAAGAAGCGCGCGGCCGCGCCGGTGGAGCGGCCGGACTCGTTCATGTACGTCTCCGGCTTCAGCAGCGCGATCTTGTGCCCGTCGAGGCGGATCTCGGCGAGCCGGCCCGAGAACTTCGCGCGCCAGGTTCCGCCGTGCCGCCGCGCCAGCTCGTCCACGACGAGGAAGCCGGCGTTGTGGCGGTTGCGCGCGTACTCGCGACCCGGGTTCCCGAGCCCGACGACGAGCAGGTCGAGCGAGGAGCCCTGACGCCGCGGCCACAGCCGCATGGCCTGCTAGCCCTCGGCGTTGTCGGAGGACTCGCCCTCCGACTCGCCGGCCTCGGCGCCTTCGGCGCCTTCCTCACCTTCGACGCCCTCACCCTCCACGGCGACTTCCGGCTCGGGCTCGTCGGCGCGCATCTGCACGTTGACGCTCGCGACGAGGGTCTCAACCTCGTCGAGCACCGTCACGCCGTCGGGAATGTCGACGTCGGAGACGTGGAGCGAATCGCCGATGGCGAGCCGCGAGACGTCGAGGTCGAGATGCTCCGGAATCGAGAGCGGCAGCGCCTCGATGTTGAGCTCGCGCAGCGCCTGGGCGAGAATCCCGCCCTCCTTCACGCCGGGTGCGACGTCGCCGCCGACGAGGTGGATCGAGACAGAGGCCTGGATCGGCTGGTCGAGCCGGACTTCGAGCAGGTCGACGTGCGTGACGCCGCCGCGGATCGCGTCCACCTGGTAGTCCTTGAGGATCGACGCGTGTGTGCTGCTGGCGCCGTCGATCTCGACGTCGAGGATCGAGTGGAGCCCGGCCGAGCCGGTGAGCGCGCGGCGCAGCTCTCGCTCGGGGACGGAGATCGCGACCGGCTCGCCGCG
>DATCBP010000081.1:0-8037 GCA_036511815.1 Gaiellaceae bacterium
AGAAGACAGGCGCGCGTCGCGGCGAGCGCGAGAAGCCGGCGGCCCTGTCGAGCAGGCCGGCCATCCCGGCCGAGCCGGCGCCGGCGAGCACCGGGATGGCGAGCATGCCGGCGCCGATGAATCCGAAGGCGAAGAGCATGGTGGCGAACCGGCCGCCGATCGGCTGCAGCGCGCTCGCCGCGTCGGCCGCGCTCTGGATGGTGTGGTTCCCGTGCCTGCCGATCGTCGCGGCAGTCGTGACGATGATCGAGAACATGACGACGTTCGAGAAGGCCATGCCGCTGAAGACGTCGAACCGAGAAGAGGTACGGCGAGATCGTCGTTCCCAGCACTGCGACGAGCAGCGCGACAGCGTTGCCGTGCAGGGAGACGTGCGGCACGAACGTCGCGTGGAGGACGCTGCTCCAGCGCACCTTGACGATGAAGAGCATCGCGATGTAGCTGAAGAGCGCGAGGCACAGCAGCTTGAAGACGCGCGCGACGAACGCGAACGATCCGCTCAGCAGCAGCAGGCTGATGCCCACGCCGGCGAGCGGAGCCCAGGCCGCTGCGGGCCCCGCATGCAGGAGATGCATGCCCGCCCCGACTGCGACGAGGTCGGCCGCGATGTTGAGCGCGTTCGCGACGATCAGCAGGCCCACCAGCGCGACCACGACGTTGCGGCCTTTGCCTCCAAGGCGCCTCGACGCAAGCTCGCCGAGTCCCTTCCCCGTCGCGAGAGCTGTTCGATCGCAGATCTCCTGCACTGTGGCCATGAGCGGGAACGTGAGCAGCGCTGTCCACAGCAGGCCGAAGCCGAAAGCCGATCCCGCCTGCGCGTACGTGGCGATCCCCGAGGGGTCGTCGTCCGAGGCGCCCGTGACGAGGCCGGGACCGAGTGCGCGGAGGTAGCTGCGAAGGCCCTGGCGCCGCCCGGCCACGCTGCGCGTGCTCACGCGTTCGCGGTCTGTTTCGTGCCTGTCATGGGACCCCTCTCGTGTCGGCGACGGGCGCGGATGTGCCCGTCGCGACCGCTGCACAAACATCGGGTCGAGCAGGTTTGTGGGTTCGCGAACGGGGAATAACGTCTCCGATCCGAGACGCGCATTCACGAATGCGGAACCACTCTCGAGGTCGGTCTCCGTCGCTCTACATGGGAGGTACGACATGGGTATCAGCGTGAGCTTGCTTCTGGCCGCCGCCGGCGCAGTGCTGCTCTGGGCCGTCAACGCGTCCGCGTCCGGCGTGAACGTCCACGCCGTCGGCGCGATCCTCTTGATCGTCGGCGCGATCGGGTTCGTGACGTCGCTGTTCTTCTGGTCGAGCTGGGGCGGCTTCGGCGGCGCCGGCGGACGGGACACGACGGTCGTCCGGGACCGCGTCGTCGAGCGTTAGACAACCCATTCGATTCTGGAGGTTGAACGTGATCTGGCTACTGGTGCTCCTGCTTCTCCTGTTCGCCGTCGGAGGAGGCATCTTCATCACGAAGTTCCTGTTCATCATCCTGCTCGTCGCGATCGTCGTCGCCGTTCTCGGCTCGCGGTCGACACGCGCGTAAGGCGGGCGCGCTGCTCATGCCCGAAGTACGCACGAACCGGGGTCGCACGCGCCGGTACGCCGACTGGCCGGCGACCCCGGCGGCGGTGGTCCCGATCGAAAGCCGCCGGTCGGGGCGGCGCAGACCGACCACGCTGACGGCGCGGCTCCTCGGTCGGCTTCGCCGCGTCGCCCCGCCCGCCTGACTTGGACTCTCGCCGCCCGGATGGTAGGTTCGCGCTCCTGGGCTAGGCCGACGACGGCCGTCGGGAGCCCGAGCGCGCGAGGAGCATCGTTCATGCGAGCAACAAGCGGCAGCCGGTCCGGAATCCTGCAGTGGGTGGTCGTGCTCGTGGTCGGCGTCCTCGTCGTGACGGTCGTCCTCGGCCTGAACCTGATCCCGCGCCTCAACGCGGGTCAGAAGGTGCTGAACGCGGCCAAGCCCGCGTTCGCCACCCCACGGCTCAAGGGCGCCCGCGCCGGGATCGACATCATCTCGAAGAACGTCGACGTGGCCGACCCGATCATGACCTCGCAGGGCGCTGCCGTCGCCGAGGTGCCGGCGCTGATCGCGTTCGTCGCGAAGCAGACCGGGCTCTCGCAGGCCGCTGTGGTCGCCGCCCTCCAGAAGAACTTCCCGCACACGACGGCCCTGCTCGAGACGATCCCGCTCTCGTCGGTGACGTCGGAGCTGCCCGGGCTCCTCGCGTTCCTCGAGAAGGCGCTGCACCTGTCGCAGGCGCAGCTGCTTGCCGCGATGAAGACGAACTTCCCCGGGCTCACGCAGTCGATCACGAACCTGCCGACGGTGACGAGCGGGTGGGACCAGATCCAGGGCATCGACGGGCTCACGCGCTTCGGCGGCTCGCCGGTGACGACCGTGCCGCAGTTCAGGACGTACGTCAGCTCGGACCTGATCCCCGTGCTCGAGACGCAGCAGGGCAACTTCGACAGCCTCGACGGCACGTCGTCCGTCACATGGATCGCGCCGCTCCTGCTCGTCGTCGGGATCGTCGTGATCCTGTTCGCGCTGGGGATGATCGCGCTGAACCTCAGAGGTACGGTGTCGCGCGGGCTCGCCACGGTGGGCGCGTCCGTCGTTGTCGCCGTCGGCGTGGGCGTCGTCGTGCTCGTGCTTGCCCTGTCGCTCATCCCCAGGGTCAGTCACGGACAGAAGCTGCTCAACGCGCTTCGCCCCCCGAACGTCCCCGCGCGCGTGCACGGGGACCGCGCCGGGATCAACATGGTCTCCGCGATCGTCGACCTCGAGGATCCGATCATGACCTCGCAGGGGACGGCCGCGGCCGAGGTGCCGAAGCTGATCGCGTTCGTGGCGCAGAAGACGGGTCTCTCGCAGGCCGCGGTCGTCGCCGCGCTCCAGAAGAACTTCCCGCACACGACGGCGCTCCTCGAGGCGATCCCGCTGTCGTCGGTGACATCGGAGCTGCCGGGCCTGTTCGCGTTCCTCGTCAAGACGCTGCACGTGTCGCAGGCGCAGCTCGTCGCGGCGCTGAAGACGAACTTCCCGGGGCTCGCGCAGTCGATCACGAACCTGCCGGCGGTGACGAGCGGGTGGAACCAGATTCAGGGGATCGACGGGGCTACGCGCTTCGACGGCACGCCGGTCAAAACCGTGCCTGACGTGCGCACGTACTTCGGCTCGGACGTGATCCCCGTGCTCGAGACGCAGACCGGGAACTACCACAAGCTCATGGAGACCTCGAAGATCGACTTCATCGGCCCGCTCGTGCTGATCGTCGGGCTGATCGTGGTCATCTACGGGGTGCTCATGCTGCTGCTCGCGCGGCGTGAGGAGCCGGTCGCGGGCGGGGCAACCATGCTCTCTCCGGCAGCGTCGCCGGGATGAGCGCAACCGCGACCAGGAAGGGTGTCGCATGGTCACGCTGACGGCGTCTTCCACCGAATGGCAGGTGGGGATCGGGCTCGGCATCGCGGTGATCGCGGTGGCCGCGGCGATCGTGATCGTGATCGTGCTGCTCGCGCTGCGGATCGCGGGACAGGCGAAAACGGCCGAGCAGGCGGTCGAGGTGGTGCGCCGGCAGACGGATGAGCTCGGTGGTGTCGCGCAGATCAACGACTCGGGCGTGCGGATCCTCCACTCCGCCCGCGCCTTGCGAAAGGTGGCGGTCGGGAAATGACCTTCACGCTTGCCGCAGTGTCCTCCAACACGTACTGGGCGATCGCGCTGAGCATCGCCTTCGGCGCGGCGGTGATCGTCGCGATCCTGCTCACGGTGCTTGTCGCGACGGTCGGGAGCATCGAGCGGTCGGTCGACGGCCTGCTCGAGATCGCCGGCAAGGTCGCCGCGAACACCACCAGCATTCCGCAGCTCGAGGCGACGGCGCCCGTGCTCGCGCTGATCGTCGAGGAAGCCGTGGTGCAGGATGGCTACATGAACGCGCTCACCGACGGGTTCGGTGATGCAGCATGACCAGCACCCACGCACTGGCCCTGCTCAGCGTCGTGCTCGCGGCGGGCGTCGTGCTCGTGCTCGCCGTCGCGCTGATCGAGGTACGCCGTGGCCTGTCGAGGATCTCGGAGGGGCTAGCGACGCTCGGAGCCGCGCTCGACGGCGTCGAGTCGCAGCACCTGCGTCCGCTCGAGGGCGCCGTCAAGGCGATCAACGCGCAGTTCGACATCATCCTGAGCGCGCTGCCGGGGATCGCACGGAAAGCGGCGATCGTCGCCGAGCGGAGGCCGCGATGACGCTCTGGTGGATCGGAGACGCCGTCCTGCTCGTCGTCGTGGTGCCGGTCGTGGTGATCCTGCTCCGCGGCGTGCTCAAGGCTGCCACGAGCATCGTCCCGAGCGTGCAGCAGATCGCCGCGGTCGCGGCCGCGGGGTCGAAGGACCTCGACGCCGCAGTGCTCCTGCTGACGACGCAGGACCAGGTTGCCCAGACGGTCGCGGGCGTCGCGAACTACGGCGGCTCCCTCGACGTGATCCTCGACGACGCGTGACGGGGGGAAGCATGGTGCTCGCATTCATGGCAGTCGGCGCGGTCACGATCCTCGGCGTCGCGCTGATCGTCGCCGCCCTCGTCGTCTACCTCGTCGCGGTGATCGTGCAGCTGCGCAAGATCACCGCCGGGCTCGACGTGGTCATCTCCCACGTCGGCGAGATCGTGCAAAAGAGCGGGCCCGTCAACGACGTCGTCACGGCGATCAACGGACAGCTCGACGCCGGCGTCGACCTCCTCGAGGGCCTGCTCGTGCAGAAGGCCGGGATGATGGACGCCGTCGGCCTCGTCGACGGCCTCTACCCCGGCGCGGCCGCCGCCGGCTTCCGGAACTTCCCGGAGAGCCTCACGGTTACGGCGCCGCGGATCGGCGAGGTCTACACGAAGGGCACGCTCACGCTCGCCCGGCTCGGCCGCGAGGCGCCGATCGCCCTCGGCAACCCGGCCGGGTTCCCGCTGCGCAACGTCGAGGGCGGAAGCCTCGCCGCGCGGCTCCTGTACCCGGAGCTCCGCCAGTCGAGGCCGAAGTCGCTGCCGCGATCGCCGGTGATCGGCATCGACGCACCCGTGCAGTACGAGCAGCGCGAAGACATCGGAGCGCCGCGGAAGCGGCCGCCGAGCCGGGGGTAGACTGAGGTTCTCCCTCGGTGTGCAGACATGTCCGGCGTTTCCTGACACGAAAGGAGCCCTCTTGCAGACACCTGCGGCATTCGAGTACGAGCGCGCGACGAGCGTCGAAGGCGCGCTCGCCTCGCTGCAGAGGCTCGGCCCCGAGGCGCGCGTGATCGCGGGCGGGCACAGCCTGCTGCCGATGATGAAGCTCCGGCTGGCGAACCCGGCGCACCTGATCGACATCAACGACCTCAAGGAGCTCTCGTACATCCGCGAGGAGGGGGGCGAGCTCCGCATTGGCGCGCTGACCCGCCACGTCGACCTGCTCAAGTCCGAGCTGCTCTTCCGCCACGCGCCGCTGTTTCGCGACGCCGAGCAGGTGATCGCCGACCCGGTCGTGCGCAACCGCGGCACGATCGGCGGCTCGCTCTGTCAGGCGGACGCGGCCGAGGATCTCTCGGCCGTCTGCTCCGCGATCAAAGCGAAGGCCGTGATCCGCGGCGCCGGCGGCGAGCGCGTCGTGGCGATGCACGACTTTCACGTCGGCCCCTACATGACCGCGGTCGGCGGCGGCGAGCTGCTCACCGAGGTGCGGGTCCCGCTGCGTCCCTACGGCGGCAGCGCGCACGAGAAAGTCGAGCGTCGCGCAGGCGACTGGGCGATCGCGGCCGCGTCCGTCGCCGTCTGGATGGAGGGCAGCCGAATCGCGGAGGCAGGGATTGCGCTCAGCGCGGTCGGGCTGACGACGATCCACTTGTCGCGCGCCGAGGAGCTGCTGCGCGGCAAGGCCCCCTCCGACGAGCTGTTCACCGAGGCGGGTGCGATCGCGTCGGCGGACTGCTCGCCGAGTGCAGACGGCCGAGGGCCCGTCGACTACAAGCGCCATCTCGCCGGCGTCCTCACGAAGCGCGCCCTGCTGCGCGCGACCGCACGCGCACTCCATCAGGAGGTCTGACATGGACGTCTCGATAGCGATCAACGGCGAGCAGGTCTCCCGCGAGGTCGAGCCGCGCCAGTTGCTCGTCCACTTCATTCGCGAGACGCCGGGCCTGACCGGCACTCACTGGGGCTGCGACACGTCCAACTGCGGCGCCTGCGTCGTGCTGATGGACGGCGCGCCCGTCAAGTCGTGCACGATCCTCGCGGCGATGTGCGAGGGCCACGAGATCCGCACGGTCGAGTCGCTCGAGGTCGACGGACGGCTCGATCCGGTGCAGATGGGCTTCCACGAGCGCCATGCGCTCCAGTGCGGCTTCTGTACGCCGGGCATGCTGATGACGGCGCGCGCCCTGCTGGACGAGAACCCGGATCCGACCGAGCACGAGATCCGTACAGCTATTTCAGGTGCCATCTGCCGCTGTACCGGGTACAAGAACATCGTCAGCGCCGTGCGCTGGGCAGCCGAGTACGAAGCCGCTGCGAAACAGGGGGTCTGACCATGGCCATCGACGTCGAGAACCTTCCGAGCAAGACCGAAGAGCGTCCGATCGGCTTCGGCCGGCTGAAGCGCAAGGAGGACGCGCGCTTCATCCGCGGCAAGGGCACGTACCTCGACGACATCCGGCTGCCGGGGATGGTCTACGGGGCGTTGCTGCGCAGCCCATATGCGCACGCGCGCATCGTCTCGATCGACACGTCGAAGGCGCTCGCGCACCCCAACGTCGCCGCCGTCGTCACCGCGAAGGATCTCGAGACGCTTGGGCTCGCGTGGATGCCGACGATCTCGTACGACACGCAGGCCGTCCTCGCGGGCGACAAGGTGCGCTTCCAGGGGCAGGAGGTCGCGTTCGTGATCGCGACCGACGAGTACTCGGCCAACGACGCGCTCCAGCTGATCGACGTCGAATACGAGCCGCTGCCGGCGATCGTCAACGCCCGCAAGGCGCTCGACCCCGACGCGCCGCTGATCCGCGACGACAAGACCGGCCAGCGTGACAACCTCGCGAGTCCGACCTGGGAAGCAGGCGACCAGGCGGCGACCGACCGCGTGTTCGCCGAGGCAGACACGATCGTCTCGCGCGACATCATCTATCCGCGCTGCCACCCGGCGCCGCTCGAGACGTGCGGAATCATCGCCGACTTCAATCCGGAGACAGGACAGCTCGACATCTACAACGGCAACCAGGCCCCGCACGCCCACCGCACCGTCTACGCGCACGTGGCCGGGCTTGCGGAGCACATGATCCGCATCCGCTGCTCCGACATCGGCGGCGGCTTCGGCAACAAGGTTCCGGTCTATCCGGGCTACGTGTGCGCGATCGCCGGCTCGATCGTCGCCGGCGTGCCGGTGAAGTGGGTCGAGAACCGCACCGAGAACCTCGTCTCCACCGGGTTCGCGCGCGACTACATCATGCGGGGCGAGATCTGCTCGAAGGGCGGCAAGATCACCGGCCTGCGCGTCGACGTGCTCGCCGACCACGGCGCGTTCGACAGCACTGCGCAGCCGACGAAGTTCCCGGCCGGGTTCTTCCACATCGTCTGCGGGTCGTACGACCTCGAGGCCTCGCACGTCCAGGTCAAGGCGGTGTACACGAACAAGGCGCCGGGCGGTGTCGCGTACCGCTGCTCGTTCCGCATCACCGAGGCCGTGTACCTCGTCGAGCGGATGGTCGACGCGCTCGCACTCGAGATGGGCGTCGATCCGATCGAGCTGCGGATGCGCAGCTTCATCGGGCCGGAGCAGTTCCCGTACGAGACCACCACCGGCTGGACGTACGACTCCGGCAACTACGCCGAGACGATGCGCGTGGCGATGGACATCGCCGGCTACGAGGATCTGCGCCGCGAGCAGGCGGAGAAGCGCGCGCGCGGCGAGCTGATGGGCATCGGCGTCGCGTTCTTCACCGAAGGCGTCGGCGCGGGGCCGCGCAAGCACATGGACATCCTCGGGCTGGCGATGAACGACGGCGCCGATCTGCGGGTGCATCCGT
>DATCBP010000082.1:0-40691 GCA_036511815.1 Gaiellaceae bacterium
TGGCCGACCGCCGCCGCAACGTGGCCGGAGCGTTCACCGCGCACACCGGCGTCCGCGGCGTCGTCGTGCTCGTCGACGACGTGTACACGAGCGGTGCAACCGTGAACGCTGCAGCGTCGGCGCTACGCGGCGCGGGCGCCCGCCGCGTCGACGTGATCACGTTCGCGCGCGCCGTTCGCACCCCGGCGCTAGGGTTAGGGGGAACCTGAGCGAGGCCGATTTTGGGAGGCACCGTGCAGCTTCACGTGAAGGGCAAGAACCTCGAGGTGAGCGACTCGATCCGCAAGTACGTGGAGCGCAAGGTGGGAAAGCTCGACCGCCAGTTGAGCCGGCGCAAGGACGTCGAAGTCGAGGTCGAGATCGAGCTCGCAGTCGAGCGCAACCCCTCGATCGCCGAGAACCAGGTCGCGGAGGCGATCGTGCGGCTCAAAGGGCACACGCTGCGCGCCCGCGAAGCCTCGTCCGACATGAAAGCGTCGATCGACGAGCTGATCGAAAACCTTGTCCGGCAGGTTCGCGAGGAGCGCGACAAGCAGCGGTCAGCGCGGAAGACGGACAAGCAGGCGCTCATCGACCCCGAGTCCTCCGAGCGTTAGTGTCTTTGTTTCGGCGGCGCGAGTCGCTCCACGAACGCCTCGCCCGGGAGGGCGGGCTCGATGCGCCGGCCGAGGGGCCGCTCGATCCGCGCCCCGCCTGGCAGGAGACCGGCGTCCATGGGCTGCCCCGTCTGCGCGAATGGGACGTGATGGTGACCGCCGAGGCGCCCGACGTGGAGGGCGACGCGGTGCGGTTCGTCACGCTGCCCGACGGTACGGTTCTCGTCGAGGACGGCCCGGACACGTCGCTCGACCCGCTCGCGTCCGCGGTCGAGCGCGAGCTGCGCCCGCCGTACCGTGCGCGCGGCGCGCGGCAGAACGCGAGCCTCTGGGCGGTGCAGGCGAAGCGGATCGAGGTCATCCAGATCCCCGACGGACCGGAGGGGGACGCGATCGAGCTGATCCACACCGCCGACGGAACGACGCTCTCGGTCGACGACATGCGGCAGTTCGGCTCGGTGCGCGAGCTCGAGGAACGGGGCGCCCGCGAGGGCGCCGAGTACACCGTCCGCGCCGAGCGGCTGGACGGCGACCTGTGGGAAGTGAGGGCTGCCGCGCTGTAGAGCGCTCCCGGTACCCTGTACGCGATGTCCCAGCAGCTCGGCTCGTTCGAAAAAGTCCTCCGCGTCGGCGAAGGGCGACGGCTCAAGCGGCTCGCCGAGCAGGCGGCCTACGTCGGCACGCTCGAGCCCGCATACCAGCAGCTGTCCGACGCCGAGCTCGCCGCGAAGACGGTCGAGTTCCGGCAACGGCTCGAGAACGGCGAGCATCTCGACGAGATCCTCTTCGACGCGTTCGCGGCCGTACGCGAGGCGTTCAAGCGCACGATCGGCGTACGCCTGTTCGACGTGCAGTTGATGGGCGGCATCGTCCTCCACGAGGGCGACATCGCCGAGATGAAGACCGGTGAAGGCAAGACCTTCGTCGCCGTGCAGGCGCTCTACCTCAACGGGCTCGCGGGCCGTGGCACACACCTCGTCACCGTCAACGACTACCTCGCCAAGCGCGACCGCGAATGGACGCTGCCCGTCTTCGATGCGCTCGCCATGCGCACCGGCGCGATCGAGAACATGATGCCGTTCCCGCCGCGCCGCGAGGCGTATCAGGCCGACGTCACGTATGGAACGAACTCCGAGTTCGGCTTCGACTATCTGCGCGACAACATGTCCGTCTCGCTCGATGGGATCGTGCAGCGCGGACACGCCTACGCGATCGTGGACGAGGTCGACTCGATCCTCGTCGACGAAGCGCGTACGCCGCTGATCATCTCCGGCGAGCCCGAGGTCGCCGCGCAGCTCTACTACGACTTCGCGCGTGTCGTCCCGCAGCTGATCGCCCACGAGTCGAAGCCGGGCGATGCGAAGGGTGCCGCCGAGGCGGTCGGCGCAGACTTCGAGTTCGACGAGAAGCACAAGACCGTCGCCGTCACGGAGCAGGGCGTCGACAAGGTCGAGCGCGCGCTGCGGATCGAGAACCTCTACGACCCGCGCAACTCGCAGCTCGTCAACCACCTCGTGCAGGCGCTGAAGGCGCAGGCGCTCTACCACGCGGACGTCGACTACGTGATCCAGGACGGCGAGGTGAAGATCGTCGACGAGTTCACCGGCCGCATCATGGAAGGCCGCCGCTGGAGCGAGGGCCTGCACCAGGCGGTCGAGGCGAAGGAGGGCGTCCGCATCCAGGAGGAGCACCAGACGCTCGCGACGATCACGCTCCAGAACTACTTCCGGCTCTACGAGAAGCTCGGCGGCATGACCGGCACGGCGAAGACCGAGGAGAAGGAGTTCGTCGAGATCTACGACCTCAGCGTCGTCGAGATCCCCACGAACGTCGTGGTGGCGCGCGACGACAAGCACGACCTCGTCTTCAAGTCGAAGGAAGGGAAGTTCGCCGCAGTGATCCGCGACATCAAGGAGCGCAGCGAGAAGGGGCAGCCCGTGCTCGTCGGCACGATCGCGGTCGAGACCTCCGAATACCTGTCGCAGCTGCTCACGCGCCAGGGCGTGACGCACAACGTGCTCAACGCGAAGGAGCACGCGCGCGAGGCCGAGATCATCATCGACGCAGGACGGCCGGGTGCCGTCACGATCGCCACGAACATGGCGGGCCGCGGCGTCGACATCAAGCTCGGCGAGGGCGTGCGCGAGCTGGGCGGGCTGTACGTACTCGGCACCGAGCGCCACGAGTCACGCCGGATCGACAACCAGCTGCGCGGCCGCGCCGGCCGCCAGGGCGACCCGGGCGAGACGCGCTTCTACCTCTCGGGCGAGGACGATCTCGTGCGCCTGTTCGCCGGCGACCGGATCAAGGGGATCATGGAGCGCTTCAAGATCCCGGACGACCAGCCGATGGAGGCGAAGATCCTCAGCCGGCAGATCGAGGGCGCGCAGAAGAAGGTCGAGGAGCAGAACTTCGTCATGCGCAAGAACGTCCTCAAGTACGACGACGTGCTCAACCGCCACCGCGGCCGGATCTACGAGCAGCGGCGCCAGGTGCTCGAGGGCCAGGACATGTCCGAGCAGGTGAAGCTGTGGATCGACGAGGTCGTCGAGGACACCGTCAACCAGTTCACGCTCGAGGAGTACACGGAGGAGTGGGATCTCGAGGCGCTCACGAACGCGATGGCGGCGCTCTACCAGACCGAGATCACCGCGCAGGAGCTCCACGAGGACCTCGGTGAGATCACGCTCGAGAAGCTCGTCGAGGAGTTCCAGTCGGACGCGCGCGACGAGTACGAGGCGAAGGAGGAGGCGTTCGGCCCGGAACTGATGCGCGAGCTCGAGCGCTTCATCATCCTCCAGGTCGTCGATGTCCGCTGGCGCGAACACCTCGAGAACATGGACTACCTCCGCGAGGGCGTGCACCTGCGCTCGATGGCGCAGAAGGATCCGCTCGTCGAGTACACCGCGGAGGGCGAGCGCATGTTCACGGCGCTCGGCGGGGCGATTCGCGCCGAGGTCGTGCTCCATCTCTTCCACGCCGAGCTCGCGGGACCCGACGAGGGCGGCCCCCAGCAGCAGCTCGAGCCTTCCGCGCCGACCGGCGGCGGCAACGGCAGCCTCCGCTACGAGCACCAGACCTCCGCCGGCGCCGAGGCGATCGCTGCGGCCGGCGGCGAGAACACGATGGCGTTCGCACCGACCGCGGTGCAGACCGTGCAGTCGAGCCCGCATGAGAAGCTCGGCCGCAACGACGCGTGCTGGTGCGGCTCCGGCAAGAAGTTCAAGAAGTGCCACGGAGCGTAGGCATGGCGGACGAGCACGAGCTTCCACTCGAGGACCAGCTGAAGGAGATCGGGGCCCAGCTCGACTGGGTCCGTGGTTACCTTTGACCCCGATCGGCTGAAGGCGCGGCTCGCCGAGCTCGAACAGGAGCTCGGACAGCCCGGATTCTGGGACGACCAGCAGCACGCCGCCGCGGTTTCGGCGGAGCACGCGCGAGTCGCGAGACGGCTCGAGCGCTACGACCGCCTCCGTCACGAGTTCGACGACGCGCGCGAGCTGCTCGCGCTCGACGAGAGCCTCGCCGTCGAGGTCGCGGGCGCGATCGCGCCGCTGCACCGTGAGCTCGAGCGGTTGCAGGAGGACGCGCTCTTCAGCGGCGAGTACGACTCCGGCGACGCCGTCGTCACGATCCAGTCCGATGCGGGCGGCACCGACGCGCAGGACTGGGCCGAGATCCTCCTGCGCATGTACCTGCGCTGGACCGAGCAGCGCGGCTTCCCCACCGAGGTTCTCGATCTGAGCCCCGGCGAGGAGTACGGAATCAAGTCCGCGACGTTCACGGTGAAAGGCGACAATGCGTACGGAATCCTCAAGGCCGAGCGCGGCAAGCACCGACTCGTACGCCTGTCGCCGTTCGACTCTGCCCACCGCCGCCATACGAGCTTCGCGCAGGTGATCGTCGCGCCGCTGCTCCCCGACGACGCGGCCGTCGAGATCAACGACGACGACCTGCGCATCGACACGTTCCGCTCCTCGGGCGCCGGCGGCCAGCACGTGAACAAGACCGACTCCGCGGTGCGCATCACGCATCTGCCGTCGAACATCGTCGTCTCCGTGCAGAACGAGCGCAGCCAGTCCTCGAACAAGGACACCGCGATGAAGATCCTGCGCTCGCGCCTCGCCGAGAGAGCGGAGCAGGCGCGCGAGGCGGAGCTCGCGCGCGAGCGCGGCGGCGTCAACATGGGCTTCGGCGGCAGCGCCGTCCGCAGCTACGTCCTGCACCCCTATCAGCTCGTGAAGGACCACCGGACGGACTACGAGATGGGGAACACGCAGGCGGTGCTCGACGGCGACCTGGACGGCTTTATTCGGGCGTATCTCCTGCAAGTCGCAGGAAACGGTGGGTAAGGCGCCGAAGCGTCCGCTAGACTTGGGTTTCGACTGTCGTATCGATGCGGGCCAATACGCCTGCCGAACGTCTCGGATCACAGGGCACAGGACGTGACAGACCTCCAGACAGAGTTCCCGCCCGCGGTCGAGGACCGCCTGCAGGAGCCTTCCGAAGCCCGCCCCCTCGCGGGCAGCGGCGCGATGATCGTCTTCGAGGGTGTGACAAAGATCTATGAAGTGGGGATCGCGGCGCTCGACGACGTCACGTTCGTGATCGACAAGGGCGAGTTCGTCTTCGTCGTCGGCGCCTCCGGCTCGGGCAAGTCGACGCTCGTGAAGCTGCTCCTGAAAGAGGTCGAGCCGACGCAGGGCCGGATCTTCGTCGGCGGGCGCGACCTCACCCGCTTGAAGGGCAGCAAGGTGCCGCTGCTGCGGCGCAACGTCGGCTGCGTCTTCCAGGACTTCAAGCTGCTCCCGACCCGCAACGCGGCGGAGAACGTCGCGTACGCGCTGAAGGTGCAGGGCGAGAGCCGCGCCTCGATCCGCCGCAAGGTTCCTGAGGTGATGAACATGGTCGGCCTCGCGCACAAGATGAATTCGCTGCCGGACGAGCTCTCCGGCGGCGAGCAGCAGCGCGTCTCGATCGCGCGCGCCGTCGTCAACCATCCGCCGCTGCTCGTCTGCGACGAGCCGACGGGGAACCTCGATCCCGACACGTCCGTCGGGATCATGCAGCTGCTCTACCGGATCAACCGCTCCGGCACGACGATCCTCATGGTCACCCACGACCGCGAGATGGTCGACAAGATGCGCAAGCGCGTGATCGGCCTCGAGGACGGCCGGCTGGCGCGCGACGAGCGCCGCGGAGGGTATACGTCGGAATGAGTCGCGTTCGTTTGCTCTTCTCCGAGGCGTGGTCGTCGATCCGGATGAACATCTCGACGACGTTCGCCGCGACGATGACGGTGCTGATCGGCATGTTCCTGCTCGGCCTGTTCATCGCGCTCGGCACCTGGGTGCTCTCGTGGAGCGACCACGTGAAGAAGGAGCTCCAGGTGAAGGTCTACTTCGCCGCCGGCGCGACCCAGGCGCAGGAGTACGTCGTCGGGCAGAAGCTCCGGCACCTCACGAACGTGAAGACCGTCGTGTTCGTCTCGAAGACGGCGGCCCAGAAGCAGATGAAGAAGGAGATGCCGCAGCTCTATGCGACGCCGCTGCCGTCGAATCCGCTGCCGGACGCGTGGGTGGTGACGCCGACGAAGGGCGACTACACGCCCGCGCTCGGCGCGGAGATCCAGCGGGCGCACTACGCGGCCGTCGACGACGTTCGCTGGGGGAGCAAGACCGCGAACCGCGTCCTGAGGATCGCGGAGGTGATCTGGATCGCCTTCCTCGTCGCGGTCGTGCTGCTCGTGACGGCGTCGACGCTGCTGATCGCCAACACGATCCGGCTGTCGATCTACGCGCGCAGGCGCGAGATCGAGGTGATGAAGCTCGTCGGCGCGACGAACTGGTTCGTCCGCGGCCCGTTCATGCTCGAGGGGCTGCTCTGCGGCCTCGGCGGCGCGATCTTCGCCGTCATCCTGCTCGTGATCGGCAAGGAGGTCGCCCTGCCCTCGATCCTCGGGCACATCAGTGGCGGCTCGGACGTGCATGCCGTCTCGTTCACGCTCAACGCGGCCGCCCTGATCGGCGCCGGCCTCCTGCTCGGTGCCGCCGGCTCCGGGCTGACGCTACGCCGCTTCCTCCAGGTTTAGCCTCTCCCTGAGAAGTGCTGCGCACTTCTCAGGGACCAGGTACGGCTTCGTTTGGGCTGACGCCAGGGCGGGTCGAGCCGTGGTGATGGCTGCGCTGTCCTACGCGCGTGGGCGACAGCCCGCGTTCGCTTCGGCCCTGGACGGTTGAATTGGAGAAGGTTGAAAGCCGCCGCCCGCGCTCGCAGGGACGGTTGCCCCTCCGTCAGGCCAAGAGCCCGTCGGCTTGGCCGACGGGCGCTCTGCGAAGCCGAAACCGGCCCTGCGAAATGCGTAGCATTTTGCAGGGAGAGGGGCGTATAGTCGCCCGGTCCAGATGCGGCGCCCTCTCCTTCTCGCGGCAGTCGGGCTGGTGTTCACCGGGCCCTTCGTGGTCGGGTACGAGTTGTCGAACCGGGATCGCGCGACTACGCCGATGACGATCCCGACCGTCGTCGACCGCGTCCGCGAGGCGCTCGCGGCGCGGTACTACCGGCAGCTGCCGCCCACGGTGCTCCGGCTCGACTCCGTCAACGCGATGATCTCGGCGCTCGGCGACCCGTACACGGCGTATCTCGCGCCCTCCGACTACCGGCTCGTACGCCAGGAGACGGCGTCGCGCTACTCGGGGATCGGCGTCAGCGTGCTGCCAGCCCAGCGCGGGCTCGTCGTCGCCTCCCTCCGCCCAGGCCCGGCGGTTCAGGCGGGGCTGCAGGTCGGCGACACGATCGTCGGCATCGGCGGCGTGCCGGCGTCTCACCTCGACGCGGCGCAGGCGCTCGCACGGATTCTCGGCCCGCGCGGGACGCGGGTGCGGCTAGAGCTCCTTCGCAGCGGTAAGCGGCTCGACGTGAGCGTGCGCCGCGAGCTCGTGCGCGCGCCGGTCGTGCAGGCGCGGCTGCTCTCGTACGCCGGTAAGCGCTGGGGCGACGTCGAGCTGAGCGCGTTCCGCGTCGGCGCTGCCGAGCAGCTCGCCGACCGGCTTCGTTCGCTCGAGCGGAAGGGCGCGCAGGGGTTCGTGCTCGACCTGCGCGAGAACCCCGGCGGCCTGCTCAACCAGGCGGTCGGCGTCTCGTCGCTGTTCCTTCCCAGGGGCGTCGTCGTCTCGCTCGCCGGCGCGCACAGCCCGCGCGAGGTGTATCGCGCCGTGGCGGGCCTGAAGACGCGGCTGCCGCTCGTCGTGCTCGTAGACCGCTACAGCGCGAGCTCGGCGGAGATCGTCGCCGCCGCGCTTCGCGATCACCGCCGTGCGACGCTCGTCGGGGAGCGCACGTACGGCAAGGCCGTCGTGCAGACGCTCGACCCGCTCGGCAACGGCGCCGCCCTCGAGCTGACGGTCGCGCGGTACTACACGCCGTCGGGCGCGAACATCTCCGGTGTCGGCCTCGTGCCGCAGGTCTACGCGGTCGACAATCCGCGCACGCCGCAGGACGAGGCGCTCGCCACGGCGCTGCGGGTGCTGGCCCGGCCGACGAGCTAGCGTTCGCGCTCGTTACCGTGGCTGCATGCCACGCGAGCGCCATCAGCGGCAAAAGCGGCCGAGCCGGAGCCAGCGCCACCGCGGCCGCCCCCCGCAGCGGCGGCCGCTCTCCGAGCTGACGATCCGCCTGCCTTCGCGCACGGTCGAGCCGGAGACGGTGATCGCGCACCTCGGGCCGACCAACTCGGGGAAGACCCACGACGCGCTGCGCTTCCTCGTCGAGCAGGGCCGCGGCGTCTATGCGGCGCCGTTGCGCATGCTCGCCCAGGAGGCGCATCGCCGGCTGTCCGACGAGCTCGGCGAGGGGCGGGTCGGGCTGGTCACCGGCGAGGAGCGTGTCCACCCGGACGCGCCGATCCTCTGCTGCACGGCCGAGATGGCGCCGCTGCGCGGCGAGACGCTCGTGCTCGACGAGGTGCAGTGGGCCGAGGACGAGGAGCGCGGGTCGGCGTGGACGCGGTTGATGCTCGGCGGCGAGTACCGCCACATCCTCCTGCTCGGCGCGGTGGAGGCGCTGCCGCTCGTGCGTCACGCCTTCCCCGACGCGGAGGTGCGCTTCTTCGAGCGGAAGGCGCCGCTCGACTGGATCGGCCGCCGCGGCATCGCCGGGCTTGGACCGGGCACGGTCGTCGTCGCGTTCAGCCGGCGAGCGGTGATCGGGCTCGCGGGCGAGCTGAACCAGTTCCATCCGGGACGGATCGCCTGCCTGTACGGCGCGATGCCGCTCGGCTCGCGCCGCGAGGAGATCGACCGCTTCATCGCCGGCACGGCCGAGGTGTGCGTCGCCACGGACGTGCTCGGCCACGGCGTCAACCTGCCGTGCGAGACGCTGCTGTTCGCGGAGACGCAGAAGTACGACGGCAAGGAGCGCCGCAACCTCGAGCCGTGGGAGATCGCGCAGATCGCCGGCCGCGCGGGCCGCTTCGGCTTTCACGAGCGCGGCCACGTCGGCGTGCTCACGGGCGTCCCCTGGGCCGGCCCCGATCCGGAGCTCGTGCGAGACGCCCTGACGCCGCAGGTCGAGCTGCCCGGCGGCCACTGGGGCTACCGGATCGTCGACACCGGCCGGCTGCGTGCGCAGCTCGCCGACCTGAACGTGACGCGCGTCGACGAGCTGGAGCCGGCGCTGCACGCATGGCGGCAGGCGGCGCTCCGCTTCTGGAGCGAGCACGGGTGGCTCAACGTCGAGTCGATCCAGCCGCTGCTCGCGCGGCTCGATGCGATGCGCGACGCGCTTCACCACAGCCACCGCCGGCTCGAGCTCGCCGACGTCTGGAAGCTGATGCAGGCGCCGATCGACGAGGACGGGCTGCCGCTGCTCGGCACGCTCGCCGCCGCGGTCGCCGGCGACACGCCGCAGAAGACGATCATCGGCTGGCTGCTCGACCCGAAGCGTCTCGACGCGGCGGGGCTGACCGAGGCGGAGCAGGCTGCGCGCGAGGCCTCGATCCTCCGCTGGTTCGCGCTCCAGTACCCGGGCGTCGCCGGGGTGACTATCGAGAAGGCCGCCGCGCTCGAGGAGGCGGCAGCCGCCAAGGTCGTCCGGGAGCTGCGCGCCGAGATCGCCGACCCGACGATCGGCCGCTGCCGCGCCTGCGGGGCGCGCACGGCGCCTTGGGCGTCGCTCTGCGACCGCTGCTTCATGGCGCGCGGCTACCGCTCCGGCCGCCGCTAGAAACCGGACAATAGTCAGCGAAGCGGCCCGGCGAGGGCGTGGCGCATCCCGGGCGACCGTTCCACCATGAGCGGATGGAATCCGGCGACCGCGTGCGGGACTGGCAGGACGAGCTGCGGCACGTCGGCCCGCGCCTGCACGAGCTGCCCGAGGCGGCACGGAGGGCCGTGCTCGAGGTGGTCGCGGCGTTCCTGTCCGAGGATGCCGGCCGGCTGCGGGCGGAAGCGGTTGCGCCGCTGCCCGGCGAGTCGCGCGCATACGCGCAGTCCGTCTGAGCCGGGCGCGGCGAAACCTACACTTGCCCGCATGGCCAGGGCCAAGGGCGAGAAGCTGATCACGGACAACCGCCGCGCGCGGCACGACTTCCACCTGCTCGATCGCTTCGAGGCGGGGCTCGTGCTCGCGGGCACCGAGGTGAAGGCGCTGCGCGACGGCAAGAGCACGCTTCAGCAGGCGTACGCCGAGGTGCGCGAGGGCGAGGCGTGGCTCGTCGGCCTCCACATCGCCGAGTACGGCCAGGGAAACCGCGCCAACCATGATCCCGACCGGCCGCGCAAGCTGCTGCTGCACCGGCGCGAGATCGATCGCCTGTACGGGCAGATGCGGGAAAAGGGCTTGACGCTCGTGCCGACGCGGCTCTACTTCAAGGACGGGCGGGTGAAGGTCGAGCTCGCGGTCGCCAAGGGGAAGGATCTGCACGACAAGCGCCGCGGCATCGCCGAGCGTGAGGCTCGCCGCGAGATGGACCGCCAGCTGAAATCCGTGCGGCGCTGAGCCGACCAGCTAGACTCGGTGCAACGAACATACGGGGGCGACCTGGTTTCGACGTGGTCGATCCATCCGGTTGAGTTGCAAGCCGAGGTCGCCGGTTGGCCTCGTAAATCCACCGGCAAAACGCAAGTGCGAATCACAATGATCTCGCACTCGCTGCTTAACTCCGGTTAGGTAGCGACGCCGCTTCGGACTGGGCCCGTGGCTCGGAGCGGCGCTAACAAACGGGCTTGGCGCCGAGGGAACGACGATCGCCCGGAGCGCGACACCAAAGGATCGCCTAGCGCGTCGGTAGGGCGGTTGCCCTCGGCCGATGTGCGAAATCAAAGGCAGCCTATGCTTGTAGACGCTCAGCCGGTGCGGCTGCGGACGCGGGTTCGATTCCCGCCGCCTCCATCGCTTCGTGAGCCGCCCTTCGGCGGCTCACTCGCTTTGACTGCAAGGCTCGCTGTGCGATAGTCGCGCCGATGCGAGCTCTGGCAGGCCTCGCGATCGTCGGACTGCTGGCTTCGGCGGCTGTCGCCGCCAACCCGAAGCCGAAGCCGAACCGGCCGCCGAAGGTGACGCCGATCGCGGCGAAGTTCGTGCAGGCCGACTTCGCGACGTATTACTCCGCGAGCGCGACCGACCCGGACGGCGACACGCTCACGTACACGTGGTCGCTCAAGCCGCCGAAGGCGGACGCCGGCTGCAAGCTCTTCTCGACGCCCACGCCGACGTCCGCGGTCTGGAAGCACGGCGACCGGGACGGGTGCAACCACAACATCTACGGCGCGCGCGGCCACCCCGGGATCATCACGCTCAAGGTCACCGACGGCACCTTCACGTGCACCGAGACGTTCTTCGGCACGATCGACGGCAAGGGACTCTTCGCCGACTGCAAGCGCATCGCCAAGCCCAAGGCCGGCGGCGGCGGCGCGAACGGCGGCGGTGGAGGCGGCGCTGGCGGTGGCGGTGGCGGCGGCGCTGGCGGCGGTGGCGGTGGCGGCACAGGCGGTGGCGGCGGTGGCGGCGCAGGTGGTGGCGGCGCGACGTCGTCGAAGGTGAAGGTCAGCGCCAGCCCGGACACCGGCAAGCCGCCGCTCGCGGTGACGTTCACGCTCAAGGCGCCGAAGGCGATCGGCTGGCGCATCGACTTCGGCGACGGCAAGTCCACGGGGAAGCAGGGCTCGCCGCCGAAGACGCTCGCCCACACGTATGCGACGGAGGGCGACTTCAGGCCCATCCTCACCGTGCTGACCGATCCGAACACAGCCCTGCGCGGTGTGACGAGCGTGAGCGTCCACGCGAAGCAGCTCCTGAGCCTGACGGTGCAGCCGCCGTCGGGGAAGACGCCGCTCAAGGTGACGTTCTCGCCCGAGACGAGCGTCAAGAACCCCGTCGAGTGGTCGCTCGACTTCGGCGACGGGACGCCGCCCGCCCGCGGAGCAGGCGACCCACCCGTGACGGTCGCCCACACGTATGCGAAGGACGGCAGCTACAAGGCGACGCTCGCCGTCAAGCCGAGCGGGCTGACCCTGCTCGCGACGTTCGCGAAGGTGACGGCCGGCGGCGGCACACCGCCCGTGCTCGCGCTCAAGGCGACACCGTCCTCGGGCAAGGCGCCGCTCAAGGTCACGTTCGCGACGACGGTGAACGTGCCGCCGACGATCGTCTCCTGGCAGATGGTGTTCGGCGACGGCCAGTCGGCGTCGGGCCCCGGCCGGCCGCCCGCCTCCGCCACGCACACGTACGCGAAGAAGGGCACGTTCCGTGTCTACCTCTACGTCGCGCAGCAGCAGCAGTACGGCGGCGTGCGCTACTCGTCCTACGTAGACGTCAAGCCCGGCTAGCGCCCGAGAGCGGCTCTATGCCGCGAGCGACGCCTTCTCGAGCTGCGGCTTCACCTCGCTGACGAACAGATCCACCGTGCGCCTCGCCTCGGCGAACGTCATGTCGCCGACGGGAAGCTGGAGCAGGACGTAGTCGATCCGCCCCGGCTCGAGCATTGCGGCGAAACGCTCTGCAATCTGCGCGGCGGTGCCGGCGCAGGCGCTGATCGCGTCCTCGTGATGCGACATGATGCTGCGCAACGGGGCGAGTGCCGCCTCGCACTGGTCCTCCGGCAGCACGAGATGGTCGTACTTGTGCACCGCCTCGGCACGTCGCACCAGGCCGTCCATGCCGCGGCGGGCGATCTCGAGCGCCTCCTGCTCGGTCGGCGCGATCGCCACGAGCATCGTGCAGCCGACGCGCGGCCGCGAGTCCGGGCCGTCGAATCGCAGCGTGTCGCCCCTGTGCTCGTTCCATGTCTCGATGTAGAGGTCGTACGCGTCCTGGGCGATCGGGCCCGGCCACATCAGGCTCATGCCGTGACGGCCGGCCGTCACCGGGCTGCCCGGATACCAGAACGGAATCGGATTCTGGAACGGCTTCGTCGCGAGCGGCGCCGTCGGAAAGTCGTAGTACGCGCTGTTCGCGCTCGAGATCTCGCCGGTCGCGAACGCGTTGCAGATGATCTCCAGCGTGTCCTCGAAGCGTTGCCGCGACTCCGTCCAGTCGCTGCCGAACCACGCGTGCTCCATCGGCGCGACCCCGCGGCCGACGCCGAAGTCGAGGCGGCCGCCACTCAGCTGGTCGACGACGCACATGTCCTCGATGATCTGCACGGGATGGTGCAGCGGCAGCAGCTTCACCATCGGGCCGAGCCGGATCTTCGTCGTCACCTGCGAGGCGGCCGCGATGAACACGTCCTGGTTCGGCGCCAGGCACAGGTCCGAGCCGTGGTGCTCCGCGAGATGGAAGCCCGTGAACCCGGCTTCGTCGGCGAGCTTGATCAGCTCGAGCCGATCCCGGAACAGCTCGTGCGTCGGCGTTCCGGGAATGCCCTCGATGTGGTCGAAGATGCCGAAGGTCGGTGTCGCCACGAGGATGCAACGTTACACCGGTAACAAACCGGAGGTAGCATTCCGAGGCGATGACGTTCGACGTCGAAGCCGAAGTCTCGAGCGCGCTCGCGGACGCGTTCGACAAGATGGCCGACGCGAGGAACGAGACGCGCTGGAACTCGCAGGTCTCCCGCTCCGACCTCGTCGGTGACGAGCCGATCCGGGAAGGTTCGCGCTTCGCGACCGTCAATCGCGGCAAGGAATACACCGCCACAATTCGCACCTACGACAAGCCCAACCGCCTCGTGTTCGAGGTCGCCGGCGCGCCGATGGACATCACCGCGACGTTCACGTTTCGCGCGAACGGCGAGAAGACCGCCCTCAAGGGCCAGTTCGACATGCGACCCAAGGGCTTCCTGAAGGCGATCTTCCCGCTGATGAAACCCGTGATTCGCAAAGACCTCGCCAAGCAGTCGCAAAGCTTCAAGCGGTTCTGCGAATCCTCGTAACGGCTAGTTCCGCTGCGCCATGCGGAAGTGGTTCCCCGACGGGTCGCGGAAGCCGGCGTCGATGCCGTACGGCTGTTCCGTCGGCTCCTGCGCGAACTCGACGCCCTTGTCCTTGAGCTCCTCGTAGCTCGCCTGGCAGTCGTCCGTGGTGAAGAAGAGGCCGCCTGAGGCGCCCTTGGCGAGCAGGTCGAGGATCTGGCTCCTCGTCTCCTCCTCGAAGACGGGCGGGCCCGGCACCTTCATCAGGACGATCGAGATGTCCTGTCCGGGGATGCCGACCGTGAGCCAACGGAAGTTCCCCATCTCGGGCCCCATGGTCACGTCCTCGCGGATCTCCATGCCGAGCTTGTCGGTGTAGAAGGCGAGCGCCTCGTCCTGGTCGAGCACCCAGACCTGCGTTTGCGTGAGCTTCAACATCGTCGTCCTCCTCGGTTTGAACTCTTGCGGACGACGCTAGCGCGGCGGTGCACGGTTGTCTTCTCGAAACGTGCTGCCCTGCGGGCGCGCGTACGCCTGGAGGATGCACGTCGGAATCTGCATCCGCGCCGACGCCGGCGGATAGGCGGCGCGATAGGCCGTCGGCGAGAGGCCGTACGCGCGACCGAAGCTCGTCGTGAACGACCCGACGCTGCTCAACCCGACCGTGACACAGATCTCCGCCACCGAGCGGTCGGTGTTGCGCAGCAACTCCGCCGCGCGCTCGAGCCGCCGCGTGAGGAGGTACTGGTGCGGCGCCTCGCCGAACGCCGCCTTGAACTCGCGGCTGAAGTGCGCAGGGGAGACATGCGCCGCACGGGCCAGCGCCCGTACGTCGAGTGGCTCCCGATAGCGGGCGTCGACGAGATCCTTCGCGCGCAGGAGATGACGTGCCGGATGCGCGGGCGTCATGCATCGAGTATCGCGACTCCGGCGGGATGGGGGTCAGGCGCGCGTTGGTCAGCCGGCGGTCACGCGGACCGCCGGCTGACGGCCAACCAGTTCGATGCGTGGAGCGAGCGCGAGAGCGCGCCTACTTGACGGTCAGGGTGCCGGACAGGCCCTTGGTCTCGTCGTTGCCGACCGACGAATAGAAGTGGTAGACGCCCTTCTTCAAGGTGAAGATCGAGGCCGTCGAGCTCTTTCCGATCGTCAGCGTCGCGCCGTACTCGAGCTCTCCCAGCTCGAGGCTCACATTGTGCTTCTTCGTCGAGAGATTCTTGAACACGAGCAGGAACTCCTTGCCCGCCGGAGCCGTGAGCGCCTTCGAGTTGTAGCTCGTTCCCGCCTTCTCGGCAGTCACGGTGACCGCCGGCGGACCGGCGGCGACATGGGTCGGTGCTGCGGCAGCCCCCGCGACGCCGACAGCCGAAAGGGCTGCGACAACCGCCAGGGGCGCGAGTAGAGAGCGGACATTCCTCATTGTTCTCCTTCGTAGGGATCGGATCGAGCCTTGCTTCAGGCAGACCCAGTGTCGGCGGCGCCGATGAGGTCGCAGTGAGAGGAGCATGGAGTCAGTGTTTTCTGCGCATGTGCGTCCGCGACCGCCCCGATGCGTCGACTCGAACGGACTGCGAACGTTCGCGCAGACCGCGCATTTGCGCGCGGAACCGTTCGTGAAGGGAGTCGAAGATGGCGACGATCGCAAGATCGACGTACGCGCCTCCGGGCGAAGCGGACAGCCCGGTACGGCTGAAGCCGCGGTACGAGAACTTCATCGGCGGCCACTGGGTGGCGCCGACGACCGGCGAGTACAGCGAGAACCGAACACCCGCCACCGGCGAGCCGTTCACCGAGGTGCCGCGCTCCGGTGCGGCCGACATCGAACTCGCACTCGACGCTGCCCATGCCGCCAAGACCGGCTGGGGCGAGGCGTCGACCGCCGAGCGCTCACGCGTCCTCAACAAGGTCGCCGACGCGATCGAGGAGAACCTCGTCGAGCTGGCCGTCGCCGAAAGCTGGGAGAACGGCAAGCCCGTCCGCGAGACGCTCGCGGCGGACATCCCGCTCGCCGCAGACCACTTCCGTTACTTCGCCTCGGTGATCCGCGGCGAGGACGGGGCGATCTCCGAGATCGACAAGAACACCGTCGCGTATCACTTCCACGAGCCGCTCGGCGTCGTCGGGCAGATCATCCCGTTCAACTTCCCGATCCTGATGGCGGCGTGGAAGCTCGCTCCCGCCCTGGCGGCCGGCAACTGCTCCGTGCTCAAGCCGGCGAGTCCGACCCCGTGGTCGATTCTCAAGCTCGCCGAGCTGATCCAGGACATCCTGCCGCCCGGCGTCCTCAACATCGTCAACGGCCCGGGCGCCGAGATCGGCAAGGCGCTCGCGACGAACAAGCGCATCGCGAAGATCGCGTTCACCGGCGAGACCGGCACCGGCCGGCTGATCATGCAGTACGCCGCACAGAACATCATCCCCTCGACGACCGAGCTCGGCGGCAAGTCGCCGAACATCTTCTTCGCCGACGTGATGAGTGCCGACGACGACTTCTTCGACAAGGCCGTCGAAGGGCTCGTGCTCTACGCCTTCAACAAGGGCGAGGTCTGCACGTGCCCCTCGAGAGCGCTGATCGAGGAGTCCATCTACGACGAGTTCATGGCCCGCTGCCTCGAGCGCATCGCGTCGATCAGGCAGGGCCACCCGCTCGACGCAACAACGCAGCTCGGGCCACAGGTCTCGACTGCGCAGCTCGACAAGATCGAGAGCTATGTCCAGATCGGCCTCGACGAGGGTGCCGAGCTGCTCATCGGCGGCGAGCGCACCCACCTCGGCGGCGAGCTCGAAGGCGGCTACTACTTCCAGCCGACCGTCTTCAAGGGCGAGAACTCGATGCGGATCTTCCAGGAGGAGATCTTCGGCCCGGTGCTTGCCGTCACGACGTTCAAGGACGAGGCCGAGGCGCTCCGGATCGCCAACGACACCATGTACGGTCTCGGTGCCGGCGTCTGGACCCGCGACACGAGCAGGGCGTTCCGCATGGGCCGCGGCATCCAGGCCGGACGCGTGTGGACGAACTGCTACCACCTCTATCCCGCGGGCGCGGCGTTCGGCGGCTACAAGGTCTCCGGCGTCGGGCGCGAGAACCACAAGATGATGCTCGACCACTACACGCAGACCAAGTGCCTTCTGGTGAGCTACGACCCGAAGCCGCTGGGACTGTTCTAGGAGAACGATGCCGGACGAAGAGCTGACAGCGACCGACGCCGCGCTCGCCGAGCTTGCACGCCTGCGCGAGCGGCACGGCCCGCTGATGCTCTTCCAGTCCGGCGGCTGCTGCGAGGGCAGCTCGCCCCTGTGTCTTCCCAGGGGCGAGCTGCTGCTCGGCCCCAACGACCACCTGCTCGGCGAGGTCGACGGCACGCCGTTCTACATCGACGCCGACCACTACGAACGCTGGAACGAGCCCGTGTTCGTCGTCGACCTGTCGCCTGGCGCGTCCGACACGATGTCGCTCGAAGGGCCGGACGGCGTCCACTTCGTCACCCGTACGCTCAGCTGCCGACCCTGACGACACGTGCGCGCGATGGTCTTCACCGGACTCGGAACGGCTCTGCACGACACCGAGCTGCCGCAGCCCGCCGCCGGCCCGGGCCAGGTGCGGCTCGAGGTGCACGCGTGCGGCGTCTGCCGAACCGACCTGCACATCGTCGACGGCGAGCTCGACGCGCCGAAGCTCCCGCTCGTGCTCGGCCACCAGATCGTCGGCACGGTGCGCGAGCTCGGGCCCGGCGTGACGCGTTTCGTAACGGGTCAGCGTGTCGGCGTGCCGTGGCTCGGCTGGACCTGCGGCGAGTGCGCCTACTGCCGGTCAGGCCGCGAGAACCTCTGCGACCGCGCGCGCTTCACCGGCTACACGATCGACGGCGGCTTCGCCGAGGAGACGGCCGCCGACGAGCGCTTCTGCTTCCCGATCCCCGAGGGCTACCCCGATCTCCAGGCGGCGCCCTTGCTCTGCGCCGGCCTGATCGGCTACCGCTCGCTGCGACTGACCGGCGACGCCGAGCGCGTCGGCCTCTACGGGTTCGGCGCAGCCGCGCACATCATCTGCCAGGTCGCGCGCTGGCAGGGCCGCCGGGTCTTCGCCTTCACGCGGACAGGCGACGAATCGAGCCAGGACTTCGCGCGCTCGCTCGGCGCGGAGTGGGTGGGCGCGTCTCTCGAGCAGCCGCCCGAGCCGCTCGACGCGGCGATCATCTTCGCCCCGGCGGGCGAGCTCGTCCCCGCCGCGCTCGCAGCGGTCGGCAAGGGCGGCAGCGTCGTCTGCGCCGGCATCCACATGAGCGACATTCCCGCCTTCCCCTACGAGCTGCTCTGGGGCGAGCGCGTCCTCCGCTCGGTTGCGAACCTGACGCGGCACGACGGCGAGGAGTTCATGGCGCTCGCGCCGCAGCTGCCGGTGCACACGGAGGTGGACGTCTTCCCGCTCGCGGCGGCGAATGAGGCGCTCGCACGATTGCGCTCCGGCCACGTGAACGGCGCAGTGGTTCTGGCGCTCGACGAGACATCCGCATGACGCGGACGCACCGCCGCCGCGATCCGTCCGGCGCCGCGGTTCTCGTCGCGCTCTGCGCGTCGTACGCGCTGCTGCGGCGGCCGATCCTCACGTGGGGGGCGACCGCGGAAGAAGCCGCCTCGCGCCTGCCGGGAGACGAACTGCTCGAGGACGCCGACGGCGTCTCGACGCGCGCGACCACGGTCGACGCACCCGCCGCGGCCGTCTGGCCCCGGCTCGCGCAGATGGGCCCGTCGCCGCGCGGCGGCGCCTACACGTACGACTGGATCGAGAACTTGCTCGGCCTCGACATGCACAGCGCCGACGCGGTCCTGCCGCAGTTCCAGAACCCGCAGGTCGGCGACACGATCGGCTTCGGCGCCAACCGCATGCGGCTCGAGCGCGTCGAGCCGGAGCGCGTGCTCGCCTGGCGCTCCGAAGACGGCAACTGGGTGTGGACGTTCGTGCTGCGTGAGCACGCCGGCGTGACGCGGCTGATCAGCCGCAATCGCTTTCGCCTCCCGAAGCTCGTCGCGCGGATCGGCATGCTGCCGATGGAGCCGGCGTCGCTCGTGATGGAGCGGAAGATGCTGCGCGGCATCAAGCGGCGCGCCGAGAGGCTCGCGTCCGCTACCTCAACGTGATCAGGTGCCGGTCAGGTCGCGCCGTCCGAACGCCCAGAGGCTCGTGAGCGCGGCGGCCGCGGCGAGGCCGAGCATCGTCGCCGCCGCGAGCGGGCGGAAGGGCTGCGTCGGGATCAGACCGATGTGCTGGAACGGGCTGAGGCCGACGAGCCAGCCGGGCGCGCCGAGCAGGGCGCTGAACAGCTCCCACAGGAAGGCGACGCTGACGAGCCCGTACGCGATGCCACCGCTTGGCCGCGGTGCGACCGCGAACGCGAGGGCGGCAAGCGCGAGGAAGAGCAGCGCAGTGGGAAGCGTGTTGGCGCCGGCCTCGAGCAGGACGGTCACCGCCACGTGGGCGTGCCGGCTCGCCGCCCCGGCCCAGGACAGGAGCGCCGCGGTGAGCGCGAGCGCGGCGGCGCCGGCCGCAGCCAGGAGCAGCCGACCGCCGAGCCAGCGCCGGCGGCCGACCGGAAGCGCGAAGAGCGTCTCGAGTCGCTGCCCGGCTTCCTCGCGGCGGGCGGCGGCCAGTTGCGAGCACCCGAACAGGCTGATCGCGAGTACGAAGAAGAGGAAGTAGAAGCCGAGCGCGCCTGCGGGAGTGGTGATCGAGAGGGCGCCGAGCTTGCGCAACTCCTGCCGGAGGCTCGCCGGAATGTCCGCGGTCGTGAAGCTCGTCGACAGAACCCCGACGATCAGCGCGAAGAGTCCGATACCGCCGAGCCAGCCGACGAGGCTCGCCCGCTCCTCGCGCAACGCGAGCGCAGTCGGCGACGAGAGCAGGCGCAGGCGCGGAGCAGCAGTGTCCCGGCTCTGCAACAGCCCGGTGCCGACATCGCGGCGCACGGCGATGAACCCGGCCGCGGCGAGCAGCAGCGCACCGGCGAGGGCCGGCAGCACGAGCACCGCTGGAGCGGGGCTCGAGAAGGCGCGCAGCTCCTCCGCCCAGCCCAAGGGGGTGGCCCAGCGCAGCCAGCCGAGCGTCGTCGAAGTGTCGGCGACCACGCGCAACAGGAACGCGAGCACGAGCGTCGCCATCGACGCCTCGAGTGCGAGTCGTCGGGTCGGAGCGATCTGGCTTGCGAGCGCGCCGACGCCGGCGAACACCGGAATCGGAGAGATCGTCGCAAGTGCGAGATAGGCCGAGCCGGACGCAGGGAGGCGAGCGCCGACGAGGCCGGCGAACAGCGCGAGCCAGAGAATCGCTGCGCCGGCGCCGATCGCGGCGAGCGCGGCGAGGTAGGCGGAGCGGCGGCCGACGATCCCCGCGAGCACGAGCTCCTGGCGGCCGTCGTCCTCCTCGGCGCGCAGCGCGCGCACCGCTGCGAGCAGCCCCCACACGCCCGCAAAGATCGAGGCGATGCCGCCGGCTCTCCAGGCCGTGTAGCCGCCGATCGAAAGCAGGTTGTGCGGGACGCCGTAGAACAGTCGCACCGCGTTGTTGGCGCCGAAGGCGCGCGCGAAGCTCAACCGCTCCGCGACTGTGCGGTAGCTGTGCCGGTAGCCGACCACGTTCACGTATGCGACGAGCGCGAACAGCGCCGCGAATGAGCCGGTGCGGATGCGCGAGTCCGCGAACGCGCGGCGCGCGACCGCGTTAGCCGCCGGCATGGCCGTCGCTTGCGTCGTAGTGGTGCAGGAAGATCTCCTCGAGCGACGGCTCGTGGCTCGTCAACGTCACGACCGGATGCTTGGCGAGCTCGGCGAGCAGCGGCGCGACGTTGCCGGTCAACTCGCATCGCAGTGCGTTGTCTCCCGTGCGGGCGATCTGCACGTCCGGCACGCTGATCGCCGGAGCGGGACCGGCAAAGGTGACGTCGATCATCTGTGCGGAGAGGTGACGCAGCTCGGCCAGCGTTCCCTCGTCGACGAGCCGGCCCTGCCGGAGGATGCCGACGCGGTCGCAGAGGGCCTCGACCTCGCTGAGGATGTGCGAGGAGAGGAAGATCGTCTGCCCGCGCTCCTTCGCCTCCAGCACCGTCGTCCGAAACGCCATCTCCATCAACGGATCGAGGCCGCTCGTCGGCTCGTCCAGCAGCAGCAGCTCGGCCCGGCTCGCAAAGGCGGCGATCAGCTGCACCTTCTGCCGGTTCCCTTTCGACAGCGCGCGCACCTTCTTCGAGTCGTCCAGCTGGAAACGGTCGACGAGCACGTCGAGGTAGGCGCGGTCGGTTCCGCCGCGCACGCGGGCGAGGTACGCGAACGTCTCGGCGCCGGTGAGCGCCGGCCACAGGAACGGTTCGCCGGCGACGTACGCCACGCGCCGATGCGCCGCGACCGGTTCGCGCCACGCATCGACGCCGAACAACTCCGCCCGCCCTGCGGTCGGACGATGCAGGCCGAGCAACAGCCGGATCGTCGTCGTCTTGCCTGCGCCGTTCGGCCCGAGGTAGCCGTACACCTCGCCGGGCCGGATCGTGAGGTCGAGCGCGTCGAGCGCAAGCGTGGCGCCGTATCGCTTGGTCAGCGCCTCCGTGCGGACGGCGTTCGCCCCGTCGTTCGTTTGCACGAGCCTCACCATACGACGACCGAGCCACGGCGCCGGTGGCATTCGGGCCGGGCTGTTGAGCCGTTCCGGCCGTGTCCGGCCGGCCCACTGACGATCGGCACCTCGCCGGAAGTATCGTCGGCGCATGTGGGTGACCGACCGTGACGAGCCGCCGGGCGACGTCGGCGCGAGAGAGATTCGCGTCACGCTCTCCACCTCCGGTCCGCGTTACGTCTCCACCGACTCCGAGTTCGCGATCTGGGCCGCGACACTCGGTGAGGAACGCGACGGCGAGCCGGTCACGCTCACCGGCGCGCTCGGGCACGTCACGCCGGGCGACCAGCTCGTCTGCGCCGGCGCGTTCGCCGAGCATGCGCGCTACGGCTGGCAGTTCGTCGTCGAGTCGTTCCACTCCGCGCTGCCGCAGTCGCCCGACGGGATCGCGTTCTGGCTGATGATGCGCGTGCCCGGGATCGGGCGCACCTTTGCGCGCGCGATCGTCGAGCACTTCGGGGCGGAGCATGTGTTCGAGGAGCTCGACCGCAACCCCGAGCGCCTCCGCGAAGTGCGCACGAAAGCCGGCCGCGCGATCTCGCGCGCGAGCGTCGAGCGCGCGGTCGTCGCGTGGCGCGAGGTCGCGACGATCCGCGAGGTCGAGACGTTCCTGTTCAGCCACGGGATCAGCGCCGGCCTCGCCGCGCGGCTCGTGCGCGAATACGGAGATGACGTCGTCGCGGTGCTCACCGAGGATCCGTACCGGCTCACCGAGTTGCCGCGCATCGGCTTCAAGATCGCCGACCGCATCGCCCGCTCGCTCGGCATCGAGCTCGACGACCCACACCGGCTCCAAGCGGGCCTGCGCTTCGTGCTCGAGGATGCCGAGTCCGACGGCAACGTCTTCCTGCAGCTCGAGGAGCTCTGGCTCGCCGCCGGCCGGCTGCTCGAAGTGGGGGAGGCCGAGCCGCTCGAGTCGGCGCTGCGCGCGCTCGTGCTCGGCGCCGAGGTCGTCGTCGAGCACGAGCGCGCGTATCGCACCGAGCTCTGGGAGATGGAACGACGCCTCGGTCGCGCGCTCGGCACGCGCGCTCGCGCCGAGCCAGGCTCGCTGTTCGACGTGCAGCTCCGCCCCGAGCTCGAGGTCTCGGACGAGCAGTGGGGCGTCGTCGAGCTCGTGCGCACACGCCGGCTCGTCCTCCTCACCGGCTTGCCCGGCGCCGGCAAGACGCACACGCAGAAGGTGCTCGTCGAGATTGTCCGGCGTGCACGCAAGCGCGTCCTGCTCTGCGCGCCGACAGGGAAGGCGGCGCGGCGCATGCGCGACCTGACGGGCCACGACGCGATGACGATCCACCGCGCGCTCGCGTACTCGCCGGCCGAAGGCGGCTTCCAGCGCGACAGCGAGTGGCCGCTGTCGCGCGACTACGACCTCGTGATCGTCGACGAGGCGTCGATGCTTTCGCTCGAGCTCGCCGACGCGCTCTTCGAGGCGGCCGGCTCCTGTCACGTCCTGCTCGTCGGCGACACCGACCAGCTGCCGCCGATCGGCCCCGGCCGCGTGCTCGCCGACCTCGTGGCGAGCGAGATCGTCCCGCGCATCCACCTCACCGCCATCTACCGGCAGGCCGCGCGTTCGCTGATCATCCAGAGCGCGCGCCGCATCAACGCGGGCGAGCTGCCGTTCCTCTCGTTCGACGAGGCGCGCGCGGCGCTCGGTCCCGGTGCGGAGTTCGACGAGGACTTCTACTTCATCGGGCGGAACGGCCCCGAGTCGCTGCGCGAAGCGGTGCTCGACGTCGTCTGCGAGCGCATCCCGACCCGCTTCGGTCTCGATCCGCGCACCGAGGTGATGACGCTCGTGCCGATGCGCCGCGGACGGATCGGACTCGAGGCGCTGAACGAGGAGCTCGAACGGCGGCTCAACCCGGGCGAGCGGCAGATGGTCGTCGCGCGCTCCGGCCTGCGCGTCGGCTCGCGCATCGTCCAGACGAAGAACGACTACACGGCCGACCGCGAGGTGATGAACGGCGAGGTCGCGTTCATCCTCGGCTACGACGACGAGGACGGCGAAGCGCGGCTCTCGCTCGACGACGGCGAGCGCGAGCTCGTCGTGCCGGTCGCGGCGCTCGCAACCTACGACCTTGCGTGGGCGCTCACGGTGCACCGCTCACAGGGCTCGCAGTTCCCCGCCGTGGTCGCGCCCTGGTCGACGGCGTACTCGGTGATGCTCTCCCGCGCGCTGCTCTACACCGCGGTCACGCGCGCCCAGCGGCTGTGCGTGCTCGTCGGCGAGCGGCGGGCCGTCGCGATGGCGCTCGGGCGCAGCGAGCAGCGCCGACGCAACTCCGCGCTCGCCGAGCGCATCGTCGACGGCGACGAATAGGGGAGCTGCCCTGGCCGGGGCCGCGCGCTGGTCCCGCGGCTCACATACGAGGGAAGCTCCTATGAAGTGGCTCTCTCGATCCCGCGGCCGACGCCTGCAACCGGCTAGGAGCAGCTCAGGACGGCGGCGGCGGCGCCGGCTCACCGTGCGTGGTGAGGTCGCTCGTGGCGAGGAGGAACTCATCGCGGCCGATCTCGCCGCGCGCGTAACGCCAGCGGAGTGTCCCGAGCGGATCGTCCATGCCCGGCCCCGGCTCCGGCCCCGGGCCCGCGACCATGAAGTGCCGGCGTCCCGGACTGCCGTGCCCCCAGCCCCTGCGGTGGGAACGGCGCGCGAGGCGCGCGACGAGCAGCGCGAAGACCGTCAGCACGAGCAGAAGCACGAGCGCGAACGTGGCCCAGGCGAGCGCACCCGGGTGGGCTTGGTGGAAGGTCAGGGTCGACGGCCCGAAGCCGCCGCCCCGATGCGGTGGGAAACCGGTCGGATTCATGCATGCAGCGTAGGGGCGCCGCCTAAGTGCGTGCTAAGAGGCCGAATCGACGCGCAAAGGTCGCAAACCGATTTGCATAACGCACGCGTGCGGCGTACCGTCCGTCCGCCAGTGTCGGCCCTACTGACAAGGATCTCGCCGCTCGCTGCGGTGCGGGAGACCACGCTGCCCCAACGCCTACTCATCACGGCGTTCGGGTCGTACGCGGCCATCTTCGCGCTGAACATCGCCTACGGTCGTCCGGGCCTCGGCCTCGGCCAGCTCTTCTACCTCCCGATCGTGCTCGTCGCGCTCGCGAGCGGGCCGATCGCCGGCGCGGGAGCGGGCCTCTTCGCCTTCGTGCTCTACGTGCTCACGCTCGTCGTCACATCGCAGTTCGATGTGGACGGCACGACGGAGACGCAGCTCACGATCCGCCTGGCGACGTTCGCGATCGCCGGCGCGACGGTCGGCTACTTCTCGGCCCGAGGCCGCCACATGCTCCGCGACTCGCTGCACGTGCTCGAGGAGCTGCTGCTGATTGCGCGCCGCGACGTGACCACCGGCGTGTCGACGGGCGAGCGCTTCGTGGACGTCGTCGAGCGGCACCTCGCGCGCAAGCATCCCGTCGCGATCCTCGTCGGCGAGCTGGAGACCGACGCGCGTCCGCTCTCGCTCCTCAAGGACGAGCGGGACCTGCGCGAGGCGCTCGCCGTCATCGCCGCCGAGCTCGAGCCCGGCGACGAGCTCGCCCGGGTCGGCTTCTCCCAGGTGGCGGTGGCGGCGATCGGCCGCGACGCGGGCTGGGGGCGCGACACCGCCGCGCGGCTCGAAGACCTCCTGCGGGCGTCGGGCCGGGAGGCGACCTTCGGGTGGGCCGCCTCCCCGGGCGAGGGAAAGGACGCGCTCGCGCTCTTCCAGGCGGCGAGCGCGAGGGTGTACGCACGACGGATCGTCCGGGGCGAATGGCTGCCCTCCGCCGAGAGCGCCGGTCTCGTCGCTCCCGTCGAAGACATCAACCGCCGCCGGGCGTAGAGCCCGACCGCTCGGCCGCGGTCTTGATACCGGCCGCCGCCCCCTTCAGAATCGCCGCAATCCCACGGCTGTTCTAAGGAGGGCGCAGGTGACGGACAAGGACTCCGGCACGCCGGACAAGGACCGACACATCCTGCACGGGCTGGGCTACGCCCAGGAGCTCTCGCGCCGGATGAGCGGGTTCTCGAACTTCGCGATCTCGTTCACGATCATCTCCATCCTGTCCGGCACGCTCACGCTGTACGGGACGGGTCTCAACTACGGCGGCCCGGTCGAAGAGGCATGGGGCTGGCCGCTCGTCTCCGTCTTCGTGATCATCGTCGGCCTCGGCATGGCCGAGATCGCGTCGAAGTATCCGACCGCCGGCGGCCTCTACTACTGGGCGTCGAAGATGGGCGGCCCCGTCTGGGGCTGGTTCACCGGCTGGTTCAACCTGATCGGCCAGATCGCGATCACCGCCGGCATCGACTACGGCGCCGCGATCTTCACCGACGCCCTGCTGAATTTGCTCTGGCCGGGGACGTTCAAGGCCACGCCGCACGAGATCATCTACGTGTATGCGGTGATCCTCGGGCTCCACGCAGTGATGAACATCTTCAGCGTGCGCCTCGTGGCGCTCCTCAACGACGTCTCCGTCTGGTGGCACGTCAGCGGCGTGCTGATCATCGTCGGGTTCTTGATTTTCAAACCCGATCATCACCAGTCGTTCTCGACGGTGTTCACCAAGACGGTCAACAACAGCGGCTTCTCGCACGGCTGGCTGTGGTTCGTTCTCATGCTCGGGCTGCTCCAGGCGCAGTACACCTACACGGGGTACGACGCGTCGGCGCACATGAGCGAGGAGACACAGAACGCATCGCGGTCGGCGGCGCGCGGCGTGATCATGTCGATCGTCGTCTCGGCAGTGTTCGGCTACATTCTCGCGCTCGGCGTCACCTTTGCGATCCAGAACCTGACCGGGACCGAGGGGGCGTTCCTGTTCTCGGTCAAGCAGGTCTACCTCGACGCGTTGGGACGCAAGACCGCCGAGGTGATGCTCTTCATTACGGTCGGCGCGCAGTTCTATTGCGGCATGTCGTCGATCACGTCGGCGTCGCGGATGATGTACGCGTTCTCGCGCGACGGCGCGACACCGGGGCACCGGCTCTGGCGGCGCCTGAACGCGCAACGCGTGCCGGTGTACGCAGTCTGGGCGATTGCCGTGCTCGCGTTCCTGCTCGCCTTTCCTGCGTACTTCTCGACCGGAGTTGGTTCCGGGGCAGGCTACATCGCCTACGCAGCCGTGACGTCGATCGCGACGATCGGCCTCTACATCGCATACGCGATCCCGATCTACCTGCGTCTGCGCGAAGGCGACGCGTGGGTGCCGGGCGAATGGAACCTCGGCCGCTGGTACAAGCCGATCGGCTGGATCGCAGTCATCTGGGTCGGCTTCATCAGCATCCTGTTCATCATGCCGACGGTGCCCACGGGAATCCCGTTCAAGCACGGGTTCACGTGGCTCTCGGTCAACTACGCGATCATCGCGGTCGCGGGCACGCTCGTCCTCGTCGGCGGCTGGTGGGTGCTCTCGGCCAAGAACTGGTTCAAGGGCCCGATCTCGCAGGGCACCGAGGAGGAGATGGCCCGCATCGAGGCGCAGTACGAGCATCCCGGGGCTGCGCCGGCGCCCGCGTCGTAGGCGCAACAGCATGAGCGGGGGAGCCGGGTCCGTCCGGCTCCCCCGCTACACCTGACGGCGAGCTGGGATCGCTCTCGACACCGCTGCTGCTCGTCATCTTCGCCGCCGGCGCCGGCGCGACATGGGTTGCCGGCACGGCGCTGTCGAAGACGACCGATGTGATCGACCGGCGTTTCGGCCTGGGCGAGGCGCTCGGCGGCGTGATCCTGCTCGCGATCGCCGGGAGCCTGCCGGAGATCGCGATCACCGTCTCGGCGGCTGCGAAGGGAAATCTCGACCTCGCAGCCGGCAACCTGATCGGCGGCGTCGCGGTACAGACGATGGTGCTCGTGATCTGCGATGCCGTCGCCTCGCGCAAGCAGGCGCTGACATACCTCGTCGGCTCGCTTGTGCCGGTACTCGAAGCGCTGATCGTCGTGTTCGTCGTCGCCGGCGTCCTCCTGGGATCCCTGCTGCCGACGTCGACGCGGATCGGGCCGATCAGCCCCGCGTCGCTCGCGATCATGGTGGCCTGGTTCGTGGGGATCTATGCCCTCAACGAGGCCAGAAAGTCCCCGCGGTGGCAGGTGGAGATGCCCGGTAGCTCGCCGGGGCGCCCACATCGCCGCCAGGTGCATCCGGACGAGAAGCCGACGCCGATCACGCAATCGACGATGCGCGCCGTGACCGTGTTCCTCGTCGGATGCGCGATCACGCTCGTCGCCGGCGTCGTGCTCGAGGTCAGCGGCAACGAGCTTGCCAACCGCGCCGGCATCAACGGCGTCATCTTCGGCGCGACCGTGCTCGCCGTCGCCTCGGCGCTGCCGGAGATCAGCTCCGGGATCGCCGCGGTGCGGCTCGGCGACAACGAGCTTGCGATCGCCGACATCTTCGGCGGCAACTCGTTCCAGGTCGTCCTGTTCGTGCTCGCCGACGCGATCGCCGGCAAGCCCGTGCTGCCGACCGCCGGCAACCTCAACGCCTGGCTCGCCGCCCTGGGGATCGCCTTGACGGTGGTGTACGCGTTCGGCGTGATCATGCGCCACGAGCGGGCCCATGCCCGACTCGGGCTGGACTCGATCGTCGCGATCGCCGTCTTCGCGCTCGGGGTGGCCGGGCTGTTCGTGGTCCCGCACTGAGCCGCGTTCCCCCGTGTATCGTCGCGCCATGCTGACGCTCGAGGAGCTCCAGGGCGAGGTCGCGACCGGGGCGGTCGACACGGTGATCGCGGCGTTCACCGACATGCAGGGCCGGCTGATGGGGAAGCGGCTGCACGCCGAGTTCTTCCTCGACGAGCTCGCCGCCGGGCACGAGGTCGAGGGGTGCAACTACCTGCTCGCCCTCGAGATGGAGATGGACCCGGTGCCCGGCTATGCGATCGCGAGCTGGGAGCGCGGCTACGGCGACTTCGGCCTCCAGCCCGATCTCGGCACGCTGCGGCGGATCCCGTGGCACGAGGCGACGGCGATCGTGCTCTGCGACGTCGTGTGGCACGACGGCTCGCCGGTCGCGCCCTCGCCGCGCCAGGTGCTCCAGGGGCAGGTCGAGAAGGCGCGCGCGCTCGGTTACGAAGCGATGTTCGGCTCGGAGCTCGAGTTCTTCCTGTTGCGCGAGAGCTACGAGGAGGCGCACGCGAAGCACTACCGCGATCTGACGCCGTCGGTGTCGTACATCCTCGACTACCACATCCTCGCGTCCGGTTACGACGAGCCGTTCATGCGCGAGGTGCGCAACGCGATGGTCGCCGCGGACATGCGGGTCGAGTCCTCGAAGGGCGAGGCGTGGCCGGGCCAGCACGAGATCAACTTCCGCTACGCGGACGCGCTCAAGACGGCGGATGACCATGTGATCTACAAGACCGGCATCAAGGAGATCGCGCACCAGCACGGCATGTCGGTCACGTTCATGGCGAAGCCCGACCACACCTGGATCGGCTCGTCGTGCCACATCCACTCGTCGTTGTGGCAGAACGGGAAAGCGGCGTTCGCGGGTGAGCCCGACGTGTTCAAGCATTACCTCGCCGGGCAGATCGCCTGCGCGACGGAGCTCGCGATCTTCTTCGCGCCCACGATCAACTCGTACAAGCGCTTCGCCGCGGGAAGCTGGGCGCCGACGACGCTTGCTTGGGGTTACGATAATCGGACGTGCGGCTTCCGCATCGTCGGGCACGGCTCGTCGCTGCGCGCGGAGACACGGATCCCCGGAGCGGACGCGAATCCGTATCTCGCCTTCGCCGCGCTCCTCGCCGCGGGCCTGTACGGCATCGAGCAGAAGCTCGAGCTCGGGGCGGCCTTCGAGGGCAACGCGTACGAGTCGGATGTGCAGCGGTTCCCGCACACGCTGCGCGACGCGGTCGCGGCGCTCGAGCAGGGAACGGTCGCGCGCGGGCTGTTCGGCGACGAGGTCGTCGACCACTACCTCAACTACGGGCACACGGAGCAGCGCCTGTTCGACGAGGCAGTCACGTGCTACGAGCGGGAAAGGATGTTCGAGCGGGGATGACGAGCCGGCCG
The DNA here is from genome assembly GCA_036511815.1 of Gaiellaceae bacterium. Lineage (GTDB taxonomy): Bacteria > Actinomycetota > Thermoleophilia > Gaiellales > Gaiellaceae > Palsa-739. Next base: position 29,608 of record DATCBP010000082.1, read on the forward strand.
GTCGTCGGCATCACGGCATACGTCGAGCCGGCGCAATGGGGTCACTGGCAGCTCGAGGCGGCGCTGATCCCGTACGCGTACGTTGCCGCCGTCGAGCGCGCCGGCGCGCGCGCGCTGCTCGTGCCGCCGAGCATGGACGGTGTCGAGGAGACGCTCGACGCCCTCGACGGCCTGCTGCTGTCCGGCGGCGCCGACCTCGACCCGGAGGTGTACGGGGCGGAGGCGCATCCCGAGACGAACGGGCTCCGGCCGGAGCGCGACCGCGCCGAGCTTGCGCTGCTCGAGGGGGCGCTCGCGCGCGACATGCCGGTGCTCGCCGTCTGCCGCGGCTTCCAGGTGCTCAACGTCGTCCGCGGCGGCGACCTCGTGCAGCATCTGCCGGACGTCGTCGGCGACGAGAAGCACCGTGAGGTGAAGGGCGTCTTCTCGGAGCACCCGGTACGGATCGAGGACGGCTCGCGGCTCGGCTCGCTCCTCGGCGACCGCGCGCCGGTGAAGTCCCACCATCATCAGGGCGTCGGGCATGTCGGCGACGGGCTGCGCGAGGTGGCGTGGGCCGACGACGGCACGATCGAGGGGCTGGAGGATCCCGAGCGGCGCTTCGCGGTCGGCGTGCTCTGGCATCCGGAGGCGGGGGAGGACGCGCGGCTGTTCGACGCGCTCGTCGCGGAAGCCGGCTCCTACCGGGCGGACCACCGCGCATGACCGCGGTCGTCAATCCCGCCACCGAGGAGACGATCGCGGAGGTCGGGTCGGCCGGCGTCGAGGAGACGAACGCGGCCGTCGCCCGCGCCCGGGCCGCGTATCCGGCGTGGCGCGCGGTGTCCCCGGCCGACCGGGGTCGCCTGCTGCGCCGCCTGGCGACGCTCGTCGAGGAGCACCACGAGGAGCTGTCGCGGATCGAGTCGCGCAACGCCGGCAAGCCGATCGGGGGCGCCCGCGGCGAGGTCGGCATGGTGGCGCAGGTCTTCCACTTCTACGCCGGGGCGGTGGACAAGCACCACGGCGAGACGATTCCGGTCGCGGGCGGCGTCAACATGACGTTCCGCGAGCCGCTCGGGGTCGTCGGCCTGATCACGCCCTGGAACTTCCCCCTCAACATCGCCTCGTGGAAGCTCGGCCCCGCTCTCGCGTGCGGCAACACGGTCGTGCTCAAGCCGGCGGAGCTGACCCCGCTGTCCGTCCTGCGGCTCGCCGAGCTCGCACTCGACGCGGGCATCCCCGAGGGCGTGCTGAACATCGTCACGGGCAAGGGCTCGGTCGTCGGGCAGCGGCTGATCGAGCATCCGGACGTGGCGAAGATCGGCTTCACCGGCTCGACCGAGGTCGGGCAGCAGGTGATGCGCGGCGCGGCCGGGACGGTCAAGCGGGTCACCCTCGAGCTCGGCGGCAAGTCAGCGAACGTGATCTTCGCGGACGCCGACCTCGAGAAGGCGGCCGCGGCGGCCCCGTATGCGGTGTTCGACAATGCCGGGCAGGACTGCTGCGCGCGCTCGCGGATTCTCGTCGAGCGCTCCGTCTACGACCGCTTCGCCGGCTTGCTCGTCGAGGCCACGCGCGGGGTGAAGGTGGGCGATCCCGAGGACGAGGCGACCGAGATGGGGCCGCTGATCTCGGCGCAGCACCGGGCCACTGTCGCCGGATTCGTCGAGACCGAGCCGCTGTTCCGCGGCGATGTCCCCGAGGGCAAGGGCTACTGGTATCCGTGCACGCTGATCGAGGCCGGCCCGGACGACCGGATCGCGCGCGAGGAGGTGTTCGGCCCCGTGGCCGCGCTGATCCCGTTCGCGGACGAGGCGGACGCGGTGCGGATTGCGAACGACTCCGAGTACGGGCTCTCCGGTTCGATCTGGACGCGAGACGGCGGCCGGGCGCTCCGCGTCGCGCGCGCCATCGACACCGGCGTGCTCTCGATCAACTCCAACTCGTCCGTGCGCGTGTCGACGCCGTTCGGCGGCTTCAAGCAGAGCGGCTTCGGCCGCGAGCTGGGCATGCACGCGCTCGAGGGGTACAGCGAGGTCAAGAACGTCTACTACGCGACGGAGGCCTGAGTGAGCGGTCGGCTCGACGGCAAGGTGTGCGTGATCACGGGCGCGGGGGGCGGCATGGGCGCCGACGCGGCGATGCTCTTCTCGGAGGAAGGCGCGCAGGTCTGCGTCGCCGACGTCAACCTCGCGGCGGCGGAACAGGTGGCGGGCGAGGCGCGGGACGCGTTCGCGGTGCAGGTCGACGTTGCCGACGGCGAGTCGGTGCAGGCGATGTACCGGGCCACGGCCGAGCGGTACGGCGGCATCGACGTGCTCTACAACAACGCCGGGATCTCTCCGGCCGACGACGACTCGATCCTCGCGACGGAGCTCGACGCGTGGGAGCGGGTACAGGCCGTCAACACCCGTGGCGTGTATTTGTGCTGCAAATACGGCATTCCATATCTGCTCGAGCGCGGCGGGGGCTCCGTGATCAACGTCGCCTCGTTCGTCGCGCTCGTCGGCGCCGCCACCTCTCAGATCGCCTACACGGCGTCGAAGGGGGCGGTGCTGTCGATGAGCCGCGAGCTCGGCGTCCAGTTCGCGCGCCAGGGCGTGCGCGTGAACGCGCTCTGCCCGGGCCCGGTCGAGACGCCGCTGCTGCTGCGGATCTGGAGCGAGACCCCGGGGGCGGCCGAGCGCCGCCTCGTCCACGTCCCGATGGGGCGGATGGCGAAGCCGCGCGAGATCGTCAACGCCGCGCTCTTTCTCGCGAGCGACGAGTCCTCGTACGTCAATGCCGCGACGTTCCTCGTCGACGGCGGGCTCACGGCGGCCTACGTCACGCCGGAGTAAGGCCGCAACCAGGTTGCGCAGCAACCTGGTTGCAGAGGGTCAGTCGTTGCCGACGACCTGGACGAGCCAGCGGCGGTCGCGCTCGCGGTCCAGCTCGATGAAGAGCACCCGCTGCCACGTTCCGAGCTGGAGCTCGCCGTCCCGGACGGGCACGGACTCGCCGGCGGTGCCGAGCAGCATCGCCATGCAGTGCGAGTGGCCGTTGCCCTGGTCCATGTCCTCCGGGCAGATGTTCTCGGTGCGGCGCTCCCAGTCGTCGTGCGCGTAGTAGCTGTCGTGCGGCACGAGCCGGCGCAGCAGCTCGGCGAAGTCCTGGATGAAGCCCGTCTCGAACTCGTTCACCCGCACGCAGCAGGTCGTGTGCGGCGAGTAGACGCAGGCGATTCCGTCGTGGACGCCGCTCTCCCGGACTGCCTCCTGCACCGCCTCGGTGATGTCGGTCACGGTCAGCCCGCCTGCCGTACGGAGGTGCCGCTCGTGCTGGAAGACCTTCACCGGCGCCATTCTGAGGTATGGCGGGACCGGATTGAACGGGGAACCGTCTGTCTCAGGAGAATCTGCAGCGATACGCTGCCGGGCGAGCGGGCCCGTAGCTCAGCTGGTTAGAGCAGGGGACTCATAATCCCTTGGTCCCTGGTTCGAATCCAGGCGGGCCCATCGCTTTGCGTGCCGCCCGTCGAGCGGCCGTGCGACGCATCCTCCCTACCGGTGACCGCCGGCCACCGGTTTCGGGGGCCGGCGAACCCTGAAGCGGCGGGCGAGCACCACCGTCGGCGCGGGACAAACCCCGCGAATTGCAGGCCCTGCCTCAAACGAGGGATTCGCACGGCCCTCCCCCAACGGGGGGACGCCGTCGCCAGCACGCTCCCTAGGGTGAGGCGCGGAGTCCTTTGGGCTCCTGCGGCAAGTGCGGCAACTGCGGCCTGCGTGCAAGCGCAGAAGGGAGTTTTCTTGATGAAGTCAAGCTCGAGTAGCGGCGGCTCCAAGGCCAACGCACTCTGGGGCAGAGGAGGTCGACACGGCTCTCGCGGTCGTGTGCGTCCGCTCGCTGGCGGCGTCGCCGTCCTTGCGACGGCCGCAGCGTTCGCGCTGCCGGCGTCCGGCGTGGCGGCATCTCACGGTGGCCCGGTGGGCAACGTGGGAACGTCAGTCGCGGCAACGAACGGCAGTGCCGCGCTGAGCTCCGCTGTCTCGGTAGCTGCCAACGCGTTCGGCGTGTCGAGCCACAAGGCTCCCGGCATGTCGCACCTTGGTGGCGCGAACGGCCCCGTCATTCCGGCGGCGCTGCTCCAACAGGTTCAGAAGAACCCCAAGAAGGTCTTCAACGTGATCATCCAGGGCAATGTCGGCAACGTCGCTGCTCTGACGCGTGCACTGCACGCCGTCAGCAACGGCCGCACCGGCAAGCCCTTCAAGTCGATTCCGGGCCTCAACGCCTCCATCAGCGGCGAGAACCTGCTGAAGGTCGCGCAGAAGTACCCGAGTCTGCTTCAGGCGGTCACGCTCGACCAGTCGATGAAGACGACGGACTACCAGGACTCCACGATGTGGCAGTCCTCGTCCGACGTTGCTCCGCTGTGGAACTCGTACGACATGAACACCGGTGACGTCATCGGACCTGCGGTGCAGGCTCCGGCGATCGCGTTCATCGACAGCGGTGTCGACGCGTCGGACACGACGGACTTCGGCTCGCGCGTTGTTCAGAGCGTGAACTTCTGCTCGCTCTGCACCGACAACACGACGAGTGACCTCGAGGGTCACGGCACGATGGTCGCCGGTATCGCGGCGGGCTCGGGCCCTGACCATCCGGGCGTTGCTCAGAACGCGCCGATCGTCAGCCTCCGGGTTGCCAACGCCAACGGTGAGTCGCTCGAGAGCGACGTCATCGCGGCGGCAGACTGGGTGCTCGCGAACAAGGACCAGTACAACATCAAGGTGGTCAACATCTCGATGGCGGGTTCCTCGCCGACGAGCTTCCAGTACGACCCCCTGGATCAGGCGGTCGAGCAGCTGTGGCTCTCCGGCGTGACGGTCGTCGTCGCAGCCGGTAACTTCGGCGACGGAAGCCCGGTCGACATGTCCGCGGCTCCCGGCAACGACCCGTTCGTGATCACGGTCGGTGCGCTCGATCAGAATCAGACGGCCGACCCGCTCGACGACACGGTTGCACCGTGGTCGGCGTACGGATTCACGGCCGACGGCTTCTCGAAGCCCGACATCGCGGCTCCGGGTCGCTACATGGTGATGCCGGCCCCGAACATGGACGTCACGATCCCGCAGACGGTGCCTGACCGCGTCGTCGCACCGGGCTACATGTGGATGTCCGGCACGTCGTTCGCGGCCCCGGTTGTCTCCGGTGCAGCGGCCCAGATCATGGCCCTGAATCCGAACTGGACTCCGGACCAGGTCAAGGGTGCGCTCATGCTCACCGCCAACTACCTGCCGAACGCGAACTGGCAGGCGGCGGGTGCCGGAGAGCTCGACGCGGCGTCAGCGGCCTACCTCGGCTTCGATCCGCCGAACCCGAACGAGAACCTCGACACGTTCGTCGGAACCGATCCGTCGAGCGGCCAGCCGACGTTCGATGCGGCAGCCTGGTCGAGCGCGGTGTCCTCGGACGCGGCGTGGAGCTCGGCAGCGTGGAGCTCGGCAGCGTGGGCGAGCGCGGCGTGGGCCAGTGCGGCCTGGGCAAGTGCAGCGTGGAGCTCCTCCACGTTCACCACCGGCCTCAGCTCGGCCATGTCGAGTGCGATGAGCTACACCGAGGGAACGTACTCCCCGTAGGTAGCGCAATTGACAGGCAGCAACACTTCGAGCGGTGGCGGCCCCTGGGGGCCGCCACCGCTCGTCTGAGCGCTACAGGGCGAACCGCGAAACACCGATACCAAAAGCACTACACGGCTCTACTCGTTCCGATCGACACCCATGACTCTGCGGCCACATAACCCCTCATGGAAGCCATCCACGCGGTGGCGTTTCGTGCTGCTCGCGGTGCTCGGCGCGGCCGTGCTCTTCGCGGGAGCGGTAGGGCCCGCGGAGGCGGGGACGGGGAACTACACGACGCTCTACCTCTCGGGCACGGCGTCGACGCTCCTGGGAGCGGGCAGCTACCAGCTCGTCACCAACACGACACCGGTGGGTGGCGCTCCGCCGGCGACCGAGGGTCGCATCGCGGCCACCGTGGTCGGCTACCAACCGTTCCAGCCCGGCTTTCAGCCCGCGTCCGTGCCGGCGCCGGCCAACACCCCGGCGACGACGGCATCGGCGTCGACGACGCCGAGCAACAAGGGGTGGATCGTCGACGGCGCCGGCGCCGTGAGCTTCCCCGCCGGGACCTGGACGTTCAACAACACGTTCACGCAGACCTGGAACGGCACCGGCTTCGCGACGCTCGCCGTCGGGATGTGGAAGGTGAGCATCTCCGGCGGCACGGTGTCGAGTCCGACGCTGCTCGTCGATCCGAACTGCTCGTCCGCGCCGTGCCTCTCCGGCGCCGCCCCCGGCGCGGCAAGCCCGGGCACGGGATTCATCACCGCGACCGGCACGCCGACGGCGATCTCGCTGCCGGTGGCCATCAGCGGCTTCTCGCTTGCAAGCGGCGAGCATCTGTACGTCCAGTACTGGCGCTGGCAGAGCGTGGGGATGCAGAACACGGCCGGGGCGGCAAACCGCCTGGCGACGATGTCCGTGAACGACGGCACCTCGGACATCACCCATCCGACGGCGAACGGGTTCCCGGACATGCCGGCCCTCGTCTCTCCCGGGGCGCGCATCAACAACACGACGCCGTCGCTCGCGGCGACGTTCTCCGATCCCGACCCGGGCGACACCGGCACGGTGGCGTTCCAGCTGTGCTCGGATGCCGCGTGCGGCACCGTGCTCCAGAGCGGCTCGTCGCCGAGCGGGATCGCGAACGGCGCCAACGGAAGCTGGATGCCGACCGCTCTCGCCGAGGGAACGTACTACTGGCGCGCGCAGTCGACCGACTCCGCGGGCAATGTCTCCGGCTGGCCGGCCACGAGCAGCTTCGTTGTCGACACGACCCCGCCAGGCGCGCCGACCGCCGGCGCACCCGCGAGCGCGGCGCGCGTGAACAGCACGCAGCTGAACGCGACCTTCGTGGACTCGGACCCGACCGACAGCGGCGCCGTCAACTTCCAGGTCTGCACCACGGCCGCGTGCTCGACCGTCGCCACGAGCGGCAGCTCGGCAACGGTCGGCGGCGGCGCCGCCGGTAGCTGGACGGCGTCCGGCCTGGCCGACGGCACCTACTACTGGCGCGTCCAGGACCAGGACGTCGCCGGCAACGTGTCCGCCTGGAGCGCGGCGCAGAGCTTCGTCCTCGACACGAATCCGCCCGGCGTGCCCGGTCTCTCGGGCCCGGCCGACGCGTCGTATCTCGGCGCCGTCCCGACGCTCGGAGGGACGTTCAGCAGCAGCGACACCGGCGACAGCGGCACCGTCAGCTTCGAGGTCTGCTCCGACGCAGCCTGCGGCACCGTGGAGGCGAGCGGCTCGTCCGCGAGCGGTCTCGCCAACGGCGCCACCGGCACCTGGACGCCGGGCGGTCTCGCCGACGGCCTGCACTACTGGCGCGCGAGCGCGCAGGACGCCGCCGGCAACGTGTCGGCCTGGTCGGCGCCCCTGAGCTTCTCGGTCGACACGACCGCGCCGTCCGTCCCGCCGCTCGGTGCGGTCGCGGCGCGCAGCAACAACACGACGCCGACGCTCGCCGCCACCTTCTCCGACCCGCCCGCCACAGACAGCGGCTCGGTCGCCTTCCAGCTCTGCGCCGACAGCGGCTGCACGAGCATCGTCCAGAACAACACCGCGAGCGGCGTCGCGAGCAACGCGACCGCGAACTGGACGCCGGCCAGCCTTGCCGACGGCGCGTACTACTGGCGCGCCCGCGCGACCGACAGCGCCGGGAACGTCTCGGCCTGGTCGGCCGCGAACGGCTTCGTCGTCGACACGACGCCGCCCGGACTGCCCGCCTTCGTCTCGCCCGCGGCCACCGGACGGATCAACAGCGTGCAGCTGCACGCGACCTTTGTCGACTCCGACGCGACCGACAGCGGCAACGTCGACTTCCAGCTGTGCGGCGACGCGGGATGCGCGAGCGTCGTCGCGAGCGGCAGTTCCGCCACGGTGAGCGGCGGCACCGCCGTCAGCTTCACGCCGGGCGCCCTCGCCGACGGCACGTACTACTGGCGCCTGCGCGGAGACGACGTCGCCGGCAACCAGTCCGCCTGGACGGCCACCCGGAGCTTCGTGCTCGACACGAACCCGCCGGACGTGCCGAGCCTCAACAGCCCGGCCGAAGCGGCCGACGTGGGCAGCGTCCCCACGCTGCGCGCGTTCTTCACGACCGGCGACGCGGGCGACAGCGGCAAGCTCGACTACCAGCTCTGCTCCGACAGCGGCTGCACCGCCGTCGTCCAGAGCGGCTCCTCGGTGAGCGGTCTCGTGGACGGCACGAGCGGCGGCTGGACGCCGGCCGCACTCGCCGACGGCGGCTACTACTGGCGCGCCCGCGCCGTCGACGCCGCCGGCAACCAGTCGGCCTGGTCGGCGGCCCGGCAGTTCACGCTGGACACCGGGGCGCCTTCGGTTCCCGCCGTCGCCGGCTCCGGCGCCACCGTGCTCACGACCACGCTGCCGACGCTCACGACGACGTACATCGACTCCTCCGGCGGCAGCGGCAGCGTCACCTTCCAGGTGTGCTCGACCGCCGCCTGCACGACGGTCCAGGCGAGCACGACGGTCGGCGCGGTCGCCGACAACGCCACCGCGAGCTGGACTCCGACGAAGCTTCCCGACGGCACCTACTACTGGCGCGTGCAGAGCACCGACTCCGCCGGCAACCTGTCCGGCTGGTCGGCGACACGGAGCTTCACGTTCGATGACACGCCGCCGGCCGTCCCGGTGCCCACCGTCGACTCCGGCGTGAGCGTGCGGACGGAACCGCAGCTCACCGCCCGCATCCCCGGTCTCGGCAACGCTCCCGACTCGGCCCGGATCCTCGTCGAGTTGTGTCGCGACTCGGGCTGCTCGGGGATCATCACCACGGGCTATTCGAGCAGCGTTCCCGTCGGCACGGTCGCGGGCTGGCAAGCGCCGGCGCTCGCCGACGGCGTCTACTACTGGCGCGCCCTGGCGGAGGATCTCGCCGGCAACCAGTCGAGCTGGTCGGTCGTGCGGAGCTTCGTCGTCGACACGACCGCCCCGCCCGTGCCCGAAGCGGGCGGCCCGGCTGCCGGCGCGGTCGTGAACTCGGCCCGCCTCAGCGGGACTCCCGCCGATGCGGGCACCGGCGGCTCGATCGAGTTCGAGGTGTGCGCGGACGCCGGCTGCGCGCAGTCCGTAGCCACCGGCTTCGCCGCGAACACGAGCTCGGGCGCGGCTCCCACCTGGACGCCCGCGAGCCTCTCCGACGGCCTCTACTTCTGGCGCGTGCGCGCGCTCGACGACGCGGGCAACGCGTCCGCGTGGACGGCGCCGAAGAGCTTCGTCCTCGACCAGACGCCGCCCTCGATGCCGCGCGGCCTGACGGCGAAGGTCGTCGGGAAGACGCTCACCCTGCGCTGGCAGGCGCCGTCCCGCGCCGCCCATCTGACCGGCTACGCATTGCTCGTCAACGGCAAGAAGACGCGCGTCCTCAACGCGAAGACGCACTCGGTGCGCATCAAGCTGCGCCGTGTCGAGACGCGCTGGTTCGCCGTCGCGGCCCTCGACGCTGCCGGCAACGTCGGCCTGCCCACGAAGCAGATCGGCCCGGAGACGACCCGGCCGACGCCGCCGCCGCGCCGTCCGGCGCAGCAGCCCGGCCGTCCCTAGAGTGCCGCCCGGGAGCTACGCTTCCGGCATGTTTCTCTTCAACAAGCCGGCGTCGATGGTGACCGCCGAGGAGGCGCTCCCAGGCCGTGAACAGGCGATGCCCCTGCCCGCGCGCCACGAGGTGCTCGGGACGCCGCTCGCGCCACCGTTCCCGGACGGGCTCGAGCAGGCGATCGTCGGCATGGGCTGCTTCTGGGGCGCCGAGCGCATCTTCTGGCGCGCCCCCGGCGTCTTCACGACCGCGGTCGGCTACGCGGGCGGCTTCACGCCGAACCCGACGTACGAAGAGGTCTGCTCCGGCCGCACGGGCCACACGGAGGCCGTGCTCGTCGTCTTCGACCCGGCCGAGACGAGCTACGAGGAGATGCTCCGCCTTTTCTGGGAGGGCCACGACCCGACGCAGGGCATGCGCCAGGGCAACGACGCCGGCAGCCAGTACCGCTCCGCCGTCTACTGGACGAGCGAGGCGCAGCGGGAAGCCGCCGAGGCGTCACGCGGAACCTTCCAGCAGGAGCTGACGCGCGCGGGCTACGGCGAGATCACGACCGAGCTGGCCGAGGCCGGCCCGTTCTACTACGCCGAGGACTACCACCAGCAGTACCTCGCCAAGGTGCCGAACGGGTACTGCGGCCTGGGCGGAACCGGCGTCGTCTGTCCGACTGGAGTGCTGCGCACTCCAGTCGGGTCATAGTTCGGCTTCGCGGAGCGGCCACCGGCCAAGCCGGCGTCCTCTTGGCCTCGCGGAGGGCTGGAGGGTTGTGCGGGCGCGGCCGGTGGTGGCTTCGCCATCCCCGTCCGCGTGGATGCGCCTGCGGCTAACGCGCCAAAAGGCCGCGTTAGCCTCCGGCCTGGACGGCCTGGCGAGCGGCGGCTTTAAAGCCTTCTCCGATTCACGCGGTCCGGGGCCGGAGCGAACGCGGGCCTTTTGCCGCGTTCGTGGAGGCCGGATGCTCGCGCGTGGGGATGGCGTAGCCACCACCGCGCGCGCCACGGCTCCCGCCGCCCCGGCGTCAGCCCAAGAGCCCGTCGGCTTGGCCGGCGGGCGCTCCGCGAAGCCGAACATTCCCCCCGCGCGAAGTGCGCAGCACTTCACGCGGATCAGACGGCGAACTCTGCGAGTCGCTCGTGTACCAACCCGAGTTCCTCGTAGAACGCGCCGACGACCATCGGGTCGAACTGGGAGCCGGCGCAGCGTTCGAGCTCGTCCATCGCTTCGCGCTCGGAGAGCGGCTTGCGGTACACGCGCTCGGAGGTCATCGCGTCCCACGCGTCCGCGACGAAGATGATGCGTGCGCCGAGCGGGATCTCCTCGCCGCGCAGCCGGTCAGGGTAGCCGGAGCCGTCCCAGCGCTCGTGGTGATGCAGCACCCAGTCGGCGATCGGCTCGACGCCGAGGCTCTCGAGCATCCGGTAGCCGATCTGCGG
>DATCBP010000083.1:0-36877 GCA_036511815.1 Gaiellaceae bacterium
CCGGCCGGCGGCCGGCGGCGCGCGTCACGCCGCCGCTTCCGCGAGCTGCGTCAGCGTCACGTGCTCGACGTCGTCGATCGGGAACTGAAGGAAGCGCCGGCCCATCTCGCGAAACGCCGCCGGATCGCCGGTGGTGAGAAAACGGACCGTGCCGGCGCGCGCCGCGTCGTTCTCCATTCCCTTGCGCGCCAGCGTCTCGGCGACCTCGCGGGCCGTCTCCTCGGCGGAGAAGACGAGCGTCACGTCGCGCCCGAACACGCGCTGGAACACCGCGCGAATGAGCGGGTAGTGCGTACAGCCGAGGATCACCGTGTCGACGCCTGCGTCCCGGAGCGGAGCAGCGTACTCGCGCACCGCATGCTCGGTCTCGGCGCCGTAGGGATCGTCGCTCTCGATCAGCGGCACGAGCCGCGGACAGGCCACCGCATGGAACGCGACACCGGCGTCGAGCGCGTAGACGAGGCTGCGGTAGCGGCCGCCGTCGACCGTGGCCTGCGTTGCGAGCAACCCGATGCGGCGATTGCGCGTCGCCTGCACGGCGGCGTGCGCCTCGGGCGTGATCACGCCGACGACGGGGACGTCGAGCTCCTCCTGGAGCTGCGGCAGGGCGGCCGAGGTCGCCGCGTTGCACGCGACGAGGATCAGCTTCACGTCCCGCGCCTCGAGGAACGCGCCGATCTCCTGCGCGAAACCGCGGATCTCCGGCAGCGGGCGCGGGCCGTACGGCAGGCGGGCGTGATCGCCGAGATAGACGAAATCCTCGTGCGGCAACGTGACGAGGCACTCGTGCAGGACGGTGAGCCCGCCGACTCCGGAGTCGAACACGCCGACGGGGCGAGAGTCCATTCGGCGATTCTAGAGGGGCGTCCGGGAGCGGCTACGCTTGCGCCTGCCTTGGGTCGTCGAATCGCGCTCCTCCTCGTTCTCGCCGGCGCGCTCTCCTGGGCGGGCTCCGCAGGGGCGACGCCGGCGCCGCAGGAGCTGACGATCACCGCGCCCGACGGCACGCCGCTCTCGTGCGCGCTCGTCGAGCCGGACGGCACTCCGCCTGCGGGCGGCTGGCCCGGCGTGATGCTCTTCCACGGTCTCGGCGGCAAGCACCAGGACATGGAACCGGTCGCGCTCGGGTTCCTCGCGCCCGCCGGTTACGCCTCGCTCATGTGCGACGCGCGCGGGGAAGGCGCGTCGGGCGGAGTGTTCGGGCTCGACGGGCCGACCGACGTCGCCGACACGCAGTTCCTCTTCAACTGGTTCGCGGCGCGGCCGGAGATCTCCGACACGCAGATCGGCGCGCTCGGCATCTCGCTCGGCGGCGGCGCGGTCTGGAACGCGGCCGTGGCGGGTGTCCCGTTCAAGGCGATCGTGCCGACGATCACGTGGACGAACCTGACGACGGCGCTCGCCCCGCAGGGCCTCTCGAAGTCCGGGCTCGTGACGCTGCTGGCGCAGGAGGTGCCGACTGCGCGCTGGGATCCCTCCCTCCTTGCGGCGGAGCAGTCGCTCGTGACGAGCTCGAACATCGCCGCGGTGTCGACGCTCACGGCGCCCCGCTCGCCGCTCACCCATCTCTCGGCGATCACGGTGCCGACGCTGCTCATCCAGGGTAGGCACGACTTCCTGTTCGACATCGACCAGGCGGAGGCGGCGTACAAGCTGCTTGCCGGTCCGAAGCGCCTCTACATCGGCGACCTCGGCCACTCTCCCGCCCCCAATCCGCCCGCGGAGCAGCCGGCCTATTTCGGGCTGGCCGTGCAGTGGTTCGACCGCTTCCTCAAGGGGACGCCGAACGGCGTCGACGCGCAGGCGACGGTCCAGCTCGCCCACGACCCGTGGGACGGCAAGACGACGACGTACGCGGGCCTGCCGTCGACGGCGACGTCGTCGGTCGCGCTGCCCGGAACGACGACGATCTCCTCCGGCGGCAAGGTCGTGCGCGGCGCGCGCCTGACCGGTGGGCCGCACGAGACCTTCGGCGACTCGACCGTCACGGTGCGCTACTCCGGCGCGAAGAACTGGGACCGGCTCGTCGCCGTCCTCACGATCGCCGGCCAGTCGACGCCGATCAGCGCCGGCGGCGTGAAGCTGACGAAGGCGAGCGGCGTCGCGACGATCCACCTCATGAACGAGAGCGTCCTCGTCCCGTCCGGCGCGCGACTCGTCGTCTATCTCGGTGCGACGTCCACGGTGCAGAGCAGTGCGGACGCGCTCTATCTCGACGACGTGCAGCCCGGAGCGTCGATCACGATCGGCCGGGAGACGCTCGCGCTCTCGGCGTTGAAGAAGGCCGTCTCTCGGTGAAGAACCCGATGAAAGGAACGATCAGATGAGAACAGGGTTGCGCGCGGCGCTCGTCGCCGTAGCGGCGATGGTCGCCGTCCTCGTCGCCTCGGGCTCCGCCCTCGCGGCCCCCAACACCGCGACGGTGGTCGTCTCGCACTCGCCGATGACCGTCGGCAGCTCGCAGGCGACGACGATCGACATCACGGTCCCGGCTGCGACCGATCCGATCGCGGCGATCAACATCTACGTTCCGGCCGGCTACAGCCTCAATTTGAGCGCGGCTCCGGGCACGACCATCGGCTCGGTCACGGCGGCCGCGCTCGCGCACGACGCCGGCCTGACCCTCCCGCTCGTCGGCAACGTCGTCACGGACGACCCGGCGGCGCACACCGCGGACGCGTGCGCACCGGGCGTCCATGCCGCGGTGTGGAACCTCAACCTGAGCGTTGGCGGAACCACCCTCGTGCTGCCGTTCTACGTCGACCCGACGAGCGGGGCCGAGCAGGCGCTTGGCGCGTACAAGCTCGAGATCTGCCTGCCGCCGTGGGACACCCCCGTGGGGTCGGTCGGGCGCTCGTTCGAGGGCGCGCAACTCCTCGAGTCGAGCTTCACGGTCAAGGGCATCTTCACGACACCGTCGAGCGGCGGGCTCCAGGTCTGGAAGGCGCTGTTCACGCCGTATACGCCGGCGGCGGGCACGCCGAACCTCGCGGGGACGTTCGAAGCACGCGCGCTCGTGCCGCTCCCGCTCTCCTCCACGGTGAAGGCCCTCAAGAAGGGCGCCCGCTATGCGGTGAGCGGCCGGCTCACCGAGGCCGGCCTACCGGTCTCGGGCGCGTCGGTCGTCGTCTATCGCGGCATCACGCCGAAGAAGCTGACGAAGACGGGCTCTGCGACGAGCACGAGCGGTAGCTGGTCGGTGACCGGCAAGCGCGTCCCGAAGAAGACGCTGTACTTCAAGTCGACCGCCACCGTGGCGGCGCGCGACGACACGACGCTCGGCTGCCAGAACCCGCTGCCGGCGACGGTCGCGCCCGCGGGCTGCGTCAGCGCGACGCTGTCGCCGTGGACGATCAGCAGCCCGGTGGCGAAGCTGAAACCGTAGTGACGCCGATCCGCATCGGCACGTGCTCGTGGGCGGACGAGGCGCTGTCGAAATACTTCTACCCGCCGAAGCTGCCCGCGAGGGAGCGCCTCGCGTGGTACGCAGAGCGGTTCGACACCGTCGAGGTCGACTCGACGTACTACCGGCTGCCGGGCGAATCAATGGTCGCGGGCTGGGCTGAGCGGACGCCGCCCGGGTTCACGATGCACGTGAAGGCGTTCGGGCTGATGACACGGCACCCGGTGAAGGTCGAGGTGCTGCCCGAGGATCTGCGCGCGGAGATGCCGGTCGACGAGCGCGGCCGCGTCGACCGGCCGCCGAGCGAGCTGCGCGCCGAGATCTTCCGGCGCTTCCTCGACGCGCTCGCGCCCCTGCGCGGCGCGGGCAAGCTCGGCGGCATCCTCTTCCAGTTCCCGTCGTACGTTGTCTTCAAGGAGACGTCGCTCGACTATCTCGAGTGGTCGCGCGAGCAGCTCGGCGGCGACGAGATGCTCGTCGAGTTCCGGCACCGCTCGTGGCTCGACGAGGAGCATCGCGCGGAGACGCTCTCGTTCCTCGAGCGCATCGGCGCGAGCTACGTGACGGTGGACGCGCCGCGCTCGGAGTCGGCGAAGAATCTCGTTCCCAGCGTGCCCGCCGTGACCTCGGCCACCGCGTACGTGCGCTTCCACGGGCGCAACCTCGCCACGTGGAACAAGCGGGGCGGATCGGCGGCGGAGCGATTCGACTATCTCTACTCGGACGAGGAGCTCGGCGAGTGGGTCGGCACGCTGAAGGAGCTCGCCGGACAGTCGGAGCAGGCGTTCGCGGTGTTCAACAACAACGCCACCGCGCAGGACCCGGAGAACCCGCTCGGGCGCGTCTCGCAGGCGGCGACGAACGCGCGCCAGCTGCGCCGGCTGCTCGACGTGAATCGCATTCCGGCCACCGGGGCCACCGACCCGGTCGCTGCATAGACTCCGCCGGTGCAGGTTCTGTCCGTGATCCACGGCGGCGAGGCGCGCGCGGAGCTGTTCGCGCCGGTGATCGAGCAGGGCGGGCACCGGCTCGACGAGTGGAGCTTCGCGTGGGGCACGCCGCCGCCGCAGCCGCTCGACCGGTATGACGCGGCGCTGATCTTCGGCGGCGCAATGCACGCCGACCAGGACGCATGGCATCCGTGGCTGCGCGAGGAGACGACCTGGCTCCAGGAGGCGCTCGCGCGGCAGACGCCCTTGCTCGGGATCTGTCTCGGCGTGCAGCTGCTCGCGCGCGCCGCCGGTGCCGTCGTGCGGCCGCTGCCGGAACCGGAGATCGGCTGGTACGACGTCGAGCTGACGGACGCGGGCGTGGACGATCCAGTCGCCGGCGCACTGCCGCGCCGCTTCGACGCGTTCCAGTGGCACCACTACACATATGAGATCCCCGCCGGAGCGGTCGAGCTCGCACGCAGTCCGGCGTGCACGCAGGGGTTCCGGCTCGGCGACGCCTGCTGGGGCGTGCAGTTCCATCCGGAGGTGACGCGGATCCAGGTCGAAGGCTGGGTCGCGAACGCGGACGACCCGCCGCCCGCCCCGCAGGCGCTGCTGGCCGAGACTCCGGTGAAGATCGACCGGTGGAACGAACTCGGCCGCGCGCTCTGCAGCGCGTTCCTCACGGCCGCGGAACGCGTGCTCGCGCGCGCCGCGTAGGCACGGTGCCCCTTCCAGTAATGCCGTCCAGCTTCTGGGGCGCGAGCGCCAAGCGATGCAAGGACGCACGGAGCGCTCGTAGTCACTACTACGGGCGCGACCGAGGACGCGGCAGCGCGCCGTGTGATCGCGTTCCCGAAGCGGACATGTATTGCTGGAAGGGGCACTAGGTGCCGCTCGACGCGCTCGGCCTCGCGCTCGCCGCGGCCGTGCTGCATGCCGGCTGGAACGTACTCCTGCGCGGCTCGCGCGACGTCGAGGCGACGACGGCGGTTGCGCTCGGGATCGCGATCGTCCTCTTCTCCCCCGTCGCGGCACTGACGTGGAACGTCCATGCCGCGGCCTGGCCATACATCGCGGCGTCGGGCGCGCTCGAAACCGTCTACTTCTTCCTGCTCATCGCCGCATACCGGAAGCGCGAGCTGTCGGTCGTCTATCCGATCGCCCGCGGGTCGGCTCCCGTGCTCGTGCTCGCGGGCAGCGCCGTCGTGCTCGGCCGCAGCGTCTCCGCCAGCCAGGTGGCAGGCGTGACGATGGTCGCCGTCGGCGTCGTGCTCGTGCGCGGGCTCTCACGGCGCGCGGACGGGATCCCGATCGCGCTCGCAATCGGGATCTGTATCGCCGCGTACACGCTCGTCGACAAGAACGGGATCCGCCACGCCTCGGCGCTGCCGTATCTCGAGCTGTCGATGACCCCTTCCGCGGTGCTCTCGTGCGGGTGGCTCGTCGCGCGGCGCGGCACCGGCGTCCTGCGCGGACAGCTGCGCTGGACGACCGCGGTCGCGGGCATCGGCAGCTTCGTCGCGTACACCCTCGTGCTCGCCGCGCTGCGGCTCGCGCCGGCTCCCGAGGTCGCGGCCGTGCGCGAGACGGGCGTCGTCTTCGCCGCGCTGCTCGCCGCCGCGTTCCTGCGCGAGCACGTGACGCCGCAGCGTCTCGGCGGCGCCGTCGTCGTTGCCGTCGGCGTCGCCCTGCTCGCGCTCGCCTAACCCGCGGCTTCGGCCTTCCGCAGCCCGCGGAGCGCCCAGAGCGAGAAGAGGAAGGCGAGCCCGATCGCCGCGCCGAACGCAGCCGCGACCTCGACCGGCGAGCCGGCGACGAACCCTCGGCCGGCTTCGAGCACGCGCGTGAGCGGGTTGACGACTGCGATCGCGTGGATCCAGCCGCTCAGGAGGTGCAGCGGCACGTAGACGGGCGCGAAGAAGAGCGCGAGGAACACCGGCATCTGCATCACCGGCCCCGCCTGCATCGAGCGCAGGCGCATGGCGACGCCGGCCGCCCACAGGATGGCCGCCGAGTTGACGAACGCGGCGAGCACGTAGAGCGCGGGCAGATCGACTCCGCCGCCGCCGACCTTCATCCCCACTGCGAACGCGACAACGGTGAGGAACGTCGCGGTGACAAGCCAGCGGCAGAGCGCCGCGACGGCGTAGCCGAGCACGATCCCGGTGCGGTGCGGCGCGGCGAGGAGCAGCCGCCGCGCGAAGCCGCCCTCGAAGTCACGTGCGATGCCGAAGCCCGTGAAGACGCCGCCGAACGCCGCCGACTGGAGGAGCACGAAGACGAACTGGAACGCGGTGTAGCCCTGCGGGTAGTCGAATCCGGGCACGTCGTGGATACGCGACAGGCCGCCCGCGAACGCCGTGAAGAAGAAGAGCGGGAACGCGAGCTGCGGGATGAACAGCGACGGGTTCGTGAAGACGTTGTGCAACGTCCGCCACGCCACGCCCTGCGCGACCGAGAGCATGCGCATCAGCGCGCGAGCCTCCGGGGCAGCGCGTACGCGGCGAGCGCGATCGCGACGATGCCGATGGCGAACACGATCGCGAAGCCGAGACCGAGCGCCTCCCCATCCCAGCCGGTGATGATCAGGCTGCGGACGCACTCGAGCAGATACGAGACCGGGTTGGCGGTGGCCGCGTCGCGGAACCACGTCGTGCCCATCAGGTTCCGCGGGATGTTCATCGACGAGATGAAGAGGAAGACGAACATGACGGGGAAGAGGCTCTGCACGGACTCCGCCGAGCCGGTGCGCAGCGCCGCCCACGCCCCGACCGAGCCGAACGCGAGCGCAATGAGCGCCGCGAACACGAGCAGCACGCAGACGCCGCCGACGCCCGACGCGGGCCGGACGCCGACGATCAGCCCGACGGCGAGATAGACGCACGCCTGGATGAGGCCGAGTGCGACGACGCCCCCGAGCTGGCCGGCAAGCAGCGCGGCGCTGCGCAGCGGTGTGAGCGCGAGCCGGTTGAGGAATCCGGTCTGGACGTCACGCGCGAGATCGGTGCCGGCGTTCATCGTCGCGAAGAGCGCGCCCTGGATGAACGGCACGGCAAGCGCGAACGCGAAGAACGAGTGTGTCGGGAAGCCGGGCAGTCGGGTCTCCGAGCGCAGGCCTCCGGAGTTGACCGCGAGCAGAAGCAGCGGAAAGAGCAGCGGTGCGATCGACGACCCCGGCTGCCGCCAGGTGCGGACGACCGAGCGGCGGGCGAGCAGCCCGACCTGGTCGAACGTGACGTTCACCCGTCGGACTCCGGCTCGTCGTCGCCGCCCTCGAGCGAGCGGCCGGTCTTCGCGAGGAAGACGTCGTCGAGCGACGGGCTGTGGAGCTGGAGGTTCTCGACGCGGAGGTGCTCGCCGTCGAGCGCGCGCACGACGTCGACGAGGCCCGCCTCGCCGGCGTCGATCCGGACGGCGACGCCGCGCGACGACGGCACGAGCTCGCCGAAGCGGGTAAGGAGAGCGGCGACGCGGTCGCGGTCGGCGGCCACGGCCGGCACCGCCTCGAGCGTCGGCCGCCCGATCTCGGCCTTGAGCGCGGCGGGCGTGCCCTCGGCGACGATCCGGCCGTGATCGATGATCCCCACGCGGTCGGCGAGCACGTCCGCCTCCTCGAGGTACTGGGTGGTGAGGAAGACGGTGACGCCGTCCTCGCGGGCGAGCCGCCTCACCTCGTCCCAGAGCGCGGTGCGACTCTGAACGTCAAGGCCGGTTGTCGGCTCGTCGAGGAAGAGGACGCGCGGACGGTGGACGAGTGCGAGCGCAAGGTCGAGGCGTCGTTTCATGCCGCCGGAGTAGCCGCGCACCTTTCGGTCGGCCGCCTGCGTGAGGCCGACGCGCTCGAGCAGCTCGGTGGCGCGCGACTGCCGCTCCCCGCGCGGCAGCGCCTGAAGCGCGGCCTGGAGGCGCAGATGCTCGCGGCCGGTCAGCAGCGGGTCGAGCGCCGCTTCCTGCAACGCCGCGCCGATCTGCAGGCGCACCTCCGGACCTTCCGAGACGACGTCGTGGCCGGCGACCCGGGCGGTGCCGGAGGTCGGCGGCAGCAGCGTCGTCAGCATCAGCACCGTCGTCGACTTGCCGGCCCCGTTCGGGCCGAGGAAGCCGTAGATCTCGCCAGGCCCGACGTAGAGGTCGATGCCGTCGACGGCGCGCGGCCCCTTCTTGAACTCGCGCACGAGCTCGTGCACCTCGATTGTGTTCGACCGGTCCATCGGTCCGGCGCTGCTCAGCGCTCGAGCGGCAGCTCGGCGTGCCGCGACCATTCGTGCCAGGAGCCTGCGTAGTTGCGCGCGTCGTAGCCTGCGGAGCGCAGCGCGAGCGTCGCGAGCGCGGAGCGCGAGCCCGAGTGGCAGTACACGACGATCTCGGCTCCTTCCGGCAGGCCGACGAGCTCGCGCACACGTTCCGGCGGCTGCGGCTGTCCCGATCCGGAGAAGAGCTCGCTCACCTCGACCCAGTGCGCACCGGGAATGTGTCCCTGGCGCGGGTCGCACGGAGAGCCGCCCCTGCCCGTGTACTCGTCTTCGCGACGGACGTCGAGGATCGTCAGCGTCGGATCGTCGAGGCGCGCGGCGAGGTCGTCGCGCGTCGGCAGCGCCCGCGGCGCCGCGATGAACGAGGCCTCGCGCACGGGCTCGAGCTCGACCGGGCCCTCGGCGAGCTCGCCCGGCCAGCCCGCCATGCCGCCGAGCAGAACGGCCACCTGCGGATGCCCGGCGAGCTCGGCGAGCTGCACGGCGGGCATCGCGCCGACGCCGTCGCCGCGGTCGACGAGCACCAGGCGCTCGTTGCCGGTGATGCCGTGCCGGCGCAGCCGCAGCGCGACCTCCTGGGCGAGCTCCTGCACCGTCGCGGCGTCCGCGCCCGGCGGCGGCGAGCCGAGCACGAGCGGCCGCGAACCCGCAATGTGGCCGCGCGCGTGTGCATTGGGGCCGCGCACGTCGCCGACGACGAGATCGTCGTCGTCGAGGTGTGCGGCCAGCCAGGCTGCGTCGACGACGCGTGGCAGGCTCGAGCTCACAGCGTCGCGACGACGCCGGCCTCGGCGGCGACCGCGGGCCGCGCCAGCAGCTGCTCGAGCCATCCCGCAAGTGCCGGATGGCGGTCGAGCGGAACGCCGAGCATGTCGCGCGCCCGCAGCACCCACGGGACGTAGGCGATGTCGGCGAGCCCGTAGTCCGAGCCGCTGAGGAACGGCCGCGCGGCGAGCGCGCCGTCGAGCTGCGCGAGCTGCGCCATGAACGCAGGCAGCGCGCCGTCGTCACCGCGCCGCAACGCGTAGTACGGGCGCGTGAAATCGTCGTGCCGGAAGATCCAGAGGCGGGCAAGCGCGCGGTCGGCCGGATCCGCGGCGAGCAGCGGCGGCTCGGGGTAGCGCTCTTCGAGGTACTCCATGATCACGGCGGACTCCGGGAGCACCCAGGCGTCCTCCTCGATCACCGGCACGCGGCCGGTCGCGTTCTTCTCGTAGATCCACGCGGGCCGGTCGGCGAGGTCGATCTCGACCGCCTCGTACTCGATGTCCTTCTCGGCGAGCGCGATGCGCGCGCGGGCGCAATAGGGGCAGCGGGGTGCGTCGTAGAGGGTGAGCATGACTAGGACGGTACCCATCCGTGGCCGGCCTCGGCGACGCCGATCACGTCGGCGATCGCCTCGAGCAGTTCCTGGGCCGGCGGCAGCTCGGCCGGCGACGCCGCCGTCCGCGCCACCTCGCGCACGCGCACCGGATCGGCGCCGGTGAGCCGCGCGACGACGGTGGGGTTCGCGCCGAGGGCGACGACGTCGCCGGGCGGCAGCTCGCCGTAGTACTCGGGAACGGAGAGGTACTCGTCGACGTCCGAGCCGCGGTCCCAGAGGTTGTAGCGAACGACGGTTCCTTCTTCGACGCCGACGCCGAGCACGACGGCGGCAAGCGCATACGAGAGCTCGCGGGCGAGGCGCTGCAGCGACCTGGGCTCTCGGTCGCACAGCTCGTCGTGCACGGCGACCCAGCCGTTGCTCGGGCCGGTCACGGTCGTGCCGGCGGAGCGGCCGAGGCGCGGCAGAACCTTGTGCACCGTGCTCTCGACGGCGCCGGTGTCGTCGGTCTGCACGTGGATCGAGCCGAAGGTCGGGCCGGCAGGCCTGGCTCCGAGCCGCTGCTCGAGCAGGTCGAGCGGCGCGGCGAGCTTCAGCTCGACCGGGGCGAAGCCCCAGCGCTCGTAGACGGCGCGCGCAGGCTCGTTCGCGGTGAGCACGTCGAGCTCGAGCACCTCGGCGCCCAGTGCGCGCAGCGCAGCGGACGTCTCCCGGACGAGCTCGGCGGCGACGCCGGCGCGTCGCGCGCGAGGCTCCACGTAGAGCATGTCGAGGAACCCGAGCCGCGCGCCGGTCTTCGCGGCGACGGCGAGACCGACGGCTCGACCGTCCTGCTCGGCGAGGAACACGATCCCGTCCCGGATCGTCTGCTCGAGCACGGCGAGATCCGCCTCGCTGTCGTCGTCGCGCCAGGGCGCGTCGGCAATCTCGTGCTCGAACGCGCGCCAGAGCTCGCGGACGCGCGGGAGATCGTCGTGGGTCGCGGGTCGGATCACGGGACGCGCTGTGCGAGCAGGAGGTAGTGGGCGGAGAGGTTCTCGAACGGATGGAAGCGGGCGCCTGCCTCCCGCACTTCGAGCCCACCATAGAGGTCGGCCACCGCCTTGCGCAGCGCGAGGTCGCCCCACGGCCACGCGTGCGGCCGCGCGAGGTGGCGGGCGAGGAACCAGTCGGCCGACCATTCGCCGAGTCCGCGCAGCGCCGTCAGGCGCGTCTTCACCTCCGCGTCGGGTAGCTCGGCGAGCGCGTCGAGATCGAGGTCGGAGCGCGCGAGCCCGACGACGTACTCCGCCTTGCGGCGAGAGAAGCCGAGCGCGAGCAGCTCCTCCTCGCGTGCCGCTGCGAGCCGTCCACGCGTCGGGAAGGCCCATGCCTCGACGGCGCGCTCGCCGAAACGCTCGATCAACCGGTTGCGAATCGCGAGCGCCGAGAAGAGCGAGACCTGCTGGGAGACGATCGCGCCGACGAGCATCTCGAACGGGTCCGGCGTCAGCGGCGGACGAAAGCCCGAGAGGCGCACCACGATCTCGGCGAGCACCCCGTCCGCGGGTGCCCACGCGTAGAACGCGTCGAGGTCGAACGCGACCCCGAGCAGCGCGCGCACGACCGGCTCGGTCTCGACGTCGAGCGGCTCGACGGCGACTCCGCCGTCGGCCGGCTCGATGCGCAGCTCCCGGCCGCCGACGACGCGGTGCAGCCCGCCCTCGTGCCAGAGATTGGCGCGATCGAGCCCGAATGCGCGAAAGCGCTCGGAGCTGAGCGCGAAGTCGAACGGCTGCGGGACGGCGAAGAACGTCAACGCGCCGGAGAAGCTAGCGGCGGACCGCCGGGGGGCGGTCCGCCGCGCTTGCTGGGCTAGCCGTTGACGCCGGACTGCTGGGCGAGCTGGCCAAGACCGGCCGCTGCCTGGCCGAGCGTGGAGTCGCTCGTGCCGGTCGTCGTGGACGAGCTCGTCGTGCTGCTCGTGCCGCTGAGCCAACCCTGGACCTTCACCACGAGCGCCTGCACCCGGGCGTCGATCTTCTGCAGCCGCGCGATGCGCTTGTCGGCGTTCGCACAGCGGTCATGCCCGCGGGTCGGGGGCGTGGGGGTCGTGGTCGTCGGGGTCGTCGACGCGGCGGTCGTCGTCGTCGTCGGCGCGGTCCCGGTGACGCTGCACGACTGCTGGATCTTCGCGATCTGGGCCTGGATGTTCGTGTCGAGCTTCTGGAGGCGCTGCTCGACGTTCGTCGCGAAGTCGACGCATTTCTGCGGTGCACCGTTGGCGCCCGTTCCGCAATGCTTCACGAAGCGGAGGCCTGCGATCTTGAGGTGCTCGCGCAGATTCTGGATGCGCTTGCCGGCGTCGCCGGAGCGCTGCGTGTTTCCGGCCGGCGCCGTCCCGGTCGCGGGCGGGTTGTTGCCGTTGTCGCCGAGAGCGATCGGCACGGCCGAGAGCGCGAGGGCGACGAGGGCGAGGGGAATGAGTCGCTTCATCGAGTGATTCCTTCCGATACGGGGGGAGGGTCGTCCTGTTCGCACCGTGGTCCGGCCCGGTAAGCCGTACCGCTGAACGAGGTAACGGCTTTGTAAAGACGTTTCGAGACCCTCGACCGATGGAACACCACGCCCATGGCTTCGGAGCCCGACGGAGAAGCGCGAACCGGCGGCCGGAATCCGCTGAGCCGGTCGCTCGACGTCGCGGAGCGCGCGCTCGCCGCCGGGCGCACGGACAACGCGCTGGCGGTCGTCGCGCGCGTGCTCGACGCGCTGGAGGATCGCGCGCAAGCGGCGCGCCGCCCACGGCGACGCTAGAGGTGGGACGTCAGGCCGGCGCCGGTGGCGTCGTCCGCGCCCTCGGTTGCGCCGCCGAGGCTCTCGTACCACGAGCGCCAGTAGACGCCGTCGTCGAGGTCGTGCGCGAACGTCGACAGCTTGAGCGGGTGGAAGGTGTCGCACATCACCGCGAGCTCGGAGGTCTCGTGCAGGCCGATCGCCTTCTCGGCGAGCCCCGGGTGGGGGCCGTGCGGCAGGCCGGACGGGTGCAGCGTGATCGAGCCGACGTCGACGCCCTTGCGCGAGCCGAAGTTGCCGGAGACGTAATAGATCATCTCCTCCGACTGGAGGTTCGAGTGGTGGTAAGGGATCGGCACCGCCAGCGGGTCGAAGTCGAGCTTGCGCGGGCAGAACGAGCAGATGACGAAGTTCCGGCCCTGGAAGGTCTGATGCGACGGCGGCGGCTGGTGGATCCGGCCGGTGATCGGCTCGAAGTCGTGGATCGAGAACGTCCACGGGTAGAGGTAGCCGTCCCAGCCGACGACGTCGAACGGGTGGTAGTCGACGACGTACGTCTGGTAGCCGTCGCGCACGCGCACCTTCACCCGGAACTCGCCCTGCTCGCGCACGGTCAGCAGCTCGGTCGGCGGATGGATGTCGCGGTGGTAGTACGGCGCCCCTTCGACGATCTGGCCGTACTCGTTGCGGTAGCGGCGCGGGATCTCGATCAGCCCCGGCGTCTCGAACACGAGATAGCGCTGCGCGCCCTCGGGCCGGAAGCGGTACGTCGTGCCGCGCGGAATGACGACGTAGTCGCCTTCCTTGTACGGGACGTCGCCGAACGTCGTCTCGAGCGTGCCCGATCCCTCGTGAACGAAGATCACCTCGTCGCCCTCGCCGTTCCGGAAGAAGTACTCCATCGATTCCGTGGGCCGGCAGAGCGAGATCTCGACGTCGTTGTTCCACATCAGCAGCCGGCGGCCGGCGATCTCGTCGCCTGCCGGCCCGACGTCGTGCGTCTTGAAGTGACGGTGCGTGTGCTGCTCGGGGACCCATTCCTCGCGCGCGATCGGCTCGAAGCCGCCGAGCTCCATCACGCGGCACGGCGAGTAGAGGTGGTAGAGGATCGACTCGTTGCCGGTGAAGCCCTCGAGCCCCATCACCTCCTCGGTGAGGAGCGTTCCGTTCTCGCGAAACTGGATGTGGCGCTTCCGCGGAACGTCGCCGAGGCGCTGGTAGAACGGCATGGTCGAAGGTTACTCCAGCGCGAGCGCGGCGAGCCTGCGCCCGATCGCCGGCGCGAACTTGTAGCCGTGACCCGAGCACGGCGAGCCGACGAGGAGCCGGCCGCTCCGCTCGAGCACGAATTCCTCGTCCGCGGTCGACGTGTAGAGGCAGCTCTCCGCCCCGACCGGCTCGGGATCGACATCGGGGAAGCGGTCGCGCACCCATGCGGCGATGCGCGCGACGAGCTCGGGGTCGGCGGCGCCCTCGACGTCGGGGTCGGCCTCGCCGCCGCTGTGATGCGCCCCGGCCTTGAGGCCGACCGCCGGATCGTGCAGCGCGTACATCGCGTGGCCGCGCGTCGTCTCGTCGAGCTCGACGACGGACGGCGACGGCGGCCCTTCACGCCGGAAGTAGGCGACGGTCTCGCGCGTGACGCGCACCGGCACGTCCGGCACGAGCTTCCTCACCCACGCACCCGCGGTCACGACGACAACGTCTGCATCGACGTCGTCCAGCGAGTCGACGCGCCGTCCCGTCTGCACACGCACGCCCGCGACGTCGAGGAACGCCTGCCGGGCGAGATCGGCCCGGACGACACCTGCGTCCTCCTGCCACAGCGCGGCCCAGCCGGCGGGAAGCGCAACGCCGAGCGCCCGCGCCTCCGCGGCGTCGAGCAAGCGGTGCTCGATCCCTGCGCCCGCGAGCACGTCGCGCGACGTGAGCTCGGTGCGCGAGCAGACCTCGACGAGCCCGTACAGTTCGAGCAGGTCGAGCCCCGCCTGCTGCTCGAGCTCGCGCCAGCCGCCCAGGGCCTCCTGCGCGAGCTGCACCCAGTGCGCGTCCGGATACGCGAGCCGGAAGATCCGGGTGCGGCCGTGGCTCGAGCCGCGCGCGTGATCGAGCTCGAATTGCTCGAGGATCGTCACGTCGGCGCGGCGCGCCGCAAGCGCCCAGGCTGCAGCGCAGCCCATCACGCCGGCACCGACGACCGCGACGCGCGTCACGCGCCGATCGGGTTCCGGAGGACGCCGAACGGCGCCAGCTCGAGCTCGACGACGGCGCCGGCGCGCACTGGCTCCTGGCGGATGCCCTGCGCGGCGATCACGTCGCCCGGCAGGAGCCGCGTATTGCGCGCAGCGTGCGCGACGCGGGCCTCCCAGGACGGGAGCGGCTGGCCCGAGTCGTCCGGTGTCAGCACGACGGGGCCGAGCGAGAGCGCGAAGTCGCGCGCCTTCGTGCCCTCCAGCTCCGGCGCGAGCCATTCGCCCAGCAAGGTGAAGCCGCCGATCGAGCCGTTCGCGCCGACGATGGCAGCGACGTGCAGCACGGGCTCGATCGCTTCCGCACCGTGCGGGATGCGAACCGCCTCGTCCGGACCATGGATCGCCGCGGGGTTCGCAAACACGAAGTCGTCTCCGTCGAAGATCCGCACCGACGGCGGATGGAGCACGGGAGCGCGCAGGACGACGTCCTCGAGCGCGTAGACGGCGTGCTCGCGCGCCTGGCCGCCGCCCGTGAAGAACGCCTGGAGCGTCTGCGCGGCAAGCTGGACGACACGGTCGCCGTCGATCCGGCCGGGCCAGCCGCGGGCGAGGTCGTCCACGCGCGGAGAGAACATGCAGAGCTTCACTCCTGTGGCTCCGTGTGCACGACCACGTCGGCGATCTCCGGGCGCTCGAGGCGGATCCGCTCCTCGATGCGGCTCGCCGCCGAATGTGCGTCCGCGAGCGGCGTGCCGGCGACGAGCTTGAGCGTGAGGTAGGCGACGAGTCCGTCGTCGGTGTGCACGAAGCGGAGCGCGTCGGGCTCCTCGCCGGTGACGTCGCGCACGATCCGGGTGACCGTCTCCGCCTCGGCAACCACATCGGAGGCGTCCAGGCGCGTGCCCGCCGCCTCCTCCGCGAGCGGTTCGAGATGCGTCACCACGGCGGACACCTCGGGCACGGCGTCGGTGATCGCACGCTCGACCTCCTCGGCGATCGCATGCGCCTCCTCGAGCGAGAGGTCGCCCGGCAGCTTGAGATGGAGGGAGAGATCGGTCCGTAGGCCGACCGAGACGACGCTGACGTTGTGCACCTCACGCACGCGCGGCACGGCGAGCGCTGCGGCGTGAGCGCGCTCGCGCACCGCCGTCTCGTCCACCGGCTCGACGTGGACGACGACGTCGGCGGTGGGGAGCGCGGCCTGCACCGCACGCTCGACGGCGTCCGCGGCCGCGTGCCCCTGGCCCACTGCGGCGTCGAAGGAGACGCCGATCACGACGTCTGCAAAGTGCCGTCCGCCAGCCTGGCGCATGCGCAGCCGCCGCAGCTCCACCGCCGGCTCGATTGCCGCGATCGCCCTGCGTGCGGCCTCCTCGGCCGCGGCGGGAACCCGGTCCATCAGCACGTCGACGTTGCGTCGCATCAATCGCACGGCGGCGGCGAGCACGAGCACGGCGACGAACAGCGCCGCGATCGAGTCGGCGTCCTGGTATCCGGCACGGACGAGTACGAGCCCGATCAGCACGGCGATGGAACCGGCGAGATCGCTCGCGAAATGGAGCGCGTTCGACGACAGCGCGGCACTGTCGTAGCGGCGCGCAGCACGTGCAGATGCCGTCACGCGTCCGATGTCGACGACGATCACGACGCCGACCACGATCAGCGCGTACCACTCCGCGTGCACGTGCGAGTGGCTGCTGCCGGCGAGCCGGACGATCGCGCGCCAGACGATCGCGAAGCTCGCCAGCACGAGAATCGTCCCCTCTCCGAGCGCGGCGAGGTGCTCGGCCTTGCCGTGACCGTACTGATGGCCGGTGTCGGCCGGCCGCACGGCGACGCCGACGGCGAAGAACGTGAGCAGCGCGGCGATCAGGTCGGTACCGGAATGGACGGCCTCCGAGAGCAGGCCGAGGCTGCCGATGGCGAGGCCGGTGCCGAGCTTCAGCCCGATCAGGGCCGCCGCCGCGAGCACCGAGAACAGCGCAGTTCGCCGCTGCGGACTCATCGCGGCGAAGCGTACGCCGCGCATCAGAGCCCGCCGCAGCTAGAGGTTGCCGCGGAGCGCCTGTTCGCGCTCGATCGCCTCGAACAACGCCTTGAAGTTGCCGTCGCCGAAGCCGCGCGCGCCGTGCCGCTCGATCACCTCGAAGAACACCGTCGGCCGGTCCTGCACCGTCTTCGTGAAGATCTGGAGCAGGTATCCGTCGTCGTCGCGATCGGCGAGGATCTTGTGGCGCCGCAGGTCGGCGTAGTCCTCGTCGATCTCGCCCACGCGCTCCGAGACATCCTCGTAGTACGCGTCCGGCGTATCGAGGAAGAGCATCCCGCGCTCCTTCAGCGCTTCGACCGTCTCGACGATGTTCGTGCTCGCGAGCGCGATGTGCTGCGCTCCCGCGCCGCCGTAGAACTCGATGTACTCCTCGATCTGGCTCTTGCGCTTGCCCTCGGCCGGCTCGTTGATCGGGAACTTGATCTTGCCCTCGCCGTCCGCCATCACCTTCGACATCAGCGCGGAGTACTCGGTGGAGATGTCCTCGTCGGAGAAGTGGATCATCTCGGTCATCCCGAACACGCGCTCGTAGTACTCGACCCAGTCGTTCATCCGCCCCAGCTCGACGTTGCCGACGACGTGATCGAGATTCGTCAAGCCCACGCCGTGGTTCGCGTTCCCGTTCGCAGAGATCGACCTGAAGCCGGGCTTGAACGGGCCGCTGTAATCGGCGCGGTCGACGAACGTGTGGATCGTGTCGCCGTACGTTGCGATCGCGGACAGCTCGATCGAGCCGAACTCGTCTTCGAGCCGGTACGGCTCGGCGACGCTGCGCGCCCCGCGCTGCACCGCCTGCCTGTACGCCTCGGTCGCGTCGGGCACCGTCAGCGCAATGTCCTTCACGCCGTCGCCGTGTCGCGCGTGGTGCTTCGTGATCTCGTGCTCTTCGCGCAGCGACGATGTGACGACGAGACGAATCTCCCCCTGCTCGAGCACGTATGACGCGCGGTCGCGCACGCCTGTCTCCGGGCCCGTGTACGCGGTGCGCATGAAGCCCATCGCGTGCTCGTAGAAGAACGCCGCCTGCTTCGCGTTGCCGACCCACAGCTCGACGTAGTCCCAGCCGAGCAGCGGCATGAAGTCGTCGGCCACGGCGGGATTATGCCGTCAGTCGACCGGTGGCTGCGGTACGGGCGCCCCACGCCAGAGCCGTTCGAGCAGGATTCCGGCGAAGATGAGGACACCGCCTGCGATCTCGAGGGGGTGAAGCGACTCGGACAGCAGGACGATGGCGAAGAAGACGCCGAAGAACGGCTGGAGGTTGTTGAAGAGCGTCGCCCTCGCAGCGCCGACGATGTCGACAGCGGTGAACCAGAGGATGTTCGTGAGGAAGAGCGGACCGACCACCGCGAAACCGAAGCCGAGCCACACCTTCCAGCCGAAGGCGAAGTGCTGGTGGCTCACCTGCGGGATCCCGACGATTGCGAGCGGCACCCAGCCGAGGGCGAGCACGACCGCACTGATCCGAAACGGCGAGTAGCGGCGCATCAGCGGTGCGATCGCGATCGTGTAGCACGCCCAGGTCAGCGCCGTGCCGATCGCGATCACGTTGCCCTTCATGTCCGCGCTGAACCCGGTGCCTGAGGCGGCCGCGATCAGGGCGACGCCGACGAACGTCAGCCCGGCGCCGAACCAGAACGCGCGCCGGAGGCGGCCGAGCCGGAACACGACGGAGAGCAGCGCGACGAACACGGGAGTCGTCCCGAACAGGAGCGACACGGTCGAGGCGTGGCCGAGCTTCAGGCTGTAGACGAAGCAGAGCTGGTTGAGGAAGATCATCACCGCCGCGATGCCGACGAGCTTCCAGTCGCTCCGGGCGATCCGGAACGAGCCCTCGCGACGGTAGGTGAAGATCCAGAAGAGCGAGATCGCGGCGAAGTAGCGGATCGTGCCGTAGGCGAGCGGCAGCCAGCCGTGGTCGAACATGTACTTCGTCACGGTGACGTTGAGCGCCCAGAGCAGGACCGCTCCGAGCAGCATCCCGTCCACCGGAGAGACCCGCCGCACGTGGCCGAGGCTATCGTCCGTTAGGGTTCCGGCGATGGCCGAGCCGACCTTCGCCGACGTCGACGCCCTCGTCGGGCCTGCGACGCCGCACTTCGCCTACCAGCTGCGCGCCCGGGTGCGCGAGCTCGTGCTCGGCCTGGACGGGAGCCACCCGGTTCGCCGGTACGCCGAGGAGCAGATGGCTCTGCTCGACCGCCTCGGACACGCATCGTCGAAGGCCCAGGACGGCGGACGCGAGCCTCGCTCCCGGCCCGGCTGGTCGGAGCTCCCGAGCTCCGCACCGGCGGACGAGCCGCTGCCGCAGCGGCGATGAGCCTCCAGGGTTCGTCGGTCCTCGTGACCGGCGGCACGCGGGGGATCGGCCTCGCGATCGCGCACCGCCTGATCCGGGACGGCGCGTCTCGCGTCGTGCTCGGCTACATGCGGAACGACGCGGCGGCGGAGAAGGCGTCGGAGGAGATTCGTGCGGCGGGCGCGGTGCCCGTGCTCGTGCGGGGCAACGTCTCGACGCCGAGCGTGATCGAGGAGCTCGCGGCCGCCGGCCCGTACCGCGTCGTCGTCCACAATGCGGCGACGGGGGTGGCGCGGCCCGCGCTCGAGACGGAGGACAAGCACTGGGACTGGACGATGAACGCGAACGCCCGCTCCCTGCTCGCCGTCGCGCGCGCGACGGCGCCCTCGATGGAGGCCGGCTCGTCGATCGTCGCGATCTCGAGCCTGGGCTCGGAGCGCGTGCTCGACAACTACGTCCTGATCGGGACCTCGAAGGCCGCGCTCGAGTCGGTGATCCGTTATCTCGCGGTCGAGCTGGCGCCGCGCGGAATCCGCGCGAACACCGTTTCTGCGGGGGTCGTCGAGACGGGCGCGCTCGACCACTTTCCGAACAAGGACGAGATGCTCCGCACGGTGGAGCGCACGCCCGCGGGCCGGCTCGTCGCGCCGGAGGACGTTGCCGCCGCCGTCTCGTTCCTCTGCTCCGACGACGCGGCGATGGTGCGCGGCCACACGCTGATCGTCGACGGCGGCTTCTCGCTGCCTGCGTGATGGAGCCGACCGAGCACAACCGTCGCGTCTGGGATGAGGTGCACCGCCGCCGCGCCGAGGCGAGGCCCGGTCAGCACACGCTGCCACCGATCGTGCGGAAGACGCTCGGCGACCTGACGAAGAAGCGCGTGCTCCACCTCCTGTGCGCGAGCGGCGAGGCGAGCGTCGGGCTCGCGGAGCTCGGAGCCGTCGTCACGGGCGTCGACTTCTCGGAGGAGGCGCTCGACCTCGCGCGCGAGCGGTGGCCGAAGATCCTGTGGATCCAGGCCGACGTGCAGTCGCTCCCGTCGGAGCTGCGTCGTGGCCGCTTCGACCTCGTCTACTCGGCGGAAGGGGTGCTCGGCGCGCTCGACGATCTCGACGCGTGGGCGCGCGGAATCGTCGATGCGCTACAGCCGCTGGGCGAGCTGCTGATGTTCGAGGAGCATCCGGTCGGCGAGTGCGTCGACGGCCTGCTGCGCTGGCATCGCGACTACTTCGGCGAGTCGGTCGGCCCGGAACGGCTGTGGCGCGTGGGGCAGCTCGTGACCGCGCTCGTGCGCGCCGGGCTGACGATCGAGGCGCTGGAGGAATACCCCGGCGACTCGACGTGGCGCCGCCACGACCGGCGGGTGCCCGGGACCTTCCTCCTCTACGCGCGACGCGCGTAGCTCCGTGGGAAGTGCTGCGCACTTCCCACGGGGATAGGTACGGCTTCGCGGAGCGGACGCCGGCCAAGCCGGCGTCCTCTTTGCCTCGCGGAGGGCCGGCGGATTGTGGGAGCGCGGCCGGTGGCGCTAAAGCGTCCCCGTCCGCGAGGATCCGCCTCCGCCTAACGCGCCAAAGGCCGCGTTAGCCTCCGGCCGGGACCGCTGCGACGAGCGGCGGTTTAAAGCCTCGTCCGGTTCAACCGGTCCAGGGCCGGAGCGAACGCGAGCGCAGCCGCGTTCGTGCAGGCCGGATCCACGCGCGTGGGGATGGCGCAGCCACCACCGCGCGCGCCACGGCTCCCACCGCCCCGGCGTCAGCCCAAGAGCCCGTCGGCTTGGCCGACGGGCGCTCCGCGAAGCGGTACATAGCCCCGGGAGAAGTGCGCAGCACTTCTCCCGGTAGAAGTGCGCAGCACTTCTCCCGGCGCGTTTCAGGCGGAGAGCAGTGCAAACGCCTCGTCCAGCTCCTCGTCCGTAATGATCAGCGGCGGCGTCGCCTGGATCAGCTCGCCCTCAAGCCCGGCCGGAATGACGAGCACACCGCGCGCGAGTGCGTCGTCGGCGTCGCCCGCACGGGCGCGCATCAACCCGCGCCCGTGCCAGCCCTCGGCCTCGAAGCGGTCGCCTGCCTTCAGGACGCGCGTGAGCAGCCGTGGCACGCGCTCGAGCACGACGAGAGCGGCCGCACACGCGAGCGGGTTGCCGGTGTGCGTGTGGGTGTAGACGTCCTCCGACCCCAGCTGCCACAGCTCCTCGAGCCCGTCGCGGTAGAAGAGCGCCGCGGAGAGCGGCAGGCCGCCGCCGAGCGCCTTGCCGACGCAGAGCACGTCGGCGACATCGTCGCCCGGCCACATCTCGCCGGTCAGTCCGAGTCCCGCGTAGATCGCGTCGACGATCAGCAACGCGCCCGCGTCGTCGCAGCGGCGCCGTAGCGTCGCGAGAAAGTCGGCGGGCGGCACGAGCGAGCCGGCCCTGCCCTGTACCGGCTCGACGATCACGCACGCGGCGTCATCCGGTAGCGCGCCCGTATCCTCGCCGTACGCGCGCCGATATACGGGGCGGGGTAACCACTGCGCGAACGGCGCACGGAAGCGCTCGAACCCCGTCGCAGCGAGCGCGAGCAGGCCGGTGCCGTGGTACGCGCCGTCGAAGGCGACGATGCCGGGCCGGCCCGTCGCCAGCAGCGCCGTGCGCAGCGCGATCTCGACCGCGTCCTCGCCGGTCACTCCCAGCTTCGCGGGCCGCGGCAGCGCCTCGCGCAGACGCACCGTGACTTCCGCATCGGCGAGATCGCCGAGGGCGTGCACCACCTCCTGCGACCGCCACGCGCCGAGGATGCGGGGGTTGCGATGGCCGAGTGCGGCGACGCCGAAGCCGCCGGTCAGGTCGAGGAGTACGCGCCCGTCCGCGAGCGTGACGCGGCAGCCCTCGGCCTTGCTCCAGATCATCGGAGCGACGTTAGTGCGACTCGCGCATGAAGCCCTGGCGCGCGGCGCTGACGAGCGCCACCGCCTCGGGGAACAGGAGGCGCATCGCGTCACGCAGCGCAATCGCCTGCTCGTCGACGCCGCCCGGCGGCTGAAGCTGGGACAGGGCGGCCGCCGTCAACTCCACCGCGGTGTTCAGCGTCAGCGTGGCGAACTGCTCGCGCTGCGCTTCCTGCACGTGCTCGGCCTGCTGCTCCGCGAAGTCGCGCAGGCCGCGCATCAGGTCATCGGGGTCGCCACCGAACGGGAATCCCAATCCGCCGCCTTCCATGTGTCCAAGTGTAGCCGCCGACCTCAGGCGAGCGGCAGCTTGTACCGCCGCTCGACCTCGTCCGCGAGCTCCTCCACTGCAGGAAGGGCCTGCTGCATCGCCAGCGCGAACGGCGAGCCGCCCTCCTCGCCGAGCGCGCGCTCGAGCCGGCGCGAGGCGGCCCCGAGCGCGTCGAGGTAGCCCGAGGTCGCCAGCCGCGGCTCCGTCTGGAGCGCCTCTTGCAGCGCAGCCGCCGCGTGCTCCGCTTCCTCGATCCC
This sequence comes from Gaiellaceae bacterium, assembly GCA_036511815.1. Lineage (GTDB taxonomy): Bacteria > Actinomycetota > Thermoleophilia > Gaiellales > Gaiellaceae > Palsa-739. Next base: position 22,685 of record DATCBP010000083.1, read on the forward strand.
CTCAGGCGCCTCGGTCACGCGCAGCTCGGCGAGCTTCGCGCGGAGCTCCGGCAGGTCTCCCCCGCCCGCAAGCTCTTCCGCGACCTCGCAGATCGCCGCCAGCGACGCGGCCTCCCGGACGAGCCGGCGACTCTCGATGGGACACGCGTCGCCGTCGAGCGCGAGCCAGGCGTGCTCGACCCCGGACTCATATGCGCAGAGGTACGTACGCCCCGTCTCGACCTCCACCGCGAGGATTCCGCTCACGCGCTCGCCGTCGGCGGCGAAGCACGCGGCAGCGCCGGCGATGCGCTCGAGGTCCTCGCTCAGCGCCACGGTGAGAGCTTACGGCTCTACACTCAAGCCCCTTGGCCGAGGTCTCTGCGAGGACGCAGCATGCGCGCGAGCTGTTCGCGCCGCTCGGGCCTACCTATGACCGCTACGCGCGGCTGCTCTCCTTCGGCTGCGATCCGCAATGGCGGCGCTTCCTCGTCTCGCGGCTACCGGCGGACGCGACGCGCGTGCTCGACGTCGCCACCGGAACCGCCGCCGTGGCGATCGAGCTGGCGCGCGCGGTCCCCGGCCGGACGGTCGTCGGCGTCGACCAGAGCCCGGAGATGCTCGCCGCAGGCCGCGCGCGTGTGGAGCAGGCCGGGCTCGGCGCGCGGATCGAGCTGCGCGAGTCGCGCGCCGAGACACTGCCGTTCGCGGACGGCGAGTTCGACGCGCTCACGTTCACGTACCTCCTCCGTTACGTCGACGACCCGGGCGCGACACTGCGCGAGCTGGCGCGCGTCGTGCGGCCCGGCGGAACGGTGGCGATGCTCGAGTTCGCGGTTCCCCGCGGCGTGTGGCGGCCGCTGTGGGAGCTGTACGTGCGCGTCGGGCTGCCGGTCGCCGGGGCCGCCGTCTCTTCCGGCTGGCGGGACGTCGGGCGCTTTCTCGGCCCCAGCATCCGCGGCTTCGAGCAGCGGATGCCGCTCGCCGACCTGCTCGCGCTCTGGCGCGCGGCCGGCGTCGCCGACGTGCAGTTCCGCAGGTTGAGCGTCGGCGGCGGCATCGTGGTCTGGGGCACGCGAGCGTGAGCGGCACCGCCCGCCCGGCGTTCTACGCGCTGCGGCCGGGCGGCTGGCGGGACTACGTGACGCTGCTGCATCCGCCGTACACGCTCTGGCATCTCTCGTACGTCGCGCTCGGCGCCGCGCTCGCGCCGGCGATGAAGTGGAGCGTACTCGGCTGGACGGTGCTTGCGTTCCTGCTCGCGATGGGCGTCGGCGCGCATGCCCTCGACGAGCTCAACGGCCGGCCGCTGCGCACTGCGATTCGTGCGCGCGTGCTCGTCTTGCTCGCCGCATGCTCGATCGCGGGAGCGTGTGCGATCGGGGTCGTCGTGGCCGCCCGTTCGACATGGTGGCTGCTCGCGTTCATCGCGTTCGGAGCGTTCGTCGTCGTCGCGTACAACCTGGAGCTGTTCGGCGGCGCGTTCCACTCGGATCTCTGGTTCGCCGCCGCCTGGGGTGCGTTCCCGGCGCTCACCGCGTACTTCGCGTCGGCGCAGCGAATTCGCGGTGAGGCGGTCGTCGCCGCGCTGTTCGCGCTCCTCACGAGCCTTGCCCAGCGCCGGCTCTCCACGCAGGTGCGGTTCGTGCGCCGGCGGGTCGCAGCCGTCGAGGGACGCGTGACGCTCGACGACGGCAATGTCCTCGCGGTCGATCCCGACCTGCTCGCCCGGGCGCCCGACGTCGCCCTGAAGCTGCTCGCCGCGGCGATGCCCGCGCTCGCGGCGGCCCTGCTGCTCGCGCGCGTCGGCTGAGGTCGTACCATGGACCGATGGCTCTGACGGTCTTCGATGCGCTCTTCGCCGCGGCGGCCGTCGTTGCCGCGGTCGCGCTCGCCGGATCGGCGCTTCGCATGCTCACCCGCTTCGTCCTCGCCGTACTGACCGCGCTCGTCTCCGTCGGTGCCGTTGCGGGCTGGGTGGCCTTCGCGCTGCGGCGCAGCCACCCGCGCGAGCTCGCGGTTGCGGCCGGCGGACTCACCGCCTGTGCGCTCGTCATTGCCGCTGCGATGCTGCTGCGACGCACGCTGCTGCGTGCCGAAGCGATCGATGCGCACCTCGATGCAGCGCGGGCTCGACTGCGTGCGCTCGTCGACGACGAGGCGGCCGAGCGTGCGATGGAGCTCGAGCGCACGCTGGCACGTGCGCGTGCCGACTCGGTGTCGGAGCTCGTCGAGCAGGAGCGCCGCGTCGCGGAAGAGCGGCGCCGCGACTTCGCGGAGCGCGAGGAGGAGCTGGCGGGTTCGCTGACGGCGGCGCTCGCCGCGACGCAGGCACAGGTCGAGCAGCGGCTCTCCAGCTGGGCACAGGATCTCGACCGCGCCGCCGAGACGACGAAGATGCACATCGCGGAGCTCGCGCAGCGGCAGCAGCAGCTCGTCGCCGACGTCGGGCAGCGGCTCGGCGCCGACTCCGACCGGATGGCGGCCGAGAGCGAGAACCAACGAACGTCGCTCGCGCGCATCCGTGAGGAGCTCGGGAAGGCGATCGAAGACGCGCTCGCTGCAGCGCGCGCCGAAGTCGAGTTGCACGCCGCCGAGCGTCGCCGCGCACTGCATGAGCTCGACGAGCGGATGCGCCGCCGCGAACGAGAGCTGCTCGAGCGAATCGAGCGCGAAGAGGTCGAGTCCGCGCAGCGGATCCGCGCCGGCTTCGACGACGTCGAGCGTCGTCAGATCGAGCAGATGGAACGCATCATCGAGCGCGCGACGTCGACCCACTCTGACGAGGCGACGCAGCAGTTCGCGGTCCTCGTGAAGTCGAGCCGCGAGGACGCGGCACGGCGGCTCGGGCGCGAGCTCGACCGCGCGGTCGAGGTGTTCGGGCGAGAGGCGGAAGCGGTGCTCGCGGAACGGCTTGCACACGTCGGCGACGCCGGCTCGCAGCGGCTGGAGCGCCGGCTGGCGGAAGCGGCTGCGAGCCTCGAGCGCAAGCGCGACGAGTGGATGGAGGCGTTCGACTCACGGATCGCCGGCCTCGAGAGCGACGTTCGCCGCCGGCTCGAGGAGCTCGGCGCGGACGCCGAGGCGGAGCGCGCCGTGCTCGAGGCGCGGCTCCAGGAGCTCGTGCGCCGGGTCGAGGCCGCCGGAGCGCTCCAGGGCGCGTCCTGACCCGAGCAGAAGGTTCACAAACAAACGAGAGCAGGGTTCGTCGTAGGGAACACGAACCTACGGAGCCATGAGCGAGATGACCGAGATCGCCGCACCTGAGACGAACGAGCGCTCGAAAGTCGAGAGCTGGCGGCTCCACGTGCTGATCGAGGCCGGCTATCCGCTCCTCCTCGCCGAGCGCCTCGCGGCCAGCGAGGCCGACCTCCACGTCGCGTGTCACCTCGTGCGCAACGGCTGCGCGCACGCGACCGCGGCCGAGATCCTGCTCTAAGAGCTCGGCCGCGCCGAGTACGCTGGCGGCGTGAGCAAGGTCGAGCCGCTCCCGTACGAGGACCGGACGGTCTACTCGGTCGGCGCGTTCAACCGCGGCGTCGAGCAGTGGCTCACGCGGCTGCCGACCGTGTGGGTCGAGGGCGAGGTGACCGAGCTGCGCCGCAATGCGCGCTGGGCGAGCGTGTTCCTCACGCTCAAGGATCCGAGCGACGGCTCGTCAGTCGGCGTGACGATGGCGCGCGGCCAGTTCGACGGCCTGCGTCTCGACCTCACCGACGGTGAGCGCGTGCACGTGTTCGGCCGGCCGGAGCTGTTCGCGCAGCGCGGCGACTTCCGACTGCGCGCGCTGTCGATCGAGCGCTTCGGCGTCGGCGCCCATCTCGCAGCGCTCGAGCGGCTGAAGGCGAAACTCGCGGCGGAAGGGCTGTTCGCCGCGGAACGCAAGCGGCCGCTGCCGCTGCTGCCGCGCCGCATCGGCGTCGTCACCGGAAACGACGCCGCCGCGCGCCGCGACGTGATCACGACGATCCGGGAGCGCTTTCCGGCGGCGAACATCGTCGTTGCCGAGCGCTTCGTGCAGGGTCCCAGGGCGGTGCTCGAGATCGTCGACGCGCTCCGCGCGCTCGGCGAGGTGCCCGGCGTCGACGTGGTCGTGCTCACGCGCGGCGGCGGCAGCTTCGAAGATCTGCTGCCGTTCAGCGACGAGCGGCTCGTGCGCGCCGTCGCCGCATGCGCCGTTCCGATCGTGTCTGCCGTCGGCCATGAACAGGACACGCCGTTGTGCGATCTCGCCGCAGACGTTCGCGCCTCGACGCCGACGATGGCCGGCAAGCTCGTCGTCCCCGAGCTGACCGTGCTGCTCGGCGCGCTCGAGCGCGCACGCGAATCGGTCGCGCGTTGCGCGCACCGGACGCTGGAGCGGGACGCGCAACGGCTCGGCCGCACGGCGGAGCGGCTGAGGGCTGCGCCGCGGGCGCTGCTCGAGCGGGAGCGCAGCCGGGCCGACCGCGCCCACGAGCGCCTACGCCGCGCGCCCGCGCTCGCGGTCGAGCGCAAGCGGGCCGCGCTCGAGACGACGGCGGGCAAGCTCGTGGCGCTCTCACCGCGGGCGACACTCGAGCGCGGGTACGCGATCGTCCGCGCCGGCTCGGAGCTCGTCCGGTCGAGCACAGCGGTCGAGCCAGGGACGCACGTCGACGTGCAGCTCGCGGAGGGCGGCTTCGGGGCAAGCGTGGAGACGGTGCGGCCGTGAGCGAACCCGAGCAGACGTTCGAGCAGGCCCAGGCGGAGCTCGAGCAGATCGTCGAGCGGCTCGAGCTGGGCCACGCGTCGCTCGACGAGGCGCTCGGCCTCTGGGAGCGCGGCGAGGAGCTCTATGCCTTCTGCCGCGCGAAGCTCGACACCGCCGAGGGCAAGGTGGAGGAGCTAGCGCGCCGCGTCGAGCAGGCGCGTCCCGAGCCGGAGGCCTAGCTCGACGAGGTCGTCCCGGGCGCGTGCCGGATCGCCGGAGAGGGACACCGTCTCCGCGTCGGCGAGCGGCTGCTCGACGACACCGCCGAAGACGACACACGGGACGCCGGCGTCGCGACAACGGCGCACGACCTCGGCGGGCGCCTTGCCTTCGGTCGTCGTCGCATCGACCCTCCCCTCGCCCGTGACGACGAGGTCGGCGGAACGCGGGTCGAAGCCGACGAGATCGAGCACCGTCGCGGCGCCCGGCGCGAGCTTCGCGCCGAGCGACGCGAGCGCGGCGCCGAGCCCGCCCGCTGCGCCGGAGCCGGGGAGCTCCGCGTAGGGGGCGAGCCGGGCGAACGCGCGGAAGCGCGCCTCGAGCTCGGCGACCTGCGCGGGCATGGCTCCCTTCTGGGGGCCGAACAGCCGCGGCGCGTCGTAGAGGGTCGTCTGCACGTCGCAGAGCACCGTCGTCGGGCACGACAGCGCCGCAAGCTCGTCGAGCAGCCCCGCGCCGGCGTCCATCGTCGCCGTCCCGCCCAGCCCGACGAGCAGCCGCGACGCCCCGATCAGCGCCAGCAGCTCCCCGAGACCGCGGCTGGACGCGGCAAGCGGATCGAGCCGGTCCTGATCGAGCGGCAGCACCTGTGCCGCCTCGACGACGAACGCGTCGCCGTGCCGCCCGACGAGCGCGGAACGCGGACGCCCGAACGCGTCGTGGACGTCGTAGTGGCCGACGTCTCCGCCGCAGAGCGCCGTCACCGTGCCGTCGCCGCCGTCCGCGACCGGGAGGCGCCGGCACTCGACGCCTGCCTGTGCGAAACCTTCGCCGAGCGCGTCCGCCGCCGCCGCGGCCGAGAGGACGCCCTTGAGGCTAGCCGGACACGCCAGAGCGCTCGCGAAGCGCATCCGCCTGGGTCTCCTCGTCGGCGCCGCTCAACTCGGCCTGTGCCGCGGACGGCATCACCCGGAGCATCGCGAGCGACAATCCCTCGTGCGCGAGGAAGAGCACGCCGACGCCGATGCCGACCGACGCCTCGATCGCCTGGAGCCCGAAGCCGTAGGCGACGCCGTGCGTGTACGGGACGCCGTAGCTCGCGGCGAGCGGCGCCGCGATCGCGAACTGCACGAGGCCGACGTTTCCGGGCCAGAGCGGGAACACCGTCGCGACGTTCATGAGCAGAAGCACGAGCGCGGCCGCGGGCAGACTCGAGTGGATGTCGAACGCGCGCATTGCCGTCCAGACGGCGAGCAGCTGGCAGATCCAGCCCGCGATCTGGAAGACGATCGCGAGCGTCGCACCGAGCGGCGTCCGCATCACGCCGAGACCCTGGCGGCCCATCGCGACGAGCCTGCGCGCAGCTCCCATGCCGTCGATCGAGGTCGCGGGATGTCGGCGCGCGCTCGCGAACGCGAACGTGAACAGCGCCGCGCCGATCCCGACGAACACAAGCAGGCTCGCGCTCGCCGCCGCAGGGATCTTCGCCGTCCTGACGACGTAGAGGATGAGCAGCACGACGGGCACGAGGTCGAAGACCCGGTGCGCGAAGACGGTGCCGACGAGCGTCGCCCACAGGCCGCGGCGGCGGGGCAGCTTGCGCGTGAGGACGGCGACACGCGCGAGCTCGCCGATGCGCCCCGGCAGTACGGCGTTCGCGAACAGTCCGACGGAGAACGCGGAGAACACGAGCCGGCTGCCCGGATGCGGCGGCGGCATCGCTTGCCGGATCACCGTCTGCCACGCGAGCGCGCGCGCAACGACGGAGACGAGGTTCAGCCCGATCGCGAGCACGACCCACTCCCACTTCACGGCGGCGAAGGCGTCGCCGATCCCATTCAGATTCGGGCCGTGCCAGTAGAGGAGCCCCGCCACGAGCCCGAGCAGGGGCGCGGCAAGCGCAAGCTGCCCGGACAGCGTCTGCGGCGGCCGTAGCCGGAAGTGGCGAAGCTTCACGCGGCGACGGACTCGTAGATCTCGACGAGTCGCCGGGCGATCGCGTCCCACGCGTACCGCTCCTGCGCGAGGGCGCGACCGGCGGCCCCCATCGCCTGCCGGCGGGGCTCGTCGGCGAGCAGCGTCTCGACCGCCTCGATCAGCGCCTGCTCGTCCCCGGGCGGAAACGCGCTGCACGTCTCCGGCGTCATCACGGCTCGGTAGCCGGTGATGTCGGAGGCGACGACAGGCGTGGCGCAGGCGAGGGCGCGCGTGAGCACGATGCCGAAGCTCTCGCCGCCGAGCGACGGCGCGACGAGCGCCTTCGCCGCGAGCAGCTCTTCCGTGAATTGCTCCTGGGGCAGGAAGCCGAGCACCGAGATCCCATCCTCGTGCACACGCAGGCGAGTCATCAACAGACGAACGCGGAGCGGGTCGGCGCCGACGACGTGCAGCTCGGCGCCGGTGCGCCGGCGGATCTCCGGCCATGCGCGCAGGAGCACGTGCAGCCCCTTGCGCGTCTCGTGCCGTCCGGCGAAGACGATGCGGTGCGCGCGGCCGGCCGGGTCCGCGGCCGGCGGGATGAGCACACCGTTGGGAATGATCTCGTAGTCGGCGGGAAGCCAGCGCTGCGCCGACTCGCGCGCGGTCGCCGAGACGGCGATGCGGTGGTCGATCCGGTCGGCGAGGAAGCCGAAGACCGGCTCCGCGATCCGCATCCAGCCGAGCTCGCCGCTCGCGTGGAATGTGCCAACCATCGGCCCGTCGAACGACGCGAGCGCGGCGACGCAGGGGATGGGCGTCATCGGCTCGTGCAGATGGAGCACATCGAACTGTTCGCGTTCGAGCGCGCGCCGGATGCGAAGGATCGAGCGCGGACTGAGGATGATGTTCGGGAGCGTGCCGTTCGCGGGCACGATCACCGAGCGGCCGATCGGGATCACGTCGGGTGGCGGGTTGCCGTGTCGTCCGTGTCGCGGGTGCAGCACCCGCGTGAACTGGCCGGGCGGGTCGTTGCCCATGATCGTCTTCACGTCGCAGCCGAGGCTGCGGAGCGCGTCTGCCTGGAGCTCGGCGTGCTCGACGACGCCTCCCCAGAAGGACCACGAGTACGGAACGACGATCCCGACCTTCATGGGGCCCATTATCGTCGGCGGCCTTGGACCTGCTGGAAACACTCGGCGTGGGCTAGTGCGGCTGCGCTCGCCGCATGACCGCGAGATCCTCCGGTTTGCGCTGCCCGCGCTCGGCGCCCTGGCTGCGGAGCCGCTCTACGTGCTCGTAGACACGGCGATCGTCGGGCATCTCGGGCGGCCCCAGCTCGCGGCGCTCGGGCTCGCAGGCACGGTGCTCTCGGGGGCGTTCACGATCTTCAACTTCCTCACGTACGGAACGACCGCCGTCGTCGCGCGCGCGTCGGGGGCGGGCGAGCACGAGCGGGCAGCGCGTCTGGCGGCACAGGCGTTGTGGGTGTCGATCGCGATCGGCGTCGCGCTGCTCGTGGTCTGCGAGGCGGCGGCCGCACCGCTGCTGCGCGGACTCGGCGCGCACGGGCGATCCGGCCACTTCGCGCTCGTCTACTTCCGGATCGCGGCTGCCGGGATGCCGGCGGCCCTGATCGCGCTTGCAGGCCAGGGCTACCTGCGCGGCGTCTCGAACCTGCGCCGTCCGCTCGAGATCGTGGTCGTCGCGAACGTCGTCAACATCGTGCTCGAGTTGCTGTTCGTGTACGGCCTCCACTGGGGCATCGCCGGCTCGGCCGCGGGCACGGCGATCGCGCAAGCGGGGATGGGCGTTGCATTCGCCGTGGAGCTCCTGCGGCCGCGCGCGGCGTCGCGACGGCCGAGTTGGCGCGAGATGGGGCCGATGCTCACGGTCGGGCGGCAGATCTTCGTGCGCACGGCGGCGTTGTATGCGTCGTTCCTCGTCGCCGCGTCGGTGCTCGCGCGGATGGGCGACGCACAGCTCGCCGCGCATCAGATCGCGTTCGAGCTGTTCATCTTCCTCGCGCTGATCCTCGACGCCGTCGCGGTCGCGGGACAGGTGATCGTCGGCCGCATGCTCGGTGGCGGCGACGCGGGCGGTGCGCATGCTGCTGCGGCCCGGATGATCGTCTGGTCAACGGTGCTCGGCGCCGTGTTCGCGCTCATGCTGCTGCCGCTCGCGCACGTCGTTCCGCGCGCGTTCAGCAGCGACCCCGCGGTGCTCGCGCAAGCGGCGAAGCTCTGGCCGCTGTTCGCGCTGATGCAGCCGCTCGCAGGGGCCGTCTTCGCGCTCGACGGCATCCTCATCGGCGCAAGCGACACGCGGTATCTGATGTGGTCGATGCTGGCGGCGAGCGCGATCTTCATCGCGGTCGCCGCGCTCTCGCTCACGTTCGGCTGGGGCGTGCTCGGCGTCTGGGCGGGCCTCGACGTCCTGATCGCGGCCCGGCTCGCCCTGCTCGGAGCACGCTTCACGAGCCGCCGTTGGGCAGTCGTCGGCTGGGGCTAAGATCGCCTGATGGACGGCCTCGCCGAGCTGCACACTCACCTCGGCGGCTCGGTCTCGTCCGACATCCTCTGGACGCTCGCGCACGAGCAGGGCATCGCGCTCCCCGTCAAGGACTACTGGGATTTCGACCGGCTCGTGACGGTGAGCGACCCGCGCGGCGTTCCGAATCTCGACGCGCTCGACCAGATCTACCACTGGACGGAGCTGATCCAGTCGAGCCCGATCGCCGTCGAGACCTCCGTGCACGGCGCGATCGGCGGCGCCTACCGCTCGCAGGGGATCACGACGCTCGAGCTGCGGTTCAATCCGATGAAGCGGAACCGCGGCGGCGAGCGCGACCTCGACCACATCATCCTCGCGGCGATCCGCGGCCTCGATCGGGCGAGGCTCGAGTACCCGCAGGTGAACGTCGGCCTGCTGCTGATGATGGACCGGACCTTCACCGAGCGGCAGAACACGGTGATCGTCGAGAAGGCGATCCGCTGGAGCTCGCGCGGCGTCGTCGGCGTCGACATCGCCGGGCCGCGTCCGGGCAATACGCGCTACGACTACCGCTCCGTCCAGCCGATGGTCGAGGAAGCGCGGGGAGCCGGGCTCGGCGTGACGATCCACGTCGGCGAGGAGGGCGGCGATGTCGGGCGCGAGGAGATCGGCGAGGTGCTCGAGGTGTTGCGCCCCGACCGGATCGGCCACGGGATCCTCGCCGCCGGCGACGAGTCGCTGATGCGCAGCCTGCGGGAGTCCGAGGTGGTGCTCGAGATCTGCCCGACGTCGAACCTGCTGACGAAGGCCTTGCCGGACGAAGCGGCGTTGCGCGACGTCTTTCGCACGTTCGTCGCCCACGGCGTCCGCTTCACGATCGCGACGGACGGGCCGGAGATGATGGGCACGCACCTGCGCGACGAATTCGACCTGCTGCTGCGAACAGGCGCGCTCACACAGGAGGAGCTCGACGAGGCGAACACGCGCGGCCACGAGTCGAGCTTCGTAGGCGGCGGCTTCCGCGCGGCCAGGGCCTGAGCCACCAACCCCCGCAAATACTCCTATCGGTCGATGGTTGCCTCCGGCCGGCCGGCGTAGCGTCGCCGGCATGAAAAGCACCACCGGAACCCCGCCCTTCCAGCTCACCGAGCGGCAGCGTCAGGTGGTCGAGTTGATCGCCCACGGCTGCTCGAACGAGGAGGTCGGGCTGCGGCTCGGCATCTCTGCGCGAACCGCGAAGGCCCACTGCGACGTACTCCGGCAGAAGTTGGGAGTACCCCGGCGACGGCAGATTCCGGCCGCTTTCAGGACGCTCACGGGTGAAGACCCCCTTTCCCGCGAGCTTGCGCCGGCTTCGGCCGGCGTCGGGGGCTGACGGCAACCCGCGCCCGGCGCTCAGGCCTCGGGCGCGGGGCCCCCCTTCCCAGGGGGCTGTTTGCCGTACACAATGGTCAAGGAGGACACTCGGAGAGCAACTAGGGCAGGCGTCAGCCCCTTAGGCAGGCATGGTCGAGGGCACGGTGAAGACGCAGTCGCACGCGCGAGGCTTGACGATCAAGCGTCCGCGGCTTACGGGACTCCTGGATCAGTCGGAGGCCCGGGTTCTCCTGCTCCTGGCCCCGGCCGGGTACGGGAAGACGACGCTGGCCCGCGAGTGGATCGAGGACAGGGACGGCGTGGCCTGGTACAACGGCGGCCCGGCGATGGCCGACGTCGCCGCGCTCGCGGCCGGCGTGGCCGAGGCGTTGACGAGCGAAGAGGTCGCCGAGCGCGTTCGGATCCTCGCCGCGGGAGGCCAGCCGGCGCTGGGGCTCGCGAAGGCGGTGGCTGCAGCGGTGACGAGCGACGCGCCGCTGCTCGTGATCGACGACTACCACTACGCCGCCGAGTCGGCCGACTCGAACGACTTCATGTCCGAGCTCCTGTCGTTGACGCAGTTCCGGCTCCTGCTGACGAGCCGGATTCGTCCGCCGTGGCTCACGGCGCGGATGTCGGTGTACGGCGAGGCGACGGTGCTCGAGGTGGCCGACCTCGCGTTCACGGACGAGGAGGCCGAGCAAGTGCTGAGCGCCGAGGGCGCGCAGAGCGCGGACACGATCGTCTCGCAGGCGCGCGGCTGGCCGGCCGTGATCGGCCTCGCCGCGAAGCGCGGTGGAACGACGAAGCCTCAGGCCGGGCTCATGCCCGACGACCTATACGAGTATTTCGCCGAGGATCTGTTCCGGAGCGCGCCTCTCGAGTTGCGGAACGCCCTGTTTCTCCTCGCACTCGGCGGTGACGCGAGCGTCGAGGTGGCGCGGGACCTGCTCGGAGCGGACCACGACGCGCTCTTGGTCGAGGCGGCAGAGCGAGGGTTCGTGACGCGCGGCGGCGGTGGAGTGGTGGCGATCCACCCGCTGTTGCGCGGGTTCCTCGTCTCGAGGCTTCGCGAGGTCGACCCGACCGAGTTCGACGCCGTCGTGCGTCGCGTCATCGCCTCACTGACCCGAGCTGAGCTCTGGGACTCGTGCCTCGCGACGCTGCAAGCGGCGCCCCACGCCGACCTGCTCCGCTCGACGCTCAGCGACGCGCTCGCTGACCTGCTGTCGTCGGGCAGGGTCGCGACGCTCAAGCAATGGATCGACCTCGCTCGGACGCAAGGGCTCGGCGATCCGATCTTCCTCCTCGCGGAGGCCGAGGTGGCTCTGCGCGAGGGAGACGACCGACGTGCACAGACTCTCGGCGAGCGAAGCGCTCGACTTCTCGCGAGCCCGGACTTCGCTGCGCGTGCGCACCTCGCAGCGGCTCGGGCGGCGCATATGAATCAGGACGGCGAAGGTGTGACAGCGAACTGCAATCGAGCTCAGGCGCTTGCTGGCGTCCCCGAGCTGCAGTTTGAAGCCTTTTGGCTGGCGTTTCTGAATGCAGCCGAGCTTCAGGTCCCACAAGCGTATTCGATCCTCGAACGCCTGCAAGAGCTCGAGAGTGACCGGCCGGAACGTGCACTTCGAATCGCGACCGGCAAAGGGATCTTGGCAGCGGAACTCGGGCACCCGCGCCAGGCTGTCGCTACTTACGAACTGTCGCGGCCCCTGCTTCCTCTTGTTCGCGATCCGCTAGCTCGAACCAGCTTCTTGAACATCTATTCGACAGTCTTCTGCGTGATATCTAGGTACGAGCAGGCGCTCGACCTTGCTCACGACCTCACGGCAGAGGCTCAACTGAGCGGTCTCGAGTTCGTCGCTGACTACGCTCTCCTGGCTCGCTCGTGCGCCCTGATCGGGATAAGGAAGGTGCTCGCTGCTCAGCGCGTGGTTGAGGAACTCCAACATCGCAGCCGAATCTCCGAGAACGTCGCAATGCAAACGACCCTCCGAGCAGCAAAGCTGCGAATCGCTACCGGTGATCTCGAGCGCGCTCGACTCGCTCTCTCGACGCGTCCGCCCGACGCTGCACCACTTGGGGCACTCGGAGAGTTCACCGCACATCGTGGGCTTGTCCTTGCCGCGATCGGACAGCTCGGTCAAGCCGAGGACGCTTTCAACGAGGCGGCCTCGTACTCTCACTATCTTGACGCTGCTTCTCTTATCGCCCTCGGCCGTGCGATCATTGGCCTTCAGCGGCAAACCGACGGACCTGTTGATGTAGCCGCGACCCTTTGCGACGTGTATGAGCAAGGGCACCTCGATGCAGTTGTGACCGCGTGCCGCGCCTATCCACCGCTAGCGGCGACCGCTGTCGGCCATCACGCACTTACCCGATCGCTGACAGATCTCTTCGTCTCGTCGCGAGACATCGACTTGGGCCGACGCGCCGGCCTCGAGATGCCCCGTGAGCTGAGGCGAAACGAAGGCCTGTCGCCCCGCGAGCTCGAGGTGTATGAACTCCTTGCGCAAGGACGGAGCAATCGCGAAATCGCCGCAACGTTATTCATCAGCGAATCCACGACGAAAGTTCACGTCCGGCACATCTTCGAGAAGCTCGGGGTACACACGCGCGCCGAAGCAGCCGCCACGTCGATCAAGGCCGAGTAGCAGCTAGCGGGCCGCTGCGAAGCTCGCAGCCGGTTCTAGATCCCGAAGGAGGTCGAACTCCGGCGCATCCTCGGACTCGAACGAATGCAGAGCGAAATCCGGCCCTCGCCCGAGCCGGTACTCCTCGGGAGCGCCGGCAAGAATCGCCTCGAACGCGGCCACGACGGTCGTGTCGAACTGCCCCTCCACGGCCTGCGCAAGCCGGAGACGCGCGACCCGGCTCGGCATGGCGTCGCGGTAGGGACGATCCGAGGTCATCGCGTTGTACGCATCGGCGACGGCGATCACACGCGAGAGAAGCGGGATCTCATTGCCCTGCAGACCATCGGGATAGCCGAGGCCGTCCAGCCGCTCGTGATGATTGCGAACGACTGCTGCGATCTCGCTGTAGTCCTCCACCTTCCGCAGGATTCGCTCACCGATGACGGAGTGCTCTTCCATCCGCTGCCGTTCGGCCAGGTTGAGCGCGCCAGGCTTCTCGAGGAGACCGGCAGGAAGACCGATCTTTCCCACGTCGTGGACGAGCCCGCAGAGGTGAACGAGTTCTTGTTCCTCTTCTGACAGCCCCATCCGTACAGCGATGTCCCTTGCGTAGATCGCGACTGCGGCCGAGTGACCAGCGGTGTACCGATCTCGAGCATCGAGTGTCGCTACCAGCGCCGTCGCGAACGAGAGGTTGGCCTTGGCCAAGCGTGCGTTTGCTGTGCCGAGTGCGTCCGCCGTCTCCGTTTGCTTTCGGTAGAGAAGGTGAAGCCTTTGTGCAGCCACGGCCGGAATGGCGAAGAGAGCGACGCTCCAGGGAGAGATCGTTAGATACGAATAGGCAAGAATCGCGACCATCGGGGCTTGAAGCGGGACGCTGACCAGCAGTGCAGGCCCGACAGTTCGAGCCGCGTCTGT